>CAYGQM010000094.1:0-20159 GCA_964352065.1 uncultured Opitutaceae bacterium
CTCCTCTGAAGTGTGTCGGTTTCGTGGACCGATGAAAAGGAAGAGATCGAAAAACAGGCTACCAAAGCACTTGTCGAAGAGGTCTTCAAAGCCGCTGCTGCCCGTGAAGCTAAAGAAGCCAAGGAAGGAACCGACTCAGAAAAATCAGAAAAATCGAACGCAACTGAGGCTGATATAAACGAGAAAATTCGTCTACTGATCCGACAATCAAAAGAACAGGGATACTTAACATTTGCCAACATTAACGAGGCTCTCCCCGAAACTATTGATAGTCCTGATGAGATCGAAAACGTTATTTCGATTTTAGAAAATCTCGAAATTGACATTATCGACTCTGAGGAAGTTGAGAGTTACAAAGCTCGGCTCGAAGAATCTGAGGAAGAAGAGGTCAAAGCTTCTCAGTACGATATTCTCGACGACCCCGTCAGAATGTACCTCAAGCAAATGGGACAAGTTCCACTGCTTACGAGGGAACAGGAAGTCGAAATTTCCAAGCGCATCGAGAGAGCTGAACTCAAAGCACAAAGCATTCTCTTTTCCGTTGGTATTACCAGTGACTTTCACATCACACTCGCTCACAAACTTATCAACAGGGAAGAGCGATTTGATCGCGTCGTCTTGGATAAGAAAGTAGAGAGTCGTGAAAACTACTTTAAGATGCTACCCAAGCTGCTCGAGACGGTCGAAGACTTGGAAGCACGCAGCCAAAAAGCATGGAATGATCATTTGACCGCAAACAATGAAACGACTGCCAAACGGGCCTTTACTCGATTTAAGAAGTACGAAGGGCAGC
This sequence comes from uncultured Opitutaceae bacterium, assembly GCA_964352065.1. GTDB lineage: Bacteria > Verrucomicrobiota > Verrucomicrobiia > Opitutales > UBA2995 > UBA2995. The sequence continues at coordinate 794 of CAYGQM010000094.1, forward strand.
TCTCTTCAAACTTCAAAAAGTTTTGTTTCAAACTCAAAGTCTTTGAAGAATTCTTGAATGATCTAGGACCACAGATCAAACGGATCGATGAGATCGATCATGATCTAAGCCTCGACGAGCGTTCCAAAACGAAAAAGATTCCCACCGCTCAAAAAGACGGCATGTTGGAAGAACTTCGCATCTTCCGGGCCGATAACAGAATCGATGCGAGCGAACTCGTAAATCTAGTTCGTGATGTTCGCATTGCCATGCGCAGAGCCCATCGCGCCAAAACAGAAATGGTCGAGGCCAACCTGCGTCTGGTCATTTCCATTGCCAAGAAATATACAAACCGAGGACTCTCGTTTTTGGATCTTATCCAGGAAGGCAATATGGGACTCATGAAAGCGGTGGAGAAATTCGAATACCGACGAGGCTATAAATTCTCCACTTATGCCACCTGGTGGATTCGCCAGGCTATTACTCGTTCGATCGCAGACCAGGCTAGAACTATTCGCATTCCGGTCCACATGATCGAAACGTTGAATAAGGTCATGCAAGTCCAGAAGCAACTCTATCAGGAATTGGGACACGAACCCACCGCCGAAGAAGTAGCGGATGAGATGCAACTGCCCGTTGAACGAGTGCAATCGATCATGAAGATGGCGCAGCAACCGATTAGCCTTCAAAGCCCGGTTGGAGACAGTGACGATACAAACTTCGGAGACTTTATCGAAGACAAGGGTGCCGAAAACCCTTACGATATGACGGCATACAGTTTACTCCGCGAAAAGATAGTTGATGTCCTCGACAGCTTGACCGAAAGGGAACGCAGAGTTCTTTCACTGCGATTCGGCTTGGTCGATGGCTATAGCCGTACCTTGGAAGAAGTCGGAAGACAATTTAATGTTACCCGCGAAAGAATCCGCCAAATCGAAGCCAAAGCGCTTAGAAAGATGCGGCACCCCACCAGAATCCGTCAATTGTATGGATTTTTTGATGGTGACCACGTCGAATCAAACCTGGGAATCGCCAAAAACGAAAATCAAATAAGCCAATAATCGGGGTGGACTTCAAAATGCAGCTTCGGATTGTCCCTTGGCTGCTTTGCTTGTGTCTGGTTGGCTGTGAATCTACGGAACAACCTCGCAGCAAGTCTTTCCAGCCGAATTTGACGATTTCTCCATACCACAAAATAGGTATCATCTCCCATGTTGACCTCAATTCTGCAACCGTCGTGGTAAAACTGGACAAGAGTTACCCAACCTTGCCAACCGAGTTGTATACAAGAAATAAGCATCTTGAGATCACCGCTACGCTAAAACCAACCGGGTTACGGACTGACCTAAGCGTTGGAATGATCATTATCAGGGGCCGCCCGAAAATCGGTCACGAAGTGTCTCTTAGAAAATTTCCTGAAACCACGAATGAATACATTCCTGAAAGTAAAGAGATTGAAAAATACTGAATCTACTTTCACATAATAATAATCAACGCATTACTCATTCTCTCAAGCTCTTGTCTTGCACTATCTTTAGGCATATTCCATTAATCTACTCTATCTAATAAACATTATGACACTACCCAACTTACCACTCGCTTTCCTTCAGTCCCTTGGAGCACCGGAAATCTTCATAATCGTATTTCTGGTGTTGCTGTTATTTGGAGCAAAAAAACTTCCTGAACTCGCTCGCGGCATGGGAAAAGCCATGAAAGAATTCAAAAAAGCAACCAAGGATGTGGAAGATGATCTCCGCTCTGCCATGGAAGAGGACCCGGAACCTGCACCACGTCCAAAAGTAGCGAAAACAGCAGAGACCAAGCCGTCGTCTGCCGAACACACTACTCCAGCAGAATCTGAGAAGTCCTAATCTTTCCAATTTTTCCTATCTCACTTCTTCTCAAATTCAATCTTAACTCAAACTTCCCATGTTAGGACGTTTCTTCGGGTTTCTATCAAGCGATATCGGCATCGATCTCGGCACAGCTAATACCTTAGTATTCGCAAAAGACAAAGGAATCGTTCTACGGGAGCCAAGCGTTGTCGCGATTCATACAGGTACTCGCAAGGTGCATGCCGTGGGACTGGACGCGAAGAAAATGTTGGGAAGGACACCCGGAAACATCACAGCCCTCCGACCTATGCGGGATGGAGTAATAGCAGACTTTGAAATCACAGAAGCTATGCTGCGTTACTTTATAAAGAAGGTGCACAGCAATATGAGCGTCGTTCCCCCACGAGTTGTCGTGGCCGTTCCTTCTGGAATCACCGAAGTAGAAAGGCGAGCCGTAAGAGAATCTGCAATCCATGCAGGCGCACGCGACGTGCTTTTACTGGAAGAACCTATGGCGGCCGCCATAGGCGTAGGATTACCTATTGATGAACCAGCAGCAAACATGATCGTAGATATAGGGGGTGGAACGACAGAAGTTGCGATCATTTCGCTCGCGGGAATCGTTTACTCCAAGAGCATTCGCGTTGGCGGAGATGAACTGGACGCTGCTATCATTAATTACATGAAGCGGGCCTATAATCTGCTGATTGGAGAACGTACTGCTGAAGAGATAAAAGTTAAGATCGGTTCAGCAGCACCACTGGACGAAGAGCTTTCATTGGAAGTTAAGGGGCGCGATTCCGTAGCCGGTCTTCCGAAGACTTTACACATTAGCTCACAGGAAATCCGAGAGGCGCTGACCGACACCGTGAATGCTATCGTCGATCTCGTGAGAAATGCTCTGGAAAGATGCCCACCTGAATTATCTGCCGATCTGGTGGACCGAGGCTTTGTCTTGGCAGGGGGTGGAGCCATGTTGAAAAACCTCGACCATCTGCTAAGCGACGCAACCGGACTTCCGGTAATCATCGCCGATGACCCACTCAGTGCCGTAGCTTATGGAACAGGCGCTGTTTTGGAAGATCTGGGGACTCTCTTGGGCGAAGTTTCAAGCCCACGCTGATCCATCTACTTAACGTTATCCGTTCTATCCATTGAACAAAGAGCGTAACCAAAAACTACGACCGCTCATTGTTTTGGGCTTGGTTCTGCTTCTTTGGTCGATTGTACCCCCATTTTTCAAAGCAGCCACTGAAAAGTTTTTCTACGAATTCCAGGCCCCCGCATGGATAGGTAGTTCGTTTGTAAGAAATGGCCAAAAATTTTGGACCGGGCGCATCGAATCGAAAACAGAACTGATCGAAGAAGGACGCGATCTCGCCAGGTTAAACGCCACGCTACAATATCAAATACAAGGACTGGAAACATTATCTGCTCAAGTCGATCGATTCGAGGACCTATTCAACCTACCTTCCCTCCCCTCTTACCAAGCCGAAGTCGCCAGAATAGCCAGGCGAGACACAAACGGTTGGTGGCAAGAGCTAACTATCGTGAAAGGGAGTAACTTCGGTATTCCCGAAGGAGCACCAGTGGTTTTTTCCGGCGGAGTTGTTGGCAAAGTCCGAGAAGTCTACCTCACAACATCAATCATCGATCTAATTACCTCCCCAAACATTCGCCTGGCAGCAGTATTCGAAGGCGACAAGCGCCCGGTTCTCTATCAAGGAACTATTTCAGGTCCATTTACTGGCCCCAAAGGTTCTGTTCAGAACGTTCCAACTGATATCCGAATCGGCAAGGATTTCCCAAGGCGCCTGGTAACATCCGGTCTTGGTGGCGTGTTTCCAGCAGGCTTAACGATCGGATGGGTACAAGACTTGGAAGCGTCCAGCGACGGTCTTTTCCAAAGCGGTGAAGTCATACTCTCCAAAGATCTAAATGAATTGAGAGAAGTAGCGATCTTGCGAAAGTTGGAGACGGATGGATAAGGCACCCGATTCCTTTCAATGGCTTATCCTTTTGGGGCTCCAAGCCATTGGACTAATACTCTTGAGCCAGCTGAACCACACCCTGGCGACTATCTCTCTTTTCCTATTTATCAATGGCCTGTTTCTCACATTCCCGGCATTATATTTACCTCTGGGACAAGGGATCGGGCTCGTCTCTCTGTTTTCGATTTTTTACGATTCTGGCGAGCCTTGGACTCTGGGTGCCAGCCTTATTCCAAACCTTCTCATTTTCATCATCGTCTATTATCTCAGGAATAGAATTAATCATGATCGCAGGGAAGTCATTAAACCCGTGGTTCTTTTAATTAACCTACTTCTCTTTCTATATTACACTACACTCGCCGGTCTTAGGTTCGCAGTAAATTCCGAGTTTGTTTTCCTAAACCTTACCCACCTTCTCCTGTCTCAAATTACTCTCTACATCATTTCGGGATGGCTAATAGCCTACCACAAGAGTGTGCTATTGATGTTTAATATAGATACAGAAGCCACTCTGCGCGCTACCAAATGAACTTCCTGGAAATATTTCGTAACTACAACATACGCCTAAGAGTCGTCGCGTATCTGCTATTTATGATGCTACTGGTTCTGTCTGTGGGATTGGGTTATCGACAGCTTTTCAAATACTCGGAATACTCAGAAAAAGGCGCCCGACAGACCCTCAGACGTATCATCATTCCGGGTCCGCGCGGAAATATCTATGACCGTGATGGACGTCTCTTGGTAGGCAATAGACCTCGATATTCTGCAATCGTTTTTCTAAACGAATTACGGCCTGAATTCCGAGAAGAATTTAAGATTCTCAGAAAACACTACGATTCACTTCCCAAAGACAAGGTTCCGGGGAGCGGAGACATCAACATTGAGGCGCGAAGAAATGTCGTCCGCAGGTATATCAATCAAGTAGGTTCTGCCATTGGTAGAAACCTTGAAATCAACTCTGACGATATCGAAAAACACTTCGGACAGCAGCTCCTTCTACCCTTTCCACTGATCAGTGACATGGCTCCTGAAGAGTATGCGCTTCTCCTTGAACAGATTCCCGTTCAGTCGCCAATTCAGATTTACACCGCAAACGCACGCTATTATCCTTATGGAAACTTAGCTGCTCACACACTGGGCTACGTTGGCAATACGCAGGAGATGGATACGGATGATCTGCCAGGCGATGACCTCATGACCTTTCAAGCGAGAGGTTACGAGGGAAAGACCGGTATTGAGAAGGGATTTGACGAAAAACTACAGGGAGAAAGCGGATTGGAAATCTGGGTTGTCGATCCCTCTGGATTTCAGTTTCAACCTAAAATTCAAAAAACACCCGTAAAGGGCAAAGACTTACAGATCACACTTGATTCGGAGCTTCAGGACATAGCCGAAATGGGTCTGGGAACACAATCAGGTGCTGTAGTGGCATTAGACGCCAAACGCGGAGATTTGCTGGTCATGGCAAGTAAGCCGGATTATGACCTTAACGACTTAAGCCCATTCATCTCCAATAAGGTAGCCAAGGATATAAATGAAAGGGGAGCTTGGATAAGTCGTCCCCTGCAAGGCCTTTACTCGCCGGGATCAACATTCAAGATCGTCACAGCAATGGCTGGACTCAGAGGCGGGTTCATCGACGAAACAACTAAATCCTATTGCGACGGTATCTTCAATCTAGGCCGCAGTCAGTTTCGATGTTGGAACCGCCTTGGACATGGCGAAGTCGATCTTCAAGAAGCTATTCGAGTGAGTTGTAACGTATTCTTCTACGAACATAGCCAGGATATCGGAGTCGATTTCATAAGCAGTGAAGCTAGACGGTTTCACTTGCATGAACCGACAGGGATCGAATTGCCATTTGAAGCCAATAAAATGATCGTTCCTACCAAAGAATGGAAACAGGAAACTCAAAATGAACCCTGGTATCCTGGTAATACGGCTCACCTTTCCATAGGTCAGGGTTTCCTTCGTGTCACTCCCCTCCAAATGGCCTGTTTTACCGCAGCTTTCGCTCGTAAGGAAACCGAGTTTCATCCCACGATCATTTTCGATCCGTACCGGCAAACTACAGTGAGCCGAAAAGATATTGGCCTCATGGACAAGGACTACAATTTGATACTCGAGGGCATGGAGGCCGCTGCAACGGATGGCACCGCCAAACTAATCAAAGTTCCCGGGGTCAGAATCGCTGCTAAAACGGGAACCGCTCAGGTCCAAACTCCCCAGGGCATGACTCACCTCGCGTGGACCATTTGCTTTGCTCCGATCGAAGACCCGGAAATTGTTATCGCCGTAGTCATTGAAGGAAAGCAAGGAGACTCATTAGGTGGGGGATCGACTGCAGTTCCGATCGCTCAGCCAATACTGGAACGGTTCTTCGAAAAAATGGGACATGTAGCCCTCCGTTAGTTTGGTCTAAAGGTTCTTTATCAATTTCTTCGCCCGCTTCATCGTCAACTGAATCGATGGCCAAGAATCGACCGCACCAAATCGAATCTTCAATAGATCATCAAGAATGCCTATCGAGTCGGCAGACATATTACTTTCGGACATTCGATGACGAAAACGATCCAGAAGACGCCCTGCCTGAACGCGTTCTTTTAGCTGTTGTATGTGCTTTCTTTTTCGGGTCCCAAAAAACTTAAAATAAGCGCGAGCCCTTACCCTCGACAATAGGACACGAACGATCAGATAGACCGCCATAAAAGTCACAAAAGCCGTTCCGAATAGAGTTAGTTTCTCCTTTTGAAACGGATCCGATGCCAGAGATTTAAATCCTTCGACCGCATCCGAAATTAGTTCCTTTGCATACGCTATGAATTCTTTATAAGAGCTGGACACTCCTTCGACCAATTCCATCTGATCCTTATTGTCGAAATTTACGACTCTTCGATACCACAAGATTCTCAGGCTATCCAAATAGGCAGTTACACTGGAATCTACAAATGAAGTAGCTGTCTCCGTAGCCTCATTGATATCTATAACTCCGAGATTTCCACCAGGCGTCGGATCAACCCTCCTCCAATACCTTTCTCCGTCAAAAACTTCTACCCATGCATGCGCATCCGCATTTTTGACCATGAAGTAGTTTTCAAAACCGTTCCAACTTCCCCCATGGAATCCGGTAACCACTCGGGCAGGCACACCAGCTTCTCTACACAATAGAACTAAAGCTGCGGAAAAGTACTCACAGTGCCCCCCTTCGCCAGACTGCATCCACCGAATGACAGGATCGCCCTTCCCCGTATGCCTGGATAACGAAGTCGAGTATATGTGCTCAAGCCCCAGCCACTGACTCGCAGCATAAGCAAAGCGAACCGGGTCACGATCAGGTAGCTTGCTCCAGATCATATTCACAGTCTTCCTTAAATATTCTCGTTCTTCATCATTCACCGGCACATTCAAAGTGGTAGCAGGATATTCAGCCGCTTCGAACGTCGACGGGTTTTCTAATAATACCTTCGTAATTGGCGTTCGGGTCGTCGGTAGATAGGCATCCGGGACTCGATCGTCGAAGGACATCCCTGTTACTTGGTAGAATTGAACCGATGGACTTACTTCTTCTGTATTGAGCGTGTGGTGATACGGATTGAAAAAGAATGACTCTTGTTTTTGAAACTGAAGGTCACGATATACGCCGGTAGTCGGTAAAAAACGACTCACACCTCCTTCCAAATAAAAAATCCAAACGTCATTACCGAGGTTAGGGAAATTTTGGTGCAAGTAATTCGGTCGATATCCAAAACGGTTCGTCTCCCTTTGCGGCTCCCGCCGGGCCTTTGCATCTTCAGACACTCCAAAATGACCGTTGAAATAGTGATCCAAAACCAGCATTCGCCAATAAGGAGCGGAGGGAAATTCTCCGATTTCAGGAATATCAATTCGCATCGCCACTGAATTGTCATCCTTGATTTCCGTCACCTCACCAAACTCGACTGATTCACTGAATCCGCTAAACGAAGTAGCCGATTTCAATTGAAGAAACGGAATGACTTTTCCCAAGTGAAACCGCGGAAAAGAAATGAAGATCACCACCGTGAAACAGATCAGTATTCCGAAAAGAAACAGACCAAATCCAAAGTGACGCAGATCGAATTTCCTCCATATATGGCTAACAAACTGGATCCAACTAAAGTTCTGAAACGTCTCTGCGTTCGCCCCCATCTCCATTCCATTTTCACGCAAATTGATCACGAACAGGAGCGCCATGGCACAGCACGAAAATAATACAATGTGCACTCCGAATGATAGTGACATGGAAAGCACACCACAGATTACGATCACAAACATACACAACAGAATCAGCTGCATATCCTCTCGCTTCTTCCGGTAGGACAGACTGCGCAATAGAATCAAAAGAATATTCAGGTTGATCAGCGCGGCAACAAATTCTGACCTCAAAAAATCAACTACCAAAAAAAACACCAACAGTACATTACTAAGTTTCCAAAACCAAGGAGGAATAATCCCCGGCAGTTTCGGAAAAATAAATACGGCAGTGCATAAGAGTAACGAAAAAGCTGGTACGACATTAGATGCGTTGTCTAATGAAACAACCGAGCTCAAAGAAACCAAGGCCAGAAAGTTGCCGAGGAACCATGCGATCGCAGCTACATCGCTCCGATTAAGCCTGTCCTGCCTTTTGTAGGCCAACCAATGCATGCACACCTCCTGGAAATACGGGTTCGAAAGAAATGACGTTTGCCCGTTGCGCACCCACATCCGACACTCGGGCTACAGGTTCGACAACAGATAACTCATTTAGAAACTCTTCAAGATCGGCCACACAACGAATAATCATAGGCTCACCACCATTGATAATGGTTGAACTCAATTGATTATGGGTGAATAAATCTTCGGCCAACGAGGCCGCAAAACGGCAAAGATGGTTTAAATGCGAAGGCTCTTTCCAAGATCGGTTCGAAGTATCTACCGCAAGTACGAACCCCGGCTGTTTGTCCTCAGCCATCTCACGAACCATCAGTTTCTGGCGACGCGCAGTCGCCTTCCAATTAATTAGCTTTCGCGGATCACCAAGCTGATAATTGCGGATCCCGATCATATCTTCGCCGGATCCCTTGCGCTTTAGAGTGCTACCTTGAAAGTGGATCTGCGATCCTCCTATCGGCGTAAAAGAATAATCGATTCGCTCGGGCCACACATAGAAACTTACCTTTCTTTCAGCAGGCATCATCTTGGATAGAAACCCAAACGGAAACTGAGAACCGATACTCTTTATCTCTAAGGTCTCGATACCCCTTCGATTCGGAACAAATGACCACTCCAAAGAAACACTGCGGTCGGGATTAAGCCTCCTTGCCAATGGAAGTCGCCCGTTTATTTCGTTCATCCTTGCCACCATATCGAACCAGATCGAATACGTCGTAAGAAAGCGCTTTGAATTAGCGACCTCGACTCTGACAAAGGCTTTTCGATTCACGCGATAAGGCGACTGTTCAATCAGACGCCAACTTAATTTTGAAAAGTTCAGGGCTGATAGAACTCCACTCAAAACCAGACTCGCCAACAAAAACGAAACCGTAATGAACAGGATGTTACTCGATGTGTTATAAGCCGCTACTCCGATAGCCAGACTGATAAAAATCAAAAAATAACCCGAAATAGTTGGGATCGTTTTGTGCCCCTTGGGAGGCACAATCATCCTGTAGACCTTAGAAAAAAAAGACCTCTTTTTCGGCTTTGGATCCCCGCTCTCGGCTGAGCCCAAAGACGTTGGGACTACCTGAACTTCGGTCATATCGGCTGAGCAACAGAATCACAAATACTGCGAAGCAGCGATGTCACGACTCGCCGTTCTTCCAATGGGTCGGAAGTACTTCTTTTCAACGCAAGACGATGGACAAAAACGGGAATCACCATCGAAAAGACATCCTCCGGAATTACGAAATCGCGACCATAGTATAACGCACGGGCTTGAGAAGCCGCTTTCAAGGCCAACGCTCCCCGCGGACTTATCCCGTGGCGAAACTCCGTTTCCGTGCGTGTGGCTTCAACAATCTTCACCAGATAATGAAGTACCGTATCCTCAACAAATACTTCTTTCACATGCCCTTGACAGGCAGTGATCTCATCGGGTGTTAGAACGGCTTCCAAGGAAAGTGAATCATAATTGTTTTCTTTCGCTGAAAGGATCTCCAATTCACTTTCAAAATCTGGATACCCCATATGCAAGCGCATAAAAAATCGGTCCATTTGCGAATCAGGCAGTGGAAACGTACCTTCGTAATCTACAGGATTTTGAGTGGCTATTACCATAAATGGACTTCCAACATCGTATGTGTCGCCGTCTGCGGAAAGTTTCCCGCGGTCCATTACCTCCAAAAGGCTGGATTGTGTCTTAGGAGTGGTACGATTAATTTCGTCGGCAAGAACGATATTCGAGAAAATGGGGCCCTTCTTAAAGACGAACTCACGAGTGCGGTCATCATAGATACTGATCCCGGTCACGTCACTGGGCAGTAAATCGCTCGTGAATTGAATTCTTGAGAATTCGCAATCCAAAGACTTAGCCATGGAATACGCCAGAGTCGTTTTTCCAACTCCGGGAAGATCTTCGATCAACAAGTGGCCACTTGCTAAAAAGCAAATGACAACGTTCTCAACGACGTCCTCCTTTCCTTTGATTACTCTGCTTATGTTTTCTCTAAGCAGATTGGACAGTTTTTGCACATCGCGAGCTGAAAGTTTGATAGAAGAATGAGACATAGTAGAAAATTGTAGTAACAAACTTAGGATCGACTCCATTTTCCTAAAAGAAAATTCGCCGATCCAAACCAAAATGTGGTGCGTTCTCCCCACTCCTAAAGGGTTTTCATTTCCCATACCGGCTTTAACAGATTTTTGATATGGAATATTACCCAGAAGTTCACCTACCCTAAAATTCGTAACTACCTGTTTCTCAAGGACCCAATTAAACTACTTTCCAACTGGGATTAACTGACAAACCAGCCCCATCGGGAATAACACCTTCCGGATCTACGAATGCAGCAAAAACGATCATTCCCGCATTATCTCCTGTCTGTTTGGCATTCGCCACCAAAAGCGGTATCGATTGGGATTCAGACAGCATTTTAAACGACTTCTGAAGTGTCTTATTATTGGCTACCCCCCCCGACAATCCCAGGCTCTTAAAACGCTTTCTCCTCAACATCGCTCGGGTCTTGTGCCTCAACGCATCCACAACCGCTTGCTGGTAACTGGCGCAGAGATCATTCAGATCCCGTCTTAGCTCATCATCTGACATTTTCTCCAACCGATAACGAAGACTGGTTTTCAATCCCGAGAAACTGAATTTCATTTCGGAAGACTGCACCATACCCCGCGGGAAGTCGAAACGATCCGCACGCCCTCCTTTCGCTAATTCCTCAATAAGCGGTCCTCCCGGATACGGCATACCTAGAAGCTTCGCACCTTTGTCAAGCGCCTCTCCCGCAGCATCGTCCACGGTTTCACCCAATACGCTAACTTTTCGTTCTTCATCAACCTCGACAAGTAGGGTGTTTCCACCCGACACAATGAGTCCAAGATGAGGCAATAAAGCTTGATAGTTTTCGTCGAAATGCTGCGAATCCTCCCGATGCAGCCCCAGAAAAGGGGAAAAAACATGGCCTCTCAGGTGGTTTACTCCCACCAAAGGAAGATCAAAGGCTAAAGCCAGAGTTCGACCCATTGCCAGACCGAGAGCCAAACAACTAGCCAAGCCGGGCCCCGTCGTGACTGCAATTTGCGAAAGGCGCCTGAAATCAGCTTCGGTCTTCAGTGTTTCCAAAAGCGGTATAAACGCCTCCAGGTGTTCACGACTCGCCAGTTCCGGCACAATTCCCCCATAGGCTTGGTGAGTCTTAATCTGGGAATATATCAGATCGGATACCAAGCCTTGCGCGGGATCAAATACCGCCAAAGCTGATTCATCACAGGAACTTTCTATCCCCAAAAGCATACTCGAACCATTGCTTTGACAATCGGACCTTCAATGAAAATCGAAAATCAGTTTCTTTTTCCCGAAATAATTTGTGTCACACTAAACGATTCACTTAATTCGATCCTTTTCCCGACCTGCTCTTATGTTTAATAACCTAACCGATAGAATTGGAAAAACGATTCGCGATCTTCGCGGCGTTGGTAAACTTTCTGAAGAAAACATGGCGGATGCCCTCAAGGAGGTTCGCACCGCCCTGCTCTCAGCGGATGTTCACTTCAAGGTAGCCCGGCAATTCGTAGAAAAAGTCCGGGAAGCCTGCATCGGGCAGGATGTGCTGAGCTCAGTCACACCGGGACAGCAGGTGGTAAAAATCATCAACGATGAGCTAACAAAGCTTCTAGGTGAAGGCACTGCTGAATTATCACCCAATAGACCCCTCAAGATCATGATGATCGGTCTGCATGGGGCCGGAAAGACTACAACGACTGCGAAACTCGCACGGCACCTCAAAAAAGGAGGAGTAAATCCGCTTGTAGTGGGTTGTGATGTGTATCGCCCAGCGGCCATCGATCAACTGGAAACCCTGGCAAACCAAGAAGGACTTCTATTCTTCTCAGATCGCACAACCAAAGACGTGCCTTTCATCGGTAAACGGGCACTTCGATTTGGTCAGGATAACCAGGCGAATGTCATGCTTTTTGACACCGCAGGCCGCTTACAAATCGACAACGACTTGGTCGGCGAACTGAAGAAACTAAGGGACACCATCCAACCCGACGAAATCTTGCTGGTTGGTGACTCTGCTCTTGGTCAGGAAGCGGTCAACGTAGCCAGCCATTTCAATGATGAAGTGGGTATAACAGGTATCATCCTCACCAAGCTCGATGGCGATGCCCGAGGTGGAGCCGCTCTCTCAATGAAATCGATTACTCAGGTCCCGATCAAATTCGCGGGAACCGGGGAAAAGATGGAAGACTTCGAAGTTTTCCATCCCGATCGTATGGCTGGACGTATCCTGGGTATGGGTGACGTGGTAACTTTGGTCGAACAAGCACAGGAGAAAATCGATCAGGACGAAGCCGAGCGTATGGCTGAGAAAATGAAGAGCGCAGACTTCGATCTGAACGACTTCCTTTCTCAGATCCGACAAGTCAAAAAGCTCGGCCCTCTCGACAAAATCATGGGAATGATGCCAGGCATGAGCGGCATGGAGGTGGGAGACAAGGAAACCAAACAAATGGGCCAGACCGAGGCGATCATCCTATCCATGACTTTGTCAGAAAGAAGCCGTCCCGGAATGATCAATGGCAGTCGCAGGGTTCGCATAGCCAATGGTTCAGGAACCCGGGTTTCCGATGTCAATCAACTGCTCAAGCAATTTAATCAGATGAAAAAGATGATGAAGATGATGCGGGGTGGTAAAATGAAACGCATGCAAAAGATGATGGGCAAGAAAGGCGGCGGCATGGGCGGTTTTCCAGGCGGGCTTCCAGGAGGCTTCTAATAATCAAAAGGTTTCCGCACATCTTATGAATCTTATCCTGCTTGATATTGACGGCACCTTGGTCGATTCACTCCCCCTCGAAAACAAATTCTTCCCCCAGGCTGTCTGTGAAGGCCTGGGACTTCGACGAATCAAGACTGACTGGGAGTCATTCGCAAACCCCACCGATAGCGGAATCATTCGGGAAGTCATGCGCGAAGAAATGGGAAAACTTTGCCACCCTGATGACATCGAAAAATGCAAGGAACGTTTCATAGAGTTGCTAAGCGGACACCTCGACCAAGAACCTGCAGCCATACCCCCTATCCCCGGAGCGCACCAATTCATCGAGCACCTGGAAGACAGTGAAAACTTTATGTTTGGTGTAGCCACTGCGGGTTGGCGGTTTACTGCCGAGCTCAAGCTGACCGCCGCAGGTTTTGATTTCGATGAATGGATTTTGTATTCATGTTGTGACTACGAATATAAAAAAGAAGCGATGAAAGCTGCTCATCAAGATGCCCGGCAAAAATACGGCAAGGACTTCGAATCGATCGTTTATATAGGAGATGCTCGATCTGATATGCGGTTAGCCAATGAATTGGGTTACCATTTTCTAGGACGCGGCGAAGAATATGCCACCTCCAACATCTGGGGCGTCGAAGGCATAAGAGACTTTGTCGATATTCGACTCGTAGAGGGAAAAATCCGAAGAGCCATCCAATCGTCGTAGCCAAAAAATCACAAAACTGAGACAATCTTTAACATCAGCCTTGCACTGATGAATCGTTTCTGGAACAACCCTCTTTTAACTCGTCCAATCCACTCCATCCGCCGCAATACATGTCCTCAAAAGACGAGCACCTGGACTTCAACAACAAAACTAACGACCAGATTCAGCAACTGCTGAAAGACTACAACCTGGCACTGACACCAGCTGAAGCTCTGAAGATACAGAACGAGATTCTGGACCGCCCCCCTACCATCGCAGAATGTGTGCTGTGGTCTATTCAGGGCTCTGAGCATTGCTCCTATAAAAGCAGTCGTGTACACTTGGGGGCGTTCGTAACCGACGGACCTAATGTCATACTCGGCCCCAAAGAAGATGCAGGAATCGTTGGAGTAGCAACTGATAACCAAGGTAGACGCTACGGAATTGCGTTGTCCCACGAATCTCACAACCATCCGAGCCAGATCGTTCCCTATGAAGGAGCAGCTACCGGCGTAGGCGGGAATGTCCGCGACGTATGTTGCATGGGAGCCAAAGTTATAGCTATAGGAGACGGTCTAAGATTCGGAGAGATCAAAAACCCAAAATCCAAATGGATCCATGAAGGCGTAGTCGCAGGGATTGCCGGTTATGGTAACCCACTCGGCATTCCAAATGTTTGTGGCGACCTTTATTACCACCCCGGCTACAATGAAAACTGTCTCGTTACGGTGCTCACACTGGGTGCCATTTGCGAGGATGATATTATTCATTCCTACGCCCCGGAAAACGCCGAAGGCTATGATTTGATCCTGATTGGTAAGCCGACTGACAACAGTGGTTTCGGGGGTGCATCTTTCGCTTCGTTGGAGCTGGAAGAAGACGAAAAGGAAAAGAATAAGGGAGCCGTTCAGGACCCCAATGCGTTTTTGGAAAGGCATATTCTCAAATCAACCTACGCACTTTGTAAAATCCTCAAAGAAAAGAACTTGATCGATAAAGTCGGGTTTAAGGATCTGGGGGCCGGAGGAATTGCCTGCGCAAGTGTTGAGATTGCTGACGGCGCCGGATACGGCGCAGACGTTTTCCTGGACGACGTGCACGTGGGGATGGATAATTTGGCACCCGCCGTTATGCTGTGCTCAGAAACTCAGGAACGATTCATGTGGGCCACACCACCTGAAGTCACTCAGCTTGTTTTGGATCATTACAATAAAACGTTCGATTTCCCCAATATTTCGGAAAAAGCAGCTGCCTGTGTCGTCGGAAAAATCCGGGGCGATGGCCGTTACAAAGTCACTTACAAAGGACAGGTTCTCGTAGACGCAAATGCCAAGGATGTAACGGAAGGGTTGGTATACAACCGTCCTTACACCCATACGAAGAATGAGCTCAAAGAACCGGATCTTCCGGAACCAGAGAACCTGTCACAAGTTCTACTGGACTTGCTCGCTCATGAAAATATAGCTTCGCGGGCACCCGTTTTTGAAACCTACGACAAACAGGTCCAAGGGAATACCGTCATCGAAACCGGCAAAGCGGATGCGGGCGTAATAAAGCCCTTCCAAGGTGACGAATACCCCGAGGAAATTCGCAATACGGGCATAGCCGTAACTTTGGACCAGAATCCACGGTATGGCTCCATCGATGCTCGACAGGGAGCCATCAACGCCGTGGTCGAGGCCTTTCGCAATATCGCTGCGGTGGGTGGATCACCTCAGGCAGTCACCGATTGTCTTTGTTTCGGAAATCCGGAAAAGGAAAACCAAATGGGTATTTTTGTCGCTGGTATCCATGGAGTAGCTGACGCCTGTAAAGCGATTCACTTGAAAGAACACCCCGGCCACCCGGTTCCGATCGTCGCGGGCAACGTCTCTCTCTACAACGAATCAAAGAACGGCAGTATTCCTGCTAGTCCACTCATAGGCTGTATCGGAACGCTCCCGGATGTGTCAAAAGCCGTATCAGCGTCCTTCAAACACGAAGCATCGAATCTGGTGATGATTGGTGCTCGTAAGAATGAACTTGGAGGATCTGTCTACTACGACTATCAAGGAGAGCTGGGGGCCTTTCTACCAACCCCCGATCTCGAAGAAGTTCAAAAACAAATTTACGCCGTCATTGATTTGATCGATGCGAAATACGTCGCTGCATCGCACGATATATCAGACGGAGGCCTCGCAGTCGCACTGTCAGAAATGAGTTTCGAAAACGAGATTGGTTGCATAATCTCCGTAGAATCCAAACTCAGCCCACTCCAAATACTTTTTTCTGAAACTGGCGGATTCATCCTGGAAGTCACTGCCGAACATCTGGATGCAGTCACAGTCCTGCTGAATGAAAGAAATCTTGATTACCAAATCATCGGAAAAACAACCTCTGATAAAAGACTCAAACTCCAACACTCCATTGATCTGGACCTCGCTCAAGCTAAAGAGCGTTGGGAAAACGGATTACGCGAAAAACTATTATGAGCAAAATTGACTACAAATCTGCCGGTGTGGATATAGACGCTGGAAACGAAGCGGTCACTCGGATCAAAGACCACGTAAAGAGTACATTTTCGCCCCACGTGCTAACAGGTCTTGGCAGCTTCGGCTCCATGTTTGACCTCACAGACCTCATCAAAGGTTACAAGAATCCTGTTCTAATCCAGAGTATCGATGGAGTTGGGACCAAAGTAACGGTCGGGAAAATGGCGGGAAAGTTCTACGGACTCGGGATAGACGTCGTAAGCGCAACGAGTAATGACATCATCGTCCACGGAGCTACACCTCTGACTTTTCTGGACTACGTCGCGAATCAAAAGCTGGTTCCTGAGATTGTTGAAGAAATCGTTCGCGGAATGACAGATACCTGTAAAGAAAACGGCATATCGCTGGTTGGCGGAGAAACTGCAGAGATGCCCGGCACTTATCAGCTTCACGAACACGACATCGTTGGTTGCGTTACCGGATTGGTTGAAAAAGACAAACTCATCAACGGATCCACCATCGAACCGGGAGACTGTATTATAGGACTTGCTTCCTCTGGACTACAGACAAACGGCTACTCGCTCGCTCGCAAAGTCTTTTTCGAAATCGGTGGGTTCACAACAGAAAGCCGCATACCAGAACTGGGAGCCTCGGTAGGAGATGCTCTACTTGCTTCGCACGTGAACTACAAAAAGCCCGTTTTCTCGTTGCTGGAATCCAATGTGGTGGTCCATGGCATGGCCCATCTAACCGGAGGAGGTTTCATAGAGAATGTTCCACGCGTACTTCCCCATAATTGTCGGGCAGAAATCAATATCAGCTCATGGCCGAACCTCCCTGTCTTTGATGTCATCCAAAAGATCGGCAATGTGGACATACACGAGATGTATCGCACCTTTAATATGGGAATCGGCTATGTTATCATCGTCCGGCAAGATTCGAAAGAAGAAGCCCTGGAGATTCTAAGCCAGTACAAAAATATCCCCGCATACGAAATTGGAAAAATCATTGAAGGTCCCTGTGACGTGCATCTTCACAAATGATCAGAATCGCCATAATTCAGTTCCCAGGTAGTAACTGCGAAACCGAATCGATTGCGGCAGTCCGCCGCGCTGGGATGGAACCCGTCGAGTTTCTGTGGAATCAGGATTACACCTTGTTAGAAGGTTTCGACGGCTATGTTATTGTAGGAGGGTTTTCTTATGAGGACCGTTCGAGGGCTGGAGTTATAGCCTCACTAGATCCCGTCATGAAGATTGTTCGAAAACAGTCGGAAACAGGAAAGCCAGTATTGGGCATATGCAATGGAGCACAAATTCTCGTTGAAACAGGCCTCGTTCCCGGGCTGCAAGGGTATAAGATAGGAATGGCATTGGCGCCAAATCGTAGAGAAAAGGATGGTCACATTCTGGGGACAGGATTCTACAACGTATTTTCTCATCTCAGACTGAGCGTGGATCCCCCAAAGTCTGCCTTCACCAGACACCTAAAAAAAGGTGAGACCATACACATACCGTTGGCGCATGCCGAGGGGAGGTTTGTCATTCCCGATCCACTCTTGAAGGAAATGATTGAGAGTGGCCAAACACCGTTTCAATACAGCGACGCCAAAGGAAATGTAATACCCAACTTCCCCACCAATCCAAATGGGTCCGTCCACAATCTCGCCGCTGTCACCAACCCGATTGGAAACGTTATGGCAATTATGCCCCACCCGGAAAGGGTGCTGGAAGGCGATCCCATATTCACTTCCATGAAGGCCTATATTAAAGACCGGAAAGTAACTGAAGTCGTCCATTGTAAGTTTACGGCACCCCCCGTCGAATTATCAGATTTTAAAGCGAAACCGAACAGTTTTGAACTTCCGATAAACCTAGTCATAACCGACAACACCGCCCATTCCGTTCATAAAGCACTCGAAGTGGCCAGAATACGAGTCGGGATCACACGAAAGACCCACTGGGAGGTCGATCTGGAAGATGCACCCGCAGACATTAAAGAAAAAATCATTCAGTCGGGTGAGCTATTCAATTCCAACAAAGAGTATATAACTGATATTCCCAAAGGAGATTCTAAGGTTCGAATACTCGTTCACGACAAAGACGACTTGGTTGGTAAACATAAACTGGAAACACTGACCAATCGGTTTGAACTCTCCGGAATCAAAGAGATCAAGCGCTCTACTCTATGGGAAATCCAGTTGGAAGATCCGAACGACCGTGAAACACTTCAAACGATTTTGGATACC
Source organism: uncultured Opitutaceae bacterium (assembly GCA_964352065.1). Taxonomy (GTDB): domain Bacteria; phylum Verrucomicrobiota; class Verrucomicrobiia; order Opitutales; family UBA2995; genus UBA2995. The sequence goes on from CAYGQM010000094.1 coordinate 19,458, forward strand.
CATATTCTCTGGAATCCATTCTACCAGGACGCCGTCTACTACACTTCCTGACTCATGGACCGCCGAGAAATTATTCGATCGCAAATTAAAAACTGTGTCACCGAAACACATCTTCCCGGAAAAAAGATTCAGGGCAAAGTGAGAGACATATATCCGAAAGAGGATACCGTTCTCTTCGTATGCACAGATCGACTCAGCGCGTTTGATAGAGTCCTGGCGGCAATTCCGTTCAAAGGCCAAGTTCTCAACCTGACTAGCAGGTGGTGGTTTGAGAAAACGAAGCACATCATCCCCAACCATTTAATTGAGACTCCGGATCCTGCGGTTACGATCGGCAGGAAATGCGACGTGTTCATGATCGAATTTGTAGTCCGTGGTTACATGACAGGCTCAACCAGCACATCGCTGTGGACTCATTATCGGAACGGCAGTCGCAACTATTGCGGAAATTCTCTTCCCGAAGGATTGAAAAAGAGCCAAAAATTGCCCCTCAATATCCTCACGCCAACGACCAAATCAGAGCATGATGAACCGGTCAGTCTCGACGAGATTGTCAGTCGAGGAATTATGACTTCAGAGGATCTGGATATCTGTTCTAAAGCAGCTTTACAGTTGTTCGCCTATGGACAGCAGGTTGCTCAGGAACACGGCTTAATTCTTGTCGATACGAAATACGAATTCGGCAAAGATGAAGAAGGTACT
>CAYGQM010000095.1:0-20157 GCA_964352065.1 uncultured Opitutaceae bacterium
GGATAGTTATCGCGCATTCTAAGTCTATTGCAGACTCATGAACGCATGTACAGCTCTTTATATATAAAGGGTATTTTTAGACACCCTCTAAGAGACAACATGGAGGTAATTGACCACATCCCGGAGGTTACCTGCCTTTGCTTGAAAGAGACCATGTAGTTTCACATGATCATAATACCCTCTTCACAAGAGCGTCCGTCACGATCGTAGGTGATAGTGCCATTCGGGACCGTCGTGAATGGCACTAAGTTAAGCATTAGCGATACAGGTCTTTCCAAACTTTCTTTCAGTGAGAAGCTCTTTTAATTTAGCCCTTGGTGCATCATCATTTGCCGCGCTTTGGGCCGTTTTTTAAGAACTTTGGGTTCGTACTGATCGGGTCTTTGGATGACGGTGTCGGTAGCGATTAGTTTTAAGATTTAGTAGTTATGTGCTTTGCCTTTCGTTTGTGGGCGATGGGGGTTTTTGCGGAACTCATTGAGGGTGGCGATAGTGATGGCTAGGCTGAGTTTGTTGCGGGGGATTCCATAGGCTTGGCTGCTTTGCAGCATGAGCAGACACACACCGTTGTGGGCGATTAGAAACATCATCAACTAACGTCTTATCATCTCAGGCGATTTGCAGCGCAGACGATCCATTTCGATGGCTGTCGTCTTCAGTTATTGTAGCTTTTCGGTCGGAGCATCTTCCATTATTTGTGCCGCTGAATTTTCTGCTGTTCATCTGTCACTGCACGCCTTTCTCTCCAGAGCCATCCTAGGATGTTTTTATTGTTGGATTCATGAAAATACGGGAGATATTCGTCGCCCTATTATTATCCGTTCAGGATTTAGTATAATAGCGTTCCTTAACTCAGGAATTCTATGATCAGCCAACTGAAAAACGCCAAAAAGGGTGGGACTAAGCGAACGGACCTTGTTGTTTAGCGTTTTTGGTGCTCGGATAGTCGCGCTTCGCTTCCGCTTTTCCCTTAAGGTTGTCCCTTGCTTAACCAGTTAATGAGTTGTTCTTTTAGGTTTTGGTAGATGGCTGGGTGATTATCTTTCAGGTCTTTGGTTTCTCCCAAATCAACCCTCAGGTTGACGAGCATGAAATCGGTAGCCTTAGCGGCTGTGACGGCCTTGTTGAAGTTGCCATTGTGATTGCCAGAGTCTCCCACAATCTTCCACGGACCGTCGATGACTGCCTGCTTACCCCAAAGGTCCCAGAAAAGGACACGATCTGGAAGGGGCGTTTCTCCTCCGCTGGTCAGGTGTTGCAGTAAGCTGATCCCGTCCATGGTTAAGGCTCCGTTCTTTCTGGGGACGTGAACACCCGCAGCCTCGAGTATCGTCGCGAAAAGATCGAAGTGTACGCCATCCGCGTTTGAAACAGAACCCTTTGGTATCGTGCCAGGCCATTGCATGACAGCCGGCACCCGAATACCGCCTTCGAAGGCTTCACCTTTGCCACCTCGGAGCGGACCGTTGTTGCTGGGGTAGGTGTGGGTGATACCGCCGTTGTCGGAAAGGTAGATGACGAGCGTGTTTCCGGTGAGGCCCAGCGTTTCAAGGGTTTTCAAAACGTCTCCGACCCGGGCATCGGCATGACTCATCACCGCATTGTAGTCGCGGCGGGGTTGGGCGACGCCCGCTTCTTCGTAGTGTTTCAGCCAATCAGGGCGGGCGGAGTCGACGGGTTTGTTCTCCGTCCGTAGTGGTCCATGCACGGCGTTGAACGCGAGGTAGCAAAAGAAGGGTTGGTCTTTCTTCGTTTCAATAAAACGGATGGCTTCATCGGCAAATAGATCAGTGAAATGTTTGTCGGTCTTGAGCGGCTTACCGTTGTGTTCGATCTTTGAATTCTTGCTCCACCAGTAAGGATGCGCGCCTCCGGGGAAGCCCACGAATTCATCGAATCCACGCGTGTTGGGCACGTTGTCTTCGTCGTAACCGAGGTGCCATTTTCCGAAAATGCCGGTTGCGTAACCTGCTTGCTTCAGGAACTCGGGTAGCATCCGCACGTCGTCGTGCACAACGCGGGTGTCGGGTTTGATCACGTTGCCGTCCGGGTCTTGCTTGGGTCCTGAGGGGCCGCGCCACATGCCATTGTAGATACTGTGCGTTCCTGTCATGATGCTCGATCTGGTAGGTGCGCAGAGAGGATTAACACGAAACTGCGTGAAGCGTATACCGTTGGCCGCGACCCGATCCATCACCGGTGTTTTAAGATCGGTATCAGGCCAATAGCTCGAGGCATCCCCGTAACCTTGATCGTCGGTGAGAATCAGAACGATGTTGGGCTTGGCAAATAAGCAGGCCTGAATGAGATAGAAAAGAGCGAGTGCTTGTAAAATTTTCATATGGGGTCAGATCGAGGCAGTCAGGATCGTGTTTTTGTCGGTTCTTTGCGAGAAATCTTTTAGTCGCTGTCGTTAAGATTGAGTATCCGAACTATCCGGCTTCGATAGAAAGGCCTGTCATACATGAAGCTGAAGTCAGCTTGGGTTTCTTGAGTGTCGAGTAGATATCAAGGATGGACTCGATAGACGTTTATCGTAAGTTTAAGTGCTATGAAACAACTACCCCGAAGAGAATTTTTGGCGAAATCGACCCTGGCATTAGGCGGAACTGCTTTGAGCGGCTCCTTGTCGACAAGCCTCTGGGCCAACTCGCACGGCTCCAATGGTGATATCAGCATCGGTATCGTTGGTGTCGGTTGGAAAGGCGGAGATCATTGCAAAGATTTTTTCGCAGCTAAAGGTGCACGGGTCCGGGCAATCTGTGACGTGGACCAACTTCATCTGGATGAGGAAGTGGAGCGGTTTAAACAGCGGGGACAGGCGGTTAAAACTTACCGGGACGTACGAGACCTGTTGGATGATGCAGATATTGATGCGGTGGTGATCGCGACGCCGAATCACTGGCATGCGTTGATGACGATCTGGGCCCTCCAGGCTGGAAAGGATGTGTATGTTGAGAAACCCGTTTCTCATGACATCTGGGAGGGGCGAAGAATGCTGGAGGCTGGTGACAAATATGGCCGTATTGTTCAGGCCGGTACTCAGGCGAGATCTAATAAGAGTTACGATGAAGCGATCGAGTATTTGAGAGCCGGTACTCTGGGGGCCGTAAAATGGGTACACGGTATTGATTACAAAAAAAGAATCTCCATGGGGAGGGTGGCTGGACCACAGCCGATTCCGCCTTCGGTCGATTACAATTTGTTTCAGGGACCTGCGCCGTTGGAGCCGCTGATGCGCCAGAAACTCCATTATGACTGGCACTGGCAGTGGCCTACAGGGAACGGCGATATGGGCAATATCGGTGCCCATGTCGTGGATAACCTTCGCAGGATCATGGGTGATCATCGCCAGCCGAGACGGGTTATGAGTATCGGGGGGCGTTTCCTGCATCAAGATGATGGGGAAACACCGAATGAGCATTTGGCATACTTGGACTATGGCGATTATCCGGTCTTTGCTGAGATTCGAAACCATCCACACAAATCGGGTGCGGACTACATGGACAATATAAGAGGGACTCGCAACGGAGTGATTATACACTGTGAATCTGGCTACCTTGTGTTCGGCTTTGGCGGCGTATCGGCTTATACGAATGCCGGAAAACGAATCACGTCTTTCTCCGGTGAATCCGTGAAGGCGCATATCGATAACTTTATCGACGCCGTGCGAAACCGGGATTCGACCCAGCTTAATTGTCCACTAAAAATCGGTGTTCAAGGAGCCGAGCTATGCCACTTAGCTAATCTATCCTACCGGTCAGGGTTTCCCGCTTCGTTCGACAGCATCAAAGAGCGCATGGGTGAGGGGCCGGCTGTGGAAGCGGTCGTAGATGGCATTCGTGGTAACCTTGAGCGCAACGGTGTAGGTGTAGAAAATAATCCACTTACTTTGGGTTCCTGGGTCTCGGTGAACTCCGAAGGCGATCGCTTGAACGTTGAGGATTCTCGCAGTGAGTTGGTAGCGCAGGCCTTGTTTGAGCCTCGAGACTATCGGGAGCCGTTTGTGATAGGCTGAGTGTATTTTAGATCCACGGGTTTCAGGGCACTCGCTTTTCTATCCAGGGTCGTATGGATTCCATCCAACGTCTATAGCCCTCTTCAGACAGGTGTAGGAAGTCGGGCATGACTTCTTTGGATAATGAACCGTCGGCTTCGAGGAGCTGATTGCTTATATCGAGATATGTCACTTGCTCTCGCGTATCCAGTTGGGAAATGATGGAATTAACCCGTTTGATGCCTGTCCTGAGGTGGTGGTCGGGTAATTCACTTCTTGGAAAAACCCCAATAAGCAGGATATCCGCATTGGGGTAGGAGAGCGTGAGCTGATCCACGACAGCTATAACGCCTGCGGCGATGGTTTCCGGCTTATCATCATGGGAAAACGAAAAATTGTTGGTTCCGATAAGTAGTACGACTGCTTTCGGATCGAGGTTTTCGGTCGCTCCATATTGGAGACGCCATAGGAGGTTTTGGGTCGTATCTCCTCCTATGCCAAAGTTGACGGCTCCTAATGGTTCAAAGGCTTCGTCCCAGTATTTTTGTCCTGCGAAGTTCCAACCTTGTGTGATCGAGTCACCAATGAATACCAGAGGGGCGGATCCTTCGGTGGCTAAGGCCACGTCTTGTGCGTGGAATTCATACCACTCGGCAAGAGACATCCATTTGTATGAAACCAGGCGCGGATTGGGGGTTATCGATGCGGGAACGGCCGCAGTTTTTGCTTCGAGGGCTACCGCTGGCAGCAAACAAAGAAGCAGCGAAATCAGAGTAATTCGATAAAGGGTCATGGCGTTGAATGAGGACTTGGTTCGGAGCTCTAAAGATCGGGATTTAGATCAGGATAACGATAACGATTTGTTTAACGATCAATATTAGGACCTAGAAATCGGTATCGCCGTCGCCGAGATCGAGTTCCTTGATCCAGACGTTGCGATAGCGGACGTCGTGGCCTTCGGCTTGGAGTTTCAGCCCGCCGGGACGATCGGTGATGCCGAAGCCATTATCGTTGCCTCCATCGAGTCCGGAGTTTTCGCCGCCCCATACTTTATTGATGGTTACATTCTCGTGCACCTTCTCTCCGTTGAAGTAAACAGTGACTAAGGGCTCTTCGACTAGCTTGCCGCCTTTGAAGCGGGCCGCTTTGAAGGTGATGTCATAGGCATTCCATTTACCAAGACCCTTGTAGGCATGGTAGGGAGATTCGGTTTCATTGATGACTGCGCCCATGCCGTGCTTGGTCTTGTCGCCATCTAGAATCTGAATCTCGTAACGGTTTTGCAAATACACACCACTGTTGCCACCTTCGGTCGTGATGAGGAACTCCACGTGGACCCGTTTGTCGCCATACTTTTGTTTGGTTACAATATCAGCGCTACCGTATTTGCCACCGGCTGCGGCCGGATCGTTGGCGCTGATTACAGCTCCTCCGTCAACGGGATCCACTGCATCGAGCCATTTGATGGGCATTTCTGAATTGAATCGCGGGCCTTCCCAATATTCCCAGTTCGCGTCGAGTGACGCCCGTGTGCCGTCGAGGACGAGTTTTGCCCCTTCGACCGGTTTGGCGCCAACGCCGATATGGGATTCGGGTGCGTCTGGTTGAGGTGAGCAGGCAGCGAGAAACAGGGACAGGGGGAGTAGGAGCAGTTTATTGTTTTTCATGGATACAGGGTATAAGAGTTGTAGTCTAGATACGACTTAAGACTACGACCGCATCGCATTCCACTAAATTGAGAAACTATTTTCCCGGTGTCTTTGAACCTCAGAGGTCGATACTGACTCCTGCGGTGGTACTGCGGATAAATAGGGTCCCGTCGCTGATGGCAGGTGTGGCCCAGCATTTTCCGTCAATCACAGTGGCTTCGCTCAGAAGTGTGTATGAATCCGGGGTGGGGGAGACTACCTTCATTTGTCCAAAGTCGGTCAGGACGAACAACTTCTGGTCGGCCATGATCATCTGTCCTTGGCCAAAACCGGGTTCCTGCCAGTTAATCTCGCCCGTGCGCATGTCGATACATTTCAAGTCCCCGTCTCCATACTCTTTAAAGCTATACAGTCCGTAAAGGTAACCCTCATGAGCGATGGGAGTACTCCAGTGGCTGGCAATATCCCGATTGCCGCGTTTGCGCCAAAGTTCATCGACCTTCCATTTGCTTCCCCGCTTGGAGACTTCTATGCCCGCACCACCGGTTCCATAGCCAGCGCTGATGTGTATCATGTTCTTCCATACGACGGGTGATGCTGCCATGGATGTTGAAAAATTGAATGGATAACTCCAAAGTTCTTTTCCGGTGTCTGGATTGATCGAGACAAGCTCGCTGCGAATCATAAAGAGCACCTGTTGCATGCCATCAATAGTCGTGAGCACTGGGGTCACGTGGCTCACTGCGCCTGTGCCGGATTTCCAGACGAGGCTTCCATCGATCTTGTTGAATGCGAGGAAAGCCTGGCCTTTTCCTCCGCCTGATACGAGGACCTTGTCATCGACGATCAAAGGAGACATGACGTTTTGCCATTTGATCATATGGCCGTTGAAGTCGTTTTGGATGTCCTGTTTCCACAGGATGGTGCCTTTTTTTGCGTCCATGCAATAGAGGTCGAATTGTCCGCCGTAAACATAGACTCTCCCCTCATCAATGACTGCCGTTGCGCGTGGACCATCGCCACCCTTATTGCCCTCGGCTCCACTATTGCCACCGCCGTCGTAGGTCGCAGGTCCCAGAGGGGTGTTCCAGATCGCTTTACCGGTGTCTTTATCTAAAGCGACAACTACCTCCTTGGCTTCTTCGTCAATCTTCCCAGGAAGAACGGTCACAACGATACCCTCGCCCACGACAAAAGAGCTAAAGCCACCGTTGCATTTCACCCGCCAGTTAGGCTGGGGTGTTTCGCTCTCCCAGGTAATTTCAATCGATTCCTTGGAGACCCGGTCGTGATTCGGGCCGTTCACGTGCGGCCAGCCGGAACCGAACAAGGCTGAGATGGTTGTCGATGTGAGTACACAGCTCACTACAAGGCTATTCTTAATCATAGGAAATGGTGTTTAGAGGGTTAGCTGTTATTTGCTATGCAGTAAAGATGACCCTTTGTTCGAACATAGAGCCGGTCGTTGTGCGGAACAGGTGTGGCGATAACGCTCTCGTTTTCACCCATGCTGTTCTCGCTGATAAACTTCATGCCTTTTTTGCTGATCTCTGCAACCAGCACGGCCCCGTCGTAGCGGGCGCTGATAAGACGGTTACCGGCGATCACTGGGGATGCAAAATACTTGGCTGCCTTTCGGGGAAACTCGTCCTGCCAAGCGATATTACCGGATTCGATGTCGATAGCGGTAACGCCGCCCCGGTCATTGAGAACGATTGCAAGGTCCCCGTAGATAGCTGGTGTTGGAACATCGGGACCGATATCCTTAATTTCCCAGAGGCGCGCTTTTTGGGTGATATCACCTTTCCCTGACATGCGAATTCCTGCGACAGCATAGCCTCGTCCGAATGGCACAATTGCGATGTCGTCTTTAATCGTGTGAGAGGCTATGGTTCTCCAGTTCTTATGATCGTTGGGGTTGAATCCTTTGCTGTTCCAGATGATCTTACCGTCCTTGAGGGAATGCCCGGTCAGTTGATCGGCTCCCCAAATAACGAGTTGTTTCTGCCCATCAACCTTGGCAATCAAAGGCGTCGTGTAGGCGTCGTTGGATTCCACGGGAGCGTTTAGATTGCGTTCCACATGCCAGATTTCCTTGCCCGATTTGGCATCGAATGCTACGACATAGGCGTGTCCTTTGTCCCCTTGGCGGGTTTCCGGTTGCTGCATGACTGCCACAAACACCTTTCCGTCATCCAATACGGGTGAAGAGCCTTCGTCCCACCAGTGGGTGTCGATACTGTATCTTTCCAGCAGGTTGGTCTTCCAGAGTTCTTTACCGGAGTGAGAGAGTTTAGCCAGCGTTCCGGACTTAAAATAAACAAAGACTCCACTATCATCGACGACAGGACTTGAATTGGCGCCGGTTCCCTGACGGTGGCTGCCCTCGCGACCTTTGCCGAGTTGGGCGTCCCATTTAAGCTTACCATTCATATTGAGGGCCATAAGAGTATCCATACCGCCTGCCATTGAGGTAATATACAGCGTATCTTTCCAAATCGCGGGCGTAGAGGTTCCTTCACCAGGTATTTCCGCAGACCAGAGCACGTTCTTCGAATCTGAAAATTCGCTCGGAAAATCTTGATCGCCCGCGTTCAGATTGAAATCGGGGCCCCGCCAGTTGTTCCAGTCGGCAAAAGCGGTGGCAGTAAAACCGAGGATGAGGGAGAAATGTAGAAGGGTTTTCATGGTTCTTAGGGTTAAATAGTGATGATTGCGTTGGATAAAGTGTACGGAACTAATGTCGTTTTCCTGTAATTTCAATCTTGGACTGCCGACTGTTTCTTACTTTAAGTGTTTCTCTTTGTACTGAGACCTAGTCTGAATGTGATTTGGAGTTTTCCGTTACCTTTCCCAACTCAAGAACGTTTCTGCCATATCTTGTAAATTAAACATGCTACGTAATCATATCTCATCCTTCGCAGTATTAACGCTGCCTCTATTGCCGGTTGCTTTAGAGGCTCAGAATCGCACTCAGCAGATGGATACTGTTGAGTTGGATCTTTATGAAGTCCGCTCCGAGTATCGGTTTGAGGATATCAAGGTCGAGCTCTCTCAGTCGGAGCTGAATGCAAATATTCTTGATATTTATGGAGCGACCCAGCTTCAGGATCTGGGCGGATTGGCGCCTAACTTAAGTTTTATCAATAGCGATACCCGGGGGTTTGGAGACATCATCTCTCTACGCGGAAGTGCAAATTCCATATTTTTTGGGTCACCGTCGGTAGGACTTTATGTGGATGGAGTTCCAGGCGGGTCCGTTTCCACCTATCCCAGTGAGCTGGTGAATATCGCCAGTATCTCCATTCTTTCCGGACCTCAATCCACGCGTTACGGCAGGAATGCTTCTTCTGGAATGATTGATATCCGGACGCTGCGCCCGGGGACTGACGCACAACAGGGGTTGACACTCGAATATGGGTCCTACGACAACATCATCGTGCAGGCGCATTCGAGCGCCCCGGTAAGCGATACCTTTGCCTACAGTGTTTCTGCGGGTTACAACACACGTGATGGTTATATTGATAACGTAGCTACGGGTGATACAGAGGATGACCGCGAGTCGATTAGTGGACGCCTGAATTTTTACCTCAATCCTTCAGATGATCTGGAAATGCGATTCGGTGTTTTTGTTGAAACCGTTGAAGACGGAGGGACCCGACTAAGTTCGCTGTTTAGCCCTGATCCGTATGAAGTTTCCTCCAATGTGGTGGGGATCACCGAGCTTGATAGGCTCCAGTTGAATTTTCAACTGCGGAAGGCGCTAGAGCAGGGGGAGTTAACGGCAACCACTTCCTATCAGGATTGGGATCTGGACCCGTCTTTGACCGATTTGGACTTAAGCCCGTTTGATTTCGGATTTTCGAGAGTGCTTCAGCAGGAGGAGCTTTGGACTCAAGAAATCCGCTTTGAATCCGACCCGGACCTGTCCTCGACCCGCTGGACGGCGGGCCTGTTCTTCCTCGACTCTTCAAGCAATGGCGATGCGACCCGGGAGTTTCCGGTGCCTCCAGGGGACTTCGTGCCACCCGGGTTTGTGCAAACTGAGCAAACGATTTTCGATATCGACCAACAGAACCTGGCGGCCTACGTGAATGCAGATACAACCCTGTCAGAGACGGTGGTACTGAACGCAGGCCTTCGGTTCGAAGACACCAAATCCTCTATTGATCGGATCAAGAATTCTTCGAACAACTTCAATTTTCCCGGACCTCCTGAGCCGGCCGTGGACGCATCCCAAAGCGAAACGCTGGTTTCCGGAACGATCGGAATTACAGTAGCGGCTTCGGAAACAATTGATTTCATAGCCAGAAGCTCCATCTCCAATAAACCGGAAGGGTTTAGCGGATTCACCTCCAACCCTCAGTTTACCCGTTTCGCGTCCGAAAGTCTCCTTTCTCATGAAATCGGAATCAATTTTTCGAATGAAGACCAGCGGGTGGCGGGATCCTTGGTAGCTTTTGTCAACGAGACTGATGATTACCAGTTCGAGCGTACGGTTCCTTTCTCCACCGATTTTGTGGTCGTGAATGCGGATAAGGTTTCCTCGAATGGGTTCGAAGGGAAATTGGTGCTAAATCCGGTAAACGGCTTATTCTTCGACTTTCAGGGTGGCTACACGAATGCGGAATTCGACAAACACACTGATTCCCTAGGGGCGGATGTATCCGGTAACAGCGTGCCATTTATACCGGAATATACGTTAAGAACCGGGATTCGTGTTGAGCTCGAAGGAGGAATATTTGCCAGCACCTCTTACACTGCTTATGGGAAGACCTACTACGATGAGCAAAATCAGAACGGCTTTGCTCAGGGAACTTTTGGGACGTGGGACTTACAGGTTGGTTACCGCAAGGACAATTTTTCAATCGCCGCCTACGGTCGAAATTTGACCGATGAGAATTTTTATCAGTTCATTAACCCCGAAATTCAGGCCGGAAGTCCTGGTGCGCCTCAGAGATTTGGCTTGCGCCTCGACTACATCTATTAATTCATTTTACTGCGGTTGTGGCATTCGTGATTGAAGCTGCAGCCCTTCTAATAACACCCTAAGTTATGAAACTGCATATGCGTTGTTTTCTTCCTCTAATCTCCCTCGCCGCCATCTTGTCTGTGGTTGAGGTTTCCGCTGCCTCCGGGTGGCTCAACTGGCGTGGACCCGATCAGAATGGTAATTCTCCCTATAAGGTCTCACTGCCTGACTCCCTCGATTTGGAAGGTAGTCAGCATCGTTGGACCTATCCCGTGCGTGGAGCAGGGACTCCCGTTGCTGCCGACGGGCGGATCTACGCTTTCGGATTCTACGGCGAATTCGAGGATGTCGAAGAAACATTGATTTGCCTCGATGCAGAATCGGGTAAGAAGATCTGGGAACACCGTTTTGCCGATTACTTAAGTGACACCGTGTATAACCGATACGCCATCGGAGCTCCAGTTGTGGATCCAGATTCCGGAAATATATATCTCCAGTCAACGAATGGCCTCTTCATGGCGCTTTCCAAGGATGGTGAGCTACTCTGGGAACATTCCATGATGGAGGAGTATGGTCGCCTTACGTTTCCGAATGGACGGACAGGAGCACCGGCGGTTGATGGGGATGTTGTCGTGATTCACTGTATTACGGCTGCCTGGTCTTCGAATGGTCCTGCCCGCAATCGTTTTTATGGGTTTGATAAAATTTCCGGCGAGTTGCTTTGGATCAGTACTCCCGGAGTTGGACCGATCGATAGTTCATTCTCGACTCCGGTATTTGCCGACTTGGGGGATCAACGGGTGTTCTATGCAGGCACGGGTTGTGGTAATGTCGTGTGCGTAAATGCCCGCACTGGCGAAGCCGTGTGGCGGTTTCAATTAGCAATTGGCGGCGTAAATTCGAGTATGATCCTGGTTGGTAACGATGGATTGATTGCTGTTCATGGTAAGGAAAACGTCGATACCACCGCGAAAGGCCGACTCGTTCGACTTAAAATTCCTTCTGTGTATCCAGACAAATTGCCGTTGATCCTCGGAGCAGAGTCTGAGGTGTGGCGTAACGACGAGCACGTGGCGTTTACCAGCTCCCCAACCTTGGTTGGAGATCGGATTTATACCACGATAGCTACCGGAAGTCTACTGGCTGTGGATATCGCGACTGGAAAAACGATTTGGAATCAGAAACTCGCACCTGATCAACTGCATGCTTCGCCTGCCTATGCCGATGGCAAACTCTATGTTCCGATGTTGGATGGTGATGCCTATGTGATAAAAGACAGTGGAGACGCTGCCGACATTATCAGTAAGGAACCTATGGGCTCAAATTGCCTGGGGGCACCCGCTTTCTATCACAATCGGGTATACGTGTTTACTAAAGATGGCCTCCATTGTTTCGGAGACAAAAAATTGAAGAAAGTCAAATACACGAACCCTGCCAAAGAAAAGCCCGGGAAAGTTGCTCAAATCCAGATCGTACCCGCTGAATTCGCATTGGGTTCGAATGACGAAGTGGAATTCAAAGTGTATGGCCTCGATGCGGGCGGACGCCGCGTAAATGTCCTGACTGATAAAGCGACCTTTGCGAAATGGAATGCTCCGAATGCGCCGAGACCATCGGAAGTGGATGCGACGCTTTCCGGAAACCGGCTCACGCGCAACGGGCAAGGCAAGCTTTCGACCGGCGAAATTCAGGCTACAGTCGATGGAATGACGAGCATTAGCCGTGGCCGTGTGGTGGCAGGAATCGGTTACAACGAAGATTTTGAAAATACGAAGCTCATACTGAAGGACCGTGACGGTATTGATGTGGCGCCACCCCCTGCAACTTGGTTAAGTGCCGGTCCCAAGTGGCACATTATGGAGCGGGACGGAGGAAAAGTAATAACCAATCGCTTGGAGAATTTACTTTGGCAGCGGACGATGAACTTCATTGGCAAGTCCGACATGAGCAGCTACACAGTGGAAGCGGACGTGATGACCGATGGAACCCGTCGGGTGCTGTCCACGGTCGGCGTCGTGAATCAGCGATATCTAATTGCTCTTTCGGGAAATCAACGGTTGCTCGAGATCTCGAGTAACCATGAACGGGTGAAAGTCGACGCGCCTTTCACAGTGAAACCCAATACCTGGTATCACCTGAAGACCCGTGTGGATACTAACCCGGATGGAAGTGGCGTTGTAAGGGCAAAGGCTTGGGAAAAAGGAACCGATGAGCCTGAAGCATGGACGATAGAGTCCAAACAAAAGAAAGTTCACCTAAAAGGATCACCCGGGGTATTTGCATTTTCTCCGCAAAGCCTTAAGCGTGTTTTTATCGATAATATTTCCATTTCCTCTAATAACTAAGAATCCTGACCCATGAAACTTAATAAACCAATTTTAGCGTTATCATCCATTCTCTTGGGAATTTCAGTCCAAGCTGCTGACTGGCCTACCTGGGGTGGGTCTTCTGATCGCAACATGGTAGCGGAAGCTACGGGTATTCCAACCGAGATTGAAAGTGGTGATTACCTCCCCAAAAGCGAGGAGATCAACATGGAAACCACCAAGGGAGTTAAATGGGTGGCCAAGCTCGGTTCTCAAACTTACGGCACCCCGGTCGTTTCAGGGGGGAAAATCTTCGTCGGAACGAATAATGAGTCTCCCAGAAACGAAGACCAAAAAGGTGATCGCGGCGTGTTGATGTGTTTTGATGAAAAAACGGGTGAATTTCTCTGGCAGTTGCTCATCCCTAAATTGGGCGCGGGCAAAGTGAGTGACTGGGAGTTCGTGGGGCTGTGTTCTTCGCCTGCAATTGAAGGGGATCGTGGATGGATCGTAACTAACAGAGGCGAGGTTCTTTGTTTTGATGTAAATGGTCTGGCAGATGGCAATGATGGAGATTACCAGGATGAGGCAAAGTTTTATTCGGACACTCCCGGCGGCTCGGTCGAGTTGACTGATAAAGACGCAGATATTCTGTGGGTGGTGGATGCGCGCGAAGAACTGGGTGTATTTCCCCATAATGTTTCGAGCTGTTCACCATTGATCTATGGCGATAAGATTTATGCAGCCACTTCTAACGGAGTGGATTGGTCACATAAAAATATTCCAGCACCTTTTGCTCCGGCCCTGGTGGTAATGGACAAAAACACCGGTGAGTTGCTTGGTGAAGAAGTCGCGGGCGTATCTGAAAGAGTCTTGCACGCCAGCTGGAGTACGCCGGCCATTGATTATGTGAACGGTGAGCCCATGATGGTTTGGGGTGGCGGAGATGGCTTCGCATACGGTTTTGAAGTAGAACCTGTTATGCACGAAGAAGGATTCCCAGCATTGAAAGAAATCTTCAGATTTGATGCCAACCTTCCGGAGTACCGGGTGAAGGATGGAGAACCGGTAAAGTATGCCACCTACGAGGGGGCGAGTGAGATTATCGCCACCACCATTATCTGGGAAAACAAGGCCTACATGGTGATCGGTCAGGATCCTGAACACGGGGATGGAGTGGGTAAAGTGAGCTGCATCGACCTAACCATGACAGGGGACATTACTGGAAAAGCTATTTGGACGAATACAACGGTAGGGCGTTCGATTTCAACAGCGAGTATCGCTGATGGCCTTTTGTTTCAAGCTGAGTATGATGGAGACATCCACTGCATCGACGCTAATACGGGTGAAGAGTATTGGGTTCATGAAACCAACAGCCGGATCTGGTCTTCGACCTTGGTGGCTGACGGCAAGGTCTTTATCGCCAACGAAGATGGTGAGTTGGTCATTCTCAAAGCCAGCAAGGAAAAGGAGCTCATCTCTTTGACCGACTTCTACACTCCGATTTACTGCAGCCCGATTGTCGCGAACAACACCTTGTTTGTAACGACTCAAACGCATCTGTATGCCATCGGCGAATAGGTGAGGCTTCTCTCCAACCGTCTCCCCAACACTCTCATGTCCAAGAAAACGCTTGTATTCGGCTTCTTGGTCTTGCTTGCAATTCTGCACCAAGACTCATGGCTCAAAAACGATGGTACTCTGGTTTTTGGGTTTTTGCCGGCTACGTTGGCCTATCACATGGGTTTTGTGTGTGTGGCAGCTATCGGATGGTTGATGGTTGTAAAATTTGCTTGGCCGGAAGGATTGGACGACGGTACGACCCATGGTGAGACGGAGAAGGAAAAAGGGGCCGATTCATGACAGAGGTAGTTATAATCGGGATCTATCTGATTATATTGATCGGATTGGGGATTGTTAGCAGGCGTTTCTTTAGAGGAGGATCTGCTGATTTCTTTGTAGCGAGCCGCTCTATTGGTCCGTTCGTGTTGTTCATGTCGGTTTTCGGCACAACGATGACGGCGTTTGCGATGGTGGGTAGTACTGCTGAGTCCTATAACGTTGGTGTTGCGACCTTTGGAAAGATAGCCTCATCCTCGGCCCTGGTTCATTCAGCGGTCTTCTTTTTCATAGGATTACGGCTTTGGTCGTTGGGAAAGAAAAACGGTTACATGACTCAAATTGAGCTGTTTCGTGATCGATTTGAAAGTAATGGTTTAGGATATCTCCTCTTTCCCATCCTTGTGGGACTTATTATCCCTTATCTCCTGGTCGGTTTGTTGGGAGCCGGTTCTGTGGTTGGCGGGGTAACCCGTGGAGCCTTTCCGGAATTGTTTACTTCGACAGGTGGTGGAGTGCCCGGTTGGTTAACGTCGCTTGTTATTTGTGCGGTTGTTTTATCCTACATATTCATGGGAGGAGTGCGCTCGGCCGCTTGGGCGAACACTTTTCAAACGCTTGTGTTTATGGCTATGGGGGTGCTGGCTTTTATTTTGATTTCAGCAAAATTGGGTGGTTTTTCAGCTGCTTCCGAGATGGCCAATCCGGCTAAGGCCGTCCGAGCGGAGAATATTTCTGAACTGCAGTTTCTGACTTATATGTTTATTCCCTTGTCGGTGGGGATGTTTCCACACTTGTTTCAAAATTTTCTGACTTCAAAGTCATCTAAGAATTTCAAATTGATGCTGGTTGCACACCCGCTCAGTATCATGGTGACTTGGGTCCCCTGTATTTTGATTGGTTATTGGGCGACCGGAGCACTTATGCCTGGAACTGAGACCCAGATCGTACCTGCAGGAGCAAGTCCGAACGCGGTTCTCGGGATTATGGTAGGAAAACTGGCCACGCCGGTGATCTCCGGCTTGGTTACGGCGGGGGTTCTGGCAGCGATCATGTCTTCGCTTGATTCCCAGTTCGTTTCGGTGGGCACGATGTTTACCCGTGACATAGTCGCCCACAGTTTTGGTAAGGGGCGATTTTCTGATGCGTCGATGGTCTGGTTGGCTCGTGGCTTTATCAGTTTTATTGTGTTGGTCACCTTTCTTTTCTCTCTGGCTGAGCCCCGTTCGGTGTTCACCTTGGGCATCTGGTGCTTCAGTGGATACGCCAGTCTTTTCCCCTTGGTTTTTGCGGCCATTTACTGGAGGCGAGCAACCAAGATAGGGGCCTACGCGGCAGTCTTGGCCACTGCGGCGTGCTGGCTTATTTTGTTCAGAAATTCTGGATACGGTGACAACGGATCCTACACGGTTGCCGGAATGATGCCGGTAGTTGCAATGTTTGCGACTTGTGCTATAACTCTCGTGGTCGTCTCGCTGGTGACCAAGGCGCCGTCCGAGGAGACGCTCCAAAAATTCTTTCCTAAATCCTAATACATGAGTTCTACATTAGACGTTAATGGCGCCAATGAAGCGCGTGATGCCCGCACAAGGGAAATTATTAAATGGCACTTTTCGCCCGAAACCGGGTGTGACTACTGGCTCGATTGGGCGAGCAAAGCAGACTGGAACCCTCTTGAGGAAGTGAAGTGCTTTGCAGACATATTGAAGTTTGATCATTTCGATGACGAAACGCTTCGAAAGGAAATGCCTGAGCGGTTTATTCCGAAGGCCTACGCAGGGCGCCCTTACAACGTCTTTGAAACAGGCGGAACAACCGGTATGCCAAAGCAGCGAATCGGTTGGGACGATTACAAACACGACTACGAAGAGTTCAGCGATCACTACGGGGATGATTTTTTCCCGAAAGGCGCGAATTGGTTGATGGTAGGACCCACTGGGCCACGGCGTTTACGTTTAGCGATCGAACACTTGGCAGCTTACCGAGGGGGATCCTGCTATCATATCGATTTGGATCCCCGTTGGGTGAAACGCCTGATCGGAATGGGAGAGATTCCCATGGCCAAGGCCTATCAGGAACACGTGATTGATCAGGCATCTGCTATACTACGCCATAGAAACATTCAGTGTATGTTTACGACGCCGAAGCTTCTGGAGAGTCTGGCAGAGCGTATGTCGTTGGTGAAGGCTGGCTTGAAGGGTGTCTTTGCTGGAGGTACGACGATGACCCCCCAGTATGTTCGCTTTATCAATGAAGAGGTCTTGGAAGGTCAGATCAATTTTGCTCCCACCTATGGCAATACGCTCATGGGTTTGGCAATTAGTAAAAAATTGGTGCCCGAGGACAACTATAGTCTCACTTACTATGCGCCCGAGCCGCGAGCAGTTCTCAGAGTGGTAAACCCAGACAACCCTGACGAACTTGTGGATTACGATGAGTATGGAAGGGTCGAACTTACGACTATGACTAAGGAATTTTTTGTGCCACGGTTTCTCGAGAGAGATGAAGCGATACGTCGTAAGCCTTGCGACGAGTTCGCGTGGGATGGAGTGGGGGATGTTCGTCCATTTCAGTCCGGAACAAAAACCGTTATTGAAGGCGTATACTAATAGAGAGATTTGTTATGAGTGATCCGATCCACATTCCTGTATTACGATTCGGCCAAAACTACCAAAGTTTGGATACCGTTGAACTTGAGAATGGCGACTCACCTATCGAGGTGAGTGTCGCTAACCCGGGTATGATTCGAAGGGATTTACTCAATATCGACAAAGCGGTTGAAAGTCTTCAGGCGATTCCCTGTGAAACATTGGTTCGATACTGTGAGAAGGCAGCCGAGTTGTTTTTAAAGGGTGACCTTCCGTGGGGGATGGGCGATCAAATGCAAAGCCCTGAAGCCTATGCGGGCGCACTTTCACAGGCCACCGGTTTGCCCTACAGCCTGTGCCGGCTGAATATGGGTAAGGTCTATGAAGCCATGGCCAATATCCGTGCGATTCTCGCTGGACTCACCCGTGGGATGGATCTGGAGTTGTTCGATAAGGGGTATGTGACCCAGGATGGTATCGAGGTAAACTTTTTTCCTCAGACCAAAAGCTTGGGCGTGTTGCTGCCGAGTAATTCGCCGGGTGTTAACTCGCTTTGGTTACCAGCTCCGGTTCTCAAGATCCCAGTAGTTTTGAAACCGGGTCGTGAGGATCCCTACACCCCATGGAGAATTATTCAGGCCATGATTGCTGCCGGATTCCCGAGTGAAGCGTTTGGTTTTTATCCTACGACTCATGAAGGTGGTAATACCTTGCTCTTTGAAACGGGGCGGGGAGTTGCCTTTGGTAGCGACAAGACGGTTAAGCAGTATGCCCCTTACCGCAGCATCCAGGTACATGGTTCCGGAAAGAGCAAGGTTCTGATTGGCGATGATTTTATTGATAACTGGGAAGAAAATATCGATGTGATTGCGCAATCGATCTCGGCTAACGGCGGTCGAAGCTGTATTAATGCATCCGGCGTTCTGGTTTCCAGAAATCGCGATGAAGTAGCCCATGCGCTGGCGAAAAAACTGGCGGCTATAGAGCCTCTGCCAAGAGATCATCCAGATGCTTTGGTCTGTGGCTTCGCAAACACAGCATTTGCCAAAGCGATCGACGAATTGATCGATGAACATCTTAAGGTTCCAGGAGCCGTTGACCTTACGGCTCAGTACCGGGAGGGCCCCCGGTTGGTAGAGAAATTCGGACAGACATTTCTTTGCCCGACGTTGATCGTGTGCGATGATTTGGATCATCCGCTGGCAAATACTGAATTTATGTTTCCATTCGCTAGTATATTGCAGGTTCCTCAAGACAAAATGATTGGAACAATCGGCGAGACGTTGGTAGTATCAGCGTTTACTGCAGATCAGGATTGGTCGATTGATTTAATGACCAGCACGAATATCGAACGGCTGAACATTGGCCCGTATCCAACGAACCGGGTTCAATGGGAGCAGCCTCACGAAGGTAACATTTTCGAATTCTTATACCGACGTCGCGCTCTTCAGGGTGATCTGACGCCGTTGCAAAAGTAAGATGGTAGATCCCTTTGTTTCCAGACCCTCACCCAAGTTAATCTTTGGAAATGGGGTGTTGAAGGAGTTGCCCACGGTAGTCCGCGAGCTGGGTGTCACCTCTGTGTTGTTGGTTACAGATAAAGGGATTGTTAAAGCTGGTCATGTTGCAGTCACCCGTGCCTTGCTCGAAGAAGCAGGAATTCACGTAGACGTGTTCGACGGGGTTCAGGAAAACCCAACTGAAAGTGATGCCTCAGCCTGTTGTGAGTTCGCCAAAGCCCGTAGTTTCGATGGTTTTGTAGCTCTCGGTGGCGGAAGCAGTATGGATACCGCGAAGGCCGCCAATTTTCTTCTGACAAACGGAGGTCGGATGAGTGATTACCATGGTTACGGAAAAGCCACCCATCCGTTGCTTCCATTTGTGGCGATCCCGACTACGGCCGGTACTGGAAGTGAATGCCAGTCCTATGCGCTGGTGAGTCGGGATGGCAGTCACGAGAAAATGGCTTGTGGAGACCCTAAGGCATTGGCAAGGGCAGCTATTCTCGACCCGAACATTACAGATAGTCAGCCTCAATCGGTAGCGGTTCAAACCGGTGTGGATGCACTGGCTCACGCATTGGAATCAGCGGTGTGCACAAAACGAACTGAACTTTCCGGGATGTATTCGGAAGCGGCGTTTCGTCACATTATTCGAGCGATCGACGATATCATGGACGGCACTGTTCATGGAGATGATCGTGGGCACATGCTGTTGGGAGCTGCGCTCAGTGGTCTTGCGATTGAAAACAGTATGTTGGGTGGAGCGCATGCTTCAGCGAATCCGTTGAGTGCACGTCACGGAGTGATTCACGGTCGGGCGGTCGCATTGATGTTGCCTACCGTGTTACGTTTCAACGAAGCGGATCCTACGACGAAGGGAATTTACGATCGTTATGCACGGATCCTAAGTGAAGTAGGGATCAGCGAACTTTCGCTTGTCGATTGGGTGACAAGCCTTGTCGGTCGTATGAAACCCATCGAATTGACAATCGATGATGCCGAGATTGAGAACCTGGCTGAAGAAGCGAAGGCGCAATGGACAGGGCAGTTTAATCCTATTCCTTTGGCGGTCGAAGATTTTGCAAATCTTTACAGAGCGGTGTTTGCACTGCCGGAACCAGCTTAAATTTAACTACGATGTATCCACTTTCAAAGACCTTTATCTTTGCGGCAGCTGCTTGCTGCTTGTTGGTGGTTGGTTGTTCTAAGCCCACAGATGAACCCGCTGCCGAGATTGTTGAGACAGTTGCGAAAGAAGTTCCCCAGACATCTTGGTCAATGACCCGGGGCGGTCCGCAATTAAC
>CAYGQM010000096.1:0-19571 GCA_964352065.1 uncultured Opitutaceae bacterium
CAAAAAAGAATCGGGCATCAAACCCAACTTGACAAAAACTCCCATAGCAGGGTCATGAGTGTGTTCTCAGTTTTAGCCGAAATCATCAATCTAATATCGGTAGCCGTTGGTCGGTCTAGCTTTTGTTTCGAATTCTGTCAGCCCTTTTACAGGGAACGATCTGATCAGGCACTGTAAGAGCTTGTTATACGGCCCCTTCGACAAAGGCATTATAGTCGAGGTCGCTGGGGTCCTCGGGAAGAAATATCTGATGAGTTTGGTATCCACAACCATTCTAACCATCGATAACAAGACCTTAATAGTACCGAATGGAAAGATATGGGGGGATGTGATTTGTAATGTTACCAACGAAAATATTCGGCGCGTCGATCTCGTCTTGGGCGTTTCCTACGATGCTAAGATCCCACACGTTGAGGATATTATTCAGACGATGGTGAATGCACATCCAAAAATCCTAAAGGACCCGGCACCCACCATTAAAGTCCATGAGTGGGGAGATTCCTCCGTTAATTTTATCGTTCGCCCATGGGTCGCAACGGAAGACTACTGGAACGTGCACTGGGACCTCACGCGCGACCTGAAGATAAAATTTGATGAAGAAGGCATCGGTATTCCTTATCCTCAAAGAGATGTGCATCATTACTATCCGGATGGGGGTAAGCCCAAGGAAATTGAGGCATAGCTTCAAACAAGCGGAGAATGTTACTCAGAGTCTGCTCACTACCTCTTCTTATTTGGGCAACCTGATTAAAACGAATGACCCTGCCCTGACGAAGGATTTTTGTTTACGTGCACTAGTAGGTCAATCGAGCCCCAGGTGCTTCTTAAAGAAATTTTCCGTCTCGTTCAAAATGGTAATACGCGAGGAGTCGGGCCAGTAGGTGTGAGTTGCGAGAGGAAAATACATAACCTGAAATTCTTTATCATGTTTCTCGAGCGCTTTCACCATCATCTCCGCCTGCTCCACGATCACATTACGATCTTTGTAACCATGCATGATGTACAACGGTCTCGTTATCTCTTCAACTCGTTTCAGAGGTTCGATAAATGCCTGGTCTTCGTCGAAGTCGTTGGCGTCGACGATTGACCTCCAATAGCGGTAAGAATACTTAGCACTCCATCTGTCGTCATTTATATAATGCCGCCAACTCGAAACTGCGGCAATCGGAACACCTGCTCTAAATAAATCAGGGTATTTAATAACACATAGATAAGTAGCCCAACCGCCGAAACTAGCGCCCGTAACTCCGACCTTTTCCGCATCTGACCAACCTTGGTTTATCGCGTACTTCACAGCATCAGCGACATCATCAATGATCACGGTATCCAATCTCGAGAATAGTCCTTTTTCCTGGTAAGCCTTTCCATAGCCAGAGGACCCTCTGAAATTCACATTTATAACGGCGTAGCCACGGGTAGCGAAAAACTGATTAGTCGAATCGTACTCCCAGCTATCTCTGGAAGTCGGGCCGCCATGAATATCAACAACAGTAGGCAGTGGTGACTCCCCATCATACCCTGGTGGAAGCGTGATATAACCGTATACCGTCGCACCATCACGGGCTTCAAATTGGATCGGTTTTGTCGATCCGAGTTCAAACCCTTCGAGCTCTTTTCCAAAGTCGATAAGCGGAATCAACTTACCTTCGAACGGACGAAGTAAATAGTAAATCCCAGGGTCCTTTTCACTGTAAGAAAAATAAATGAAGGAACTTAGATCTTCAGACCAATCTATAGGTATATTGACGTTACCGGGGAACCTACCGTCGATTGAGGCCTGTATCTCTTTGCATTCGGGATCCAACCAGGAGATACGTGTCTTGTCTGTTTCGTAAGAAATACCAATTAACTGTCCAGTTGAGTCATTAAACAAGAAGTTAGAATGACCATCATCACCTCGGCTCATGTCATATCGGGAATGACCTGCGATCGTTCGCTTAATCGTACCCTCTGACAAACTAAATTCAGCCAATTTAAAAGTGTCACTCGCATGCCGCGTCGACACATAGGCGGTATCCCCGTCCCTCCCGATAGAATGAAACTTTACATCCTGATCAAGCGCTTGATCTCCGGTAACGGTAAAACTCACGTTCTCCAATTTTGAGTGCTTGTCCAACTCTACCCAATCTGAATCAGCCTGAGGCTTAACGAACCAGATAAACTTATCATTGAGGTATCTGGCCCGAACCCTCGGAATTCCCTGGTAATCAAGATAGTTCGTGCCTGACCGAAACTCTTCTAGGTCAACTACCTCTCGCTTCAAGACATCATAGGTAGTCTTAAAGCTACCTTGGCCTTCTTCGTACCTCACTAAAGTCAGTATGTGAGGCGAGTCTTTGATCTGGCCTAAAATCTGGGGGACATCGTCTTTTATCTTCTTAGGTTTTCCGTCGTGAATATCGATCAGATACAAATCTCCCGCGTATATAAAGGCTATCGTTGAATCATTAATCCAGGTAGGATCCCAAATTCCTTCATCAAATTCACCCATATCGGCTTCACAAATCATCGCCAGATTTTCGACATCATACACAAGTAAACTGTAGTGAGTTTCCCTGTCACGGTAGGTAGCCAGTAAATTTCCGCTCGGAGATAGTACGTGAGCGTAATTCCGCTCAGACTCGACCAGCGCCACCGCAGAAACTCCTCGAACATCGGCGATAAGCTGTTTCGAATACTCATTCAGCGTGTAAGGTTGGTTAATTTGATTCGACCTTATTTCCAAGGTCTCTGAGAATATATGAAGGTTTCCCACACGATCGACTGTCGCCTTGTTTTCGATCTTTATGGTTCGCACCTTGCCTTTCGTTAAAGAACCGACTTTCTGAAAATGAGTTCCCAACGATCCATTGGACACATAAGACAACACCGCATAACAATTTTTCAGATTCTGGTCGCTCACAACATCCGCTGCATATTCGAATCGCATGGCCTTTATCTTACGTTTTTCACTGGCAGACGCATCCTGCAAGGGATCAAGATCAAACGTTATATTACTGATATTTACGAAACCATCGCCAAAAGAATCAGCCTGCCTGATTTCTACGTCGCTATAAGTTGTGCGTCGCTTTCCTTTATCAGTCGACACAACCAATATCTTTTCATCGCAATCGATAACCGGATACATTACACCTTCGTAACGTGAGTGAGGTTGTAATTGCGCATCGAGCCCTGGACACAGGATGAGGTAGATACCAAACACAGAAATGAGGGTCTGCAATTTCATGGATATAATTTTGGATACTTGTGAAAGAGGGTTACTGAAATGATCAATTGAATCAGCTATCCGGATACCAAACTGGGACAGTTCGTTAAACTTTTCAAGCGAATCCTAAGACTCTTTACCTGTATTTAAATGACTTACTCAGTTTCTACTTTTCTGGCAGTCGCACCTTAACCGCATCCCCTACCCTCAAACCCGCAGTTTCGATTGCACTCTGGTGGTTCCTCGCCAGAAGGATCTGATCATCAGCATTGGGGAAAGCGATCCACTCACCTAACTCTACATCGGCATAGCTTTCACCATAAAAAACCGACCAGGTATTTCCGTGCGCCTCCAATTCAATCGTCATGCCTTTTTCGATACCTGCGGCTGTCACCTCGTCCGGGTGAAAACCAAGGATAGCGTTTCCATAAAAAGGATTTACTGAGGTAACCCTATTTTCCAAAACACCGTCCTTCTCTACGGTTCCCGTCATTCGATCAGGCACCTTACGCGTGCCGTCCGAAAAAATAGAAACCGTTCCACTTTTAAGCCATACTTCCATCGCTCGAAACGTATCCCAGCGCTCTACCCAATTCACGTTAACGTGTCCAGGTCGCCTTAATGGGCGCAAGGCCGGAGTCACCGGCGCATCCAAGGCCAACGCCACGTAAGCAACCGGACCTTCTATCTCGGTGAGATTGCTCATTAGAATCGCAGGTATCCTCGGTTTCGCTGTTAGGTAGTCATCCGAACTGGGGTCTTCGACGTCGATAAATGCCGCCTTGGCAATAACTCCACTGGCTAGGTCAGGATGACGTTCTGCGAGTCGTAGCAGAAGGGTCCCAGCCGTCGACTCTCCTTCCATAACGACCGTATCGATCTCACCCAACGTTTCATCAATCCAATGCTTCAAAGCACGCAAGGCTAACGTGTGCGCGTCGTGATCCACGCCGTTCTCCTTGAACGCAGTACGGGCAACCCCCCAACCTCTCTCTAAAAGTTTTTCTACAAACGGGTCTGAGGTATCGAGGTCCGCAACATGAGGGGACTCAGCTGGCCGCCACCCGTTCACTATAAAAAACACTGAGCCGCCATCCCATCCTTCGGGCATTGCGACCCTATAAGGTGCGCCGTCCAATTCACCCTCGTGGATTTGAATATTAGCGGTTACCTGAAGTCCCAGCAGGAAGAAAATAGTGGATACGCATACGTTTCGCATAAGCAAGAACGTGCAGGTTTTGAGCCAACCTTGCGAACCACTGATACTCTACTCGTCTTTCAGTGAGCCGCGGTAGCCGATCAGTGTCGCCCCTGCCAACGCTTGGGAGAATCCAACTGGCAAGTAACTTTCACCTTTCAGTTTCCCGGAAGGGACCGTAGCGAAATCGCATCCAGAGTCGGAAATGGAAATTCACTGCTCACAGTGCGATTTTTATTCATGAGCAACTCCAATCGTTCCACCACCTCTCGGTATTCACCGGATACATCACGTGTCTCAGCCAGATCATCTTTCAAGTTATACAGTTCGGTCTTGGTGACCGGCTTGGCATTACCTCTGGGCATCAACTTCTGACGAATCGCTTTCCAATGTCCGACATGAATGGATTGCTGGCCTTGGTAAGCCGGGAATTCGCGATAGAGGAAAGGCCGTTCAGGTTGTGAATGTCCTAACAAAGTCGGTGCAAAGCTAATTCCATCTATATCCTGAGGAGCTTTTCCGCTTCCAGCCAATTCAACCAAGGTAGGGATCCAATCCTCAAAGCCAGTCGTTCGATGAGATACGCTGCCAGCTACGATGTGGCCCTTCCAACGAACGATACATGGAACTCGAATACCTCCTTCGTAGAGTGATCCTTTACCATCCCGTAACCCCCCATTTGAATTGAAGAAAATACCATCGGTTCCAGCCAGTCCCTCGTGGGTGCCTTGAGTCGCTCCGTTATCACTCGTAACGATGAAGATGGTATCATCGTCGAGTCCCAGATTCGAGACGAGATCCATCGCACGACCAATATCTCGGTCCATACGTGTAATCATGGCTGCATAAGCGGCTCGCGGTTTAAAATGCGGAATGTAACCCTTACCTCCTTTGTAGGGAGGGTCATTCCACTCGCCAATATATTCCTCAAGTGAATCATCCGGAACCTGCAGCGCTACATGGGGTACCGTAGTCGGCCAATAGAGAAAAAATGGTTCCTCTTTGTTGTCTCGAATAAAATTCAGAGCCTGATCGGAAATTAAATCAGCCGAGTATTCATTTCCCTTAAACCGTTTGTAACTGGCTGGATCATCAGGATCTTCGTCATCACGAAAACCGTCGTGAGCAGAAAAAGGAGGATTATCAAGTTCGATAACCCTGTCGTCGTCCCAAAGGTAAGTCGGGTAAAAGTTATGCGCAACGGACTGGCAGTTGTAGCCAAACCAACGGTCAAACCCTTGCCGTAACGGTTCGCCTGTTGAATCAGGCCCCCCCAAGCCCCACTTTCCAAATCCACCCGTCACATAACCCGCATCCTGCAAGACTTCAGCGAGAGTCACTTCATCATCCGGAATCGGAAATTGGCCTTCTATTTCTGGCTTACCTATGACCGGCCCCTTCCCCATTCCGCGGTTATTGCGTATATAGGTATGCCCCGGGTGCTTACCAGTCATGAGCACGCTGCGGGAAGGAGCACACACTGCATTGCCTGCATAGTGGGCTGTAAACTTCATTCCCTCTTTCGCCAACCGATCAATATGGGGCGTCCTGATCTTCTCCTGCCCATAGCAGCCTAGATCTCCGTAACCGAGATCATCCGCGACAATAAATATGATATTGGGCATCCGGGCAGAAACTGCCGAACAAAGGCTGATAAGGAAACATACAACCAGCCACCAAGAGAAGAGAGTTTTATTCATCTCCCTTTAATGACACCAGGTAGTCAATGAGCGAAGTAAATTCACCGACTGTTAAACCGCTCGCCAACCCGGGAGGCATGAGTGAATTCGGTAGATGGTCCTCCTTGGCTACCTCAGACCGCTTGATCTGAGACGCCTGCCCAGCAATATCGCGAACCGTCACCAAGCCATCCGCTTCGGCCGTGACAAAACCCATTTTGGCTGATCCGTCTTTCATCGTGAACAATGAAGTCTGAAACCCTTGGGCAACTACTTTGTTCGGTTCTAAGATCGAGTCGATCAGGTAGTCGCGGGTAAACTTGCTGCCTGCGGATCCAAGGTAGGGTCCCTTCTGCTCCGCATCCATATCGACGGCGTGACATGCGATACAACCGACCCGCGTAAAGACTTGTTTGCCATAGATTGAATCATCACGATTTTCCATAGCAGCTTTGAATACTTCAGCGGTAGTCAGCTCCATCACTTTGGGGCCAGTATCGAGCGTCGAGCCCACTTCAGCCTGTGCTTTCTCTGCCGCGTGAATCAGGTCATCGTTATCCGAATTGAGACCAACCTCGATCTGCTGTTCAAAGCCGGCAAGCTTAAGATCCGCCAAGGCGAGAAAGAAACCAATCTCGCGTGGATTTTGCTTAACCATTTTTTCCACATTCTTAATCCATTGGTCTTTTGAAAGAGGGCTTGTCAGCATAGTCAGCAACGCCCGCCAAGCGATGCGACTTTCGGTATCGCTCCCAGAGGCGGCGATCTCCCTTAACAGTTTCAATTCGAGACCCCGCTGAGCTTCATTCACAAAATCATCCACAAGCTGTTCGGTTCCTGTCGGAGGTGTTGCTTGGTCCATCCAGAATGCCAGTACCTCAATTCGTAATGCACTCTGCATGTTCTCATCGTCGCGCAAAAGAGCTCGGTAACACTCGAGTCGCTGTTTCAAAGCGCGGTTGGAATCTTTAGCGGCATCGGCCAATACTCGTAAATCGACATCGCTTGGGGACAATAAACCCAAGGCGGCCAACACCGGATCCAGTCCATCCAACGTCAGCTCACTCACTGCAATACGGTTCTTGGCCAGACCTTCCAGGTAAGTACCCTGCCGGTCATTGGGAACCCGGGAAAATTGCTCCTCCAAAACGGCGAGAATACTTTTGCTCTTAAACCAGGTAATTAACTCAAAATAGGGTCCGCGATCATCGGGTCGAGTTCCCCACCAGCTTACCATGTCCCAGGGCTTTTCCTGAAAATGCAATCGCGCCAAAGCAAGCAAAGCATCTAAATGTAGATCCATGTCATTCGTGCTAGTAACCACGTCAATCAGACCGGAGACGGCTTCGCTACGATACATGCGCTTCAAGGCACCCAGTGCCAGTTGACGCGTTTCCTTATCCGCCAAGGCGGCCAAGCAGGCATCGACGTTATCAAGAGAGACGAGGGTTGCGATAGCTGTGTGGCGAAGCCGGGGAGAAACCGAAGCCTCCGTCCAGGAAGTCGATGCCTTGAAAATATCTTTTACCGAACTTGAAGCACCCAAACGTTCAAGGCCAACCAAAGCCTGCAACACCACACGCGGGTCTTTGTCCTTCAACGCTTCAACGAAGATGCTCGAAGGCACTCCGGTGAGTTCGCCCTTCCGGTCGGTCAAAGCACGCAGGGCAAATTCCTTGACCGTTCTGTCCTTTACCAAAGCGACCAGCCCGGGCGTGCTCTTTTTTCCCAGCAATTGCTTGTAGGTAAAGATAGCGGCGATACGGGCGTAGTCAGGATTCGTTTTATTAGTTGCGGCTTTAAGAACGCCTTCAGCGAGGGATGATCCCCGTTTCAGTATTTCCTGCTGGGCTTCGATCCGTTGGACACCACTGGGAGAAACCAACAATTTCAAGAGGTCAGAATCACTCGCCTTTGTAACGTCCTTATAGCTGGCAGGGTTTTCGCCCGGTGCGGTTGCGACGTGGACCATTCCCACTTT
This sequence comes from uncultured Opitutaceae bacterium, assembly GCA_964352065.1. GTDB lineage: Bacteria > Verrucomicrobiota > Verrucomicrobiia > Opitutales > UBA2995 > UBA2995. The sequence continues at coordinate 8,064 of CAYGQM010000096.1, forward strand.
GAGATCCGGGCCACCATATTTGAAACCGCCTTCACGCCAATCAGCCAAATACAGTCTTGAAAAACCATCCACGTCCACACCAGTGGCTCGTGGCAGCACTTCAAAAATCTCCTGGGCAGGAGTAAAACTTTCCTGATCGCGTTTCACGTCGTGGTAATACACATGCCCGGTTGTCCAATCGGTCGTATAAAGCATGTCGCCAAAGTTTCCAGGAAACCCCGGTTCATGGATATACGCTCCTCCCGTTCCGGAACCTCCACCGTAGTCTTTCAGCGGCGCGATCGCTTCGTCTTCAAAGTTCTTATACAAACGAGGGTAACCATGATCTCCAAGTGATGTAAAATGATGAAGCCGTGTATTCCAACCCTTACCGTCGTTCGTATTATCCCGACTGAATATATCCATGTAGGGTGAAATCCCCAAGGCATAAATATTTCGAACCATTTCTGCATACGATTCCAATTCCGAACCATCGGGTCGCACACGCACCACACCACCTCCATGAAGCGTGTAGGTACTTCCATCGGCTGCCCGTGCATTCGTCATTCCGAAGTCTCCCACAGCGATGTAAAGCCAACCATCGATACCCATGGTTACGCCATTGGTCGTATGGTCAGCCCCACGAGGGTGTTCGATACCTCCACCGAGTCCCTGGATCAGTAGCTTTTTTTCATCGGCCACACCATCACCGTTGGTATCGCGAAACGAACTCAAATAAGGAGGGTGAATTAGATAAAAAGTGTCAGCGACCCATTCTCCTCCTCGGGGACTATCCACATCGGGAATGAACTGCTGGAAGTCATCGGCAACCCCATCACCGTTGGTATCCGTCGCGCGGATAACCCGCCCCATTCCGGGGTCCTTTCCGAGTGATCCATTCTGATCGGACGATACATAGACATCACCATTCGCCGCGACCGTAATCGCCGCAGGATAATCTACGTTGGGTGGCATGGCAAACTCCTGGACTTTGAATCCATCGGGTGCAGCAAAGGCTGCTGAGGTAGCCAAACCACCAAGAGTGACGTAGTTTAAAAAACGCATAATAATTCGGAATATAGGTAGAAGCGATAACTGTCAGGAGCAGCGACATCAAATGTCAACTCATTGGCGGAGCCGAACCGTTCAAATCCTAATTCAAATTTAACCAAGGGAGGGATGATCAACAATCACAACGCATCCGGAGTCGGACTCCATGGCGGAATGCCTCGTTCCTTCAGTTGCGCCTCGTAGCGAACCACTTGAGGATGCACCGGGGAGTACGGAGCGTCTTCATTGACCATAAACGGCAGGGTTTCCTCCCACCACTGATCGTAGGCCTTACGAAGTTTTGCCACCACTTCCGGATGTTCGGCGGCAACATTCGCCTTCTCGTAGGGATCAGCGGTGATGTCGTAGAGTTCCTTATTGTTAACGAACCGCCACCGCTGAGTCCTTACCGCGCAATCCGTAAACTTACTGCCATTAGGGTCTTCACCCTTTTCCCACCGTCCTTTGTGCACGAACAATTCACGGTCTTCCCAAAGAGCATTAGGGTCTTCTAACAAAGGAAGCATAGATCTACCGTCGATGGACTGAATACCATCCGGAATCCCTGCGCCAGCCAGCTCACTGAAGGTTTTGAAAAAATCGATGTGGGCAGTGAGCGCATCGATATCGACACCCTCGTCGAGTACCCCTTTCCAACGCCAGAATGCTGGCACGTGAGTTCCACCTTCAAAAGGCGATCCTTTTCCGGTTTTGAATCCGGCTGTCCAGTGTGTCACATTCTTGCCATTCAACTTACCGCTGCGCCCGGCCTGGCCGTTATCTGTCATAAAGATCACTAGGGTATTGTCCCAGGCATTCCAGGCATCGAGTTTATCCATTAGCAGACCAAAGTTATAATCGATATTTTCAACCATGCCATAACGCCCTGCCGTATTTGCATCGTAACCAAGGTCGATCCAACGTTGGCGGTATTTTTCTGGCGCGATCATGGGACCGTGCGGTGCGTTTGGGGTGATGTAGGCAAAATAGGGAGTCTCTGAATCGTGCTGTTGTTTGATCCACCCCAAGGCGCTTTGAAAAAATACATCGGTACAAAAGCCTTGAGTCTGCACGAGCGTGTCATTGTGCAGAATTACGTTATCGAAATACCGCCCCTCTTTTTCCTGATTCGGTGGAAAATCTGCACAACTCCCCTCGTAACTCTGACCGATCCCACCTGCACCGTGAATGAATGTTTCGGTAAACCCACGATTATAGGGTTGATACTCGTTCTCATCGCCCAGGTGCCATTTACCGAAAATCCCGGTTTGGTAACCTGCATCCCTGAGGACCTCTGCAATAGTCGTAGTTGAGAGAGCCATACGCTCTCGTTCTTTAATCGTATGAGTCACGCCATTGCGGAACTCGTGTCGCCCGCTCATGATTGCTGACCGGGTCGGCGCGCAGGTAGGGCTCACATGAAATTCCGTAAAGCGCGTGGAAATTTCATAAAACCGATCCAGATTCGGCGTCTTGAGTATCGGATTCCCCAAGGCTGACAAATCCCCCATCCCCTGATCATCCGTCATGACCAGAATAATATTGGGACGACTCCCAGCCAAGGAATCAGTCTGTTCCGATGGTTTGTTGCATGCCGATACGATTAGACATAAAGGAGCCAGTATCAAGAATCTCAGGGTGTGTTTCATGGGTCTATTTTGTATTGGGTTTTTCGATGCGCCAATCCTTGGGGGCTGTAAATCCTTCGCGCCCTACCCAGAAATGGGTGACACCATTGTCGGGTTGCAGCCCTCGATGAGCGATCATTTTCTTCGCCAAGTCATCCACTACCTTCGGATGCTTAGTTGCCACGTTGGTCGTCTCATTCAGATCACCCGGCATCTCATATAGAAACACCTCGTGGCTATCCGTGAGGCCCTCCCGGCGTAAATCGAATCCCTGAACTACCAATTTCCAGTCGTTCGTTTTTAGACCATAGTGCTCCTTATCTTGGCCGGATTGTCCGTGGTAGGAATACCAATCCCGTTCGGGAAAGTTGGCGGCTTTACCGGAGAGCAAAGCCATTAGGCTGGTTCCGTCCAAATCCCGACCAGGAACGACTCCTTTTTCCGGGTCGAGACCCGCACTTTCGAGTAGCGTGGGAAAGACGTCGATATATCCCATCGTATTTTCAATTACTCGCTTGCCTTTCCATTCAGCCGGCCAGCGAACGCAGGCTACGACACGAACACCGCCTTCAAAGGTGGTCAGCTTGCTGCCATTCAATGGTGCATTGTGCAGGGGAACACCGTCAACGCCTCCATTATCACTCACAAACCACACTTGGGTATTCTCTGCTTCACCACTGTCTTCAATCGCCTGAAGAACTTGTCCCACCCCTTGATCCAGACTCCAAACCATGGCTTTCAGCCACTCTTCTTTGCTGGGCTTTTTCGAGGTAATGCCAAAGCGATCGAGATCCTCTTGCTTGGCCTGAAATGGGGAGTGAGGAGCATTGAAAGGAATATAACAAAAGTAAGGAGCCTTATCCTTCGCTGCTTTGCGGATAAAATCAGATGCGGCTTCCGCTATCAGGTCAGTCGCATAGCCCTTTTTCTTTGTTGGTTCGTAATTGATATGCCAATCGAGCTCTCCTTCCCGCTCATGAGTAAAATAATCGATCGCGCCATTGTAGTGTCCTTCGAAATGGGTAAATCCCCGCGCCAGCGGATGCCACTTTGCCTGATGGTGCCCGAGGTGCCATTTTCCGAATATGCCACGGTGTTTGTAGCCCGCTGCAGCCAGCGCTTCCGGTAGCATACGTTCCTCCAGTGGTAGGCCGAAATTTCTCTGGGGAGGAATCACGGCCCGCGCCATTCCGAAACGGATGGGGTAACGACCCGTCATGAGACCCGCCCTCGTCGGCGAACACATCGGAGCCACATAAAAACGATCCAGTTCGATGCCCTCAGCTGCTATGCGGTCGATATTGGGAGTCTCAATACGATCCGGAGCATGATAACTGACATCACCCCAACCGAGATCATCCGCTAACATAAAGACGATATTGGGCGGGGAAGCAAAACCATGAGCAATACCCAACAGGCATAGACATATAAAGAAGCGCAGAACAAAGATAGGGTATTTCATGATAGATGATCGAAAGCGGTTTTATATCTCACAGTTTGAGTCGATAAACCAGTTTCTTTTCAGAGTCTTAAGATTCCACTGCACCCATCACTACCGCAGTGCCTTTTCCATTTCCCATCGAGCCAACCATTGGCGGTAGATCTCTCTCGTCTCATCAATCCGACTTATCAATGATCTGGATTGTGTACTCAAGGTTCTCTGCTCCTCAAGACTACCGAGGCCGTTTAAATACGCCGCCTGATAGTCGTCGTTCGTAAAGGAAAACCACTCATTCGGAATAGGTCTCTTAGAACCGCCACCTACGCTCATGGATAAATGGAGGTAAGCCATTGGCGCATTCAAATGCTGGTAATTGAGGATGATCCGATAGCTTTTTCCCGATTGCAGTTTCGTTCCCATCTGCGTTTCTCCCCCAACCACGTTTTCGATCAATACGCGGCCATCCAATGCCAGCGAGGATGCCCCGGAAGAATCCAGATAAAGCACTTCAGGAGCGGCCTCGCCTTCAGGAATCGTTAAAAGACCCTGCCAACGAGCAGACCAAGGACTCTGCTTCGGTCGGTTATTGCCCCAGATCATTTCAGAACGGTCGTAAAAATCTACTGCTTTGGCCCGCACCAGATCTGGCCTCGCATACCAGGCACCTACCAAAGCTCCGCTACCCTGCTTTGAGTCCATGGTTTCCGGTTGGGCGACGTTAGCAGCCAAGGTTTCCAGCTCTTTCAAAGCTGACAGGTTCAGCTGGATCAGATCCGGAACGGTTTCATGTTTCCAGAAACGCAGCCCGGGTCGTTTCAAATAAATCGGAGTCGTATGGGCCACGGATCCATTGTCAGCATACGCCCGGGCGGCCAACCAACTACCAGAAGTTGGGGTATACTCAAAATCGAGCATCAATCCTTCGGAATTCGCCGCTTCAGAATTAACGCTTTGGATTATCTCTCCCGAGCGTACAACTTCCAGACGTATTGGGTTCAACCGTTCCGGATGCCCCCACACCCGGGCTTGGACCCTCAGCGGTCCTTTAGCCGACTCCAGATCAATCTGGTCTCCCGGCAGCGCTTCATCGATCGAGAATTCAAGCATGGGTCCATTCGTTACAAACGTCCGGCCTCTCTCGAGAGCCTCAAACCACCCGTCAGCGGAAAACGGTTCCATTCCCAAATAGGCATAAACACGAACCTCCCCGATCGCACGACCCCAGGGAACGTCTGATCCGGCTGAAGCAGTCATCTTTTCCCCGAGATTAAGAAAGCGGTAGTAAAGTTCAGTTCCCATGTGGTGAAACTGCAGGAGCTCCACAAAATCTATTTTGCCCTTGGGGGCATTCAGGCTTAAGTCTCTTTCGATATCGAATAGCCCGCGATTGACATGAGCATATCCATAAAGCCCCCCTGCCTCATGCACCTGGTCGTATACCCAATCATGCAGATAGTAATGGGACGTGTCTCTAATCGGTTTTGAAATATTGAGGGCAATCGTATGCCCAAGATGAGCAATACGGGGATCCTCTTGTCCAGGCACCAAAACGGTATTTCCAGATTGAGTACGTCCTTCTTTACCCCATTCGCGCTGTTGAAAAAATGTTCGTTCGTGATCCCCCATCTCCAAGACATTGACCACATGAATATCTTCTGCCTGTGCCCAAACAAGGAGCCGCTCAGCATCTGAATCACTCTGTATCTGCATGTGAACGTGATCATCTCCGGAATACCACCCGCGATCAGCCATATTTACCCAGCGTTTGGGTCGATAACGTTTTTCAACCGTTGAACCCGATCGAATGGAAAAAGTTTCTACCACCGGAATATGTTCGTGTCCGCGCAAGATCGTGATCTGCCAATCTCCCGGAGGGAGCGACATATCGAAAGGTCCCGCACAAACCCAGTAATGGCCTGATTCAACTCCTGGCAAATTGAGTAGTCGACTCCCCTGAATCCGTTCTCGAGTCGTCGACTGAGCATCAAACTGAGGCGTGTAATCCACAGCACTTCCAGGGGCGCGGGGACTTCCATCCAAGAGCCATTTCAACTGAACGATTGCCGGCGTTGATTCGCCCGTGTCGTCAGAGAGAATGTCCACTTTCAACCGTCCCATCTTGGGTGCCTCGATCTGTATAGGAATGACGCTTGGAACAAAACCTTCAGGATCGAAGGAAACATACCACCGGGTGATTCCATCCGGAACATGATCCATACTCAACAATACCCAAGTAGTTCCTGAATTCGAAACCGGCACCGTTATCGTTTTCTCCCTTTCCGCCATATCCAGCGATACAACCGAGTAGCTGGTTGGCCCTTCACCATTTAGAACCTTGAAAAGTATCCCGCCTCTATCCCCTGGAAGCTGAAAAAGGGGAACCGGGTCAGCCTCCGTTGAATCCGGTTCTTGTAGATCGACCGTCGCTGCCCCGCCTATGGAACTTAACAGCTTGGTAAACCTCATTTCAGGAATAGCTCCCTCGCGTTGTTGTTGATTTACGGTTAACTGCTCATTCAGCCAATCCCGTTGATCCTTAGACAAAAGATACGGATGTTTATCTAGAAGAATGGAAGCGAGCCTGAGGGACTCATCATTGTGCGGAGTAAACCCATTGTCCACGTGCCCAAGGCACACAGCTCCAAAACTCACTAATACTCCGCATAAGAGTATTCTAAACAGCCGTACTAATAGTGACATTGTCAAAATTCTATGACGCTGAGCTGAAGATAGGAAGCATCATTTTCATTCCCATCCAAAAGCGCACCAGAATCGATCATTCTTCCTGCCGGCACAATTGAAATGCATGCTCAAAATCGACGGCTACCAGTGATCTGACTGTTTCCAAATCGGACTCCCTCGATAAAGCTGGCCCACGGGATAACGATCACTCGGTATCGATGCTTCTTTCATATACTGCGCAATCTTTAGAACCACTTCAGGATGCGCATCAGAGATATCGTTCGTTTCTCCGGGATCAGCCTCAAGATCATAAAGTTCTATCAGGCTGCCCACTCCCAGCCGGACACCTTTCCACCTACCCCAGCGAACCGCCTGGTCATAGCGCCTTCTCGTGTGCCCATAATCCCAGTACAAATACTCGTGAGTTACGCTAAGTGATTTCCCCAAAAAAGCATTCAGAACTGAAACCCCATCAATTTTCGTCGGCAGGCCGCCACCACTCAGTTCCACCAAGGTGGGCAGCATGTCCCAAAAAGTAATAATTTCTTTGCTTACGCGATCAGCCGGAATTTGCCCTGGCCACACCGCGATAAACGGTACCCGTATTCCTCCTTCATACAAACTGCGTTTGGCCCCGCGAAGCGGCCCATTGTTGTCTAACTCTTCATACGGCCCGGTGCCAAGCGGCCCCTGATCACTAGTGAATATGATCAAGGTATTTTCACCTAACCCGAGCTCTTCGACTCGACCAACGATTCTTCCCACATCCTTGTCAAGTCGACTGACCATAACGCCATACTTTTTCGCGGCCAAGCTCCAAGGTTTATTCGAATAGGGTTCCAAGGAGGGAACCGCCAGTTTATCTGGATCTTCTTCTCCACTGGAAAAATGAGGGACCGTGTAGGCAGCGTAGAGAAAAAATGGGTTCTCCGTATTTTTATCGATAAACTCCAAGGCACGTTCGGTCATGACATCGTGGCTATACACTGACCTTGAAACACTATTTCCCGGATATTCTACCCGCCGGGTCGGACTCCAACTATCGTCCAGATATTCAGGGAAGTAGTAGTGCGCATGATCCTGATTCTGATAGCCGAACCACATATCAAAACCCTGATTGGTAGCATCTCCTTCAGTACCAGGATCTCCGAGACTCCATTTGCCAATACCACCCGTGCGGTAACCCTGTTCCTTCAAAAGCTCAGCGATCGTAACATCTTTGGCCACTAAATAACTCCGGTAATGGGGAACATTATCGCGGGCGGGCGTATGTCCGTTGTGCAGTCCGGTCATTAGCACGCTTCGAGACGGCGTGCAAACGGGACCTCCCGCATAGGCCTGCGTAAAGCGTATACCCCGCTTCGCAAGGGCGTCGATATGCGGCGTTGGAATCTTTTGCTGACCATAACACCCCAAGTCTCCATAACCCAGGTCGTCGGCCAAGATGAAAATAATATTAGGTTTCGTAGGCAGACTGAAAGCTGGAGACAGAACACTCGAAACTATTACCGCCAAGATGAACCAGAGTTTATTCATACAAGGCAGCTGTTTGGTTTATGTCATTTTCCCAAGTTTGCCAGGCTTCACTCAATTGCTTGACCAGCGATGGCAAAGCTCCAGCCAAGTCGTTCATTTCCCCAATATCGTTTTTCAGATTATAGAGTTCGGTATTTCCATTCGTGTGAACGAGTTTCCAGGGACCACTACGAACCGCCCAATGCCCCCGTATTCTCCAATACAGATTCCGGGCTTGCAAAGGTTGTTGCTCAAATAACAACGGCGCGAGGTCCTGTCCGTCGAATTTCAGATCCTCCGAAGCTATATCCGCCAGTCGGGCAAAGGTTGGAAACCAATCTGTTGAGTGGGTGATTTCATCAGAGATTCCAGCTTTGATTTTCCCTGGCCACGAGGCGATCGCAGGCACGCGGTGGCCACCTTCATAGACCTGCGTCTTTTGCCCCCGCAACGGTCCATTACTGGAAATATTTTCGAATCCACCAGCATAGCGAATGTATCCACCATTATCTGACGTGAAAATGACCAGGGTGTTTTCGGACAGTCCATTTTCCTTCAGAGCGTCCAGAATCTCGCCTACGCTTTTGTCCAACGACTCGATCATAGCTTTGGTATGAGGCCATACGTTACTCCGATCCGGAATAACACCCCATTTGTCTTTGTGATATTCCTTTCCGACCTCTCGATGAGGAGGATCTTCCGGCCCCTGCCAGGGGAAGTGGATCGCTAGATGAGGCACGTATAAGAAGAAAGGATTGCCTCGATTACGTTCAATAAAACGAATGCTGTGTTCGGTTATTAGGTCCGTAGTATAACCTTCCTCAGAATGCAGTTCATCATTTAACCACCAATCTGCTCGTCCGCTCCTATCCACATGATTAAAGAAATCTCCATCACCAGATCCAAGGCCTCGAAATTCATCGAATCCTTGTTCGGTTGGGAAATACGGTGGTCGAAATCCCAGGTGCCATTTACCGAAACATCCCGTGGCATAGCCTTTGGTTTTGAGAACTTCAGCAATCGTCACGGCAGCCAATGGCAACCCGGTGTTATAGTCATCGATGCCCGAGATCGCCCCATCAAACTTCGACCCGAATCGTTGCTGGTAAAACCCTGTCAATGTAGCCGCTCGCGTGGGTGAACACATCGGTCCCGATGAGTGAAAATCGGTAAACCGAAGCCCCGAGGAAGCCAGTGCATCGATATTTGGTGTATCGTTGATCGTGCTTCCGTAGCAGCCCAGATCCCCATAGCCGAGATCATCCGCCATGATAAAGACGATATTAGGAAGGCCAAAGGCAGAAGGAAGAAAGCTGAGTAAGCAAATCACCAGGAGTGATTCTACCTTTCTCTCAAAAAAACTCAGGTGCCGGGAGCAAATTCTGCTAAATATAGGAAAGGCACCAATCAATGACTGAAACGCCGTACTCATGGTTATAAAAATATCTTTGAATAACGACTCAGTGCCCGTGCGCCTTTGTGAAAGACCAATTCTTAACTCGAAATCAGAAACAGAGTTCATCGTATCGCCCCCTCTAATTGAGCTGCCAATACCGGTAGGAATGCTTCATACTTCGAATCATCGATGACATTAATCGTCTCGAAAGAATCATTCCTATGATCGTAAAGTTCACGAGCCACGACTTCATTCGTCTTAAAGCTACGCCATTCCGTATAACGAAACCGATCGGATCGGATCGTATAGCCCATTGAAATTGGTAATTTGCCCTTGGGGTAGTTAGGTCGGGGCGTTTGTGTAAGGGCAACGGTCTTGTGGCTTCGTGACGGATCCGCTAAAAGGTGAACCAAGGATTTTCCTTCCAGATTAGCAGGTCCTTCAATGCCACATAATTCGTTCAGTGTCGGATAGAGATCCAGGAGTTCGACTAGCGCATCCGTGCGCTGGGCACCTTTTTGCTCAGGAGTTGCAATGATCAGCGGGACTGCTGCGTCCAACTCAAACGCAGTGGTCTTGCGGGTCAATCCGTGTTCACCGATATGCAAGCCATGGTCCGACCAGAAGACGATGATCGTGTCATCCCGCAGACCGAGTGTATCCAGTTCATCTAAAACCTTTCCGATTTGCGCGTCCAGGTAGCTAATCGCTGCCAAATGACCGTGGTGCATCTCCCGTAGTTGATCCGGATTCTTCCGTCCGTCATAGCGAGAGCTCGTAAGGGCGATATCCGGCAAATTTAAGGGTGGTTCGAGATTTTCCGGAACCGGTATCGAATCTCTGTCATAAAGATCCCAATACTTCTTCGGTGCGTTGAAAGGTGTATGCGGTTTCCAGAATCCAACAGCCAGGAAAAAAGGCGCCGGATCTTTCTTTAACTCACGCAAGGTTTTTACAGCTTCATCAGCAATGCGACCGTCGTAATAAGCCTCGTCCGGAACATCCCGACACTCAATACCCTCAAAGCCGGATACCAGGTTTTGAGGAGGTTCTCCTTCGACCATGGGTGTATCGTTACTATGCGTGTTGTAGTGCATGAACTCTGGTACACTCCACGAAATGGAGTCTCCTTTCCAATCGTCCTGACGCCAGTTATGAAAAATCTTTCCGATGCATTGCGCATGATAACCATTCTGTTTGAACAACTGGGGCAACGTTACCACGTCGGGAACATTCTGACGAAAGTGTGTGTAAAGATCCCACACACGAAGCGTGTCCGGCCGAAGCCCGGTTAAAACAGACGCCCGGGAGGGATTACACACCGTCTGTTGGCAGTAGGCTCTTTCGAATAAAGTCCCCTGCTCCGCCAGCTTATCAATGTTTGGAGAGATCACGTGCTCACTCCCATAACAACCGAGTTCCACTCGCAGGTCGTCTACCGCGATAAAGAGCACATTTCGGCTGACAGCGCTGACAGTTACCGGGTGTGCGAAACCGAAGGCTACCAAGTAGACGAACAGGCATAAAACCAAGGGGTGACACTGAAATGCAGAGCGGTAGGATTTAGAGGTAGATTTCATTCTTTGTATTTTAAAGCAGCTATACAGGTTCTTGGTATACCTTCTGGAATTTAACTATCGTAATCCTTCAGTCTCATCAGAATCGATAAATTTCTTCCATCTCCTTACCATTATAAAAAGCCAGACTATTCGGATGGGTGATGGACGACATTGAACTAAAAAATCTAATTTCCTACAACACCTGAAGTGGCCTGAGATATGTGGACAGAAGATTCCCTTATTTAATTATGGTTGTAT
>CAYGQM010000097.1:0-18767 GCA_964352065.1 uncultured Opitutaceae bacterium
CCACAACTCAAAATGATGATGGAAACCTAACTTTTTACTTGCTGCGTTACCTCAGAGCTAAAGTGGTGGCACGGAGGGGGCGCAGCCCCCGGAGTTGTGATCACTGTTTTGTTCGTACTTTCTTATCTGATATTCTACTCTTTTTTTCAGAAGAGCAACTAACTCCTCATCCATGAATTCTAGAACTATACTTTCTTTCCATCACGAGAATTAAATCTGTCCATTCAATGTCTTTTATTGAATGGTTCTTTTGCGGGCAATAATTTCAATCCCAATTGAGTATTTTCAGATGTTCAATTCTGCTGAAATGTTTAACATTGCAGGTAATGAGTTTCGCCTTTTTCGCGATAGCATGACCGGCGATCTGTGAATCGAAATCACCTATGCGCTCGCCCTTTGTTGCAAGCGTTCCCAACACCTCTCCACTGTATTCAGCAGCCCTTGATTCAAAAGGAAAAACTTCGACTGCATTCAGAAACAATTCGACTTTTTTTCGCTCCACCTTTCCACCCGCATGGTAAACTCCCGCCCACAATTCCGCTTCAACAACAGATGATATTGCAAAAGAATACAACCGCCATTCTTCGGGCATTTCCTCACCACGTAAAATTCTGATACACGCGGACGTGTCCAACATTACAAGAGCCATTACAACTTGACTCGCACTCCTGATTTACGCCCCGGAAGACGCTTGATCTTGCCATCCATTTTTCCACAAGCTTCAGCGACCTGCCATAAATCAACCTCCCTCGGACGAAGAAGAATCGAACCATCCTTTTTCAATTCCATATCCACTTCATTGACTTCTTTGACCCAGGCATTAGGCAAGCGCACTGCTCTCGACCTTCCTGTATTGAACAGCTTTGATGTTTTCATGATACATATCAAAGATAGATACCATCTAAAGTCAAATACATATATACTCACAACAAAGATTGTAATCGCTTCACTTGAGTCTCGCAAGCGAGCCAACAGGTTCTGAGTTCACCTCACTTTTTTTCCTGGCCCCTTTTTAAAGCGGCATCTGCTGCTTCAAAAATCGAGTCGACCCTCTTCTCTATTCTTTCACTCATGCTTTCTAACATTACGACCGCCATGCTCATATCAAAACCTGAAGTAGCTGACATTTCAACGCGCTTACAAAGGGCATAATTCATATCAGTCTCGTACTTCATGAGTTGGGGTATCCAGGAAGTGCCTTTGGGTTGCCCGGCAATTGAATCAATCCATCTTCGCGATGCGTTGATTGCATCAACAACTTCCATGTCATTGTGCAAACCCGCCTTCAACTGAACAATATTTACAGCCAGTGCCATTAATAGTTCAGCTTGAACCTGGGATTTACTGAATCGAGAATTATCCTTAAGATGTTTCTCATAGGCTCGGCCTATACCTTCCAGAAGAATTTCATCACTCATCAATGCCTGAATCATATCCCTGTGATCCTGAGTTAAAACAACGTGCTCCCCGTGTTTTTTATACCAGTTCATTGCTTCATTGCTTCCCGAAGGTGGCAATGGAACGTTCTTCAGGTGCTCATTGTATTCTTTAAACAATCCAGTGAAAGATTCGACATAGCCGGCAGGTGGATTTGGAACAGATTTTCCAGATGACTGAGCATAGAAAACAAGAGATGTACTCTCACGGTAAAAGCTTCCTGCACCCCCAAGCGGCATCCACGGATTAAACACTTCGTAGTAGGAACCTTGCGCTGCATTTACTCCCCATTCCGACAGATGAAGACCCTTCCCGTTCGCCAGGTTCGCTGCAATATACTTGGCCTGCAGCGAGGGTGAAAACTTATCCCAGAAATAGAAATTTGCCTGTGCCAATGCCAAGATCCTGAACTGCCCGAGACGACGCCGGTCTTGTTCATTTCCCAAATCGAACTCTGGATACCTTCGATCCACCACTAACTCGACTGAACCACTATTTCCGATTTCATAACCATAAATGTAAAGGTTCGCGAAAACGAATTGAATTTTTCCACCACAGTATTGGTCGACAATCTCCAGTCTTATAATCGGCCGTAGTGTGTCCCAAAGCCAACGGCGCGTCAGCTCGAACCCGGGATCCTTTTTCAATACAACAGCCAACGACGCATGCTGTATGTTCTCGCGGGAATCCTTCAGGAAAGGAGCCTGTATCTCCGAACAAATTTCACTCTCGAAAAACAGTCGTTCATTACCACTCAACTGCTTCCCACGCTTCTTTTGTGGCATCAGGTTCGCCGTCAGGTGTATGGATAACAAATCGTCCTCGTAAAGTCTGGTACCGGCATTGTGAGCTCTCTGGTGCTTATAAAATTGGTACGTCCTCGAACTTGAACCGCCATCCGGTTCCTGGCTCGCCCTCATCAGCTGAATGTTTCGGTATTTCTCCTGAGCCGATGCAGAAAGCAAGGAACCTGTCAGTCCCAAGCATAGAATTAAGTGTCTTATAATTTGTCCTGCCATACTGTATCTTTTTTCTCTTAAAATTATCAGCCTGCCTGTTTAAGCCAGCCTGAAAAAAGGAGCAACATTTAGTCCTTAACTTCAGAACAAATTTTAACCTTTGCAGATTTCTGCAACAACTTCTTCAGCACATCGGTATCCAGATCAACCAGCCTTTTGAATGTTAGGCAACATCTTCCCATTTTATGTTTTCCCAGTTTGGATAACAGTTCCGCCTCACCCTCGAAACCACTTATCAAATAAATACTCATACCATTGGCTCTCGGCGAGAATCCTATCCTGAAAAAAGACCCGGAAAACACCCACCTCTGCGGCTTCGCCGCTAAAAAGCAAATTCCTATCAAAATCAGCCCCCCACCGGATTTTTCCAGACTGAACACAGATGAAACTTGCTTGCGCCGAGTGTGAGCTGTGGCAGAGTAGCGCTGCATCCGGACTGTTCTGCAGCGACACACCGTTCTTACAGTGGTGCTTGATTAAAGCCCGTCTATCAGCTTGGTGCCAGAGGCCGTGAATGTGGTCACTGGTGGCGCGTTGGGTCCGCCCGGCGACGACCCCGAAAACAGGGGCCAACAAACCCAATCCTACCCAACGTGAACTGCTCTTACGCAAATTTGGAACTGACCTCACCGCAGTTGAAGGCATCAACATTCAAACCGCAATGACTCTGATGAGCGAAGTCGGTAACAACCTGGCGAAGTTTCCCACGGCCGCTCATTTTACTTCCTGGCTGGGGCTATGTCCGGATAACCGAATCACCGGAGGTAGAAAACAGGCGGCTCACACCCGCAACGTGAACAACCGGCTGGCCACCGCATCGCGCATGGCCGCACAATCCTTCCACAGGTCACAGTCCTACTGGGGCGACTGGTTTCGCCGCATCCGAGCAAAACTCGGTACCAAAGCCGCCATCACCGCAGCTGCGCACAAACTCGCGCGCGTCCTCTACACCATGATAAAGACTCGAAGCCACTACCAACCCGAAAAACTCGGGAATCTCGAACTTGCCAGAGCCAGAAAACAACACTTTCTTAAGAAGCAAGCCGAGGCCCTTGGCTACCAATTGACACCCGTAAACAATGAAGTTTCATAGGAGCAAAACGATTCGGATTGAGGTAAACTGTCGACCAATAAAGTAGCATTCCACAACACCTTCAGAACTGGTCATCCCTTGACAGTCCAACCAAGGATAATTACCCCTGATGATTCATGCGTAGGTATTCTCGCCGCAACTTTCTGGCTACTCTTTCATCCATAGGTGGACTCGGGGCTGTAAACGTAGCCATGGGACGTGCCCATGCTGCGACGCCGGCATCTGGCGCCAGTCAGAGAATTACCCGCTACGAAGTGATACCGGTTCGTGTTCCCATGCATGAACGCGTCAGAGAAGTCTTCGCAGAAGTGTACCGCAAACAGGGAATCAACCGTGACTACTACGACTCGACCCTCGTTAAGCTATACACCGACGAGGGTTTGATGGGAGTCGGCGATGCGTTATTGAACGTCGAAGATTCACTGGGGAGTGTTCCCGAGGTCGAGGCAATTTGCAAAAGACTGATAGGACATTCGCCCTGGGAGTTTCTTATGGATGACAACTTAGGCGGTGTGCTGATGGCAGTATACGATTTGATAGGCCAAGCGTCGGGTTTACCTGTGTCTCGATTGTTCGCACCCAACCCTAAAACACACATTGTTCAGTCCTGGTGGAGCCAGTGCTTTCCCTCAGACTTGATGGCTTCCGAAGCGAAGCTGGGATACGACTTGGGCTACCGCGTCCATAAGGTGAAAACACGACCGTTTGAAGATCCTGTCGAACAAGCTGAGGCAGTCACCTCCTCCGTGCCAGCCGACTTTCGAATCTGGGCTGATACAAACGGAACTTGGGAAAATCCAGAGAAAGCTATCAAATTTGGAAAACGCCTGATGCGTTTCCCGCAATACTTCGCGATAGAGTCCCCCTGCGAATATTACGATCTCGATGCTTTCCGTCAGTTGAAAGGCCGCTTTCCGTTAAAACTCGCTGAACATTTTCCGAAAAATCCGATGCCCTTTATACGAGAGAAATTACTGGATGCTCTCGTAACCGGCGGACCGATCGGCAAGACACTCGTACAACGAGCCCTCATGGCCGAAGTGACCGGTATTCCACTTTGGTTACAACACAGTATCATTACCGGCGTTGCCCAAGTTTTTCAAGCCCATCAAGTTGCCGCATTTCCCGCGATCGAGCATGCCGTCAGTATCACACACGTGATACAGGATGACCTCATGATCGAGCCCTTCAAGATGAAGGATGGCCTTTACGAAGTCCCAACGAAACCCGGGCTCGGCGTTCACTTCAACGATGAAGCGGTGGACAAATACCGTCGCGGTTGATTGAATACATATAAAATACCCCTACCCCGAAAGTTATAAACCACCATACCCTACCCCCTGAAGATTATCATACTCCGGATAATCTTCATTAAAATTACTCCCATGAAAAACGCGCTATGCATTCTATTAATGCCTTTGGCAACGATCGCAGCGGAACCTCGTCCTATCCATAATGCCGAACATACTGTCATTTACCGAAAAGCGGGACAGTACTCAGCCTTTCCCAGATTGATGAAACTAGCCGACGGCACCTTACACCTGCAGTTTGGAGCTCGCGTTACGTCAAGCCATCTCGAGCCGCGCAGCGAGACTATGCGGTTCCTTTCAGAGGACGGCGGCCGCACCTGGCAGCCAACCGACCGTGACGCGATCGATCCCACCTGGGTCACAGGACCTTCAAAGCCCGGTCGATTGGTCGATGCCAACCCCCATGCGTGGCGTTACATCGAACCCGAGCGCCGCGCTGAGTTTGAAGCAAAAGGGATTGAAGTCCGCGATTCACCGGATGGACGCGTGACCTACGCCTATGGCTGCTACGTGCGCACCAGCGAAGATTACGGACACACCTGGAAACAGCAGGAGATACCGGTGCCACCCAAGGGCCTGATCATGAGTTTCCTCGGGCCTGCTACGGACCTGCGTCTGGATGCCAACACTTTATTGTGCTCTGTCTATGGACGACCCACCGCAAATATTCGTTTCTACGAAACCTGGTTGCTGCGCAGTGAAGATGATGGTGCCAACTGGGATTTCCTGACCGTCGCCGCCGATCCAGAAAAAAAACGCAGCTTCGGTGAAACATCGATTGAGGAAGCGGCTAACGGCGACATCGTAGCCATGATGCGCACGGAACCAGCGCTCGGAACAAAAATGTGGACCGCACACTCGTCGGATCGCGGCAAGACCTGGTCGAAAGCAACCGAAACTTCGCTGCATGGTCATCCACCACACCTGCTCACTCTACACGATGGTACGATGCTTTGCACCTACGGCTACCGGGATCAACCGATCGGAATCCGCGCCGCTTTAAGCCGTGACCATGGCCGCACCTGGTTGGAGGAAGACATCGTGTCACTCAGAGCCGATGGGTCTGGTCGCCCCGGCGACAACGGGTATCCCTTATCTGCTGAATTGCCCGATGGCAGCCTGGTCTCCGTTTACTACATCACCCGCGACGGCATAACCGGCGTGGAAGCCACACGTTGGGAAAATCCCTGGAAATGATACATTTAAACCAATCACTGCGCCTGATTTGCATAGGCATCATTTTACATTGCGCGATTCTAAATTTAACCGCGGCCGAAACCATCTTCCGCCACGCCGGTTTCGACCAACTCTCCAAAGGTGAAATCGGCAATGCTGGACAGAATCTTGTCGTCTCTCCCCGGGGTGAGCTCAAGCTCATCAACTGGTTCGACCTCGATCACGACGGCTATCCCGAACTGGTGATCAACAACGACCACAGCCCCTACGAAAACTCGGACAGCCTCATTTATTACCAACACCCTGTGAATGGATTCCGTTCCTTGTTGCCAACCATGTCAAACGAAGGAGGGGTATTCGAAAACCTTGCCTGGATGCGTGCGGCACAAACACACGCAAAATTTCTTCCGTCGATGGGTGGCGGCCGAAGCGTCATTGCCGATCTAGACGGGGATGGGTGGTCGGAGATCATCTTTACCAATTTTATCCACGGTTCCACGCACGATCATTTTCCGGTGTTCGTCTATTGGGGTACAGTTAGCGGATACTCAGCCAACCGCCGATCCGAGTTTCCATCTGAATCTGCCACCGGAGTAGCTGTAGCAGATCTCAATGGAGACGGCCGCCTCGACCTCATCATTGCAAACATGGGCAAAGAAGACGACACCGTGTTCGCATCCGCCGGTCCTTTGGCTGCTTCAGCGCCACCGGTTATCGCCGGCGCAACGGCCAGCGCGCAAATTTATTGGCAGGGGGAAGACGGTTTTATGGTCGATCGTGTGAGCAATTTGCCCACCCGCCATGCGGTCGATGTGAAAGTGGGTGACCTCGATAGCGATGGGCATCCAGATCTTGTTATCCTGCAAGGAGGAGACTGGCCATCCGTCCGTGTATTCTCAGGAGGAACCGGCGGGTTTTCTGCTGACCGCGTAAGTGAGACTCCGGTGGCCGGTCGAGGCTACCTGGATGGCATCGCCGGAGAATTGGCCATAGCCGATCTTGATGGAGATCGCAGGCCCGATCTCGCCATTGCAGCAGGCGGTGAGGAACTCGAGTTACTTTTTAATCGTGGTCCGAATTTAGCTGACTGGCCAAAATCAACGCTTCCCGCAAACACCCCGCTTTCTGTAGTCGCCACTGATCTGAATCAAGATGGGCGCATGGATCTGGCAGTAACAGGATTCGCAGAAAAGCGTCGTGATGAGTATCATACGAGCGCCTATGTTTACTGGAATGGTCCCGACGGTTTAACCGCCAACAGAAATACCGGGTTGCCCGTGATGGGCGGCACATCGGTAAGAGCTGGGGACATCAATGGCGACGGCTTTACTGATCTCGCGTTTGCCAATAGTCAAAACAACGAGACCTACGATGTTGCCAGCTACATTTACTGGGGTGGCTCAAACGGTTATACGCCTGCTCGCCGCAAGGAGCTGACAAGCTTTGGGGCGGCATCGTTAGCCATCGGTGATCTTAACCGGGATCATACGGTGGATCTTTTTATCGCCAACCGAGCCAGTGGACATACTCAAACAATGGGAGCGATCAATTCGTTCATCTACTGGGGTAACCCGGACCGCTCCTACAATCGAGCTACACTTACCAACGTGCCACTGACCACCGGCTTCAGCTCAAGCGCCGGAGATATATTTGACGAAGGTCGGGCAGCGATTGCCTTTACCGAGCGTGCTGGCGTGGCCGTCGCCCGCCTGGCAGCAGATCGCAGTGTCGAGGAGATCCGCCATTGGTCGCTTCCGTCACGTGGCTATTCGACTACCTTGGCAGATCTCGACCACGATGGGCGACTTGATCTCATCGTCGGTCTCATAGATGGCGAGGGACGCAACCTCGCCATACTCCGTGGTGCGACCGATGGATTTTCTGAACCAGAGTATTATAAACCGGGGTTACCCATAATTGCCTCAGGGGTGGCGGATCTCGATGACGATGGTCGACTCGATATAATACTCGGTGGACGAGGTGGTTGGCTGTTTTGTCCTCTGGATGCAAAAGGGATTCCCCTACTCGATCGTGCCCAGCGGATCCCTTCTGATTACCAGGTTCAACGGCTCACCGTTGCGGATTTAAATAAGGATGGTCGGCCCGATGTGATCGCCACCCATTACCGCGAAATGACTGGTCGGCGCAACGCGATCGACTCGGCCATCTACTGGAATCGAGACGGACACTTTAGTGTTGAGGATACCACACCGCTACCAACCTTCGGTAGCCACTGGGTTTCGGTAGCCGACACGCGTGGCCAAGGTAAGCTCGATGTCTTATATAGCAACTACCACGGCGAAACGACGCGCACCGTAGGACTCTTTGTCTACCACCCCGACGAACAAGGCGATTACTCGCCTTCCAATCGATTGGTGCTTCCCGCATATTCAAGCTCAGCCAATTTTGTTTCCGACTTCGATGCGGATGGCTTTCCCGATATTGCAGTAGTAAACCACACCGGACCCAATATAAGCCTCGGTCTGGGTCAGAAGACCGGCAATCATGGTGTGGGATCATTCGTTTACTGGGGAGGAGCAGATGGCTTCACTACCGACCGTCGCACTACCGTCGCTTCACACGGCCCACACAAAATCCTCAACGCGGAACCGGGCGACATCCTACGCCGTCGGCCATTCGAAACCTATACCTCGCCTTGGATCGAGAAATCGTATGCGGCGGGCAACTATGAGTTGGTAGTCACAGGTTCATTTCCTGGGCGCGCCGGTATAGGTGCCAGTCTGCAGGTGAACGGCGAGACCGAGTGGACGGAACTCCAAGCGATCACAGCGATAGACTCAAGTATCCGATTTGCTGTTACGAGCAATAAACCAGTCCACAAGATTCGTTACCGGCTCGAATTGCGGACTGGCGGTGCAGGCACAGGTCCGACCGTCACTGCCATTGAACTTCAAAGAAAATAACCATTTCCTGCTCGCCTAACCTTTTCGCGCCCAACCACTTCAAATCAAAACAGATTATAATATGACAACCCGCCCCACGTATTTGAAATTATCTTCCCTCTTGTTTGGGTTACTGATCGCTTCAGTAGCGCACACCACCTTTGCCAAACATCACGAATCCGCAAGTGACGCGTCTGAGGTAGAACAGCTCGTGCCCTTCTACAAGTATACCCAGACCATCACCGCTGCGTCCGATCTCGACGATAAGAACTACGTGATGGACCCCGTCATCATGTCAGTGGGTCCAACCGAAATGCTGATTGCTTATAAACGTGGCTATGCACACCTGACCGATCGGGAGGCGGATACGGAAGTGCTCAGATTCAATCCAGAGACCGAACGAATTCTGGGCCGGACCACGCTTCGCCGTCCCGGGAATATTTTCCAGAATGCGGAATTTGCCAAGTTCGCAAATGGAGAAATTGCCTGCTTCATTGACATGCAGATTTCGGGACCGGAGGACGGCAGTTCTCGCCCCGAGCATTCAGCAGCGACTGTGGAAGGAGGTGCCCTGGATCCAAAAGTGTTGCGCGCACGTGCGGCCCGGCTCGGGGTAATCGAATTCAGATCGAGTGACGGCGGACTTACCTGGCAAGATCGCGGGAAGCTCGGTCTCGTAGATGGCGTTGAATATGGCTATGTGTTTGAAGCCATAACCGAAGGAAGCACGACCTGGATGCTCGTGATGACGTTTACCGTCCTGCCAGGCGCAAAAGAAGTGGATCCGCTGAGACCACACGCCGGGTCCGTAGATGTTATTCGCACAGACGATAACGGAAACTCCTGGCGGCGGGTGCGCAACCTGACCAAAGAGTTCGGCGGCGTATCGGAAGGCATCTCTATCAATGAGAGTTCCTTCATACGCTACGGCGACGGATTTGTCATCGCCGCACGCGGCTATGACAACCGACAGTGGCTGATCAAGACCGATGGTGATTTCAAGTTACGTAAAAAAGTAGACCTCAATGCGGCAAATCCGTTCATCAGGTCCTATGTCGGTCGACCCCGCCTTTTCGAGCGGGATGGTGGTTTCTACCTGATCGGACGCAATTGGGACAAGCCTCCTACAGATCGCGGAACAGTGCTGGGGTATGACCAGCTAAAAACCCGTCAACCTGGAACCACCCTGATGAAATTAAGTCTCTTCCGCTTCGACCCCGTCACCCTCGCGATTTCAAAGCACGTGATCCTCGACAACGCCGAGGAGGAAAACGTCATCGACGGTTACTACGCGGTGCCTTACTGGCAAGAACGACGCGGTAACACTTATTTGAATACCATCATCTACAAGCGCCCGATCAGTCGTAACCCAGACATCCTTCGGCTCGAGTTCGATTGGGAGGAAGTGCGGTGATGGCTGAGGACCAATTCTTCACAATCCTGAAAAAAGGCTTTCGACTTGCGGCAGTACTAATTGCCTTCGTTAGACCTCCAACCGTTTTGGCCGAAGAACCCCGCATAGTGGATCTGGAATTCCACAGTGAGGTGCTTGGCAAGGAAATGCCTTTCACCCTGGTCCGACCGGCAGATGAAGCAGCAGCCAACGGCGCGGTGCTCTTTCTGCTGCATGGCAGGGGACGACACAACCACTCGCTAATCGAATCGGATGAAGCCCGGGAAGCATTACTGGCAGCGCCGTTTTATATTGTCCTACCTAAAGGAGAGGATGGTTGGTATATAAATTCCCCTGTGGTCGCCGAAGCGCGTTACGAGGATTACCTACTGGAGGTAATGCGGGTAGCCGAGCAGCACGCACCTCTCTCCCGGGATCCGCGCTGGCGAGCCATCACTGGTTGGTCGATGGGCGGATATGGCGCGGTTCGATTTGCCGAACGGCACCCTGAGGAAGTCGGAATCGTTACCAGCATCATTGGACTGCTGGATTTTCCACGAATGGAAACATTGCCCGAAGGACAAAACTACACCGTACCCGCCTCACGATTCGGTTCAGACCCAACTGTTTGGAGCACATTCAATCCCATAAACGCAGTTGAGAAATTGGCCGGCTCCCGACTGATGCTGATCACAGGCTCCACGGCATTCGATCGAACGATGAACTACAACTTCGCCGCGCGGGCCCGCCAGTCAGGCGTGAGTACTCGAGTGGTGGAACTGACAGGCGGGCACACGATCGAGGTCGTTACAACTGCACTTCCAATTGCCCTGCAATTCATACAAGAATCCTTTGCCGCTGCCAAACAGCCTACAGCAAATGCACTCCAGGACGAGGCACGACAACGACCACGAAGACTCATTTTCAACAACGACAGTGGCGGTGATGCTCGAGTACCAGCTGCACCGACGCTCACGCCGGAGGCTTTTCTGGCACCCCGCATTGCGCCCCTCGCCGGCACACAAGTCGATGGCATCGCCTTGGATACCACTGCAGGTACCTTTGGGACCTTCGGGCATCGGACTCAAGTTGCGGAGATGTTTACCACACGCGAAGGGCGTTACCGCTACAATCTCTTACCTGATTTTTTAAAACTGGATACAGACCCGCTAAGCGAAACCGTAAAATTCGCCCGTACCCACAAGCTCGAAGTCTTATGGGTCCAGCGCATGGATGATACACACGACGCGTCCAACCCGATACTCTTTCCCGACTTCAAGCGTGAGCATCCGGAGGCCCTCTTCGGCACCCCTGACAACCCACCTAAATACGGAAAATGGTCAGGGGTCGACTACGCCGAACCAGCCGTACGTGATCTGGCCTATGCCATTGTGGCGGAAGTGGCCGAGAATTACGACGTGGACGGAATCGAGCTCGATTTCTGGCGCCACCCGGTATTTTTCAAACGGTCCGCTCAAGGGAAAGCCCTGAGACCGGAGGACCGCGCCCTGATGACGGATGTAATTCGGCGCATGCGCTTCAAATTGGACGAGGTGGGCCGGGCCCGCGGGAAACACCTGCTCCTCAACATCAAATATCCCGACTCGGTCGGCTATTGTTTCAAAATCGGTCTGGATCTTGAACAGTGGCTCAAGGAAGACCTCGTGGATGCGCTCGTGCCGGGTGGATATTTTCAACTCAACCCGTGGCAGACCAGTGTCTCACTGGGGAAGAAATACGGTGTGCCGGTCTGGGCCTGTTTGGCGGAGAACCGGGTGCGTGATCCGCGTGGGAACACGGCCCGCGCCAGTGCCGCCGCGCTGCGGGCGCGGGCGGCTGCAGCTTGGACGGCAGGCGTCGATGCGATTGAGATGTTCAATCACTTCGACCCTCACCAGTCCTACTGGCACGAGCTAGGCTCGCTGGATTCGCTGCGCGATCTACCCAAGACCTACTTTGTCAGTGTGCAGGGAGAAGGTAGCGCAACGAGTTGGATACCAACGGATGACTACATCACGCTTCCAGGTCTTACACCCGATGCGCCGGAACTCATACCGAGTGGCTCCACGCTTTCCTATGATATCTATTTTGGAGACGACCTGCGCAGATCGTCTCCATTGACACCTCGACTGCGCATTCAATTATCGGATACAAGTGGATCAACTGCCGTGAAAGTGCGCTGGCACGGAACAACACTACAGCTTATGCCCGATGGACCGGGAGATTATACAGCAACCCTGGATCCTTCAACCATCCTGCCGGGCCGTCATCGCATCGAGATACACAATCCCGGAAAAACTGATGTCGAGATCGGGGACCTTATGGTAGAACTCATTCTCACCGCTGGACATTGATCGAATTGATCCCATGCTAGGAAACAATGTCCTTTGCGTGTAAACTCGCTATGAATTTGAGTCATTCTTTCGGCCAACGTGAGTCTGTTCCAGGAGCAGATATGCAGGTTCGAAATGCACACCATCATGAAGATCGCCAAACCTACCCTTTTGATCCTCGATTCTCCTACTTCAATTACTTAAATCCCCTTGGTGATAAAAACGCAGGGATCACGAAACGAGGACACTTTTAACTCCATCCTATCATGAAACGATTATTGTATGCTTTTTATTTAAGTGCGGCTCTGGTTTTCTTCGGCTTTGAAGGATCCATGTTACATGCCGAGAAGGTAAAGATCCTGGTATCAGCTACGTTTGCCGAGGGCATGCAACCGTTGCTCAAACAATATCCCGATCTACAATTGGTAAGTTTCAGTTCCAGTGAAGAGGCTTTGCGCGAGATAGGTGATGCTGATGCCTTAGTCGGCCTGTCGGCAGCAGATCCCGCCGGCGAGTTCATCAAAGCAGGGAAAAACATAAAATGGCTGGCTCACGGAAGCGCGGGAGTCGAGGAAACCTTGTCTGATCCTACGTTGAGAAATGCCGATTTTATTTTGACCAACATGAAGATTATTCAAGGTCCGCAGATTGCCGACCACGCCATGGCACTACTTTTAAATTTAACCCGGGATTTGAAGCATTTCAACAAGAAGATGGAAACCGGTTGGCATCGGCAAGCGGATCTCCCCATGATTCAGTTGCGGGGCAAGACCATGTTGGTTGTGGGTCTCGGAGGTATTGGAACCCAAGTGGCCGAGCGTGCCTTTGCCTTCGGGATGCGAATTTTGGCAGTCGACCCCAAGGACATTCCTTACATGCGAGCCGTGGAATACGTCGGAAAGCCAGACGAGCTGAACGAATTGCTTGGGCAGGCTGATGTAGTGGTTAATTGCACGCCCCATACACCGGAGACAGAAAAGATGTACGGTCCCCTTCAGTTTTCTCTCATGAAAGACGGCGTCTATTTCATCAATGTTTCCCGTGGGGCCATTGTGGATACGGACGCACTGACTGCTGCCTTACAGTCGGGCAAGGTACGAGCGGCGGGTCTGGATGTTGTCGATCCTGAACCACTACCCAATGACCACCCACTGTGGTCCATGTCCAACGTTACCATAACTCCCCACCTCGCGACGTTATCCGATGGCCGGATTGAACAATATCAAAAGGCGTTCAACGACAATGTCGCGCGCTTTATGTCCGGTCGTCCGTTGCGCAATATTGTCGATAAACAAAAACGGTATTGATCAACTTGATGGTCAGACTTTTCATGACCTACCACCCTCTAGCATCTCTACAACTGCACCGCCGTACCGCGTAGAGGTCGACATCAGCCAAAGCAAATTCCTATCCGTCATCCAACCATTTAATTGAAACCTAAAATCGCAATCACCATGGGAGATCCGGCCGGGATCGGACCGGAAATCTGCCTTCAGGCCCTCACGCATCCGGAGGTCTTACGAAACTGTGTCCCCATAATCATAGGCGATGCGGCAATCCTGAACCGTTGCTCTCTCGAAACCGGCATCGAACCGCCCCGGCGCATACTCTCAATCGACGACTGGGGCATCGAACAGAACGACCTCAAGGAAGCGGCCGTTCTCGATCTCAATTTTGCTGATACCGACACACTCAAACCCGGCAGAATCAACGCCGACTCAGGAAAAGCCGCCTACGCCTACATCGAAAAAGCGATTGCTCTAGCCTTGGCCGGAGAAGTTGGTGGGGTAACCACCGCACCAATCAACAAGGAGGCTCTTCGCATGGCAGGGGTCCGCTTTCCTGGCCACACGGAAATTTTCGCAGCCAAAACGAAAGCCGGACGAGCGTGCATGATGCTGACCAGTCCGGTGCTGACCTGCAGCTTCGTGACCGTGCATGTCGGTTACCATGAAGTACCCGCTTTACTCAGCACGGATCGTATTCTTGATGTCATCGAACTCACCCACCAGGCCATGCGGCTTATCCGTGAGACTGAGCATCCGAAATTAGCCGTCTGTGGCCTCAATCCCCATGCCGGTGAACACGGCCTTTTTGGAAACAGCGAAGAAGAGGCATTCATCATTCCCGCCATTGAACGCGCAGCGGAGAAAGGGATTTCCATAGAAGGCCCTCTCCCGCCGGACACCGCTTTCCTTCCTTCACGACGGGAAAAAACGGATGCCTTCATTTGTATGTATCACGACCAGGGCCACATCCCGCTCAAAGCACTCGCCTTTGACGAAGCCATCAATACCACGCTGGGTCTTTCTATCATTCGCACCTCGGTCGACCATGGCACCGCTCTGGATATAGCCTGGCGCGGCATCGCCAATCCGAACAGCCTGTTCGAGGCCATCCTGCTCGCAGCTAAATTGACCCGCCGATGATCGTCGTTGTGGCTGATGACCTTTCCGGCGCAGCTGAACTCGGCGGCTTGGCTACACAGGCCGGCCTCAGCACTGAGATACACACGGATTTCGACCCCGACGCTATATGCGACGTCATCTGCGTGACCACCGATTCTCGTTCCCTTTCCGAAGTGGAGGCGGCCTGTCAGGCACGAAAGATAACACAAGCGATTCTAGCCATCAAACCAGACTGGATCTATAAAAAAACCGACTCGGTGCTACGCGGTAATGTCAGGGTGGAAATTGAAGCCATCCTGTCGGCAACCGGTTTGGACAAGGCCGTTCTCATTCCGGCAAATCCGGGTAAGGGCCGTATCGTTCGCGATGGCCGCTATTTTATCCACGGAACTCCCCTCCACAAAACAATCTTTGCCGTCGACCCCGATCATCCGTGCCGGACAAACCTCGTTCGTACCCTTCTCGGAGATTCTCCCGCCATTGCAACACCGGACACGCCCGATTCAAACAGCATCCGTCAGTACGCTGGATCTTTGGATCAGCGCTCCACCCTGCCGGCAGGCGGAGCGGAGTTTTTCGATGCCCTCCTTCCGCATGACAGGTGTGCTCCGGCGAGTTATTCCCTTGCCGGTGATTCCGGTCTACTCCTTATCTGTGGAAGCGCCAGCGCCTGGCAATTGGGGCGGGCTTCTCAGTGTCAGACGGTCCACATCCCTGTCGCAACTTATCCATTCACCGCGTTTCCTAAATATGCCAACAGGCTCTGCCTAGCCATTGGAAAGCCAGAAACCACCGCTTCACCAGCCCAGCTACTAGACAGCCTGGTTCAAGAAGCGGTGCGCTTGATAAACAGGTTTACATTCGACCGGATTTTGCTGGAAGGAGGCGCTACCGCGGCTGCAGTCATGGAGAAAATGGGCTGGTCCCGGTTTCGTGTGCTACCCACTTTTGGAGAAGGTATTGCCCAGCTCAAAGTCCTCAATTTCGGGAGGACGACTCCGTCGATTTTAGTAAAACCGGGCAGCTATGACTGGCCCCGTGAAGCGCTGATTCAAGGAAGAAGCTGATTCCATAGCGCATCTGCACGGCAATTGTTCGGACAGACGCTGAAGCCCCTCAACCCCCGTACCTACGAAGATATTAATTCTGATTGAGAAGCAGGTGGACGAAGACTGAAAGCATCGAGTAAAACGCGTTCCATGAGTGAGCCTACGGAATTCTCAATGTATTTATCGCTTAGCGAATTGAGCTTGCGGTGTAGGCAATCGCGTAAGGACAATGGAGGCGTGGGACACAACGGAAATCTTTGGCACTACTCTCCCTGCAATTCACTCAGAATTGCCGTGATGTTCTTTTTCGTCATGGCATCACTCTCGTTCGCCCATGAACACGTTCCGGTTACTCACCGTTTTACGACTGGGAAGGAACCGGACGGGCTCAAACTGATCCTCGATATTCGGGAACTCTCCACTGGGCGATCAGCAGCAGCACGATTCAGCCTTGAGGTCGATGGACTAGCCCACACTCCGGATTGGGTAGATGAGAATGGAATCTTGTTTACCTCCATACACCTGAGGAGCAACAACCGGTCCTCGGTTCAATTTTCGAAAGGGATTGGTCCAGTCCGGGTAAGTTTGCCCGAAGGAGCCAAGACTGTAACCGTTTCGGTGGCCAAGGGTTTCGAATACCTACCGACTAAAACAACGGTTCAACTCCAAGGAGAAGAAACAAAAGTCTCAATCGGCCTTAAGCGCTGGATGAATTTAGAGGACGATGGGTGGATTGCTATTGATGAGCATCTCCACTTTGATCGCCTCGATCCAGAGGACGACAAGCTTTGGTTTTCCATGTTTGAAGCAGACGGACTTGCAGCCGGTCATTTCATGGTTCTGAAGGGTGGAATGACACCCGGGGTTTGGTCACGCCAATTTAAATATGGCAAGGAAGGACGGGGAACGGATGGTAATCGAATTTTGATTCCAGGCCAGGAGTACCGCGATACTCAGCAGGGCCATATTAATTTATTGGGATTGGATGAGGTCATCCTTCCCTACTCTACAGGTGGCATGGGAACTCCGGCGATAGTTGAGAATTATCCGCCTTTGAGTGAAGTATTAGAACTGGCCCAAGTCAGGAACGGATTGGCCGGAGTGGCCCATGGAGGAACGCTGGGACAATACTCAACGTCACTGGCAGACGCAGTGTTGGGCGCCGTTAGTTTTTGGGAAATTAGCAACGGGTTTATTTATAACACAGAAAACTGGTATCGGTTGATGAACTGCGGCATCTTTTTGCCCATAGTTGCCGGAACCGATCTTCCCAATTCTCCCTTTCGTGATCCGTGGCAGCCGATGTTTGGGGCTGTGAGAACCTACGTGAATTCAGGAGGAGAAATTGATTTTGAAAGCTTCAGGACGGCATTAAAAGCCGGTCGATCCTTTATATCCGGCGGTCCGTTGATCGATCTTGAGATTAACGAAACAACCATCGGAGAGACACTGCGGTTACCCCATGGAGGTGGGGTGGTTAGCGTTAGGGCGACTTTGCAGTCGCCACTCCCGTTACGTGACTTCGTTGTCGTTCAAGGCGGGAAAGATCTCGATTTGGAAGTTAGTAAAACCACTGTTGATGGCATTCATCGATGGTCAATCGAGACAGATCTGACAATCACTCAAAGCAGCTGGGTGTCGGTCTGGGGAAAAGGAACAAGGATCGAGGCGCAACAGATCGATGCCATGGCCCACGCCGGAGTTATAAAAGTAATCGTAGGCGACGAACCCATCGAATCTTCCGAGGATGCAGGAGCCTTGATTAAATCCTTTCAGGAGCGAAAAACCTGGTATCAGGAAAATGGGAAATATGAAACCGATATCCAACGCAGGAATGCCCTAACTGACTGGGACAAGGCCATTTTGAAACTCGAGAAACAACTTCGATAATATAAATCAAGGATGCCTACACGTTTTACTGGAAAGAAGAATGATGCCACTGCGATTCCCCCTTCCCTGCGACTGCATCACTCACAAGTAAAATCCTATCCGTTGTCATCTTTCAGAGGCTAATAGCTAAACGAGCAGCTATTACTCCCTCCTAAAACGATTCAATTGGATGACTTCTTATCACCTCTGATCATCCGTTTGAAATCGAAGTCCAAACGCAATTTTACTGCAACCCCTACATCAATCCCATCCGATCCATAAGAAACGGGAATAGCCGCGCCAAATATCCACTCGCCATCGGAACCAAGCGTGTAGCGGGGAGGTACTCGAAACACGATCCCAGGGCGGATTGAGTAAACATCCTCGCGACTGCTCCCCCAAATGCGCGTTGTGGCATAGCCCGCTTCAAACGTGTAGTTGGTTGTGCCCTGAGTGTAGACAAATCCTCCGGAAAACTTCTGATTGCTGTCTCTCAGATCGTTGTCGTCCAAGCGGCCGATCACATCAGTTTGGCTTATTATGTCAGTGGTCAGTCCCCAAAAAACACGCACATTCGGATGCAACTCCAAGGGTCGTGCATAGGACAACGTTAAAGCCCGATGTACAAGACCGTCTGTCACAGCCGGCTCGGGTGTCCCAATCGGAGAGGCATAAGCAAGAGAGATAGCGGAGTCCCAATCGGGCAAAAGGAACTCTCCTATCGATAGCGTAGGATATTTTTCGCACTTTTCTAGGAGGTCTTGAAGGTGCAATCTA
>CAYGQM010000098.1:0-18377 GCA_964352065.1 uncultured Opitutaceae bacterium
TTCATCGGTGCCATCTGTGGTTAAACCATCCCTACCTTGGCGGCTTGGCGCGAGTAAACCGACTGAGGGTTGAGAGGCGCGTGTAGAGAGCTACCGATGGATCCATACATCACAGCTAAAGAACGAAACCAAACCGACGCCCAGACAGAGAATGGGCATTTTTTTGAACCCGATGCGGATTCGCACCTTTTCCATCTGGAACCAGAAACGGTTTCTGATATTTACCTGAAGGGAGTTTATGGTAGGAGTGAATCATGAAGACTCTTCATCCCTTTCTGTTCGTTACCGTTTTCATTACCTTGCTGGCTGGTTGCTCAAATGAGCCGGGGGAGCATGTGGAGGATCCACGGGCTTACCTGATGGACAAGCTGTTAACGATGGAGCACAACGCGTGGTGGAATCCCTACCGGGTGGTGGATGAGGCATTTATCGGGGCATTACTCGATGAGCGGATGGAGAAGGAGATCACGTGGGACGATGGCGTTCCCCATGACACTACACGCCTGGATCGGTTTTTTTTAAAGACCAAAGGGCGTCTCACCAGTGCGCATACGGCGACATCGGAGATGCGTGAACGGGTCATGGAGAATATCCGAAAGCGGTATGCGAATCCGCAAATCAAGCTGGCGCGTAAAAAGGAAGGCCAACCGGGTATCGCCATAGTCGACTTCGGGCATATCCCCGGCGAATGGATCACGGGTCGCGGGGGCTGGCATTTCAGATCGCTGGGCACCAATGGCTTTGACCTGGCTCAGGAGGACGTCACCCGCGGATTTCAATTGGCGCACGCAACCTTTCCCGACGCCTACCGCTACCTAATACGAGGAACCCTATTCTATGGTTCCAGTGCTCATAAATCCGAGTATCAATACGAACCGTATGGAGAACGGCTCTACTACGTGCACAACCTGAGTCGCTACTACTCACGAGACACCTACCCGCTGGAAAAAGTTCTCAGTGGCGAGATCGTTCCTTCCGAGGTCGAGATGGATGGTGTCATGCAGGACTCAATACACTCACCGCTCATCATCAACATGCGCCCGCTCGAAGATCCCCATGGGTACTTGATGGAGTATTACCAGGAGTGAAGGCTCACATCGCCAACGGCGTTATACCCCGCAAGGGGGGTGAGCCCGCGTAGGATCACGATGAAGATTACGGTAAAGATCAAGATTTGGAGGACTCTCACGGAGGCAGAGGGCGCACAGAGTGAGATCTGCAGGAATACGGTGCATCGGATCTGTGTTCATCGGTGCCATCTGTGGTTAAACCATCCCTACCTTGGCGGCTTGGCGCGAGTTATCATGGGTTTGGTTGCTCAAACAAATCTTCGTTAACGGATCGACTCGCGCCAGTCCTCGTACTCCTGCATGATTCGTTTTCGTGAGATGCGGGGCTGGAGAAACGCGCGAGCGCGGAAGGTATAGTCGGTGGCAACTTCGTAGTTGGGAATGATGAATTGGAAATCCCAGGCGGGGTTGGTGGTCTGCCGTTCCGGATTGAGCCCACCACCGCTCGGGGAATGGGTCAGGCGGATACCTTCGTGTCGATCGAACATAACTGCCCAGGTTTGGTCCTCAAAATGGCTGTAGAAAAACGGCAGGTGATAACGCAGGGGTGAGAAGTTCTTGTAGAGCGTGTTGCGCGAACCTTCCTCCCATTGAAGCTGAAAATTGTCGTCCTTGTGGCGAACTGTACTCTGATCGTTGTGCCGCTGAGAGACGAACTGCTGCCAGGTCGGGTTTTCTCCTTCCAGTCCTCCCCAGAAATACATACTCTTGTCGCGGGGCGCATTGATATAGCTGGCCCAGAATAAACCGATGTATCCGTAGTTAAATACATGCTGAGTGGCCCGACACGTGAAGGTCATATCCAGGTAGTGCGGCGCGACGAACTGGAAGCGTGTCCAGCTAACCAGGTGGAAGGTCGGGGTAGGAGGCTGATAAAGCTCGAAAGTGTCGTCGTCGATTTTCCTCAATTCCATGGGTGAGACCCGGGGTTCGAAAAAGACATCCCGATGGTCCTCCCCGACTCCGCTAAAGATGTGCTCCAAATTCAGGCCCGCGTATTTCTCGACGAAGAGACTGCGCGTACTTGTCCGGTGCCGTAGGCTGGCGATTCCGTTGTAGCCGGCCCGGTGCTCACCGTGTCCGGCATTGTCAACCAGGGTGGCAGTCAGGTCACCGACGGAGATCGTTTGTTTAGCCATGAAGATAGCCTGAAGGAGAAACGCATGCTTTAACAGTTAATAGTTGTGAGGGCCTGTGGGATTTAACAATAGATCAGGAATATTAAAATCGAATCTCGCGCAGAGACGCCAAGGCGCAGAGTTACAGCCGTGTTATGAAGAATCTCTGTGAATCCTGTGTTTGTGGGATAAAATAAGAATCGACCACGGATCTGGCATTAGGATAACGATAAAGAAAAGGTCGGTGGAAACTCGCCAAACTGGCTTTCACTGAGAGCTTTTCTCCTGCTAGGGACGGGTTATCTTTGAGGAAAGCAGGCGGTAAAAGCGTCCGCCACCGGGATCCTCGAGAGGCAAGGAACCGACATCCGTTAGCGTTTCTGTAAGTTCCCGCCAGTTGGATACATCGGTAGACTCCTCTACCAGGTAGGCCTGACTACCGTCGATTTCCCAACTGAGCTGTAGACGCGGGCTCTTTGCTATGGACAAGTTAGCAGCGGGCACAACCGGGACGAGTAACACTTCAAAGATTCGACCTGACGCTCCTGTGTTACCGTTGTTCCCAGCGTCCGAAAAGATACCTCCAAATATATGTCCGATGACGGTTGGGGAATCAATCGCTGCAAGATCGATCACTTCAGGATGTAGAGTCGCTACCCCTTCTGAAATTAAAAACTCCGCATTGGTTCCGAAACGCAGTTCCTTTCCACCCAGGCGAATATCGGGAAAGCGGGTTGGCAACCAGTATTGACTCACTCGCCCCTCGGCATTCCTGACGATTAGACTACACTGGTTTGTAAAGGGGACCTGATCATCCCGAACAAATTCAAGGGTTTCCAGATTGCGCTCAAGCACACTCAACCCACCCAAGAGTAGCACATGCGTTTCACTGGATACCCGATTATAAAGACTGACCTTGGAGCAGTGATAGACCTGGAAACCTTGATTCAAGGTGGAGTCGGCGAGCGGATCGTCCATCACGACGCTTCCTTCGGAGCCAACGAGTACCGGCGCGGTCCAGGCTCCGGTCTCGGGCGTAAAAACTCCTGATAGGACCATCGCGCGCTCCTCAAGAACATTCAGGGCTGTGCGCTCGAGAATGGTGACGACGTTTAAATCACGCCGCCGGAAGGCATCGTTCTGAGCCGTGGCAATCTTGGAGACTTCAGGAACGGTGAAAGGTCCATTTGAACCAACCTGGAATCGACGAACCTGTTTGGTATAAACCCCCTCAGCGAACGGGCGATACCGACCGGAATAGTTCTGGCCGAATATGAGTTGGTATTCATCTCCGATACGCTCCAACCCCCCACCTGTCACCTGAAAGTAACTATCTGAAATTTGCTCAATGTGATCAGCGGCCTGGGTGCTCTCAGTGCCCGGCATTTCCTTCACCCAATCAACCAGACCCGGCAGGTCAATACGGGTCAGGGTATCATACGTTACGTAATCAGCAGCTGAACGCTTGTAACCATACCCCCCAACTATTAGCCAATGAGCCTCATCCCGATAGAACTGCGTGTTTACCGCGCTGAGCGAATCCACGACATCCTGACTGAGACCACTGGCGGGTGAATCCTCGAGGCTTTTGTGCCAGCTCAGTTTTGCTTCCGGATCGATCACCCACACCTCGCGGTTCTCATAGGCCGGATCAAAAGCGTTCATCCCAGTCATGCCATGCAAGCCATTCGTTCTCCCCGCAAGAAACACCCACTGCCCCTGCCATTGCGCTGCGGCGCTGGAGTGAAGGTTGGGAATCAGGGCCGGTGCTAAGGATACCTCCCTGATTTCGACAGTGTATGGAATCGACCCATTCACATAAGGCTCGGTCAGGACTTCTGACTGATGTTGCCCGCTGAGGGCGATCGCAACTCCCCAGCACAAAAAATTGATCAATTGACTGAGCCTATACATCCCATTCTGAGCTCCCCCTACAAGGTTTCGACTGATAGCTCCTCCGGACAAAAGATTCGAAGGATCGTAATCAGGGAGTCTGATTCTCCATAACCAGACTCCCTAACAACGAGCTAACCTGCTTGTCTGCAGCAGGACATCTCTTTTCCTCCCTGATTCTCAGCTTTGGCTCCCATCATGCATCCACCTTCTCCACCAGTGCTGCATGTCTCTCCATTGGAGCCTTCCTTCTGACAACATGCCATGCCGCCAACGGTTGCTTGAGAAGCCTCAGAATTGCTATAAACAGCTGGGTGCTTTCTGTCGTGCTCTTCCCATCCGTGGTCTATAAATTTACTGATTATACCGGCGTGATTCCGCGCAACTTCCTTGGCTTCTTCCGTCTTGCCAATAGCCACGATCGAGATGCCTTGATCGATGTTGGTGATCTGAATGTCTATATCGTCGTAGTGTTTAACGAACTCCACATACGCAGGATCCCAGCCCCTCACCATGAGCCCCTCCTTCAGACGCCCTTCCATCTGTTTTACATGTGTTTGCACCAACTTTACCGCTTCAGGATCATCCGACGTCGTCTTCGAAATGTAACCATCCTCGGTCTTGGTAACCACTCGCTGGAACTTGGCATGCTTATCAAAAAGCCCATGGATCGTGTCACGCTGCTCGGCAGGCATTCCGCGGCCGAACACACTTAGTTGAATCATGACCAGCACTAACAAGGCACCGGATAGTTTGAGAATTGTAACGGATTTCATTTTTTTTTTGCGCGTATTGAGCTTGGATTCACTAATCTTGTCTACGAAACTACCTGCCAATGGCATCCACAGACTTTGCTTTTCTATTTAGATAGTTAATGTTTTCTTTTATTCCCATATACGAATATTTAGTGTATTTTTGTCAAATTTATTATGACTTCCAA
Source organism: uncultured Opitutaceae bacterium (assembly GCA_964352065.1). Classification (GTDB taxonomy): domain Bacteria; phylum Verrucomicrobiota; class Verrucomicrobiia; order Opitutales; family UBA2995; genus UBA2995. The sequence continues at coordinate 5,022 of CAYGQM010000098.1, forward strand.
TAAAAAGATGGACCGGGCAGCGTTGGAAAAAGTGGCACGTATGTTCAGCTTGTTTTCGGACGCAACGCGGTTGACGATCCTTCTGGAGCTCAAGGACGGACCCCTCACCGTGGGAGATCTGGTAAAGCGGATCGGGGGCTCGCAGGGCAATGTCTCCAAGCAATTGCACCTGCTCTTCGACAACGGGCTTCTCGATCGGGAGAAACAGGGAACTCAGGTCTTCTACTCCCTGAGCGATGAAATGATATTTCCCCTATGTCGCATGGTATGCGAAAAGTTAAATCGTGATGCTCACTCCTCGGTCGATCTTCTCTACCATATATAGAGGCTTCTGAAATAAACCGCTCCGGCTTAATCCGGAAGAGCGAATGCAATGTACTGCCCCTGAATTGGCTCCTCAGACTCGCGCGTGAGCCCGGCCTGAGCGGCAGCGCAAAACAGAATGTATTGTCGCCCATCGACCTGATACACCGCCGGTATTCCTTCAACCGCCGCTCCCACCTCAGCTTCCCAAAGAACCGCGCCATTCCGCAGGTCGAAAGCCCGGACCTTTTTATCTTTGGTTCCAGCAAAGAGCAACCCCCCGGCAGTCACCACGGGTCCCACTTTCTGATAAACGGACCCGGTGTCCTTGATACCCCTGGCAGAGAGCTCGGGAACTTCACCGAGAGGAATCTGCCACTGGATAGTGCCCGCATTGAGATCATAGGCCGTGAGCGTCGTCCAGGGTGGCCCGATCGGCGAGAGTCCATTGCTTGCGCGCACCAATCCGAACCCACTGACAAAGCGGGCGCTAGCTCCCAATTGCTCGGTCAGGTCACGAGGCGAGCTGGAAAATGGTCCTGGATTTTTGAGGAATTCGACCAGTAGGTTCAGATCGGTATCCGGGATGGATGGAATACCGGGCATGGGCCCCTGCCCCATTTTAATAACATTAATGATCTGTTGATCAGTTAACTTGTCGGTTACGCCAACCAGAGAAGAAACTGCCATAGGATTTTCCTGTACCGCTACGGTGTGGCAGGCGTGGCAATGCACGTCATACAGGTACTGCCCACGGAGTTCGGGTTCAACAGGCGGTGGAATCAGCTGGGATTGATCCGGCTGCAACTGGAGGATGGCAGGATGATCTTTGGAAACCACATACAGCATGCCGGTTTGCGGATCGACGGCCCCCCCGCCCCAATTGGATCCACCGTTGTTACCGGGCATTTGAATGGTTGGACGACGACCCGGAGGCGTAAACAAACCTTCATTCCGGGCGCCCAACACATAGCTATGGAACTCGGCACGTTCCTCAGGATCGAGGTAGGGATTCAAATCGTCCACAGTAAACGACTGGCGGGCAAAAGGCGGCGGAGCGGTAGGGAAAGGTTGTGTCGGCCAAAGCGTTTCGCGCGGCATCTCGGTCCCCTGCGGAACCGGTCTTTCCTCGATGGGCCACAACGGTTCACCCGTAACGCGATCGAATACAAACAGAAACCCCTGCTTGGAAGCCTGCGCCACGATGTCTACCTCCTTACCCTCATGCTTCACCGTGAGTAGCTTGGGAGACGTTGCCGGATCATAGTCCCAGATGTCATGGTGGACAAACTGGAAGTGCCACAGGCGCTCCCCTGTCCGGGCATTCACCGCAACCAGGCTATTACTGAAGAGGTTGGTTCCCGCGCGATCCGCCCCATAAAAATTATACTTGGCGCTGGCAACCGGCAGGTAAACGATCGCACGCTGCTCATCCAGGGCAAACTCCGTCCAGACGTTGGCGCCCCCGACCGTCTTCCAGGCATCCTCTGGCCAGGTTTCATAACCAAATTCACCAGGATGCGGAATGGTATGAAAGCTCCAGACAAGCGCACCCGTCCGTACATCAAAGGCACGCACATCACCCGGTGCGGAACCGTATCCTTCATTGGTGGCCGATCCAAGAATCAGGAGGTCTTCAAACACCCGGCCCGGGGAGTGGGATTGAACCAGCGATAAGGTATTCGGATCTCGGCCGAGGCCTTCCTTCAGATGGATGCGACCCTCTTTCCCGAAGGTGGTGATGATCTCTCCAGTTTTGGCATCGAGCGCTCGCAAATAGTGATTACTGGCAAAGAAGAGCCGCTGCTCCGAGCGATCGAGGCTCTCCCAGTAATTAATACCCCGGGTGGTCATCGATTTATTTCCGTCCTCCGGAACATGAGTCCAGATTTCATTTCCGTTCGTAGCGTTTATGGCCACGATGGAATTGTCTTTCGCCAAAACATAGGCCGCGTCATCGACTACGAGCGGTCCAAAAAAGTAGCGGTTGTTGTCGCCCGTCGAATACGACCAGGCTGGTTCCAGCCGATTGACATTAGACGCATTGATCTGATCGAGACTCGAATATTGGGCTGCGTCCCCACTTCCCGCATACGCGCTCCAGCTGGCGTACTGTCCGTCAGCTTCCTTACGCCCCTTACCACACCCGAGAAATAGTCCACTCAGGAATAGACATCCGCAAATCCATTGGGCTGATCGGATTAGCGGAAACGGGCCGTTGGCAGGGCGACTGAATGCGTTGCTTATCATGGTAAATGTTCAGGAGTATTCGAGTATCTGACAGAGTGTCCTGAAATGAAACAACCAGCCGACACGCCAGCTCTTTGTAGACCATGCATCGGATCAACTGTCAAGCCGTGGCACTGTCCAAGAACGAACTCCCAGAGACTTTGAATGAAAGCCCTCCGGTCCTCGGTGACCTCCGTGATTCCTATCGATTAGGACTAGGATTTAGACTGGGATCTCTCGCAGAGGTAACAAGGCGCAGAGCAACCATGGAAATAATGAAAGTGGATGTTCGATTCGGTTCAGAATCAAACGTGCGAAAAGAGGCTTATAGGAGTAGCAGTGAGAATTGAGGAGCGAGTACAAGGAAGGATGGCGTTAGGCGCTCAAAGCATTGGTGAAAAACAGAGCGTGACAAAGTTTTGCGTTCCCCGGGTTGTCTGTGTGACAACATCCGGCATGCACAAGCGCGATTTTCATAATTACCAGAGGAAGTGCGGTAACCAGATCGGTTCCACGGCCTTCTGTTCCAAACTGAGCGGAGCCTTCTTTCTAGGGATTTGCATTTTTATATTCGTCGGATGTAAACCCGCTGAGCCGGATATCCGACTATACGTACTCGACGGCGGGCGACTGGAAGGCGACCTCGTTAATTTTGCTCAGGGAGAGGAGTATGCCGGTCGAAAATTATTACTGGCCGATGCCGCCTTCCTTATTCGCCATCCCGATGGAGATCTTCTGTGGGACACTGGTATTGATGATGCGATCCACGATCCAGGAAGCGAAGCTGCCAGGAACCGTCCGACCATGTCCCTACCCCTCACCCTTGAAAGCCAACTCGCCGAACTGGGGATGCGTACGACCGACATTGAGTATCTCTCCCTCTCCCACTCTCACTGGGACCACTGCGCCAACGCTAATTTGTTCAGCACAGCCACTTTCATTGTAAATAAGGATGAGCGAGCCCATATGTTCAGCGAACGAGCCAAGCAAAATGCCGCCTACCAATCCTACAACCAATTGGAAAACGCGAAGACGATCGAGTTTGATGGTGACTACGATGTATTTGGCGATGGCACGGTAAAGATCCTCGCCATGCCGGGACACACACCCGGGCACGCCGCTCTGCTATTACAGCTTCCGCACGAGGGTCCCTTACTTTTATCGGGTGATCTATACCATCTGCTCGAAGCGCGGGTGCGGCGAACCGTTCCGAGGTGGAACACCGACGTGGACATGACCCTGACTTCGATGGACCGCTTCGAAGCCCTCGCTACCGAACTGGGGGCCCGTGTCATCATACAGCATTCCCTGAGCACCTTCGAAACGCTGCCGCGCATTCCCGACTACTTCGGAAACCCGGATCGGGACAAACCGTCCTTGCGCAACGAATACGAGGCGCAGATAAAAAACCTGACGGACAAAGCAGATCGTCTAAGCGAACAAGGGCTCTCCCCAGCGGTCATCGCACAGGCGGTGCACGCGGAACGACGGGCCCTGAGTATCGACTACATTAATCGTAATGATCCTGAAAGTCGCAAAACGATCTATGAAAGAAACCTTCATACCTTCGGTGACAAGCTCGGCCCTACCCTCGACTTCCTCAGGGAACAGGGAGCCAGCTGGGAAGACATTATCGAAAGTGCCGCCCACCCCGAAAGCTGGGAACTCGCGGAAACGCAGTAAGAAACCGTAAACCCGTTAGAGGCTTGAGATAGAGCTCTCTCACAGAACATGCAGGTTGGGTGACCAGAATTCGTTGATCTAAAAATTTGTACCGATCTGTCTTTATCAGTGGTTAAATAAAAACGATTGCGACCAGGATCACGACCTGGAAGGTAAGGAGAATGGATGACCGTAATTACAGAAGGCGGGGTGACCCATCAGACTGTCTTTTTCGTCGGTATCCGAAATTCCTTACGGTTGGCGTCCTTGAGTAATTGGTTGGCTTCGTCAGCATGGTCACCGGTGTGGCGCTCCGTCTTTGGATTGAAGCTGAGCCAGGGGCCGACGATGTATTCGGCACCGTCTTCGGGAATACCGACGCCGTTCGCCATGATGTCGTGAAGCTTCATGAAATGTTCGTGGGCGGCACTATCGTCGCCAAAACGTCCCGCCTTTTTGTTAAAGGGCACCCGCTGACCGAGACGGTAGGAGTTATTCATAAGGTGCCCCATGACACAACCGTAATGGGCATCAAGGACATTGCCATTGGCCATGCGGGGGTCGCCGGCGCGGCAGGCAGCGATAAAGCTTCCCCAGTTACCTCCTGGAGTGACGGGACCGTCGGACAGGTCCAACTCTTCGCCTTGGTCACTGCCTTTCGCATAGTATTTATCGCGAATGATGCGGCCGCCGTCTTTAAAGTAATACTCGTTTTCCACCTGGCGTTCATAGCCTTCGTAGTTGACGTTGCGCACGTTAAACAGGACCTGCTGACCATTCGGGTATTCGGCGATGGCAAACATGGTGTTGGGGGTTTCGCCCTGGTCATTCCATTTAAACCGGCCACCCAGAGCCATCACACGAACCGGATGGGTCTGATCCTTATCCAAAGCCCAGCGGGCGACATCGAGCTGGTGGGTGCCCTGGTTGTTCATGTCGCCATTCCCGGTCTCCCAGAACCAGTGCCAGTTGTAGTGTACGTAATTGGCATGATACTGATCGATATTCGCGGGTCCGCGCCAGAGGTTCCAATCGAGATTGGCTGGGGCAGCGTTGGGGGACGCAAAACCGATCGTGTCCCGCGGCTTACAACAATAACCGTAAGACATTTTGAGCGGACCGAATTTGCCCGCCTGGATCGCTTCAGTAAGTCCGGCAATCGAGGGATCACTGCGGCGCTGCGTGCCGTGTTGAACCACCACGCCATACTTTTCCTGTGCGGCCACGGCAATACGTCCCTCGGACACATCGTGGCTCATCGGTTTTTCGACATACACATGCTTACCCGCCTGGGCGGCCCAGATCGTCATCAGCGAGTGCCAGTGATTGGGTGCCGCTATCGAGATCGCATCGATACTCGGGTCTTCCAGAACCGTTCGCACATCGGGCACCCCTTTCGTCGTGAAGCGCCCCGCGACCTTCGTTTCCAGATCTTTCAGGCGCTCGGCCAACACGGTGGCGTCCGGATCGACCAGGTAAGCGATCTCAACATTCTCCTGTTCTAACCACCCGGCTATGTGGCTCTTCCCGCGTCCATGCAGCCCCACCACCGCGATACGCACGCGGTCGTTAGCTCCAATCACGGCATGCGAGGCACGCGTTCCGCAGAGAAGCAGTGAAGCGCCCAATGTGGATTGTTTAAGAAAGTGACGGCGGTTGGTGGGGGTCATCATAGAAGGTTTCCGACTGAACGTTGTTATAATCGCGGGGTGAGTATCAACCAGAGTGAAACAAACTCCGGCAAAGTTCAATTCACAAAGGTGGACATTCCGAAACGAACGGATGCAACCCAAACGATAGGTAAGTCCGCGACGAGAGCAGTGAAATTTGAGAAATTCTCTCGCGAAGGCCCCAGAGGGCGGCTAACCGAGTTCCACAAAGTTTCCTCACCTTAAAGGTCTCTGCGCCGGGCAAACTGCGATGCAGGGCAGACTTCATAACCGTTGGGAACAAGACACAGCCGACAGTGATAAGCAGCAGCATATCCTTCGATCCATAACGATACGGGTAGTATTTGGATAATTCTTTAGCAGTTCATATACAGTTCAATATTGGATATTTAGAGATTAAAATGATTCTTTATCTAGACATAACGAAATTATTGAGTCCTTTAAGTTATTCATAAACCGCTTATTAAATATCTAAAACAATCCAAACATAAATAACATGATCAAACATACGCTTAAAATTCTTTTTATTTCCGTCCTTTGCGCCGGTCTCACTTCCTCCGCATTTGCGGGAGCTCACAAGAGTAAGGAAACAATGAAGGACATCGTGGGAGTCGCCAGCTCTGCTGATGGTTTCAGCACTCTCGTAGCGGCTGTGTCGGCGGCCGACCTTGTTGGTCTGCTACAAAGTGAAGGACCCTTTACGGTCTTCGCACCCACCGACGAGGCATTCGCCAAGTTGCCAGAAGGCACTATCGAAACACTGCTCAAACCCGAGAACAAAGATCAGTTGATCGCTATTCTCAAATACCACGTTGTGCCAGGCAAAGTCATGGCCGCTGATGTAAAACCCGGTGCGGTGGGAACCGCTAATGGTCAGTCCTTCATGGTCAAGTCTTCCTACGGCAAAGTGTATGTCGACGGCGCCCAAGTCATTGCGACGGACATTAGCGCCAGTAACGGAGTCATCCACGCCATAGACACGGTAATTCTTCCCAGCTCATAGAAGGACCCTTTTAACAATAAGTACTAACAGGTCGGGTCCAACCCCCGGCCTGTTTTTGTTTAACCGGATAGCTTTTTCAGGGCACGCCACCAAAGAACAGCTCGAAAGGCCCCTGATTAAATCACAAGCCACGCCAAAAGCGCTATCCGGTTGCGCAAAACCTGGGATCAGTGCCGATCTGGGTTCATCAATGGCTAAAAGAAATCGATCAGAACCTCGAGGGTATCACGATTAAGACGACGACAATGATCTTCCTTTAGATCAGAGTTGCAATGGGAGATAGCGGGCTGAAGGGGTTTAGCATTCCTCTGTAGCCCTGAGCGCTGTGCACACGCTGAACCATTGACAGACCGCTGGGAAAACGTCAGCTTGACGACTGATGAGCAGCTTTGGAATTCGTCCCCATTTTTCCGAGACTATAGACCTCACCCCCGAGGATGCGCAGGCTAAAATCATCGGTGAAGTCGAGCGAGGCAAGTACCGGTGTGAGGTGAAGAGTTTTGATGGGTTTATCTGCTTACGAATTCCCCGGCAGGATCGGCACTTCTGGTCTCCGCGTCTCAACCTGTCACTCCAACCTACGGACGATGGGAAAGCGCACCTACAAGGAGTCTATGGACCGAACGCCAACGTCTGGTCCCTTTTTCTCTATGGCTACCTGATCACGGGCAGCCTGGCGGTGTTTTCCGGGATCCTCGGTTTCGCTCAATTAACCGTAGGCGGAAGGCCCTGGGGTCTCTGGCTATTCGGCACCGTCGTCGCGATCGCCGCAGGGCTCTACCTACTGGCGCAATTCGGCCAAAAACTGGGGGCCGCTCAAACCTACCGCCTACACCAGATCTATGAATCCGCGATGGGGCGTCCGGTGGAGCTCCATTAACAGACCCTGACCGAAACGCTTTTTATAAACCCCTCCCATCCAGTATGGCTGTCCTGAATCAACAACAAGGGGTTTCTGGAATTTACCTGCCCGGAAATTGTGCTATGGGTCGGGAGTGAAAACTGGCCTCCCGAAATCTGCCTCTAGATTCTGTTTATCCTCAACAATACCGCGAATGATCCCTACGCGCTATTTCTTGATCACCATCAAGGAAGTAGCTTTGTCATTCCATCTACCAGGAAAACCTTTTAAGGTGGTTTGATGACGGTCCAGTTCGATCGAGGACCCTGAAAAATTGTCATGCTCATAGAGGATGACCTTATATCCATCGCTTACCATGATTGAGGATACGGAATCATTCATTCGTTTGTCTCTCAGGTTCGATATCTTCTGGCCGTCATGGAGGACCACGTATTGGCCCTGAAAGTTTTCGTCTTCATACAAAGTGGCGGCATAACCAGGCGCCCCTCTGGAGTAATTACTCTGTTGGTTTTTCCCTAATACTTCAAAGGAAGACACGGTATCATTCCAATTTCCGTCAGCTGGATCTATTCGTCGTAAGTCGCGGAGATTAGCCACAGATTCATCGATTCTGATAGCATTTCCACGAAGCTCCGCATCCTTATAAAGCACAACCGAAAAATCCCCTTTGATATGAATAGAGGAAATTTTGTCATTCCATCCCCGGTAGGTGTTCGCCACGTAATTGAGATTTCGTTCCACCTGGGCCTGTGTGATCGCAAACGAGTCGCCCGTAAAACCCGCATCAGTGTAGACGCGAACCTCGCCTAACGGCGCGGACTTTGATAATAACGGTTGTTGAACCGGTGACGGTGGAGTTACCGCTGGTACCTCTGGAGCTGTAAGAGAGATCACCCGGACCGACTTTACCCTCCCCTGCCAATTCTCGTCCGATGAGCCTAGAGACTCCAAACTTGCCTGACTCAGCGTCACCGTAATCGCGTTTCCTTGAAATCTGGGTTGATCCCACAACTCAAGCTCCAGCACTCCGTGTAATTCGATGGACCCGATCAACGCGTCTTGCTGGGGCCAGAATCCATTACCCAGCAGCCTAAGATCTTCCACCTCATCGCCCTGGAGCAATTGATGAGCCGCGCCTTTGTAGTTTTGATTCGAATACAGAATAGCATATCCGAAATCACCATCGACCTGACAAAAGACTGATCTTACAAAAACCGTGAGATTAACCGTAACAATAAATCCAATAACGCTGCAATTGATCCTCATAAATCCAAATCACTGTATACGAATTGAGATAAAAATTCCAAGTTCCTAATGGATCGAAAAAAGAAACACGACTGGAACCTGTATCTGTACTCGGGTTAGAAGAATCCCTCGACACAAACTTGTCCCTCACCCGTTTTTCTGCCTTACTTAAAAAAGTCTCTCTAAATCCGTAGGTCAAAATGAAAGAATTCCAACATTCATGATTAAAACCCAAAGACTTTGGGTTTCTTTAATCGCCCTGTTTTCCTTCCTGGCGAATGAGCTGTTCGCAGCAGATCCCGTGATGGAAGGCGGGGACATCGGAGATCAGGCCAAGCGCGTAAACGCCTATTTCGTCAACCTTCCGGATTTTGAATTTCCCTGCGGCGAGATGGACCTGGAATTTTTGGATGAAATGTTAGTAGCGATTCCAGAGAAAAACCATGCTGATGTTAAATATCATAACAAAGGTGGCAGAGCTTACTTCGAAGCCCAGAGTGCTGTCACTCATGCTAGACGGGAGCTCAAAGAAGCGTATGAGAACCGGATGTACGCCGCGCTCGATACCTACTTTGCGGCCAAGGAACTGCTGGGACAGGGAACCGAAACAGACTCCATAGTGGCCCTGATGGAGACAAAGAACACCACGGCCTTCTATAACTACCAAACCTTCCTCATCTATGCCTACAACTTCTACTGGCAAACGAGTAACTTACAGGCAGTTATCAAAAAGCATAACGACTATGTCGTCCAAGGCTTCGACGCAATAAGCCTCGACAAGCAGCGGGCATTGTTAAAGACCGCGCTGGATAGGCTGGAGTGCCTGCGAACGGAGCGGACTAACACCTACAATGAACTCATGAGCTCCACCATCGAGCTCGAAAAAGGTCTGGCCAACTATCTGAATAAAGAATTTCAGGGACAGGCGAACTCCTACTTCGACACGCTGAACGCCGACGAAGTAAACGCGCAGCTCAAGCGGGTCAATCTACAGATAAAGTACCTCTGGTTAGTACCTGAGTTTGCACAACAACTTAGCGCGGTTCGTTCGCTGTTGCGCGCCCATGACAAGAAGTTACGAAATACGCTCCTACTACCGCTCCTAAAAGAGGCGCAGACCCGGCAACCCCACGTCCTTCCGTCGCAACCCTTTGAGTCGGACGCGAATCGCCGAACGGTTAGGACTGAAATTGCCAGAAACCGCGCAAAGACTGCCTACGTCGCTCTTCTCGAAGATGAAGCCCGTATCGAAGGTACCTACGCTGTAAATACCAACGCCTTGGAACGACTCTGGTCAACGTGGAATGATGCAAAGAAAAAGGCAGTGACCGGCAAAGAGCTGGGCGAATGGGTGCTCAATAATAAAGACCCGTTAAACAGAAATGCAAACGATGCCAAGCTGATGAGCCTCGCGCTCATGAAGCAGTTAACCGGATCCGTGATCGATCAGTTGATAGTGACCCCCATTAAGGACGAAACGATTAGCCAACTGCAATCGACCGGATTCTTTGATGGAGGTTGGAAAACATCAACGGCCTCGGATTACGAAAAATATCAACAGGCGATCGCCCATTTCGCAGCCCAGCTAAAATTCCTGAAACGCTGGACCACCTCCCTAAATTACAGCGAGGGACAGAACTACATTCAATCGCTGAGTGGGTTGACCGTATCAAAAAATGATTCGAATGGAGAAGCAGGCAGGCCCACCACAAACATCAGTGATATCAACTTCAATGCGCTCCTCGGGAACCACGACTTCAACGCCCGAACCCAGGGTGGTGTCATCTATATACTTGGTGCCTTGTGCGACGACCCCAAGGACCTGCGCTCGATCTGGTATGAAAGTTGCCGCGTACTCTTTGAATCCCGCTTAGCCAATGGCCGTGATCGATTGGCAACGAATCGCGGCATCGAGTCACTGAGCGACCCGGACAAGGCGGTAGGCCTCACCGACCTGAATATGGGGGTATTCGGACCCATTGATTACTGGAGTGATATATACTTTGAAATCCCCTCGGTGGTTAAAAACTTCTTTGGGCAATACGCGGGAGAATTTGCCTCTCAGGATGCTTACCTGGAAAAACTGCATGCAATGCGACCCAAACTGGAAGCGCTCATGATCGCAATGCGGTTACCGGAAGTCGCTTATGAACCTCATCGCATCGAAGCCCTCAGCAGTGAAATCCTTGCTGACCATATGTACCTGAAAGAACACTACGTTGATTACACCAATGCCATTCTTCAAATCAAAATGGCTGAATGGCAGAGGACCCAAGTGTTCCAATCGGTTAACGGAAAATGGAACGAGCAGAGTAACAGCCTGAATTCCACCATGACGCCCGAGGGAGAAATTGCACTCGTTTCGGGCCAAAAAATGGAAGAGAAAGAGCTGCTCCTCCTCAATGTGCGGCTTGCCTACTTGAAATTGGAGTCCTTCGCTTACACCGGAAATTACCGGGCCGCCGCCTCGCAGGTCAAAGAATTTGCAAAACTTGCAACGCAGCTAAGAAACACAGACGGAATCCCGGGAACCATAGACCTACGCTCTGTCGAGCTTGAGTTCCTAGCCAAGGCCACCGCTCAGGAAACCGTTGCCGTCTATGAGGGACTCCTTAACGAGGCGATCTCATCCATCGTTACGAGTGCCGTCACTACCAGCCTGACAGAGAGACTCTTGAGTGATCCCAAGTACAGTAACCTGCTTGAAAGCTTTCGGCAAAGTCAGAAAGTTAATGTGGGTGAAAAACTATTCGAAACGATGTTTCCGCCACATCAATTGTTTTCAAAAGCCAAGCTCCTCGGCATGGTTGAAGGGGTGGGCTGGTCCGTCGTAAAAGAAAAACTGGCCAAGGAGGTCGCCGATCAAGCGAACTGGCTATCGGGAACTCCACATTTGTTCGATCAGTCGGATTTTCAAGCGTTGGTCGATACGGTATTCGATGCGGGCAAAGATGTCTACGACAACACATACCCCGCATTTTACGACACGGTGGTCGGTAACAGTATCAGTTGGTGGACGAACAAGAAAAAGGTAGACATGCTCCTGGCCGAAGCTGAAAAAGCCCGCATCGTATTGATCGAACGTATGGATGATTCGCTCGGCGTCATGGGTAATGCGCTGGTGGAGAAAGACTGGGCCAACATGAAGCCGGTGGATCGCCTGAGAGAACTCGACGCCGTGGAGAATACCCTACGGGGACCGCTATCCAATTTCGGTGTCCAGGCCGCCATGGCCACCTACAAGAAGACACATGCCGCGCTGATGGATGAATGGCCTACCCAGGAAGCCAGAGTTAGCACCCTTAAGAACGTCTTCAGCAAACTTCAGTTTTTCCAGAACGTCGAAGAAGCCGCCACCAGGCACCTTTCGAAAATTGGCGAAGCAGGAAGCTCAGCAGCCGGAAAGAACCCCGCCAAACTCATCGCGCAGGCCGAAACCTGGAAACGGGTCCTGTTTGCCAAACACTCGGACGAAGATCTGGAGATGCTGGTAAGGCCTGGAAACGACGTCTCGATTCAAAACCGTCTGCTAACCCGGGATTGCAATATCGAGTTACTAAGGACTGCCTTCTTAAAATCTATTCGAGCGGCTGAAGAACGAGGCGACGTTACCGCTGCCGCTCGGGCCAGAGATATCGCCGCCGAAATCGACGACATACGTATTGATAAAATTAATACCTACCTGGCGGAGTTTCTAAACGGTCCTTCTGGATACGGAAAAGAAGTGGCAATGGTGGTTCAAGGGGGAGCCGCCAAAGGAAACCCTGAGTACCAAGGTCTCTTTGCCGATATCGATTTCACACTGATGGTAAAGGAAAACTCCGACGTCGACCAATCCAAGATGAAGGCCGACCTCCAAGCCTATTTTCGGGAACAAGGATTTCTACTCGCCTCCAAGTCAGAGGTTAGCTCCATGGATTCGGAGGGATTCGTGCAAAAGCTGGGACGTTTTGATTCCAGCTCCGCTGCTCGTCGGGATATCATCGAAGACCTGGTCGAAAAAGGAGTTGATCCCACGCGCTTCTACACCGAAGGAGGCACCTTGTGGTTTATCAACAATGCTGCCTACAGCGGTAAGATTCTATGGCAGAATGCTGATACACAGGTCGACTGGGTCCAGGTTCCTAAAGAATTTGGTTATGACCTTTCGGTCGATATGATTCGTTACCTCGGTTTCCTCAGCTCCCCCAAATACAGCGAAGGTTATTTAAACAGTAAAAGTCCTTCTGCCCAGAAAGAAGCCCTCGGTGCCGCATTAGCCAAAACCAAATATTTCATCCGCTTGGTCGATGCATTCCTTATCGGCGATCCAGATGGAAACGAGCTCTACAATAAGCGGATGGATGCTAGAGGGAAAGATAGGAATCACAGCAGCTATCACT
>CAYGQM010000099.1:0-18023 GCA_964352065.1 uncultured Opitutaceae bacterium
AAAGTATCTCACTGTCAACTGAGTCAGGTAAACAGCTTCCTTGATAAATCCCCCAATTTAACAAATAGTTGCGGGTGAAATTGTCATCGTTCTGGTTATTGACCTGTTGTCATAAAGATCCACTATCCGTAGCTTTTATGAGCGAAGACGAATCAACGACTACCAATTTTATTCGGGATATTATCGATGAGGAGCTGGCTGCGGGTAAACATGAGACGATCGTAACCCGTTTCCCCCCGGAACCCAACGGCTACTTGCATATCGGTCATTCCAAGGCGATTTTGACCAATTACTCAATCGCTCAAGACTATCAGGGGCGTTTCCACCTCCGAATGGACGATACCAATCCGAGTAAGGAGGACATGTCCTATGTTGAAGCTATCAAAAATGACCTTGAATGGTTAGGCATCGACTGGGGGGACAATCTGTTTTTTGCATCAGACTACTATCAGCAGCTATTCGAATGGGCCAAGTACCTCATTCTTGAAGGAAAAGCCTACGTCGACGATTTAACTCTTGAAGAGATGAAGAGTTATCGTGGATCTTTAACCGAACCGGGGAAGAACAGTCCCTATCGCGATCGGTCGGTGGAAGAAAACCTCGATTTGTTTGAGAGGATGAAGGCGGGCGAGTTTGGGGATGGTACGAAGGTGCTTAGGGCCAAGATCGATATGGCGCATCCGAACCTCAATATGCGCGATCCGGTTCTTTATCGAATTTTGCATCATCACCACTACCGTACCGGTGACGATTGGTGTATCTATCCGATGTATGATTTTGCGCATGGGCAAGGGGATGCAATAGAAGGCATTACCCATAGTCTGTGTTCGCTGGAATTCGAAAATCATCGTCCTTTGTACAACTGGTTTATCGAAAATCTTCCGGTGCCCAGTAAACCGCGGCAAATTGAGTTTTCCCGATTGAATTTGACCTACACAGTCATGAGCAAGCGAAAGCTGCTTCGATTGGTTGAGGAAAATCATGTGTCTGGGTGGGATGATCCACGTATGCCGACCCTGAGCGGATTTCGTCGTCGCGGGTATACCCCTGAGGCGATCCACGAATTCGCCAAGCGGGCAGGGGTGACCAAGCAGAATCAGTTAATTGACATTGCGCTACTCGAGTTTTGCCTTCGGCAGGACCTTGAAGGAAAGGCTATGCGTCGTATGGCGGTTCTTGATCCCTTGAAGGTGACGATTACCAATTTTCCAGAAGGCGAAGTCGAATGGTATGAGGGGCCAAATCATCCGGGTGATGAATCTTTTGGAAACCGTAAGGTGCCATTGACCCGTGAAATTTATATCGAACGGGATGATTTCATGGAAGATGCTCCGAAAAAGTATTTCCGGCTCGCGCCTGATCGTGAGGTCCGACTCCGCTACGCTTGTTACATCACCGCAAAGGAGATGGTCAAAGACGCTGATGGGAATATAGTCGAGATTCTTGCCGAATTTGATCCCGAGTCCCGGGGGGCGAATACTGCTGATGAGCGTAAGGTCAAAGGAACCATACACTTTGTCAGTGCGACTGAGAATGTGCCCATGGAGATTCGTTTATACGAGCAACTCTTCAATGAGGAAGACCCGGATACGGGAGGCGATTTCATAAAGAATATTAATCCGGAATCTCTCCGGATCATTACTGCGTATGGTGAACCTGAGCTCGCTCATGCCAAGGTCGGGGATCCTATCCAGTTCGAGCGTAAGGGATATTTCTCTGTCGATCCTGATTCGACTCCGGAAAACCTCGTTTTCAACCGAACGGTTGGCCTTCGCGATAGCTGGGGTAAAAAACAAGGAAAATAGCCGATCGGTTTTGATCTCGGAAAACCTATTGGGAATTAGTGACGCTCTGTTGTCGGTCGATCCAGGTTGATGGCCCGTATCTCGAAAATCAAGTCGGACGAACATGTGGTGTTTTTTACGACGGTGGGACACCTGGACGAGGATACAAACGAGTGGGTGTTGCCGATTCACGGATGGATTTATGAACCGGAAGACAGTTTGGTTCGGAAGGCTGCTTTTGCGAAAGTACTTCAGGAGCGCTACGGTTTGATCGTTGATGATCGGAACCGGGATCACTTTGACCGTCGCGTAAATCTACTTCTGGCCGACAATGAAAGGGGGAAGCGAATAGGTATTGAGGTCGGAGGTAAGACTTACGTTCTGGAAAAATCCAAACCCAATGGCCATTTTGAAGATATTATACGCGTAGCTCAAAATTCGCTTTTGGATGAACAGGCGGGAGGGGTTTTGAGGATTCAAGCGATTATGAACGACGGTGATCCGCGTGTGTACTCAGGATCGGTTCTATTGTGGGAGTCCTCTGGGTTGGTGGTGATCAGTGACATCGATGATACCGTCAAAATTAGTGATGTCGGAGACACGGGCAAACTTCTGGAGCATACATTTTTCCTCGATTTTGAGCCGGTTCCGGGAATGAGGGAGCAGTACCAGCATTGGGCCGGGCAGGGCGCTGGATTCTATTTTGTATCGTCTAGTCCATGGCATCTTTACGAACCGCTGCAGGAGTTTTTCGCGAAGCATGGATTTCCGATTGCGCCAGCATCTCTAAAGTCGGTTCGACTGAAAGACCGCAGTTTTCTGAATTTATTTAGGGAAGGTACGGAGACCAAACCGATTCCGATAAAGGCCTTACTTCGTCAATTTCCAAATCGGCAATTCATTCTAGTGGGTGATAGTGGCGAAGAAGACCCGGAGGTATATGCCGGTATTTACCGACTTTTTCCTGACCAGATTAGAGCCATTTATATACGCAACGTTTCGGGTGCTGCGAGATCAGATGCCCGATTTGCCGCTGTCTTTGAAGGCATTCCGGACTCGCGGTGGTGTCTGTTTCATGATGTTGAGGAGATCAGGCTTCATGATGAGGCTTATCAATAAGGACCTCTTATGTAATCTTTGATTTCGGATTCATAGAATTCGGCCAGTTTTTCGTGGATCCCAGGCGAAATCGAATCGAGCTTCGAGGCCATAGCGTTGCTTTGAGCCTGCGGCACTTTTGAGGCTCCGGGGATCACGGTGGAAATGGCGTCGAAATCCAGAATCCAACGGAGAGCCCATTGAGCCATCGGAAGAGACGGCTCTTTGAATGATTTGAGCTGATTTACCAGGTCGAGTCCTTTTTCGTAAGGTAGGCCCGCAAAGGTTTCTCCGACGTTGAAGGCCTGACCGTCACGATTGAAATTTCGATGATCGGTCTCATCGAAACTGGAATCAGCAGTCAATTTTCCGGTCAAAAGTCCGCTGGCGAGGGGTACCCGTGCGAGGATACCCGTTCCATGGGTCTTGGCATTTTCAAAAAGTTCCTGAATAGGCTTTTGTCTGAAAATATTGAAGATGATCTGAAGCGAGTAGAGATCGGACAAATTGTCTACGGCCCAGTTCGCTTCCTCTATCGTTTCCACGCTCGCACCGAACCGTAAGATTTTGCCCTGTCGCTGCAGCTCTCTCAGGCAATCGTAGGTTTCTCCGTGTTTCATTTCATCATAAGGGATACAATGGGTTTGAACCAGATCCAAGGCTTCGACTTTCAAGCGACGGAGAGAGTTTTCAATCCGCGAGCTGATCGTATCGATTGAATATTGATCCGGATAAATTCCTTCACCCCTTCCCACTTTGGTTGCGATAAACAGATCGTCGGTCTTTCCACCGAAGAATTTCCCGATTATTGTTTCACTGCGCCCGTTTCCGTAAACATCGGCGGTATCGAGGAAATTTACTCCGTTATCGAGGGAGGCTTTCAAGATTTCGCGACTGGTCGATTCTTCGACTGCTCCCCAGTTTCCTCCCATTTGCCAGCAGCCTAAGCCAACTTCTGAGATTTGAACCGCGTCTTTACCAAATGATCTGTAATTCATGAGTTAAGTCTAAACCACAGGAAGGGCGACTGAGACAAATGCTAACTGTATCGAATCCAAAAAAGGTATCTGCGACGCATTCTTCCGCTCCCAGGCTCTTTCATCCAAAATAAGTTGCCCTGCTCCAACGTTTTCGTCTTAGTTATCCGATTTTGATAATCAACCGACGTTCAACCCATGGCTAAGAGTCTATTTGAGAAAGTTTGGGATGCTCACACTGTCAGGACATTGTCCAGTGGAGAGACCCAATTATTTATTGGAACGCACCTCATTCACGAGGTCACTAGTCCGCAGGCATTTGGTATGCTCAGAGAAATGGGACTTCCGGTTAAGTTTCCTCAAAGAACGTTTGCCACAGTCGATCATATCGTTCCGACGAATGAAACCGTTGAGCCTTTTTCGGATGCGCTGGCGGATGCCATGATCAAGGAACTCCGGCGCAACTGTGCTGAGCACAATGTAACTTTCTTCGACCTCGATTCCGGCAAGCAGGGAGTCGTTCATATCGTTGGCCCGGAGCAGGGGATCACCCAGCCTGGCACGACGATTGCCTGTGGGGATTCTCATACCTCGACTCACGGAGCGTTCGGTGCGATCGCATTCGGTGTCGGCACGAGTCAGGTAAGAAATATTCTGGCTACCCAGACTATGGCGATGAGCAAACTCAAGGTTCGCCGGATCAATGTGACTGGGCACTTGAGTCCAGGTGTCTACGCCAAAGACGTAATCCTGCATATTATCCGTATTCTCGGAGTTAATGGTGGAACTGGATTTGCCTACGAGTACGGCGGTGAAGTTTTCGATCGTATGACAATGGAAGAACGGATGACCGTTTGTAATATGTCTATCGAAGGCGGAGCACGCTGCGGTTACGTAAATCCAGATGAAACCACCTACGAATACTTGAAGGGAAGACCGTATTCTCCGAAGGGTGAAGATTGGGATGTGGCGGTAGAGCAATGGAAGTCCTATGCCTCTGATCCTGATTGCGTTTATGACGATGTCGTCAATATGGATGCGGCTGATATCGCTCCAACGGTTACCTGGGGAATTAATCCAGGGCAGGGGATTGCGATCGACGAGAATATCCCCTCGCCCGACTCACTTTCTGGGGCTGAAAAAGCCAGTGTCGAAGAGGCACTTGAGTTCATGCAATTTGAGGGCGGTTCTCCCATCAAGGGTATCAAGATTGATGTGGCTTTCATCGGATCTTGCACCAATGGCCGACTCAGTGATTTTGAGGAAGTCGCTCGTTTTATCGAAGGCCGGAAAGTGGCAGATAATGTGCAGGCGATTATTGTCCCCGGCTCTCAAGTAGTGGCAAAGATTGCAGAAGAAAAAGGTTTGGATAAGATTTTCCGGGATGCGGGATTCGAATGGCGTGCAGCCGGTTGTTCGATGTGTCTGGCGATGAATCCTGATAAACTTGTGGGCGATCAGATCTGTGCCAGCTCCAGCAATCGCAACTTCAAAGGACGGCAGGGAAGTCCGACGGGACGCACATTGTTGATGAGTCCTCTGATGGTGGCCGCTGCTGCTATCTCCGGACACGTTGCCGATGTCCGCGAAGTGTTTGGCGTAACTGAAACCGCAACCGTATAGTTTAATCGAAATCTCATGGCTTTAGAAAAAATCACCCAAGTTTCCGGAACTGCCGTTCGCGTACCGGGAGATGATATTGATACCGACCGGATCATTCCGGCGCGGTTTATGAAATGTATTACCTTCGACGGGCTCGGCGAATTCATGTTTTACGACGTCCGGAAAAATGAAGATGGATCGGATAAAGAGCATCCTCTGAATGATCCTCGTTTTGCCGGAGCATCGATCCTGCTCAGTGGTAACAACTTTGGCTGTGGTAGTTCTCGTGAGCACGCACCGCAAGCAATTGCAAAGGCTGGTTTCCGAGGCGTTATTGCAGAAGGGTTTGCAGAAATCTTTTTTGGTAACAGCACTACGTTGGGGCTACCTTTGGCAGTTGCTACCAAGGAGGATATCCAAGCGATCGCGGAAGCAGTCGAAGCGAATCCAGCAACAATCGTGACGATAGACGTTGAGAATCAACGTATTCGTTTCGGCGATCAGGAGGTCACTTGTTATATCCGCGAGTCTGCTCGTGGTGGATTAATCTCCGGGACGTGGGATCCAATTGCTGAGTTACTCGAAGGGGATGAGCAAATTAATGCGACTGCCAAGGCACTTCCCTATGTCTGAGTGGTCGGACAGCAATTAAGCCAATCGATTTCATCGCCTTATGATTCAAATAATTGAAGGTTCCGGGGTTTTTATTTATCCACTGGGCCTCTGCTCCATTCTCGGTATTTTTGTTATCTTTGAGCGGGGCATCTCGCTTCGCCTAGAAAATATTCTACCCAAATCCTTGGTTGATAAAGTGATCGCCGGGCAGATTGATGATCCACATGAAGCTGAATCCGTACTGAGTCGCATTCTGGATTTCTTCAATCATCGATCCCAGGATCCGGATAAAATTCGGGCGTTTACCAATCTGGAGGTGAACCGGATGGAGCGTGGACTGGTCATCCTTGAAATTGTGACTGGCGCTGCTCCCTTGCTGGGTCTGTTAGGCACGGTGACGGGACTGGTTCAAGTGTTTGCCGGTACGTCTATTGAAACCGGTATCCCTGATCAGGCTGCGTTTATCAGCGGCGTCGCACTTGCCTTGACTACAACCATGATTGGTTTGACTGTGGCGATTCCCAGTCTTGTGGCTCACAACATTTTTCAACGACGGATCGATACCTATACCGTTCAGTTGGATGCTATGATCGAGCGTCTCCATACGTTGAGCCAGCCCAACAACTCCCTCTAAACCGCGGAATCTATGGCTGGAAAGCTCACGAGAAAGACCCGCAAAGTCGTCATCAACATTGTCCCGTTGGTGGACGTATTGATCGTACTTATATTTTTCTTTCTCATGACGATGCAGTTTCGCAATGTCACGACTTTGAATCTCACCTTGCCGAAAATCGAAACAGCGGGTCAGAACAAGTTCGACAAAAACATTGTTATCGAGATCAACAAGGACGGAGAATTTCTGGTTAATGGATCAGAGCTGAGTCGTGAAGAGTTTGAGCCTGCACTGCGCCAACTCAAGCCGGTTGCAGATGAAATAACGGTCCTGATTCGGGCGGATGAAGAGACACTCCTAAAAAATCTTACCTACATCATGGACACTTGTCGTAAGTCTGGATTGGATAAGATTCGTTTGCAGTCCCGCTAATCGCTTCCATTTTTCGACCACTCGAAGCGTTCGAGTTCTGCGATCGGGGTATACGTTAATTTTCGGCGATCGATTTTCTCATTTGCGGTTACCGGAAGTGCTTCTAGTGAAATGAACTGAGCCGGAATCATGGAGGGGGGAAGTGTAAGTGCCAGTTGGTTGCGGATCCGTTTCTTGTTCGATTTTTGAGCGGGCTTATAAAAAGCAACCAGTTGGGATGCTGCTGCTTCTGTTAGATCTTTCCTGAGGACCACTACCCCTTCTTCTACGTCATCCAGTTGATTGAGCGCGCTTTCCACTTCCTGAATCTCAATCCTGACGCCGTTGATCTTTATGAGACCGTCTTTTCTGCCGAGATTAACCAGCTGACCCTCGCTATTTATCATTCCAAAATCCCCGGTTCTAAACAGAGGATAGTCTTCAGTCGAATCAGCGTCTTTCATAGTATTCCAATAGCCGGATAATATAAACGGAGAGTTAACTACTATCTCACCTTCTTCCCCTTGTTTGAGCTCTGTGCCATTTTCGTCCTGTATCTGAACGTTTAGTGACGGGTAGGGTACTCCTACTGGTATTGGGCCTGGCGGCAATATCGTGTCGTGATCAATAGGGTTAAAGGCAAGGGGACCGCATTCAGTGGAAGATATGTGAGCCGTGTATTTGCAACCCGTCGGAAAAAGGCCCTTAAACATTTCAATATCACTGGCGCGAGAAGCTTCGCCTCCGGGGTTCACGATTCTTAAGGAAGGCAAATCTGCCGGGCCTTTTAACATCCTGAAGAATCTTCTAAGAATCGTGGTGATGGTATGTAATACAGTTATCCGGTTTTCGGATAACCATTTTTCAAGTGACTCTACTCCTCGTTCCTTAATCGGGTAGTAGTGTAATGAAGCGCCGCTCATTAAAGCCGTATAGACTCCGCTTACACAGCCCATGAATAAGCCTGAATACAACATGGAGTAGCGATCCGCTGGAGTGAGCCCATAGGCTTCGCTTCTCCGCCAGGCCATATGAATAATGCTGCGATGAGTGTGTAATACTCCCTTGGGTACGCCGGTTGATCCCGAAGTAAATAATAATACGGCCTTGGTCTTGCCGGATAGTTTTTTTAGGGGTTTGGCTGGTACGGATTTAAGGTCCAAATCATCGAAATGCTGGATTTGGAGTCTTTCGTTGAGTTTTAGTTTTTTGATAAGGTTCACCCCCTCATCATCCGTTATTACTTCCGCTGTCTTCGTTATTTCCAAAATCGTCTTAACGCGGTTCGGCGGGACAAGTGAATCCAGTGGAATGTAAGTCCGCCCGGCTTTAAGGCATCCTAAAATGGTAACCAAATAACGCCAACCGTTTGAGAGTATAATGGCGACCGGTTTGTCTGAACTACTACTGCTATCTCCCAGTGAATTTGCCAAATGGTCAGAAAATCGGTCGAGTTCGTAGTAAGTTAAAACCTTCCCGTTGTCCTCCACACAAATTTTGTCTCCGACCCTGCCCACTACTTCCGCAAAGCGTTGTGTTATGGAGGAATCCGTTGTGGGTTCTTGCCAAGGGATTCGTTCCAGCGAAGTCTTGGGTAGTCCCTGATCCGCAGACTCTTTCTCCATTTCCTGAAAGGTCTTAGTCATGTGGCGAGAAATGCGCGCCGCGTTTTTCTTTTGGACAATCTCTTCATGATCACCGGAAATCGGTTCGATTGTTAGTTTGCCAGTGATTCTTCCATGCCAACCGATCGCTGGACTCAAAATTCTTCTGAGGCTGAATTGGACGTTTGTTCGATACAGAATAACGTTTCCCGAATAAAATCCGTAGTCATATCCTTTTTTAAATGCGAACTGTACTTTTGCATATACAGGTAAGTCGAAGTTTCTTTCAGTGATCAGCTTTTTTACTATTCTTCGGGTCAGCCGAAATGGATGTAGCACCAAGGTAGGTAGGTGCATCTTCAATCCGTAGTGACTGAATAAGGAGATCTGCTTTTTCGATTGGCGGATTTTGGATAAGTATTTCGTCAAAACACCCTTGTCCCGTATGATTACAGACTCCGATTCAAGGGGCTCTGCAGACGGATCCAGTAGAAAAAGCATATCGACGGTTCTGCCCCGTGCTGTCAGCTGTTTGGCAACTTCCCATGCGACGGTTCCTCCAAAAGAATAGCCGCAAAGCAGAATCTTTCCCTCAGGTATATTCTCAACGATCGCATTCGTGACGTGCCAAGCCATCGTTAAAAGGGACGGGTAGGCGTGGGCTCCATTGGCTGAAATTCGTGGTTCTACCAGATAAATGGGAATATCTTTAGGAAGGTAGTCTAAAAAGTATTTGTAATGAAATACTCCGCGCTGCGATGGTGGTATGAAGACTAATGGGCTCCCTCGGTCAGCCTGTCTGAGCGTATAAAAGACAGGTGCAAGACCTTGTTCTTCGAAGACAGGTAAGCGCCTACAGAATAACTCTGGAGTCGGGTTGTTAAACAGCTCACTAAATGGTATTTTTTTCTTAGTCTTTTTCTCAAGAGCTACCAGAAAAGAAGTGCTTGTTAACGAGTCGGCTCCGCATTCGAAAACATTGTCGGTAGGGAGAACCGTTTTGAGGTTCAGGCATTTTTCCCAGAGTTCACAGACGGTTTCGATATCGGTTGATTCAGAATCTGGTTGGACCCGAGATGTCATTTAACGAGTAGCTTGAACGAGGGTTAGGAGCATCGTTTATGCAAGCCCGCACCACAAAGTTCAAAATCGGGTGGTCGCTTTAAAACGATTTTAACGTTTTTATAAAATTAGGGCATACCCCTAACTTAGGCGGAACTCTTAGCTTCTCGTCGCCGTTTCGTGAGTACTGGTTCGGTGTACCCATTCGCTTGTTCAACACCTGTAAATACCAGATCAAGAGCCGCCTGAAAGGCGATACTATGATCAAAGTTGGGGGACATCCCATGGTAAAAAGGATCGCCGGCGTTTTGCTTGTCAACGGTAGCGGCCATACGCTGAAAACTTTCCAGAATCGCCTCGCGGGTAACTAATCCGTGGTGCAACCAGTTCGCGATGTGCTGGCTGGAAATACGAAGTGTCGCGCGGTCTTCCATTAAACCCACATCGTGAATATCGGGGACTTTAGAACAGCCGACTCCTTGATCGATCCAGCGAATAACATATCCGAGTATGCCTTGTGCATTGTTATCCAGATCGTTCTGAATTTCCTCTGCGCTGAGGTCTCGATTTAGCAAGGGCGGTGTCAAAAGAGCATTCAAGTCCGCTCGAGGGCGAGAAGCGAGTGTACCTTGCTTTTTGAATACGTCTACTGCATGGTAGTGCAAGGCGTGCAGGGTGGCTGCGGTAGGGGAGGGAACCCAAGCGGTGTTCGCGCCCGCTTCAGGGTGCGCTTGCTTGGTATCCATCATAGTCTTCATGTCATCAGGAGCTGTCCACATGCCCTTGCCAATTTGGCCCTTGCCCGGCAGTCCGGTTTCAATTCCAAGGTCCACATTCCAGTCTTCGTAAGCGAGTATCCAGGGGGTATGCTTGATTTCCATTTTGGGCATCACCGGGCCGGCCTTCATGCTTGTATGAATTTCATCCCCGGTTCTATCCAGGAATCCAGTATTGATGAACACAATACGTTCTTTGGCTTCGAAGATGCAGGCTTTCAGGTTTATACTTGTCCGCCGTTCTTCGTCCATGATACCGATCTTCAGTGCATTTTTCGCGAGTCCCAGGGCTTCTTCCACGCGCCCAAAAAGACCTACGGTAAAGGCTACTTCTTCCGGTCCGTGCTGCTTGGGTTTAACTATGTAAAAGCTTCCGGTTTCGCTATTGGAGCGCTGGCCCAGATTCTTTATATCGTGGATGGCGGCTAGAGTAGATACCATCACGTCCAACATGCCTTCCGGGATTTCTTCGCCATCCTTTGTCAATACAGCATCTGTAAACATGTGAATCCCGACATTTCTGGCGAGAAGCAGGCTACACCCTTTCAAAGTGACTTTATCGCCAGTGACTGAGGTGAAACTTCGATCGACGTTCAGTGCCCGATTCACAAGCTTGTCGCCCTTCTTAAACTCGCTCTCCAGAGTGCCCTTCATGATCCCGGCCCAGTTCCGGTAGACGATCACTTTATCTTCTGCGTCTACGGCGCTTACGGAATCTTCGAAATCTTGGATCGTGGTGATCGCGGACTCCAGAATAACATCCTTGATGCCAGCCTTGCTTTCTTTGCCGATGGGATGTTCGGGGTCGATACAGAGTATGATATGGAGGCCGTTATGTTTCAGGCAGACCTCTGTCAGCGTCTCTCCTTGGGTATTGTATCCTAAGAATTGCTCAGCGCTGGCAAGGGTTCCAGTGGCTCCTGCTTCATCTGTAAGGATCAGTTGGGCATCGTTGATCGAAATTCGCGTAATGCTCATCCATGAAGCATTAGTTAACGGAAAGTAGCTATCGAGAAATTCCATACTGGCTTCGATAACCTTGGCGCCACGCGCCCGATTGAAGCTCTTTCCAACCTCCAATCCGTTGGTCTGGGGAATCACATTCGTTCCGTAAAGCGCATCATAGAGGCTGCCCCAACGAGCATTTGTAGCGTTGAGGGCGTAACGGGAGTTGTTTACTGGAACTACCAATTGTGGTCCGGCAATCTTCGCGATTTCCGGATCGATGCCTGTAGTCTCGATTTTAAAGTCTTCCGGTTCTTCTAATAGGTACCCTATCGATTTTAGAAAATCGACGTAAGCTTCACTGGGGAGTTCCGCGTCCGGATTTTCTGTATGCCATTGATCGATCTTAGCTTGAAAGGTATCCCGCCTTTTAAGGAGTTCCTTATTGAGAGGCGTAAGGTCCGTTACAATCGCGTCGAGCGACTTCCAGAATGCATCACTTTCGATGCCGGTTCCTGGGGCGATTTCTTCGTTTACCAGTTCATACAGTGAAGGGTGGATCTGGAGGTTTCCAATTTTTATTCTATCGCTCATAGTTTTTAAAATTTCAAATTCGTAGGGAAAAACTTATTACAGTCCTTGAGTGCAAGAGAGAACCCTATCCCAGTGCAGGTCCTTAAATAAAGCAGATTGTTTGCCGGTTTTAGGGGCGAACTGTTTAAGACTGCTTCATGAATTCTTCGGTGACGGTCTCAAGGTCTTCGCCGGTCACTTTTCGGAATATCTCCGCTTCACTCAGGCTTTTGTTTCGTAGGGTTCGGAATGCTTCAAATAAGTCTGACTTGAAAGTAGGACCATATCTGCTGCTCATATATTGAACCAACAGAGTCGACCAGTAGATGTTTCGCATGTCCGGGGTGCTCTTGTAGCGTAAATATTGGTTTTTATAACGGTTTTCGCCTTCCCATTGTATGGGGTTGAATCGAGTGCCGATTTTGCGCAAATTCCAGGTAGTCCAATCGTTTTGAAGAATGTATTGAGCCCTGGATTCACCTATCTTTTCTGCCATGACTTCGAATGTAAGCTGGGCAGCGAGCCCCCTCAGGAGAGCAGAGGACTGATGTTGATTCCATTCGTCTGAGAAAATGCGCCCCCGGGTTAGGATATAGAGGGTGTGCATATCCGCCAAATCGGAGAAAAAGAACTCTCTGATAATCCCATAGAAGCTGTTCATCGTAGACCTGAACGCCGCTTCGTATTGCGCCAGAACATCGGTGGTATCGTTTTGCAGGTCTTCCGTAATTATAATCGGATAATTCAACTCAAAGACGCGCAGATCTTTACGAGTAATATCATCCCATTGGACGAAGCCATGGGGATCATAGAATCCGGTTTGTTCTTGCAAGAGAATTCCCATATCAAATGACAAGTCGATGTCGATCAGACGGGGCCTCTCGCGACTGATCAATTGCCAGTTTATGAGAAGACGACTCTCGAACTGTTCTGTCTCTGGATTGATCCGGATATTTTCGACGGGAAGCCGTGCCAGTCGGTATTTGAGCTGGGGTTCCAACCAAATATCCAGTTGTGTGAGTTGTATCGGTTCGTTCTTTTCCATCCATTCATAGATGGTTTCGAGCATTTCAAGTCTATCGTCGTAGCCGTCTTCCAGACCAGGAGGGATAGCATCTAATCCCGCGAGTTTTGCCAGGCGGATGAGCTTGTCATCGCGGTCCAGTTTTACCCGACTTAAGTAGTCGCCCATGACATCGAGGTTTTCCTTGTAGACGGATTCGGCGATGTCAGGAAAAGAATGGAAGAATTTCTCAACCAAAGGATTCCGGGTCGTGAACGGGCGTTTCCGAAGTGCATCCATGATCCTGGGGTTTTCATAGATAATAAAATCCTCCAGCTCTGTCGTGTCTGGAATATCCTGCCGGGATTTTCCTTCGAGAGGGCCCAGGTAAAGTAGGCTGGCGACCGCGAAAGTGGCGAATGCAAGTGCCTTGAATTTATGGCTGATCATTGATGTTAGTAGGATCTAGTCCTCCAAGGAGGAACGATGAGTTTAAACCCACTCAGGTGCAGCCGCCCTTCAACTCTTTTGTTGATTTTTTGTAGCTAGCCTGGACTTCAGAAACTTGGGCGGTCTTACAAACCGTCTATTATCAGAAGCTTTGATGTGGTCGTTGCCTGACGGAGGGCTTTGAGGTCCGCATAGGCGGGGTCCGTATAAAATGCCTCAGCCGACTTGCGGTCCGGAAATTCGATAAGCACCAACCTTTTGGGGTTCCAGTCGCCTTCCATCACTGTGTGATGTCCGCCGCGGATCCGATAAACACCGCCATGTTTGGCTACGAGTGGTGGCACTTGTTTGATGTAATCCCCGTATGCCTCCGGCTTTGCTACCTCGATATCCACGACTAGAAAAGCGCCCATTTTATCCTCTACTTCTTTTTGGTGATAAAACCGATCACAACAACGAGCAATATTGCTCCTGCAGTGCTAGTGATAATGGGGCCAACCCATTCACCTCCGACTCGAATACCGAGAAGACTGAATAACCATCCACCCACCACCGCACCAATGATGCCCAGGATCAAGTTTTTGATAATTCCGAAGCCGCCGTTGCCGGTAATTTGTCCGGCTAACCAGCCGGCGATTGCGCCAATAATTAGCGTTGCGATCAGATGTTCAGTATTCATGAGATTTGGGTTAGAACTTAGAGAATCAAACTATCTGCGACTGTCTTTGGGGTCGAGTGCGTCGCGTAGGCCGTCTCCCAGGAAATTCAGTGAGAAAAGGGTCATTGAGAACAATGCGGCCGGAAAGATCAGGAGCCATGGGTAAACTTCCATTTTTTCTGCTCCGTCTTTAATCAGCGACCCCCACGAACTCATCGGTGGCTGAACCCCGAGGCCAAGAAAGCTGAGCGCGGATTCCAGTAGCATGACGCCGGGAACGGTAAGGGTGGAGTAGATGATCACAGGGCCTAGCACGTTGGGAATCAGGTGTTTTTTGATGATGTCTCTACGCTTTGATCCCAGGGTCAGGGCTACTTCTACAAACTGCTGCACTTTAAGATGTAGGACCTGCCCACGAACGATTCTTGAAAGTGTTAACCACTCAACGCAACCGATCGCTACAAAGAGCAGAAATATGTTCCTACCAAAATAGACAGTCAGTAAAACTACGAAAATTATAAAGGGTAGGGAATAAAGGATATCTACCAGACGCATCATAAAGGCATCCACTTTCTTCCCGTAGTAGCCGGCGATTGATCCATAGGCCACTCCGATCGCAATTGAGACTATGGTAGCGGCAAAGCCCACGCCGATGGAAACCATTCCGCCATACATGCAGCGAATGAAGAGGTCCCGTCCGAGATCGTCCGTTCCCATCCAGTGTTTCATACTGGGCGCGGTTGCCCCTACTGAATCGGCGGGAATGTAATCGTAGTTTAATCCCGTTACCAGGGAGATAACAGGAGACAGGAAGCAAATGATCGCGATGGTCACGAAGAAAATCATCCCCATGAAAGCGAGCTTGTTGGCTTTCAATCGATGCCAGGCGTCGCCCCAAAGGGAGTAGTGCTCCTCCTCAGGATGTGGCACCGTATTTGGAATGGGCTCGCTCATCTAGGAATCGAATTTCAGTTTCGGGTTCAATAGGACCATGATGACATCGACTAAAAGATTCAGCATGATAATGAGCACTGCGTAAAAGAGTACTGTTCCAAGAACGAGGGTGTAGTCTCGGTTGAGGGCCGCATTGATGAAGTGGCGGCCTAGTCCCGGGATTTGAAAGATCATTTCGATGATAAATGAGCCCGAAAGGACACCAGCCATCACCGGGCCGAGGTAGGAAATCACCGGCATCAGACCAGCGCGTAATGCATGTTTGATTGTGACAACCGTTGGGCTTAAACCCTTGGCCCTGGCAGTTCGGATATAGTCCTGATTCAGTACTTCAAGCATCCCGCCGCGTGTTAGACGGGCAATTCCAGCGGCGTAATAGAGGCTAAGTGTGACCACCGGAAGTACGCGGTAAGGGATATTCTCGGTCCAATGAAAACCTCCAATCGCCCGCCAGCCAGAGACCGGGAACCAATCCAGCCACAGTCCGAAGACGAGAGCGAAAATCGGCCCCAACACGAAGGATGGAAGACAGATGCCGAACATAGCCATCGACATGGGTCCGTAATCCAGTGCTGAATTCTTGTTCAGCGCGGCGATGGTACCGGCAGGGATTCCTATTATCAGTGCAAGTAAGATCGCGAATGACCCCAGTATGAACGAAACAGGAAACGACTCGGCGATCAGTTCGTTGACTGTCCTGCCTTCGTAGCGTGTGGAGGGCCCCAAATCAGTTCCCAAGCCCTCCTTGAGGTCAAACTTCATAAGAGCTCCGATATCCAGTTTTTTCGGAACGATCTTCTTGAGGTAGTTAAAATACTGGATGTGCAACGGGTCATTGAGCCCGTAGTGTTCGTTGAGTTGTTCAAGGATGTGTTCTGGGATTTTTCTTTCAGAGCTGAAAGGTCCGCCGGGAGCACTTCGCACCATAGCGAAGGTCAGGGTGATGATTACGAGCAGCACCGGTATGAGTTGGAGCAGCCGTATGAGGATAAATTTAAACATGGTTGGGAGATCGCCTTGGGTCTGCCTGAAGACCTATTGCTAACAAAAAGTGTTACTCACTCTCCCGATTGCTCAAGCCAAATGTACTTCATATTCCGGTTGTCCAGAAGCTTCGGATTCCAATTCTTCACCGTCGGATGGATCAGGAATGGCAAGGTATAGATATAAATGGGTAGGATGGGAAGCTCGTCCATCAGAATGGCTTCAGCTTCCTGAAGGAGAGCGAACCGTTTCGTATCATCACCGGCGAGGGGCGCCATTTTGATGATTTCGTCATAGCGGGCATTACTCCAACCGGTATCGTTATTTCCATTACCTGTGGTGAACATTTCCAAAAATGTGTAGGGATCCACGTAGTCACCAATCCACCCAGCACGGCTGACGTCGTACTCCAGGTTCGACTGGGCATCCAGATAGACTTTCCACTCCTGGTTTATAATTTGCACATTCAGGCCGAGGGTTTGTTTCCACATCTGTTGAATGGTTTCAGCAATAGTTTTGTGGTCATCACGAGTGTTGTAGAGGATCTCAAAAGTCGGAAATCCCTCACCGTTAGGGTAACCGGCTTCGGCGAGGAGGCGTTGGGCTTCCTCTGGATCGTAGCTCAAAAACTCTCGGGTCGGGTAGCCTTTGATACCTGGAGGCACGAAATAGTGGGCCGGCGTTTGTCCGCCTTTCAAGGTATTTTTAGTCAGGGACTTCCGGTCGATGGCAAGGGCTAATGCCCGGCGGACACGCTTGTCACCCAGCGGGCCATCTTGAGTGACATTCACCCGGTAAAAGTAGTTACCAAGGTAGGGATCGAGTCGCAGGAGATCCGGGTTTTCTGCTTTGTAAGGATCGAGTTTATGCAGAGGCACCATATAGGTGATGTGCAGTTGCTCTGCCTGGAAAAGGCGTTCTTCGGTATCGGCACTTTCGATTGGGAAGAACCGGATTCCATTCAGTTTCACAGTGTCTGCATCCCAGTAGTCCGGATTCTTTTCAACTTCCAGAATCTGATTGGTTTTCCACTCCTTGAGTTTAAACGGTCCGTTGGTAACGTGATTTCCGACGCGCATCCATTGTCCGTTGCGACTGGCAATACCTCCGTGTTCTTCGATAGTGCGTGGGTTAACCGGGAACCACGAATAGTGCTTTAGCATTTGTGGAAAATACGGCATAGCAGCATTGAGCGTGATCTGCAGGGTCTTGTCGTCCAAGGCTTTGATGCCGACTTCTTCCCACGGCATAGGTTCTTCGTCGGGTTCGGATCTGGATTTGAAATAGGCTTCGGCGTTCTTTACCACGAAGAGCATGGTCACGTACTCGCAGGCCAATTCTGGAGTGAGTACCCGGCGGTAGCTATAGTCAAAATCGTGGGCGGTGACTTGATCGCCATTCGACCACTTTGCGTCCCGTATATGAAAGGTGTAGACATCCCCAGCTTCATTGGTCTCGAAGCTCTCAGCCATACCGGGCTCGATTGCAGTGTCGTCTGTCGGATGGTAGGCTATCAACCCCTCCATCATGGACGTGATAATGTGGTTCTCAGGTACCCCGGTGGCAACGTGAGGATCGAGGGTTTTGGGTTCTGTGGCATTGCCTCGCAGCAATATCCCTTCCCGGTTCGCCCGCTCGACAGCGGTTTCCTTGGGACCGCATCCGCTAAGGAGAATTAGTAAACTAAAAATAAATAATGGTGCTTTGAATAGACGGTGGCACTTCATGGTTTGTATCAAGACGACCGCTTCTCTTCTAATCCAGTCTAAAGCTCGCTCCTCAAGCGCTTAGTGCCTGTTTAGCAGGAATTTCTCCATTGCATTTTAACCTTAATCACCAAGCCTCTCATCCTTCCTTATATGATCGAAGTAGAAGGTATCTCAAAAATATTTAAGAAAGCCGAATCCAAGAAGC
>CAYGQM010000100.1:0-17719 GCA_964352065.1 uncultured Opitutaceae bacterium
GCATGGACTGATTCATCACAGTGATCGTGGCAGCACTTATGCGAGCTACGATTATACCAATAAGCTAAGCCGTTTGGGCATCGAGCAGAGTATGAGTGCAACCGGTAACTGCTACGATAACGCGGCACAGGAATCGTTCTACGGCAGATACAAGACCTCATCGGTAAGAGGTCGCATCTTTGCCTCCGATCAGGAAGCCCGAAGTAACGCCTTCGAGTATATCGAGGTCTTCTACAACCGATTCAGAAAACACTCTTCTTTGGGTTACAAAAGTCCACTTCAGTTTGAACAAACACATTGCCCCCATGGGGGCAAGCAACAGGCAAGCTTACCCGCTTGCCTATCACACAACTAACCACATAACAGAATTAACGAGAATCCCGTGTTCACAAAACTCAGGGCACATCAACCACCCCGTTTACAACGATCTCCATATTTTCCAGAGACACCTGAGTAGCATATCTAAATATTGAGTCCGACATCATTTCGGGAATAATGCCGAAAGCTTTTGAAAGGCTCTTTCAACAAAACGTTCATACTTTCAACTCAGTATTTCTTTTCTATTCATTTCAGCAGACGATTCTGGTGGCTCTAATAAAAACAGAAAACCTTGGGGATTAGTCCGAACCCTAACATCAGATGTCTGTCCGCCTGCGATAATCGATAATTTACGACTGTAAGCAACGACAGCAAGAATGCGTGTCATAACGACGCAGAAAACACTGACTCTAATCGTCGAAGTGCGACTCAGCAATCGGGAGCTCTACTGTCACCTTGGTGTATTCACCCGGCTTACTATCCACAGTTAGTTTACCCTTATAAATATCCATAATCCTCGCGACAATTGCCATACCCAAACCAGCTCCCTGCTGTTCGTGTTTCGCTCGATCGAACTGAGTAAAAGCCTCTAGGTTTTTAACCTGTTCCTTGCTCATTCCGATACCATGATCTTCAAAGGATAGGATTACAGAATCCTCATCGTTTTTTGCAGCAATGATAAGCGGCGACCCTGGTTTCGAATATTTAATTCCATTGTCGACGAATTCCTCGAATATTTTGAGGAAATACTCTTCCGAAACAGCCACGGATACATCGCATATATCCAACTGGAAATCATCGATACGTTCTTTCAGTTTAGATTCAGAACGCACAAGATTCTCGATCGTTTGCACACTCAAATGAGTCACGTCATTTCTTAGCTTTTGCAACTCTGACATATTGGAAGCCACCAAATTCAGTCTATTGTACAGGATATAATTTTCAAACAATCGATTCAGCCTCTCTGCCGCGCTCGAAATATCACCCAATAATTCCTGATTCTCCTCGGACTCTAAAGGACCGGTACTATTCATAAGGTAGTCTGAAAGGCCGATAATGTGATTCAAAGGTGTCCTCACTTCGTGCGGTAGTGATAAACTAATACTCGATCTAAAGGATTCGAATCTCTTCGCTAAGTCCTGTTTGCTTTCTACGAGTTCAATCGTCCTCGAAGCCACTTGCTGATCCAGCTTTTTCTCAAGTTGAATGTTCAGTTTTCGGTTGGATATAACATTTGAAAATAAAGACGAGAATATCTCAATCGTTGAGATAATACCTCCCTCATAGAATTCCAAATCTTCCAATATCGGTACGATAACGATTCCCATGACTCCCGCTGTTGTTATCAGCGGCACAACCAGCGCCAAACGCTGTTGCTCAGAATCATAAATACACCGTTGAATAAGGCCACTGGATAGAACCTCACCGACCGCCTCCCGGTCCAAGAGGATCTTATAAAGTTCCAGGGAGTTAGTTTCTTCCCTTTCAGGCTGGGTTTCCTGATGTTCGATCTCAAAGGTCTGAGTATCGACCAGGTAGAGTGAGGCAAATTGAGCACCAGGAAAGGACTCATAGACCTTCAAGCCTGCACTCACCAACGACAGGAGAGTAGGCATGCACCTGGAGCTCTTTTCGAACGCAATTATTGAATTAAGGATCTTACGCAGTAGGTCACTTTCCGTCATTTCCATTGAACGTTATTTACAAGGATAATATTGAAACCGATTGACTATAAACTTCCAAGATATCGCGGTAGAGGCTCTTAATCATTTCTGGTTGAATCGCCATATAGCTCCAAATACCGGGATCTGGTTTTGAGACCTTGAACAGAGAAGAACTGCCGAGTTCAAGGATGTTGGCGATTTTGTCTGACAAACAAATAGTGGCTACTTCCCTGTTAAACTCACCATCTACTTTTCCGTCATTATGATACTTAATAGCATGGATGAGGTTCCCAGGTAATTGCCATTTTTCGGCAATGAGACGCCCCGCTTCCAAGTGATTGATACCAAATTTGTCGAATTCCGATTCACTTAGACTTTTCCCGGTGGAGATTGCCCTATCTACGGTTGCTATATAAGTTTCACCAAATGTTTTTAAAAAAAATATTTTCCCGATGTCGTGGAGAATACCCGCAATATAGTAATTTTCAACATACCGTATATGGAGTTTTTTGGCCAACAACCTTGAAATCGTACCGACTGCAATCGAATGCTTCCAGAAATCAGTAATACTAAAGTTCTCTCCCGAGTCCAATTTTGAAAAAAGATCGATAACGGAGAGCGCCAAAACCAGATTCCTGACTTCTCCGAACCCGACATGGACAATCGCCTGACTAATCGTATCTACATTTCCTTGAAGGCCATAAAGCGGTGAATTAACGACCTTCAACAATTTTGTCGCTGCTACGGGATCAGTTGAAATTATCCCGGCCATACCTTCGGCTGTAGCATGTGGGTCCACCAACATATCCAACAGCTTTGAGTAAATAGTCGGCAGTGTAGGAAAGTCCTCAACTCCCTCAATGATTTCACCTATCTTCTGCACCGACTACTTACCGCCCCTCCTTTTGATTATTTCGCAGGCTCTTCTCAATCCCATATCATAAAGTTCCTGCTCAAATTCGTTCTCAGGTATCCAGTTTAGCTTTCCCGCTAATCTCTCAGTCGCCGCCTTAACGATATCGTCGTTGAAATCCGACTGTTCTGATTCACCAAGAATATTTTCCCCTTCATAACTATATTCTTCCTGGTCTTCCTCGCCTTGCCTGTTAATCTGAACACTCCCTATTTTCCAGGTTTTCAGAACGACAATATGCCGCGCAGTGAGTACAGTAGCCGAGGGAAGAATCACCTGACCGAAATTATTCATTACCGGCTGAGAAAGAATCTGCCCTTCTTCTACACTGTCTAAATCGACTTCCATAGTAATTCCTACATCTTCTCTTTCGATACGCTCCCTAGAAGCCTGTGCACCAAAGCATAGGAATGAATACCGCCGAATTTACCAAACGAAAGATAGGAGGCAGACTTTAACAAGAGCTTTAGGACATAGAGAATAGATGACCCCAAATAAATGACCTTAACCAGAGAAAGTCAGGCACACTGAAATCCGGTTGAATGAATTTTACTTCGTTCTTACAAGGTTTCTGTTTTATGCACACCGTCTTGCTTGAATCTGTGGTGTTTCCATAGCGTACCTACCAGTCCCAAGGAATCTCAAATCCGGGTTTACAAACGGGTTATCATTGCCACTATCCTTGACTCTATATGCGTGCAATTACCTTATTTCCCCTAATTTTTCTGGCATCGCTAGGATACTCAGCTCAAGAAAAATCCAATATAGTTCTTTTACTGAGCGATGATCAGGCTTGGAATGATTATTCCTTCATGGGACATCCCGATGTGAAGACTCCCAACCTGGACAAACTGGCTGGCCAGTCCGTTCTGTTTCCCAGAGGCTACGTACCGACCGCCCTCTGCCG
This sequence comes from uncultured Opitutaceae bacterium, assembly GCA_964352065.1. Lineage (GTDB taxonomy): Bacteria > Verrucomicrobiota > Verrucomicrobiia > Opitutales > UBA2995 > UBA2995. Next base: position 3,803 of record CAYGQM010000100.1, read on the forward strand.
ACCATCGCTGATGACTTTAGCAACAGGCCACTACGCCCACCGACACGGTGTGACCGGTAACGATCCCTCACCCAAATATGCCGAGCGGGACTCCGAGCTTTACAATCAACGACGGGCTCAGCTCATTTCCTACATCGATCAATTTGATACCTTGCCTGAGCTATTGGGAGAACAGGGTTACCTCAGCCACCAGAGTGGCAAATGGTGGGAGGGTAATTTCAGCCGCGGTGGATTCACTCATGGTATGACCCGGGGATTCCCACAGAAAGGTGGCCGACATGGCGACGACGGTCTCAAGATTGGTCGGGAAGGACTGAAAGAGTGTTTCGACTTCATCGACATGGCCGTAGCGGAGGACAAACCTTTTTACATGTGGTATGCCGCTTTTCTCCCCCATACCCCACACAATCCACCCGACCGACTTCTCAATAAATATAAGGACCACCATCCGCTGCCCATCGCCAAGTACTATGCCATGATTGAATGGTGGGATGAGACCTGCGGTGATTTGGTGGGCTACCTAGATAAGAAAAATATCCGGGATAACACGTTGATCATCTACGTCGGCGATAATGGCTGGATCCAAAATCCGGAAAAGAACGGCTTTGCCCTCCGATCAAAACAGTCCCCCTACGAAGGCGGTGTTCGGCAACCAACGATGTATTCCTGGCCAGCAAAACTCACCCCTGCTCACAGACTCGATCTGGTAAGCAGCATCGATATTTTCCCAACGGTTCTTGCTGCTGCAGGAGCCCGTCAGCCTTCGATCAAACTGCCAGGACTCAACTTACTCCCGTCGATGGAAAAGAGTATACCTGTTGAACGAGATACCATTTTCGGAGAAGGATTCGCTCATGACATAGCGGATATCGAAAATCCGGAAGCTTCCCTACTCTATCGCTGGTGTATCCAAGATGACTGGAAACTCCTCTTAACCTACGACGGTGAAGTAAACCGCAACTCCGATGTCCATCCACGAACTGAAAAGCGACCCCAGCTATTCGATCTAAAGAACGACCCTCATGAGACCACCAACTTGGCTTCACAAAACCCGCGGATCGTGGCGCGTATGGCAGAGAAGATCGACAACTGGTATCCCGTGAAAGAACATAAGGTGATAACCGAGTTTAATTAAGCTCCTTATCCATACATGCCACTTATAAGACATCTGCTACGCAACGATGTTTTGGCAGCCATCAAGTCAAATATCGCTAAAGGTGTGTGGGCTCATTCGCTCCCCAGCGAACGCCAACTCACGGACCAATATCAGATCAGTCGGGGCACACTTCGTTATGCCCTGAAGAATTTGCAGGAAGAAGGGATCATAAAAGCCGTTGCCGGCTCGGGCTATTTGATCACCAAACAGTTAAAACCGGAGCCCAAGATGCCATCGAGTATTTCAATCGGTATCTTGATCGGCTCTCTCCAGGGTGCCGTTGAAGCACGCAGCACTCCCTGGATACCTGCCCTGCAACAGCGAGTCGCGAAACGCGGTTGGAACCTCCACTTGCACGAAGGGATTCCAGAGATCAGTCGCTCACCGGAGTCTGGACTCAGAAAACTCTTCAAGACAACCAACCACAGCTGCTGGCTTCTTGTTCGTTGCCGTGAACAGGTCCAGAAGACCTTTGATAAGCAAGGTATTCCTGCGATCATTTGCGGCAGTCCGTATGACGGTATCGAACTTCCGAATATCGATCTCAACTATCAGGCCATCGGACGCCATGCCGCCGGGTTACTCCTATCCAAAGGCCATCGTAGAATCGGGTATGTACGCAGCCGGAACCTATTCCCCGGAGACGAAGAGTGCTACAAAAGCTTTAAAGAGACTATTTCCAAAAGCACGACCAGAGCCTCGATAAAGCTAATTCGGTATTCAAATGATTACTATAACTACGCACAAACGCTCAAACAGGTGAAAGACCGGCAAAACCCACTAACCGCACTCTTTATAGACAGCCCCTTTCAGTTTCTCAGTATTTTCACTCAGGCACTTCAGGCAGGTATCAAAATACCCGAGGAGCTCTCCCTCATAAGTCGCCATGAAAGCGATTTCCTGAATCACCTCAAACCTACTCCAGCGTGTTATGAATTCAGTGCGCGAGAACGGGCCCACAAGATACACATGGCACTCGAGGCGCGTATCCAGGGCGACACCTTACGCCACCATCGAACCCTGTTGATACCGGAGTACCTCTCGGGTGAAAGCGTAACCCCTCCACGTTAGGTTTCGAACATGAAATACCTTCGTATAGTCATTATCTTAACCATTTTCGCAGCGACGCAGTGGCTATCGGCCAAGCCTCTTCAGGTTAAACAAATCACCTACGGCCCGGAGCACCATTTTTTCGGATACATCGGTCATGTTCAGAATATTCCCTGGAATGGGTCAGAGCGTTATCTGTTGGCGCTTCGAACTGACTTTCAAGATCACCTCCCTGAAGGACATGAGCCTGCTGATATCGTCCTGATCGACACCCACAACGGATACGAAGTAAGAAAGGTTGAAGAGACCCGCGGCTGGAATCCCCAACAAGGAACGATGTTCTATTGGAACCCTTTAAAACCGGACACACAGTTTTTCTTTAATGACCGCGACCCGGTAACCGGCAAGGTCTTCACCGTCCTCTTCGATATCGAATCTATGAAACGAGTCCGGGAATACCGGTTCGAGAATCACCCGATCGGTAACGGTGGTGTTATGCAGAGCGGCGGATGGTTCGCGGGAATCAATTACGCCCGTATGGCGCGCCTACGCCCCGTTACCGGGTATAAAGGCGCAACGGATTGGACTGAGGGCGTACTGCACCCGGAAGACGACGGTATCTTCAAAGTGAATACGGAGACCGGTGATAGTTCCCTGATGGTTTCCTTCCACCAGATGGCTGAGGTGATCCACGAGACCGAGCCGCGCATAGAACACTTGGCTCTTTTTATCAACCATACGCTCTGGAACCGTGAAGGTGATCGGCTGTTCTTTTTCGCCCGGGCAGGATGGCGCGGGAATAGAGACTACCCGAGGGTCAATGTGCCCTTCGTTATCAACGCCGACGGTACTGGTCTCAAGCGTATTGATACATTTTTCGGTGGTCATCCGGAATGGGATTACGGGAACCGCATGATCGGCCATATAAAAGGAAGACAGATCCTTTTCGACGTTGATCGCGGTCTGATTGTTGGGCATCTGGGAAACAAACAGGTCTTCCCGGATCCGGAAGGTGATATAGCCCTGTCTCCCCGGGGAGATTGGTTCGTCAATGGCCACAAAGACAAAGTACAGGCCAAGAATTTTTATACCTTTTACCAACGCTCGACCGGAAACTGGTTTCGCTCTCAAGGGTTCGATATTGGTCCATGGTTGTCCGGCGATCTGCGCCAAGACCCGTCCCCCACCTGGAATAGAAGTGGAACAATGATCATGGTACCGGGACTGGTCGGTGAAGAAACACCCTCGAGACAGCTGTTTATCATTAGCTTACCAGAGGAATGAACAAATCTCACATAGCTTTCCATGATTATCATTCTAGGCGTTTCTTGCATCACCATAGCTCAATCCAACTAAGCCATCCACGTTTTCAACCCTGAAGGCCATGTTGCTTCAGGTACGCGAGCAGCCTTCATCACTTTTCATGGCGGAGGATGAGTAGATAGAGACGCCAGGTATTTTCAAAGCTTCGACGATGCTTGATTGATCCTCTACCAAAGCGACAATGAAACTCTCATTGAGTTATTAGTTCGATTCAGTGGTCCGATCCACGGTTAGCCCGGTTGTTGTCCTCGGCCATGGCAGTAGCTATCGCCTCACGCTGTTGATCGTTGTAAAAATCAGTGGTGAGTGGTTTTCGTTGCTGCCCTGAGAGCTCTTCCAGCAATCCGAGCAGAGTGTCGACTATCACGGGTTCGGCATCGGGTTCCAACCCGGCGGTGCGGGCGGGCCAGGTAGTATAACCACCCAGGTAGTGTTGTTCGGGAGGAGGAATGTATCCAGCCGCACCGTTGGCGAGTTCCATGTTGAAAGTCGTTTTAAAAGGGCTTTGTGCTTTAAGTTTAAGGCCGGTGATTCCGTAGACTTCATTCGGCATGGCCGTGATAGCCAAATCACCTATGCGAACCGCCTGGAGAATCAGATCTTCCTGAGGATGATCCAGGAACCAGGTAACCTGCTCGGCGTACACTTCCGGTCGATTTTCAGGCCGCCGGTCACCGCGTTTCTCATTTAGCGCCTCAGCCCAGGCAATACGTTCTTCGCCAGCGAGTCGGCGATCGAGCGTGATAGTGGTTTCAGTCATAGCCAGATCAGGCTTGTTTTCATGGTAGTCTATTTCCTGATACGCGCCAAATGCAATGTCCGTGAGCTCTGCAGTGTACTGGTCGATCCCGTAATTCTCTTTCTTAGGCTCGGAATAATCCATCCAGTGAAGGTCGCCCGACGTACCCTGAGACATCGCGGCAACGAAGGGTGCCTTTCCGGAATCCCGGGGTGCGATCTGTTTTTCGATGCGTTCACAAAACTTGCCATAATAGTCGGCAGAGAAACCGCCTCCTACTCCGAAGTAATGCATTGAATAATTCGCTAACAGACCGATGGGATGACTTCCTTCTTCAGAGATGATACTGAGCAGAGATAGACCAGAATCGACCGGACCAGCTTCACCGATGTAGTCCGGATTCTGATACCCCGGATGCATCATGGCGCGGACCGTCTTTTCTCCAAATGGATCGGTGTCGTATTTGTCAGGATGTTTCAGCCAACGACGGCAATGGGTATGATCCGGTGCATCTACGACTGCCCACCCGATCCGGGCGGGTTCGAGGTTTGCGAAGGCTACTGTAATACCCTCAGCGATTTTGGGAGGTAAAAACGTTTCGTAGTTGGGATCGCTGCTCGTGCCGAGGCAGAGATCCATGACGCTCGGCGCACTGTGAGTGTGGGTGGAGGCAATCAGGATACGGTTGACCGGAATACCGGTTTGTTCACTGGCTAGCGCCTTGGCCTCGTTGCAAACGTCTCTGGGAATCATGCAGGAATCTACCACGGCTATCGCAACAGTTTCCTTTCCCGACTTGAATACGAAACAGCGGGCGTGCAAAGGATCGTGGACTTTGTCAAGGATCTGCTGGGTAAATCCACCATTGCGGATCGCTGGCAGTTTCTCGGGGGTAATGTCGATGGAGTAGGCGCCGGCTTGGAGTTGAGGCAGGGTTTTCGAGCATCCTGAGATCAAGGATAATAAGACGACTGACAGAACTAATATGATTCGGCACTGCGGGGACGCAGTGGCCCTACCTTCTACAGCTGAATTGGTAGGGCGACGAAGCGGAGTGCCACACCTACAAGCAAAGCGTTGAATAACATCACGTCCTCGCGATGCCGTCATTACATAAAGACTACCAAACTGATGTATCATGATCTATTGTTACTGTGCCCCTGCAACATATGCGATCAGGTCAGCTAGGTTTTGCTGAGTAAGACTGGTTTCCAGGCCATCCGGCATAAGTGACCTACCTGTATTCGTCAATGACTCCAGCTCGGATCGCAGGATCACGTGCTGCTGATTCGCCAAGTCCTTTATAGTAATGTTCGCGCTGGTTTCCGAAACAATAATCCCAAGGATTGCGCGACCATCTTTCATGGTGGCCAGGAAGGACCGGTATTTGCCTTCCACGATCGCATTCGGATCCAGAATCCCCGAAAGGAGCGATGCAGGATTTCGATCCGTAACGGATGCCAGATTCGGACCGATTTCAACGCCAACTCCATCTAATCGGTGGCAACCGATGCAAACCTGTTGAAAGACTTTGTTACCGCGCACCTTGTCACCCTCCAGCTCCAGAGCAGCCTGATATTGCCGCACAGTCCTGAGACGATCCACATTGGCCGTTGGCATGAGTTCCTTCGCTTGCTCCCGAATCTTACTGTCGGGATGAGTGATGAGTAATTGACGGATGCCCGCATCAAGATCCGTAACAGTCACGTTCTCAATTTCGAGCTCTTTCAACAAAGCCAAGATCCAATCAGAGCGAGTCGTCATGACATTTAACACCTCCGAACGAATGAGTGGAGCATATGCACTCCATGCGGACATCAAAGCTTCTGAAACTTGCATTCCAGTCAAAGTCCCGAGCTGCAATATAGCTGCCCTTTGAACTTCGATTGAGGCTCTTGATCCAAGCAAGGACCCCAGAGATTGAATGTCTGCTGCTCGTGACGCCTCTTCCCTTCCTATCAGACGAATGGCTGCTATTCGTAGCGCATTGGAGACTTGGGCGTCTAAGAAAGTCTGGCGCGCAGATACCAGCAATGTATGGACGCGTGCCATCACCTCCCTTCCTAAATCGTCCTCTCTATCTTTGGTCGATATACGACGATCCAAAGCATCCAGTAAACTCGCCACTGTGATATATTGCCACTCGGGTTCCAAGCTATCTTCTAAAACCGTATCCAGAGCTCGTAAGGTCGCTTCACCATCACCAAAGGCGACTGAAAGAGATAACAAAGGACCGAGAAGTTCACCGCCATGTCCGGCTTTGGCGCGTTCCGCCAACAAGGATTCCAACACGCCCGTCAAAGCGTAACTACTTACAGAACTCATGATAGCTGCCGCCATGAATGGATCTCCTCCGTCGACAAACGCCAAACGACCCAAAGTTGCAGCGACTGCCTCCCCACTCCACTCACCCAAGCTGTAGGCCAGTTGCATGCGAACCTTGGCATCCTTGTCATTTTCCAACATTAGTAAAGTATCCATTAACCCTGGATCATCTTTTGCCCAGAATTCTGACAATCGTACTGCATGTCGCCGTACACCCGCTGTGGGATCCTTTGTCGCACGTTTCAGAATATCTGTATTCAAAGCCTCCATACCTTGCAAAGTACATAAAGCATGTAATCGTCCCAGTGACTGCTCGCTGGCTGTTGCCATTTGAATCAACTCTGGGATGACCGCGCTGTCCTTACGTTCCACGAGCAATGCCTGGGCAGTATCTCTTTGCCAGCCGTTCCGATTCTCCAGCACTGAAACCAGTTCGCCACTGGTCATCGAATCCAGGTTTGGAATCGGGCGCGGATTCTGCCCCTTACGCTTCACACGATAGATCCGACCGCGATCATCGCCGAGACGGTAAAACGGTCTCAGTTCATCCTGTCCTGCTTTGGGCAACCATTGTGGATGTTCGATCATATAACGATACATATCCGCTATCCAGAGTGCTCCATCAGGACCGGTTCGAGCCATAACCGGACGGCTCCAGCGGTCTTTGGATGCGAAAAAGTCTACGCCATCGTCCAACTCTACCGGACCCTCCAGCGAAACAGTAAAACTCACGCCATCCTGAAACGATCGGTTATGCTGAACCAGATTGCCAAACGGCTCGCAGGTAAAGATATCAATCGTATCCAGATCCGATTCAGGAAATAACAGACCATCCCTATAAACCATGCTTCCACAGGCTGACGTAAATCTCCCCGATTCCTGATAGTTATGAAATCGTTTTTGTAATTCTTTAAAAGGATACACCTTGGGATTTCTGGGCAGCACAAGCTGCTTACGTGGATCCGGAGAGGCAGCATGCGCATTTCGACGGAGGTATTGATCCTGCAAAACATAGTGCCACATGGGGTAACTGTTCATCTGACCAAACCAATTCCCCCAGTCGTCGCGATTGCGGCCAAACTGGCTCGGACCCGAAAGAGGATCGAGCTCGCCGGTCTCGGGATTGAAACGAAAATCACGACTACCCAATGCGACCTCCTGACCCGTTTTCTTTGATATCACAACACTGTCACCCCCATAACCGGAACGATGCGCCCCGCTGGCACAATAGATCCAGTTATCCAGACCCCGGATCAGACCGTTTACCCGCAATTGTTGATTGCCTTCATAAAAACCCTCGAACAACACGTGCTGCGTATCCGATACACCATCGCCGTCACTATCCTCCAGATAAAGGATCATGGGAGCAGCCGTAATCAGCACCCCCTTTTTCCAAGGTAATATTCCTGTGGGAAAAGACAGCCCTTCGGCGAACAAAACTGATCGATCATAGCGACCATCATTATTGCTGTCCTCTAGCCAACGCACCCGTCCGCCCGGTTTCCCTTCGCCATCCATGCCATTGGGGTAGTCGGACATCTCTGCCACCCATAGTCGGCCATCCGCCCCCCAGGTGAATGCCACCGGATCCATCACGTCCGGCTCAGCAGCGACCAGTTCGACTTCAAAGCCCTCTGGCACATGTATCAACTCAAGACTATTTTCAGGGGACACGGGTTGAGACTCCGGTTCGGAACCAGCAGCAAACAAAAACGAGAACGTCAGGCCGAGTGAGACAACCGTCGATGAGAATAAACTAATGATACGGAACGAATTCATTTTTTCACTTATTTCAAAATTGACCTGACGGGTCAGGTAAACCGCGCTTCTCGAGCATCTATTTCATGCCCAGATACCTCCGCAATGCCATCATATAATTCCGGTCGACGTCCACGCATCCAGCGCCGCCCTGAGCTTTTTTCAAGAAGATCCAGATCCAAATCAGCAAGCACCATCGTATTGTCAGCTGACCAGGATTCGGCCAAAATCCGGCCATACGGATCGATCACCATTGCGTTGCCCGTCCTGACTTCATTGTCATCGATCCCAACTCCGTTGCTGAATATTATAAACAGCCCATTGTCGTGCGCCCGGGATGGCAGCCAACGCATCAACCACTCTCTACCGTTGGGGCCCTTGAAAGCTTCCTCAATGGCCTCTGGATTCCGGTCCCGATTTTCCCAAAGCCTGGTATCGATCCGCTTCATGCCATGCGGGCTTCCTGAATTACAACCTCCCGTTTGATGGGGAGCCAACAGAATATCCGCTCCTTTCAAGGCGGTCATGCGGACATTCTCAATCAGGTTGTTGTCATAACAAATGAGTATCCCGATTTTGTAACCCCGTTTAGTCTCAAATACCGTGTATCGATCACCACTCGACATATGCTCATTGATGAAACAGTGGAGCTTTCGATGGCAATGAACCCGACCATTCGGTTCAGCGACCACGTAGGAATTAAATAATTTCCCATCTCTGGACATTTCAATCAGACCTGCACCCACGATGAGTCGATGTTGCTGAGCCAGCCCGATCAAGGCCTGAGTCGAAGGCCCACCGGGCACAGCCTCCGCCAAGGACTCAAGTTGAGACCTCCCAAAATTACGCAGATGCCAATAGCCTGTGATGCACATTTCAGGAAACACAAGAATCTCAACCTTCTCCATCGAAGCCTGCTCACAAAAAGCCCTTATCGTATCGATGTTCGCACTTTTGTCCCCTGGACTGTGATTGAATTGAACCGTACCTACTTTGATCATAGGTCCATTGAATCCGCTTCAGAGGAGTGTAGCAAATACTTGTTTATACAGCCCTACAGACTAGGTTGGCTCGCAATATGTTTTCATCTTTAAAAATGCCAGCAGTCTGCACACTCGTTTTAGCCTGCTGCTGCGTTCATTTAGGAGCGACGGACTCCGACGCCTTCGGTGGCCGGAAGGATATAAAAGGTACCCCAATCGGTTGGTTTCATCTGGAAAAGATAGGCGGCCGAGATATCCTTGTTTCACCTGATGGTCGTGGCTTTTTACCGCTGGGCGTTAATCCTATCGGTAGCATAAAGGACAACGGGAGCAATGAATCCGATCTTTTTTCAGAGAGAGATACCCTAGTGACTGGCAGCTTTTCTCAGAGGACCTACTCAAGCAGTACAAGGATTGGGGCTTCACAGCGACCGGTTGCACCGTCGACGAACTCAATCGATCGATCCCCTACTTTGCCGCGACTACCTTTGCCAAGACTGCAACGTATTTCAGTCAACCAACAGGCCACAATCCCTACGATTTCCCCGATGTGTTTGATCCGGAAGTCCAAGCCCGGCCTGATCCAAGATGACGGAACTCCCTACTCGACTCTGGTTGACGCCCACCGAAGAGGATACGAAACTTCCAAAGAAAACGTTAGAAAACAAGTTTCCATAGGATGACTATTAATCGTATGAGTAACTGATTGAAATAATGCCCATGAAAACTATCCCCGACTCGATCGAATCCGCGGCTCAAAGCGGTGACTTAAACCAAGTACTATCTGAAACCATTGCGCACTTCGGTTGCCAAGCCGGAACGATACACCAGCTGCAGGATCAGGTTCTCATACTCGCTACATCCCTCAACATACCCGAACAAGTTGTTCAGATCGTCAGGACGGTCCCTGTTGGGAAAGGTATCGCCGGTCTGGCAGCAGAAAGACAAGAACCTATCACCATCTGCAATCTACAAACCGATACCTCCGGGCAAGCGCGCCCCGGGGCCAAGGCAACTGGAATGGAAGGCTCTTTGGCCGTGCCAATGATTACCGAAGGTGAACTGAAGGGAGTTCTGGGGATCGCCAAAGCTTCGGCCTACGACTGGTCGAAAGAGGAGACGGATTTGCTTTCAGAGATTGCAGCGCGGTGCGGTAAACTATTCGATTAGACTGCGTCCTATTTACCCAGAACCGCGACCACCACAATACAATGAAGTCTACCCATACCCTATTCCTGCTCATGCTTCTGGTGGGCTCGTTATGCTCGCAGCCCGGTCTATCTGCTGACTCGCCCAATTTTGTCGTTATACTAACGGACGATCAGAGCTGGGTCGGTAGTTCCCTTCAAATACTCCCGGATGACGAGCGCACGAAGAGTGATTATTTCAGAACGCCCAACCTAGAGCGTTTGGCGAATCTGGGAATCCGCTTTACCGCTGGTTATGCACCAGCACCGTACTGTTGCCCCACTCGCCGTAGTCTATTGATAGGTCAGAGACCCTCGCGCCATATCTACCAAAAAGATCAAGAGAACTGGACCGCGAATTACCGCAAACAACTAAGCATCCCTCGCATGCTTAAAGACGCCGACCCGAATTACCGTGCCGCTCATTTTGGTAAGTGGGACATGCGCTTTGACAACGTGACGCCCGAGGAAATGGGTTACGATACCAGCGATGGCGTCACCGGCAACTTTACCGGAGGTGGAAAAGGCAGCGGTGGGCCTGCGGCAAAGGACGACCCGAAACTAATCTGGAGTATCACCAATAGTGCCTGTGACTTCATGGAAACACAGTCCAAGGCCGGAAACCCGTTTTACCTTCAGGTTTCTCACTACGCCGTTCACCTGGATATCTTTTACCGCGAAGACTCATTGAAGGAAGCAGCTCACTGGAAAACCGGAAAAAAACACTCGATGCCGCAATTCGCTGCCATGACCGCGGATGTAGACACAGGCATCGGGATTCTTATCGATAAGATCGAAGCCCTCGGGTTAAAGGAAACGACCTATATATTTTTCCTGTCAGACAACGGCGGACGAAATACGATCCCCGGACAGAGGGAGCCCGAAGTTCACCGCAATGATCCCCTCCGCGACGGCAAAGGCTCCGTCTACGAAGGAGGCATCCGAGTGCCCTTTGTGGTCATTGGACCGGGTGTAAAAGAAAACAGCATCAGCCACGTGCCCGTAACAGGTCTGGATATTTTTCCTACTATCGCCGACCTGGCCGGATACACAAAACCTCTTCCGAATGTTCTCGATGGCGGAAGTATGACCGAAGTCCTGACCCACGGCGGACGTGGAAACGTTGATCGTGCCAAGCCCTTTCTTTTCTTTCATCAAGCCGTCGACCGTTCGCCTGAAAGCTCGATTATTCTGGGTGATTACAAACTGGTTAAGACCTGGACCCAAGAAAGGCTGGAACTATTCAATATTACCGACGACCTGGGTGAATCCGATGACTTGTCGAAGCAACTCCTTGAAAAAACCGAAGAACTCCATTCGCTGATGATAAACTATCTAAACGAGATGAAAACTGAAACCCGGAAGACCAAATCGTAATTACAGCCTTCTCAGGCGTTTAACCGTTAGCGCTTCAAGGTTTCATATATACGTGCCAGTACCCCGGGTCTGAAGATTCCTACTCGCCTCGACCATCCGGTTCCGCAAAGCTGCCGAGCAATACGGCAGGAGCTAAGACATCGTCCCAGCCCTGCATGTTTGAGCTCGTTTGAAGAACATAGGTTAGACCGATCTCCTCGCAATCATTTCGTCGCGTAAAAACCGCAAGAGTCTCCAGCGATGGTCCAGCGGATTCAGAAATCAGGATCGGTAATCCGCGTTTTAGCAAGGTGGTCACAGACAAAACCATGTGGAAAGCGTCACCCACCAGAGGATCGAAACCCAAAACGTACTCCAGAAGATTGTCGAGAAGGTCCTCGTCCGCATCCTGCCCCGGTTACCTGTCACCCTGGAGATTCAATTGCCTGTTCAGTGCCCACATCAAATACTTATTCGATGCTTCATTATTCGTCTTTTGAAATTCGTGACGGACCTCATACAGGCAAGGCCCTATAGAGTCAAGGAAGGCCCAATAGAGTCAATAGTCAATTATCAATTTGGAGGCTTTCTTGACAATAGACCATTGAACCCATTGGCTGTCCCCATTGGCTGTCCGCTATCGACTACCCCTGGTCACGTAAGCTATCAAAGTATTCCGAAATCTGGAAGCCTTCTTGATATAATCTTTTGTGTTTCTTTTTAAATTCCACTGCCTGATTTTGGTGGCCAACAAAAAAATACATAGAGCCACTCGCTGGTTTGGGAAGAAGCCAAAATCTATTTCCAACAGTGTCGTCAAGAGCAGATGTCGTAATTGGAACCTCATGCCCGTTAGCCAATAAAACCACTAGACTAATATCTTCAAAAACCAGTTCCAAAGGAATTTCAGTAAAACCGAAACGATCAGGAAACACCAAAAGGGTTTGTCCAGATTTATAGAAATTGCCATCTTGGTCTTTATCGGAATCATTCGTTATTGATATCGCTCCAAATCCCACGAAATTCTCCGGAAGAATAATAATGACATTTCCCTTTTTTGCCCAACAACAAAATGAGCTTAATAAAAAAATGAAGAATATTGTGCACTTGCGAGTCATTTCTTTGGATCACAGAGTTGTTTGTTCACCGAATGTTTGCTTGAACCAAAAATGTCCGTTGGAGATGGTCCCTGCTTGACATTTAATACGCTTTTTCCATTCACAAAAAACTGAAAAGAAGGGAAGTTTGATGTGGTAAATGATCCGTTTAACATACCTGTTTCTCTATTAATTGAAATGCTACTCGTCATATATATTGGAGCAACATAATTTGAAATAGGTTGCTCAAATGGTTCTCCTATTGCAGCTATACTTCCAATTATCACCCCAGAACCTGAAGAACTACCCCAAGCGTGCGTTCTCCCTGTTGTATCTGCGAAGGCATCTCTTATCTCCTTACCTCCGGCTGTGAGTTCAATTGACCTGCCTACTTCAGGGTAGCTTGAAATACTCCCGTCTGGACTTATTACGGTCTCCATTGAAACTCTAAAATAGTTGGAAACTCCATCAGCAGGAGATTCTACGACAGCATACGACGTCATACGACAGCATACGACGTCAGACGTCATACGACAGCATACGACGTCTACGACAGCATACGACGTCATACGACAGACGACAGCATACGACGTCAGCTCTTGACTCTTGACTAAACCGTTTATTGAGACCGAAAAACGGCATAATTGAGTTTGGACATTTTATAACTTTTAGAAGCAGCTGCATTTACTGAGAGTGAGGGTATTTAAAACAAGGAGCGTATGACGTCAAAGGAGCGTATGACGTCAAAAAGGAGCGTATGACGTCAGAAAAGGAGCGTATGACGTCAGGTCTTGACTCTTGACTAAACCGTTAAAGGAGCGTATGACGTCAGGTCTTGACTCTTGACTAAACCGTTCATTGAGACCGAAAAACGGCATAATTGACTATTGACCCTGCTATGGGAGTTTTTGTCAAGTTGGGTTTGATGCCCGATTCTTTTTTG
>CAYGQM010000101.1:0-17280 GCA_964352065.1 uncultured Opitutaceae bacterium
GTTTCGATCCTCTCTTTAAGAGAATCTCGTGTCCACTTTTCTCAGGCCGGATCAATTTATGAGATCATACTTGTTGATGATAACAGTAAGGACGATACTGCGGATCGTATTCTGGCTTGTGGTCAGCGTGACGAGCGAGTAAAGTTGATAAAACGTTTACCTCCCAATGGTGTCGGGTTGACGCTGAAGGAAGGGTACGCTGCCGCTACGGGTGAGTATATTCTTTCCATGGACTGTGATTTTGTTGAAACACTTCCAGAGTTCCGTGATTTGCTCAAGGCCGTATCCAAAGGACATGATGGGGCGATTGGTAGTCGGTTTAGCTATCAGTCATTGATGGTTAACTACCCGTTCGGAAAAATGATGTGTAATCGTATATTTCATCTGGTTGTGAGAATCATGACGAGAAAACGGGTGCACGATATCACTAATAATCTAAAGCTGTATCGCGCTGAAGTATTTAAAGACCTCGATTTGGTTGAGCCTCATTTCTCGGCAAATTTAGAAACCGGGCTGAATCCGATATTAAAAGGTTATCTGGTCGTGGAGGTACCCGTTTCCTGGATTAATAGACGAGCAGGTATGGGAACATCTAGCTTTAGAGTCCTCCGTGTTGGATTGCCTTATCTAATGTCTCTTTTGCGATTGATAAGGACTATGGTTAAAATAAAGCAAGATGCGATTAGGCCTGGAAAGCTAAACGATGGAAATCCAGTCGAGCTTGGGGTACGGAATTCTGCCCCCAAAAATCAGGACTCCTGATTGGCTTCTTTCGAAAGGCAACAGGTTATGTTAATCCATGTAGTTACCAGTCTCCTTTAAGCGAAACTTCCAGTAGAGCGAGATCACCAGGCCAATGGCCGCTCCACCCACATGGGCAAAGTGTGCGATTCCTCCACCGAGAATAGATACGCCTGTGATACCAAAGAAGAGATCTCCTGAGATCAGAGCCGGTATCAGGTATTTTGCCTTAATGGGTACGGGAAGAATAATGAGTATGAGTTTGGCATTTGGAAATCGGACTCCGAATGCAACCAAAATGCCGTAGATGGCACCGGAAGCTCCAACGGCAGCTGAGCGGTAGAGGTTGAAAAGGTCCTTCAGGGCTGGGTCAGATATTTTTCGGACCAGCCCGCCATCGTGAGTCAGTGCGATCAGCATGGAGTCGATCGACTTCGGAGTTAGCCCCGATTCAACCAAGGTTTGAAATGCTTGATTATACTGAAAGTAACCGACCGCAGTGTAAAAAATTCCGGCACCAATCCCGGTTATCAAAAAGAAACACAGAAAGCGTCTCCACCCCCAGATCACACTCAGCGGGATTCCGAAAGAAGCGAGGGCAACCATATTGAAAATGATGTGCAGCTCGTTTCCGTGAAGAAACATATATGTAAAGAACTGCCAGGCGTGGAAGTCATCATTCTTTATAAAAAATAAAGCAAAGTGATCTAGTAGTGTATCGTAAAGTCCTTCAGCCAAAAGGTATGGCAGAAAAAATACGAAATTGATCCCGATCAATATCAGGATAACTCGTGGAATTCGTTTCATGTTTTGACGATCGTTGCCATTTTTAACCGCAAATGGCAACGAACGGCATTTTGTCGCTTCCTGGATGCAAAGCTTACCGACTATTTCTTTAATCCTAGTCCGATTGACTTGCAGTAGCGCAAGCTCTCCTCGATTTCGCTCTTTTGAAAGTTTTGCGTAGCCAGATCCTTGTTGTGATCAGCTCTGTCGGCGTTAGGGCCTTCTGGTGCTTTCCAAGGATCGCGTGGGCTGCCTTCCCGGGCCCACTTTAGGTAGCGCGCCAGCGTGGTCGCCTTCATCTCGGGAAACATATCCATGAATCCGTCTTCGAGAAACGGGATTTCGCGATTAAAACCGGAAATGGTTTCGATGTGAACGGGAACCCCTGGGCAGAGTTCTTTGAAGCGTTTGAAGTAGGCGATCCAGTCGACGTTGCCCTGTCCCATCGCGGTCCACTGAACAGTGGTGCCCTTTTCAGAGGTCCAAATAGCGGAGTCGCGCAAACTGGTCGTTACTGCGTAAGGTCCCATAATCTCGAGATTTTCGAGGGGATCTTCCAGGGTCCAGGAAGCATTTCCGGCATCGAGGTTAGCCCCCATATAGTCGGTGCCACCTGCCTCTTCAATAAGCGTAACGACCTCGCTCGCCTGCATATCACCTGCATGGTTTTCCATAGCGATCTTGATGCCTGCATCCATGGCTTGTGAACGGCACACACGGCAGACGGCTGCGGTGTCCTTGATACGGGCCATAATCCCGCCCTCAGTTTTGCGGTCGTCGCGATTACCAAGGACGACGCGTATGACCGGAGAACCCAAGGCCTCTGCCACACGGATTGAAAGTCTCAGATGTTCAACAGCCGTGCCCCATTTGTCTTTGAAAGTGACTGAGGTGGGGCAGATGCTCCAAGTACCCACATGGATGTCGATACCCATGTCCGATGCTTTCTTGCGAACGTCTTTCAGATAACTCGTATCAAAGCTTTTGAAATGGTCCAGGTCCGACATGAAGAGCGAATCAATGCCCAGTTTCTCAGAATATGTCAGATGATCCTCGACCATCCAGTTCATGGCGCGGACGGCAAAGTTATCGTATCCCAGTTTCACTCCCGCGCTTTTGTGGTGGGCAGCGATGCTGGAAAGGGGACTGGCAGCGGCGGCCATTCCGCTAACAGCGACGGTCTTTAGGAAATTGCGACGAGTGGTGGAAGATGAATAGGGTAGGTGGTTCATAGACGGTGGGTGTGGTGAACGATAACGTTGGGTAGACTGGAGAAAATTCGAATCTGATCAATCGTGAAAGCAAAAAAGAAGCGACGAGTAAGTAAACGAAATTTTGGAGAGTAGCACGACGTTGCAGATAACGAATACTGTCGGCCTGATGGATATCCCTTATGGCTCTCGGAGCCGGAAAAATTGGCGGATAAGCGCTGGTGTAATGGGAACAGTTTGATTAGTTTTGGAATCGGTTCCCTCGATATCTGACCACTGGTCCACGTTCTTTAGGTTTCCGTTCGTTTGAAGTAACCATCCCAAATACGATTCTGGCCAAGATAACTCAACACTTGTACCCTGTCTTTCGATACTGAGTTGAGGTGAGGGAAAATTTTCAGCAAACGGAGCAAATTCAACATTGTCGATAATTACCGCGCTTTGCCCACTGGTTGCCGGGCGAAATGAGAGAACCACCTGAGTCGTGTTTGGGTTTGTGATCGTGTAATCCAGCGTGTGGGGATAAAAGGTTTTGTCTGACGTCAAGGTAGGTGTGATGGATCCGGAAGTCCCCGTAAAAGCTCCTGCGGCATCAAACTCAGCAATGGATGCCGCCAAGTCTATAGTATTTCCATTGAAAGAATCCAAAGCTACATCAAATGAGAAGGTGTAGGTTTCCCCGGATGTAACTTGGATTCTTGCGTTGTCATTATCGAGTCCGTAATCGAAAGCAGCCGGCGATCCTGAATTGTTCGTGTCCAGGCGCATTGCCCGGGTTCCGGTTTGTCCGTTTGTATAATCTCCAGCGTCGACCAGAGTTCCAGTAAAACGCGTGATGGGGGGAGAACCCACGCTGAATAGGCGCCAGCCCAGAAGCGACGTGGTGTCTACGAAAACATCTGCTCCTCCCGTCGAAACGGTTGCCCCAGACTCGAAGTCTCCATTTATGGGTGGAGCGGCCACTTGTATTTGAACGTTATCTATATCGACAGTCGTTGTTCCGACGAGCCCGCGCATAGGACTGAAGGACAGACCGATCTCCGCTGTATCTGGATGGGCGGTTTTGTAAATGAGGGCGTCCGACATGAAATCTGCTGAATTGACAGAAAGGACTTTTGAGGGACCATTTGCCAGATAGTTTCCTGATTCATCAAATTCTTGAATCAAAAATTGCAGGTTATTGGTCGTTACGCCTGTCACCCAGGCTGTGTCAACAGACACAATATAGGTCGTATCTGACTGTACGGTTGTATGGGTTGAGTCGTCCCATTGATCGAGCGCGTAGTTGGAAGCTCCTGCGGTATTATTGGCTGAGAGACGCAGAGCCTGGTTCCCAGCTGAAGCATTTTCCGTTATTTCAGCGCTGAATGCCACCTGTGATGAATCAACGTTGAAAAAGCGCCAACCTGGAAAAGTTAGCCCGTCTACGGTATCGGGTGGAGAGCTGGTGGTAGCATCTGGGTTTATGGACTCGAAACCACCGGGTCCCGCGAGGAGATTCGGGTCGGGTGAAACCGTGAGTACTGCCGACGCGCTTCCCGAATAATCTGCGTCGTTGATGGTTCCGACGACGGTGTAGGTTCCCACCTCTTTCGGTGGAAATGGTGAACCATTATAGGTCAGGTCAACTGTGAGTCCAGGGGGTGATGTTGTGAAGGACGCTAATTTGGGATTACCGTCCTGAATCTGATTTAACTCCCCGAGGGTGACGGTACCACCAGATTTGCTTTTAACTTCGATATTGATGTCGAGTCTTTCTCCAAAGCGATCCGAGTCAGTCTGGGTCATTTGCCAGCTTGTAGCATAGGTGCCGGTAGAATTGGGGGCTTGTAAGGATACTTGAAAAACTTTTGGACGGCCTCGAAATATTCCACCGTAGGTAGCGATTTCGTCTTTCGAATCGTCTAGAAGGATGCGTTTTTCGGAAACGAACGCTGTATCGTTCTCTCCTTGAAGTAACTGGTAACCACCTTGAGCTGTCCAGCTATTGTCCCCGGTGTTACGCACAATAAGGTTGGCGATGCGAGACTCACCAGGAGTCATGGTCGCAGGTAGGTTGTGCCAAAGAATCGATGCGTCTAACTCGGGTATGTCATTGAAGGTGGAGGCTCCTTCGGCGGTGGTTTTGATATATTCGAATGGATCATTCGTAGAGGACCAGGTATCGGTGTTGCCGCTTAGGTTTTCTGGCGCGATGTAAAGGGGAGATTCGGTATCGACAGCGTAGATTCCCGTTCCTTCGTCGTATTCGTTCCAGCTTTCGATGTAGATTCGCTGGGTCGTATTCCTGTCGATCTGATTCCATGCTGCCCGATAGTTGCTCCCGCCCGAGCGTGCCAGGAAATCTCCAGGAGTTCGGACATTCTGATCCCAATAACCTCCTTTTAGTTGAACTGAATTAATAGAGTTAAACGTATGAGCGTAATAATACTCGTTGATCTCAAATTGTGGCACTTGTTCGTCGGCGAAAGACAAAACGGGGGTATTGAGCGCCGTTGTCACCATCACGAATCCATTGTTGAAATAAGGATGTTCAGTTCCTAACGCTGCCACTAAGCGACTGTTTACGTCCGACCGGGACAGCGAACCCACATTGCTGAATCTGAATTTAACGTGCCAGGTATTGAGAATCGGTTTATCGTTTTGACGCGCCAGATAGTCGTCGGCGAACTCGTCGGTATTAGCACTGAAGTATTGTTCGAAGAAGCGAATATACTGCGCAACAAACTCGTCCTTCACACTTTCCTCGGCTAGATTTAGCAAGGCAGGTTCGTCGTTCCAGATCACCTGCGCGTCCAAAAAAGGAGCGATTTTCGGAGTATCGTAACCTTCGGCCCGAAGTTCGTTAAGCGCAGTAAAGAAGTTTATACGTTGTCCCTCGAGTTGATGAATGAGGTGGACGTAAAGCACATCGATGTTGGCGCTCATCATTTGCTTGATCTGACCTTTCCACCATTCGGTTTCTCCGGTCCAGTTAGCCCGACCTTCAATGGGTAGCCATGGCCCACTTAGCTGACCGCCGTTCGATACGTACCAGTGGAAAACACTGGTGGCCACATAGCGATCGGATACAGAGAACGTTGGGGCCGGAGTATGAAGTGCGGGAGGAGTTGCCTGGATGAGTGTGTTTGGGGCAGCCAACAGGCAGGCAAAGAAAAATAGAGTGCGTCTCAGAACGCAGACGGGAAAGGGAGGAGTGCTGACTTTCATAGGAAGAGCAATATCGTAGTTAGAACCGCTACCGGCATGCAAGCCGAGTTTACCGACCGGCTTCTAAATTCAAGGGGATTCTTCTTGGTTTGATAAATTAACCTCCCTCTTTTCCTCGATGGAGACTTCGCAGCTTTCTATGATGCGTTGCGCGGTAATCGCATCGTCGATGGTCGAAAGAGGCATGGCGCCTTTCTGGAAGCATGCTTCGACAAAGTGACGGACCTCTTCCCGGATGTGCCACTCGTAGGCCGAGAAGGTATGGGAGTGAACAACGCCAGGTTTGTTTTCTATCCAGTCGCGATAACTGAAACGGGACGCGCCTTCCGTACCGATTACTTTGACTGAAAAGGTCCAGGGCTCACTGGAGTTATCATCCGCTGCAAAATCGGCACAGAAGTGGGCAAGGGCACCCGACTTAAGTCGCAAGTTGATCATCGCGAGGTCCTCGCCTTCAAATTCATCGTAATGTACGACCGACTTCATGGCCGAAACCGATTCTGGTGCGTGGGTTTTTCCTGCAAGATACAAAAGAATGTAACTATGGTGGGTAAGGATGTGGCGAATTACACCGGGGTAACGACGAGCTACTTCCTCCGGATGGTGAATGTGGTAGTGGATATAGATCGTTACCAGTTTCCCCAACTTGCCAGAATCGAGTAGCTCTTTGGTTCGTTGGACGGATTGTTCGTGTATGTAATTATGTCCCGGGCACAGGATTACATTATTTTTTTCCGCACAGGCTTTGAGAGCTTTGAGCTCATCGATACTGGGAGCAACCGGTTTTTCAATCAGCACATGCTTACCCGCATTCATCGCGAGTGTGGCATATTCAGTATGCGTTTCCAAATTGGTAAGGATAAAGACGGCATCCACGCTTGGATCGTTGACCAATGCTTCGACCGATTCGTAGATGCGACACCCGTAGAGCTGAGATTTGTCCGTGTTCAATTTCGCGTCGATCGACCAAAGACCAACTAGCCGGGCTGAGTCACAATGCTTGATAGCCTCGGCGTGAAGTAGGGAAATATCCCCGGCGCCTATGAACGCAATGGTGGTTGTTTGCATGGGGAACCACCATAGAGTCCAAGTTTAGGTGGGAGCAACCATGATTCGTCGCTGTGCTTGCAGTGGAGCGGAATTCCTTTGGTTGTAAGCGCGCAGGTGAAGGTAGCAAACGTGGAAAATAGAATGGTGGATGGGGAGTGACTATCAGTACTGCAAGCTACAACAGGGAATGGGAGTAAGATTGCCGGATATGAAAAATGAACATTGACCCTGCTATGGGAGTTCTTGCCCTTAGCCATTCGAGGACGATCCAGGGAAGAAAATCAATGTATAAGCTTTTCAAATCAACGGACTTCGCTAGAAATACGATCGATGCTTACTTCTACCTTCGAGCACGAGATATTGCACGGAGTGTCAAAAAGTTGGCTAAGAGTATAGAAATATAATAAATACACTGTTTTCAGATCCCATAGCACAATTAAATGACAAAAACTGAAAGAAGACTGTTAGGTCGCTATGACACGCCTGCAATACTGGCGAAAGGTCTTGTTGGCTGGGGAGTTCGAAGTAAAGACGATACAGTCTTTGAACCTAGCTCTGGCGGTGGAGTTTTTATTGAGCAGTCAATGAATCAATTGCTGCAGTTTGGGAAGCGTTCCATTCGTTCCAGTATTGGGACATGCGATATTGATGGGACAGCTTGCCAGAATGCTATAAAAATGGGGGTTCCTCAGAGTCAGGTATATTGCTCAAACTTTGTTTCACAGGCGTTTAAGATCGGCGAAAAGTATGATGCCGTGATTGGTAATCCTCCATATTTACGACCTAGTAATTTATCTGATGAAACCCGCCAATCTTTACGTCAGGTTCAGCAACTTTACACTATTGGCAAGAAAGCAAACCTATGGGCTTACTTTATCTTAGCGGCTTTTGAAATTCTAAAAGAAGGAGGGAGGATAGGTTTTGTCGTTCCGGAATCTATATTACATTCGGATTACAGTCAGGGGCTTCTCGAAATTTGCGCTAAGCATTTTAACAGTGTAACTTTATTATCCATTCGTGAACGTTGCTTCATGTCTGAAGGAGCTAAAGAGCGGGTGGTTTTAGCTCTTTTTGATAATTTCCAGCGATACCCTAATTCAAGCCAAAAACCAGCTGAAGTTCGCGGAGTCGAATGCAATAAATTGTCGCAGGCTCTTGAGTTTTTGTCTCAGAATGAGACTGCGAGAAAGTCATTAACGCAGAAGATTAACGGTTACGTTTTACCTCAGCTTATATCAAAATCATTTAATCTAAAAGTGCACCGAATTGACGAAAATATGCCGTTTCAGCGCTTAGGCGATCTTGCTGATATTAAAATTGGAGTCGTAACTGGTGACACGCCATTCTTCGTGTTGAATGAATCGAAACGTCAAAATTTAGGGATTCCAAGGAAAGACTTATCTGCGATCACTCCTCGATTCCCTTTAGATTCAGTGCTTAGATACTCTAAGCGTAGTTGGAATGCAGATTTAAAATCCGACTCTGGGGTTTGGCTGTTTTGCCCAGAAGCAGGTAAGGTGAGTCGCGCTTCGTTGGACTACATTGAATCTTATGATACTTCAAAGATCCAGACGGTTGCTACGTATCATAAACGCACGGACTGGTATGCTCCATTATTGATTGACCGGCCAGACGGCTTCTTCAAGGCGATGTCTACTGATGGACCTCGATTGCTGTTAAACGAAGCGAAAGTTATCTGCACAAACAGTCTATATGGCGTTTATTTTAAGCCGCATGTCACCGCTCGAATGAAGAAACTAGTATCTATGTTATTTCATTCTACCATTGTCCAAATAAGTTCTGAAATTACTGGAAGGACTTTTGGTTCTGGCATGTTAAAGCTAGAGCCTAGTGACGTTAAAAGGCTTTGGATGCCTATCGCGGAAGATGTCAATCTGACTTCAGATATAGATGATCTCTGGCGTAAATGCAGCGCAATTGGAGGCTTGAATAGTAAAAAGCAGATAAGAGGACTAATTGACGAGTGGGTTTATGACAATTACCCATCACTCAGCAGAATAAGTTCATCTACGCAACTTGAGCGGTCGTTGAAAGTTATAGTAAATCGGAGAAACTACAAAAAAGCTTGTGACTAGTTTGGCTACTTCTCTACTTGCACGTAGAACGCATTTATTAAGCCTTCGGCTGGATGAGATTCAAGTAGTCTCTTTGCATCCTCTATAAAAGGCTTCAATACTCTCGCTTCAGCATTCTTAACTAATAGTTTCCATCTGGGTGACGCCAATATCGCATTGATTTCTGGGGTATTTTGAAATTCCAAAAATGCTGAGTGCCAAAAAAGCGCGGTGCACATGGGAAGAGCGGGGAATCTTGGTTTATCCAAATCTTTTTCCCATTTTACTTCTAGCTGTTCATCCGGGAATGCCTGCAAGATAGCATCTTTGAATCGGCCTCCAGATTGAAAGTGAGGCGACGGTTTCGTTTCCATTGCACTAGGATCAAAATCATAATCTAGATGAACTTTTACTTCAATTTTTAGCCCTCTTGAAAGTGTCATGAAATGGGTCACGAGCGGTGAGGAGTGCCCATTAGCAGGTATTAGTAATGTCCCTAAAGTCATTGTAAATTCGAGGTCTGATCTAGGGTCGGTAACAGTGAATCTTGCAATAACGCGAAGTCCTTTTGAGAGGTCTTGAATGAACTGATTCGCCGAGTATTGTGCGTCTCTAATACCTCTTTCGTGAGATATTGAAGTTCTAGATGCTGCCAACTCTTTGAAAAATAAATATTCCGCATCAGCTACCTTATCGTAGTCTCTATGGTCTGAGAAATAATACTGTTTCGAGGCGGGCTTTGGCATCACCTTTCCACGTTTTTTATTAGCCTTCATCTTTTAGGGCTGTATCTTCTACGTGCTTCAAATCCATAGTCGGGATTCGCTTCTGCATCATCAATTACGGTGTCCTCAATCAGAGCCTGAACGCGGTCTTGGTATTTGCATAAGCCGTCTTCAAATGCCACACATGTGGGGATTTTGTCTTTTTGATCTGAGCCATGAGGCTTAGATAAAAACCTGTGATGCTGCTTGGAATCTACTCCGCATAATTCTAACAAATCGTGACGCGATAAATGTGCGGGAGCCGAGGGCGACACTTTGAATGCGTCCTCGAAAAACTTATGAGTTTGCGAGCGCCACCAGCGAGGTTTGCCCTTGTTTGCAAAAACACCCTCGTATAGGGCGTAATCAAAATTATTAGCGACACGTTTTAGTCCTGCAACATTCAAACCAATATATGTTGCAAGCTCGAGTTCGTCATAAAGAAAGCCAGGTAGGCCCATTAGGCAGTGCCAGATCCAGCGACTGGCAATGTGATTCGTTTCGTCGTCCCAAGTCTTACGTAATTCTGACGGGATGGCTGCACTTAATAGCTCATAAGTTTCTTTTGGCGGTCTAATCAGCTTTAGCATTGCCTCAGTGCCGTTTAAGTTTTGTTTACCTCTAATCTTTGCGACTGCCTCATAGCCACTAAAAAGTGCTCTAAGCTGTTCAAATGGAGCACTAGCTCCCTCAATCGTCTCACGTTGGTAAAACTCAAGAAAACTTTGCAATCGAAGTTCAGGGATTTTCTCTTCGTGCTCGTGGCTGATACCAATGACAGCCGCTTGGGGAGAAATCGCACGTAGTTCATTAGCCCAAGTATTTCCAAAAGCCATTCGTCCATCTTTTCCGACTTTAGACAGTTGGTAGTCCATAAAAAATCCGATGGGTTTAGTTTTAGATATTTCAGAGAGGAGGTCATCGAATTGGCTCCGTTCTTCTATCAGACTAACCTCTAATTGCACATTTAAGGCTTTTTCAATGCGATTCCGTGGTCTGCCCGTTGGGGGCTTCTGCTTGTCGTGCGTATCGTCTATCCAGTAAATTTTTTTCATTTCGGAGATGGTATAGTTAGTTGCAGGCAGGTTGCCCAGTTCTCTTCAGGTGGGATAAACTTAACACTACCTTTACGGTTTTCTAAGATACCTTTTAATATGGATAATCCCATACCAGAACCTTGCCCTAAAAGTTGCTTGTCTTGAGACTCTACACGTTCTTCAAGTGCATCGTATAGCACAGAGTTTGGATCAGAAACCAAGGGACTGAAAACTGATTCCATATCAGCTTCATTCATTCCAATCCCGTTATCTTTAATATAAACAAGGATATTTTTTCCCTTAGCTTCGGAAGTTATCTCAATTGAACCATTATTGGCGCCTCCGGCTATAACTGCCTTGATTGCATTTGATACTGAGTTTAGCAGTATTGCTACCAGCTCGCCCTTAAGCATCGGCCCGACTAAGATGCCAGATGGGATATTCATTCTAATATCTATTTTATATGCCGAAAGTATTCTTTTGAAGCGAGCGATTGAATTATTTGCCTGCCTAGCTAAATCTAATTCTAAGGCTTTCGCTTTTCGGTCCAGCGCATTCATGTCTTCGGTTAGTTCACCCAAAGAATCGAGGCTATCAATCGCTGATATTACCGAAACTTTAACCTCTGCTAGACGTGTTTGTAGGGGGCCATCAAGCTCCTCAATGGCTTCAGCTAAATCAGCGCTAAGGGTAATTAATTCTTTGGAGATATATTTTACCTCGTGGTGATAAAGTAAGCTTAGAGTCGATGCCGATGCAACTAACTGAAAACGCTGTAGATCAGCTTTGCTAATTCTGATCTCAGTTTCTAATAGTGATGCTGCAGAAGCTAAATTCTCAATAAACGAAGTTGTGATTGGTGATGCGTCATCTCGCAGTCGTGATACGCCATCCCGGATCACTTTAAGTGCAACATCTGACTGTTCGACTGCTTTAATTCGCCCAATGTTAGAGTTCGATTCGAGATTATTCCTGTATTTTTCAACTAGCTGACGATCCTTCTCTTGCACTGCAAAATCTCGCCAGATCATCGCCCAATCAATCGCGAATCGCGCAAATTTCTTAAGCTCATTGAACGCAGGGCTATCGACATAGCCTTGTCTGTCTGCTTTTTGCAGAAGTGTGTCTTCAGCGTCTCCAATCTCTATCGCACCCATGTATGATCTCGACGATAGCATATTTAACAAAACTCTTGCAGGCTCAATTTGCCTATTGTTGGCTTTGAGAGTATCAGCGAAGTTCATCAGGTCTTCATTGGTTGGCTTTCCTAGTCGCCGAGCTCTATCCCTTTCAATCCCAAGCCAATCATTGTCTGGATTTCCGTAGGGATCGACCCGCATGCCATTTTGCCGAACTTGAACTCCGCCCCAGTTGTCGAGCATCTCTCTACGTTTTCCGCTAGGCATAAGTGTTGTATCTCGATTCCACTCATCTGCTTCTACGAAAATTGACAGCTTCAAGCTAACATCAGTTAGATATTTAAGTGGCTTACTGCTTCGATATGAGCGCGTCCCTACTGGTGTTTTTCCGTCTAATTTGCAGGTGATGTAGCCCTCATTATCAATTTTAGCTGTCAACAAACCCCAACCTGCATGCATTACACTCTCACGAATGTCTGTTGCAGCTACTGTTGAGTTATTGTCGTTTTCAGTTTGCTCTTCATCTAGTTCAGAAGCATGCAAGAATATCTGAAACCCCGGGTCTTCATCGAAACCTTCTCGTGATGCTCCACGATTTACCGCCAACATTGCAAGTTGCCGCAACAAATAGCCATAACTTCGTCGATCTTCTAACTCGTGCCAACTTATGCGGCTATATCCTGACATTATTAAGGTCAGTCCAGTTTCACCTTCAGAGCTAACTCCTCTACGTCCGTTTACTGGGACTTCTGAAACATCTTTACCTGGGGTGAATTGCATCCAGTCGATTTCCAGTGAATTCGTTTCTATACCGTCTGGGCATACTGCTGAAGATTCAAATTTGACACGCGTCCCCAATCGTCGAACGCAAAAACGACCAATACCCTTACTTCCAGTTAATGGTCTTCCGTATTTTTCTGACATATCATCATCGGACTTATGGCTTGTTCCGATCCTCATCCAGTAATTTTTGATCTGGTGCAGATTCATCCCGTGGCCGTTATCTCGAACCTCGATTTCTGGGCCACCATTGTCGCCTTCCCGGATAAATACATGAACTTCGGTCGCATCTGCATCGTAAGAATTTTTTACCAACTCAGCGAGTGCGACGTGAGGGGTAGTGACAAGGCGCTCTCCAAGTTCCTGTAGCAACGCACTATCAACCGAGAATGTGTTAGAGAATTCTTCCATATTTTGATAAATTCTGACGGGTATTTGCCGCGCCGGTCTGAAAAGCTGAAGATCGGATCACGTCATTACCTTTGTGGTGGAGTGCGGCGCAGCACCGGAGCGGTTGCTGGGAAATTAGCGATAATAGAAGGGCGATCCATGGTTTGAGGGCAGCTTGTCGCGTCTGAGTTTAACGGTCGAGTGTTTTTAGACGTTTGAACTCAAATTGAGACTCTCTGGTTTCACTTCTCTAGTATAGCTTTTTTCTATCCATAGCGGCTCAGAAAAAGCGCGATAATTTCCTCTTTCAGTGGCTTGAGTTCGGTGGCGGTTTTTTGCGGTTCGTAAAGTGCGGGGTAATTGATCGAACCCTCGATTAGGCCGCGAAACATTTTTGCGGCCAGCTCGGGGTCTTTCGCTTGGATGCGTTTGTCCTTAATTGCTGCGTTCAACCAGGGGATGAAAGGATCCGGTTGGCAGCGATTGCCTTGGCTCGCTTCGTCGCGCAGGGCTTCGTTTTGAAGGAAGATCGAGGTGAGGAGGCGGACAATGGAGAGCCTTTTGGGGTCGAGGATGAAATACATTTGCGCATCCGCGAAGCGTCCCAGCTGCGCTTTGAGCGATTCGTCTTTGGAGTAGGGGATCGGCTTCTGCGTTTGCTGGCCTGCCATTAACTCGGCGATCACTTCCCAGAGTAAGTCCTTTTTGCTGGCGAAGTGATTATACACGGTGCGCTTCGATGCGCCCGCAAGCTCGGCTACCAGATCCATGGAGGCCCGCTCGTAGCCTTCCTGCTGGAAAGCCTGGATAGCACCTTTGATGATTTCGTTGCGCTTCCGGGCTTTCCGGCGCTCGTTGCCTGCGATTTCTGCGTTCATGAACAAAGCACATGAAAATACACTGGAGAGTGCAATTTTATATTTGACCTAAACTACACCGTGCAGTTTACAAATGGCCATGACTTATATTAGATTACTGATTCTTGGAGTATTAACCCTGACTGCGGTTGGATGTGTGACGAAAGCACCGACCGAATATTATCGTCCAGCGGGTGTCGCTGAGGCGGTCTACCGGATCGGCGGTGAGTATGATCCTAACATCAACTGGGCGGGTGAAGTGACCATTACGATTAATGATGAGGCAGTCATTCGCGAAAAATTACCCGCCTTCTCCAACACGGCTGAATTGAACGGTGTGTATCAGGGCAAAGACGTTTTGGTGCGGCTGACGAAGGTGCGCACATTCAAATCAAAGTATCTGCGTGCGGATGTGATGATCAATCAGGAGCCGGCAGCTGCACTCACTTTTTAATCAGATACCATGAAAGCACTTTATTATGACAGATACGGCAGTTCGGCGGTGCTCTCGATCAGAGAGCGGGCGATGCCTGTAGTGAAAGCAGGCGATGTCCTGGTGAAGGTGATGGCTGCGGCGGTGAATCCGCTGGACTGGCGATTGATGCGAGCCGATCCCTTTCTGGTTCGGATGCACGCAGGACTGTTTCGACCGAAATACAATTGCTTAGGTGCAGACTTCTCGGGCGTCGTCGAAAGCGTGGGCGAGGGAGTGACCCGCCTGAAAGGCGGTGATGCAGTCTTTGGCTTAATGACACCCGAGATTGTTGGCTGTTTTGCCGAGTATGTTGTCATTCCGGAGAGCGGGCTTGTTCTGAAACCGGAGATGCTTTCGCATGCGCAAGCGAGCACGCTGGGGATCGCGGCACTGACTGCTTACGAAGGGATCCATGACTATCATTCGATCCAGACGGGTGAGCGAGTCCTGATCAACGGAGCCTCGGGTGGAATTGGCACATTTGCGGTTCAGATGGCGAAGGCGAAAGGGGCGCACGTGACGGCGGTTTGCAGTGGGCGCAATGAGGCGCTGGTGCGCGGTATTGGTGCGGACGAAGTGATCGACTACCAGAGCACTGAGCTGCTCCGAGTCGATGCACGCTTCGATTTGATTTTTGACACGATCGGCAATCATCCGCCGAAGAAAGTGAAGCCGTTGCTAGGCAAGGAGGGCCGTCTGGTTCTGGCCAGTGCAGCCAATGGCTTAAGCTTCATCAAGGCGATGTTGCTGGCGCGGGATAAGCACGAGCCGATCGATATGATCATCGATCTGAAAAAGGATCAGTCGCGCTTAGAGAGTGTTTTGAAACTCGTGGAAGCGGGAGCCGTCACTCCGGTGATCGACCGCGAATATGGATTCAATCAAGTGGTCGAGGCGATTGATTATGCGGCCACAAAGCGAGCTCGAGGCAAAGTAGTGGTTAACATCGGCGGGGCAGTTGCTGGGAAATGATCCGTTTGAAAAAGTTTGAGTGGGGGATTCTTGGCGGCCTGTTATTGCTGAGCCTCGTGCCCTGCCTCGGCGGGTTGGTCCGCATGTCCGAATTGTTATTCGGGTTCGAAATGATGCCGGCCAATCCACGGGTTCTCAACGCACCCATGCCGGTGATCATTCACCTAGCTGGGGCGATTCCATTTTGCGTGCTCGGGATCCTGCAGTTTCTCCCGAGTCTTCGTCGTGCCTACCCAAACTGGCATCGAGCGTCGGGGCGATGGTTCATCGCCGCCGGAGTATTGGCGGCGCTTTCAGGCCTCTGGATGGCGCATTTCTATGCCTTCCCGCGGGAGCTGCAAGGGCCGCTACTGTATGTCGTCCGTCTTCTGGTCGGCTTTTATATGATCGGGGCGCTCTATCTCGGCGTCGCGTCGATTATCAAAAAGGATATACGGAACCATCGAGCTTGGATGCTACGCGCGTATGCCCTCGGTCAAGGAGCCGGCACACAGACGATAATCGGTATTTTCTGGATGGTCATCTTTGGCGAGGCAGTTGGCCTAACCCGAGATGTCTTAATGGTGTTCGCGTGGGTGATTAATCTCGCCCTCGTGGAAGTTATTATTCTCAGGGCACGTCCGGGATACTTCATAGCCCCGCCAAAGGGCAGCGAACGAAGTGAGTCGGGGGCGTAGCAATGACCTTTTTTGGCCCCCAGTGATCATTCTAGTTATGAACCACTAAGGTAATGACATGCCCCGTTTTTTTGCCTCTTATACCAACCACTGACTTAATCTGGTAATATGATTGAAGGAGAGGTTAGGAGGGGTAGGAGAGGGTTAATCCCTCGACCAGTAGGCACTATTGTTCGCGACGAAGTCGGGCGTGAAGCACTCTCCTACGTGACCCTTTTTTCCCCTTTTGACTCTTTTTTCCCCTTTGATTCAACCGAACCAGATCCCGGCGGCTGGCCTTGGCTTCCGGGTGTGCTGCGGGTAATGCATCCAGTTTTTCCGGCCTGACCTCTCGGACTTTCATTCCGTTCATCCAAACATGAAAAAGTTGAATCGCAATGCTGGATGGTCCTCTTTGCACATCAAAGCGCCGTTCGGATATTTTACTGATAGGAATTTGCTTTTCAGCGGCGAAGCCGCGGTGGTGGCGGTTTTAGGGAGAGAAGTGAAAACTGGGAGCATTGATAAGGTGATTTGATTATTTTGAGGTTTGTGGCAAGCAACCTTGGCGAATGTGGGCATTTTAAATGCCCACATAGCATCTGAAAAGTCAATCTTCCGGAGGATATCCCGTTTATTTGAGGAAACGTGCACAGAGGAAGGTGAAACAGTTTCCGTGAAAACTGGTTTTATTGGGTCAATCCGTCCAAAAGACGGGTTCCGTATCGTGAACCTAGAGCCTTCGATGACGATAAGGCATACTCCAAAAGAGTCAGTGTTCATAATGTGCCTGATTCATAGAATCAGCAGTTGTCCTCTCTTCGATACTCGGAACATATCCCCATTCCAATATACCATTCGGGGGAGAATGCAAAAGGGCCTACAACGAATCGGACCGTGGTGTCTTCGTAGGCCACTGGAAGTTAATGGGCAGACGGCACTTGCGACTGCTATGAAATGGGAAAGAGGGCGGATAGTGAAACAGCTGAAAAGGAAATCGGTCTGCCATGAATCAAGACCTGATGTCGTTAGCCCCGTGAGTTTACCAAGCTTACCCGAGTCGAGGAGTTCTTTGGTTCGCGAACGAATCGACGTAAATTTCTTGCTGCCACCGCCACCACCGGCGCCGGCCTCTTG
>CAYGQM010000102.1:0-3499 GCA_964352065.1 uncultured Opitutaceae bacterium
CAACCCACCCAACCCTCGAATACCTACCGACTCCGCGTAAGCTGGGGCTGGGGCCGCAAAGATAAACTCGTTCACTGGCTTTCCAGCCTAAATCTATCCGAGGGCACGATTCGTATCGTCGACACCTGTTTCTCAGGACAAGCCATCGTCGCTCCAAAGACCGACCACGATGACCTCAATGCGAATACCGACGAAGCACTGCTTCCTCACTCCATCGTCGACCGTATCAACAATTCCATTACCTGGCAAAGCATCACCAGCGGCAACCTGACCATGCGACATGCGACTACCCAAAGTTTATCTCTGGAAATACAGGCACCCCTCAGCTCCGTCGTTACGGTGGAAACGAATGGAAACCGATACTGCCATACGCTGGCCGAGCTTTTAGGACAGGCTCGCAGTCACTTCTTGCGCGGTTGGTTGACCGAAGCGATACAAATAGGACCTGCAGTTTCCGTAAACGACTGCCAGGTTGAAGCGACCTTCCTCGACGAACCTGAAAATGACACCGACGTCTATCGACTTGAGGCAGCTCAAACCAACGGTCAATGGGCCTGGCTCACGCCCATTTGGGCCGAACGGTAACCCTGTAGAAAACAGATAATGACAGACCCAATCAGAATTGCCGCACTCGGACTTACTCATGATCACGTATGGGACAATTTGCCTTTCTTGGCTGCACACACCGACGCAGAACTAGTCGCTGCAGCGGATCCCAACCAGCCACTGCTCACGAGGATTGCAACAGACTACGGTTGCAAGACCTACCGTTCAGCTGACGAACTACTCGCGAACGAATCGTTGGATGCGGTATACATTTTCAGTAGTAATTTTGAGGGTGCAGAACTGGCCATCCAGGCAATGAATCAGGGACTCCACGTCCTTATCGAAAAACCCATGGCAGCCACCCTGCAACAGGCTAACCGTATGGTCCAGGCAGCACAGGAACATCCCGTGAAGCTCGTCATCAACTGGCCGTTCGCCTGGTGGCCTCAACTGCAGAAGGCCGTCAGCCTCGCTCTAGACGGAGCCATCGGTAAGCTCTGGGCCGTCAAATACCGCGCTGCCCACGCCGGCCCCGCTGAACTCGGTTGCTCCCCCTATTTCTGCGATTGGCTGTTCGATTCCAAATTGAATGGAGCCGGTGCACTGATGGACTACTGCTGCTATGGCAGCGTGCTGTCTGCCTCGCTACTTGGACTCCCGGATTCGGTAACCGGCATGACTGGCGGCCCGGTTAAGGAAGGCCTGTCTGTCGAAGACAACGCCCTCATTGCAATGAAATACCCCTTTGGTATGTCCTCCGCAGAAGGCTCCTGGACACAAGTCGGAAAACTTACCAGCTACACGACCACTTTTTACGGAACCGACGGTACCATACTCGTGGAGCCCCGTAAAGGAGGCAAACTGTATCTGGCAACAGACACCGAAGCGAACGGCGCCGAGGTCCCCGTAATGGATTCTGAACCCCGCTTGCAAAACTCAGCCAATCACTTTGTCGATGTTATCAAAAACGGAACCGAACCTTGGATACTCTGCCACCCGACAAACTCGCGCAACGCCCAGGAAATACTGGAGGCAGGATTACGATCTTCGCAAACCGGGACTCACATCAGCTTGCCCATCCACTAGCAGCCAGCACGGGATTTCGGATGCTCAATAGAAGCTCAAAGCTTCACACCCTCAATTGACTACCCGCGGTTTCCTACTGAAGACCTTTGGCGATTGCGTCTCTTCCGACCGACTGGCTTCGGCGCAGACACCTTCGCGGTTTGCAATGACACCTTCGGATTCTTGGAACGACCTGAACGGCTTCCATTTCCACCCCGGTTACCACCTGATTTTCCGCCAGAACGTAATCGAGCTTTTGCACCGTCATTGTGACGGGCGGCTATCGATGGTGCATGACGGCCATGGCTATCGTCCACCGGAATACTCTGCTTGATAATCCGTTCCACATCCCGCAAGAGATCCAACTCTTCGTGACAGCAGATGGTTATGGCCCGACCGCTGGCTCCTGCACGAGCAGTACGGCCGATTCTGTGAACGTAATTATCCGGCTCAGATGGCAGGTCGTAGTTTACCACCAGAGTAATGTTCTTCACATCGATACCACGGGCTGCGACATCCGTAGCCACCAAGACCGGCGTTTGCCCCAATCGAAAACGATCCAGTGTCTTCTGGCGGGCAGCTTGGGATTTATCCCCATGAATAGAATCCGAACGGATCCCATGACGTTCCAGCTTCTCAGCCAATTTCCTGGCCCCATGTTTGGTCCGACTGAACACAAGATTTAACTCTCCAGGATTATCTTTCATCCGACTGCTCATCATTTCCAACAAATGGGACAGTTTGTGTCTTTGATCCACAAAATGGAGGTATTGGTCGATCTTTTCAGCAGTCGTCACTTTGGGAGCGATCCGGATTTCTGCCGGATTCTTCAACAAAGTGGTCGCTAGCTTCGTAATCTCTGGAGCCATCGTTGCCGAAAATAACAGTGTCTGACGCTTGGTGGGGAGTAATTCTCCAATCTTACGGATGTCACGAATAAATCCCATATCCAACATACGGTCGGCCTCATCGAGCACAAAACACTCAACCCCGCCCAACTCAATATAACCTTGTTCGATCAGATCTAGCAATCGACCGGTCGTCGCTACCAGGACATCCAACCCACCCTTCAAGCTCCTTACCTGAGGAACCTGGGAAACTCCTCCATAAACCAATCCCACGCTGAATGGTATACGATTCCCATATTTGGAGAAACTATCGGCCACCTGAACCGCCAGCTCACGCGTTGGCGTGAGAATAAGGTTCCGCACTTCATAACGCCGTAGCTTCCTGCGATCTCCAGTCATTCGGTGAAGAATCGGCAAAGCGAATGCGGCAGTTTTGCCAGTGCCCGTTTGGGCACAAGCAAGCAAGTCTCGTCCTTCCAAGAGCACAGGGATTGCCTGTGCCTGGATTGGAGAGGGTGTCGTATAGCCTTTTTCAGCCAAAGCCTTTTGTATGGGAGCAGCCAATGGCAGCTCAGCAAATTTAAGTTCTTTCATGGTCTTGTATGGGTCCCGCGAGGAATATCGTGTGCGGACACTGTGGAAATCGATGTCGATTGTGTAGGTTTCCCAAATTCAATCACGCATCGAAGGTTGACCAAGTCCGGGCAGGTCCCGTTTCAAAAACACCGCAGTTGCGCGTGTCTTCCGGAATCCTGGAAGTAAGGTAGCTGTTGGACAGGTAATTATCCCGACACGCAAGCTATTTATAACACGGACCGTTTCGCTGTAAAAACGGGAACCCAATCGGGCCGGACACTATTTCCTCACTAATCACGCTTTTTTACGAAACGAGCTTTAACGCGGATCCCACACTTTCGTTACCATGCACGATCGCGCGGAGCGCCCTGGCTATACCCGCCGGATTCGAGTGCTGCCAGACGTTACGCCCGACGGCGATGCCACTTGCCCCGCCTTCGATGGCGTCCTTCACCATCGATAAG
>CAYGQM010000102.1:3509-16669 GCA_964352065.1 uncultured Opitutaceae bacterium
ATCGATAAGAGAGCTTCGTCATCACCCATCGCTGCCCCACCCAGCACTACTACCGGCACCATCGCAGACTCGACGATTTTTTTGAAATCATCCACACTGCCATTGGTAGGATAGGCGGTTTTTACCACATCTGCTCCGAGCTCAGCTGCCAGGCGAACAACAAAGCTGATATTTTCGACGGTGTAGTCATCGGGTCTTCCTATACCGATCGGAAGAGACTCCAAAATGACCGGCGTTTGTGCGTCCAGGCTTTCGGATATCAAATCCGCGCAATCGGTAAAATTGCGACCCTCGTAAGGATGATGCGGATAACACATGTTCATGATGGCATGGGCACCTATCATTAACGCATCGTCACAGGTGTAAAGGCGCGTAGGTCCGTTGTCAGGATTTCCCGGATACGTCAGCTTGTAACAATCTGTCCGCAAACACACGCCTTTTCCAGCGAGTTCACTCTTACAATGTTGAGCGACTCCCAGACTGACAACGAATCCATCCACGGCATCTTTTAACAAACTTATAAGTTCCTTGGGTTTTTCGAGTCCACGAACCGGAATAGCGGTGCCATGATCAATGGGTAAAATGACAGTACGACCGTCTTCCTGGAAAAATGCTTTCAAGTTATCTGCTTTGCTCATGATGAAATGTTATATCAAATTGTCTAAACGACTTACGAGAAGGATTTTCTTCCATAGGATTCTAACTGAACCGGTCATGTCAATTACCCGTCGACTGTCCCGTAATCTGGAACGTCGGTCACCACCCATTCTACCCTGATCATTTGTGCTCCAGCTAGCTTGACCCTCCCTTCCTCGCAATTTAGAACGGATGCATGAAAAAACCCTACGCTACCCTGCTCGCTCTCTCCGCTCTCATCATCGTGGGCTGTTCACCCTCCCAAGACGCCTCCACCGAAGACGGCTGGACCTCACTCTTCAACGGCAAAGACCTCTCCGGCTGGGAGCTGAAAGAAGACGTAGCTGAAGGAATCTGGTCAGTCGTCGATGGCGTTATCGATTGTCAACCCAAGCTAAACCCGCGAGGAGAGAAAGGTCTTTGGAGCACCGGAAGCTACAAAGACTTTGAGCTTCACGTCGAATGGCGCTTAAAGGATACAAAAGGGATGTACGATATCCCGGTAGTACTACCAGACGGAAGCTACCAGTTGGATGCGAACGGCGAGAAGGTTGTAAACCCACAACCGGGTGCCGACTCTGGTATTTATCTGCGTGGAACCAGTAAGGCCCAGCTTAACATCTGGACCTGGCCAATCGGTTCGGGCGAAGTGTACGGTTACCGCAACAACCAGAAGGACCCCGTTGTCCGCGCCGGCGTGACTCCCAAAATCAAGGCAGACAATCCCGTAGGCGAATGGAACACATTTCATATCACCATGATCGGAGATCGACTCACCGTGGATCTCAATGGTCAGCGAGTCCTCGACAACGCCCAGCTTCCAGATATTCCCGAAGAAGGGCCGTTGGCACTGCAGCACCACGGTGGTTACGACGAGGAAAAAGGCGAATGGAACGGTGCCTCTTCTCTCGTTCAGTTCCGTAATATAAAGATCAAGACGCTGTAAGCAGATTCTTCAGTTCTTGATTTAGTAAGGTCACCCTTCCCCCGCTAACACGTATTTCACCACCTATGAAACTCATACTCAGTTGTCTCTTTGCCCTCGCAGGGACCATCCCGTTCCTAACCGCAAAGCATCACGAACCCAACTTCGTTATCATCTTCTGCGATGACTTGGGATACGGTGATCTTCGATCGTTCGGTAACCCTACGATTAAGACACCCCACCTCGACCGTATGGCCGAAGAAGGACAGAAGTGGACACAGTTCTACTCGGCTGATCCCATTTGCACGCCCAGTCGTGCCGGGCTATTGACTGGGCGCTACCCGATTCGCAATGGAATGACCTCGGCCGCACGGGGCGTTTTGTTTCCCGACTCTTCCGGCGGACTGCCCCAGGAAGAGATCACGATTGCTGAAGTCCTCAAACAAAAGAATTACGCGACCGCCGCCATCGGCAAATGGCACCTGGGGCACTTGCCCCAGCATCTTCCCATGACCCAGGGTTTCGATTTCTACTACGGCATTCCCTACTCCAATGACATGGCAAAAATCAAGGGGGCTCCCAACTATAGAGCCGGCGCGGAGGACCCAGATTACTACCCGGACTTCAACGACTTCGATGTCCCGCTCATGGAAAACGAAAAAGAAATCGAAAAGCCCGCAGACCAGAATACGATTTCAAAGCGCTATACAGAACGGGCGGTTCAATTTATAGAGGAGAATCAAAAGAAACCGTTTTTCCTCTACCTCGCTCACTCGATGCCTCACATCCCTCTCTTCGCTTCGGAACAATTTCGGGGTAAAAGTATTCGTGGCCTATTTGGCGACGTCATCGAAGAGATCGACTGGAGCGTCGGTCAAGTGCTCGATACCTTGCGTAGGCTCAAGCTCGATACAGATACGATTGTTCTCTTTACCTCGGACAACGGCCCGTGGTTATCCTTCAGGACCCATGGAGGATCGGCTGGGCCCTTGCGAGCAGGCAAAGGCACCAATTTCGAAGGAGGGCAACGCGTACCTACTATTTTCTGGGGACCGGGACGACTCCCTCCCGGCGTCGTGGACGAAATGGGCTCCACCATTGATATGCTGGCCACAATAGCCTCCCTCTCTGGAACGCAAGCACCTGACGATCGCAAGATGGATAGCTATGATCTTTCCCCAGCCCTGCTCGGAACTGGAAAAAGCCCTCGGGAAGAGTTCTTTTACTGGAACACGGGCAAACTGAATGCCGTGCGCGCCGGTCCCTGGAAACTCCACTTCGAGCAACGCGAAGCAGTCAACTACGGACGTCGCATCGAACTGGAAAAGCCGGAACTCTATCATCTGGAAAAAGACATATCTGAAGCCTACGACGTGGCCGACGCATATCCCGATATCGTCGCCTACCTCACTCAAAAAGCGGAGATGCACCGCCAGGACACTGCTGACTCATTACCGGAACAGCTCGGCGCCCGCATTCCCAACTTTCAGTATCGACGTTGAGCGCTATACTGCCATTCAACTAACAAGGACTGTGTGAAGAGCATCGTTTTGAGAACCAGCAAAACCACGGCTCCAAAAAAACTTGAGGTAAACATCGTAATGCAAGATACCAAACCTATGAAAATCGCTACCCTAACAAGATCCATTCTTATCCTCTCAGGCTTGATAGCCTGCGTAACCTCACTGGAGGCCAAAGGGCCCTATGACAAATTCCTCGACCGCTGGGCTTTGACGATTCCAAACGGACGGGCGGGTTGGCTCGAGGTGGTTGAAAAAGACGGTTACTACGATGCCAGCATCCTCTGGGGTGGGGGTAGCGTGCTACCGGTAGACAGTGTTGTTTTTCCTGATAAGAACACGCTCGTCATTACCCGAACGCGAGAAGTAGATCGGAAGGACTCCGACGGAGAGGTCGTCCGTACCCAGCGCTTCACCGATACGATAACCGCAAGCGTTCGGGGCGATAAGATGGAGCTCACGATCCTGACACCCAACAGAAATGGAAACGGCTCAAAACTCGAAGCGTTCAGCGGCACACGCATTCCACCGCTTCCGCCGAAGCCCAATTTGGCTAAGGTGAAATACGACAAGCCGATCGTCTTGTTTGACGGTAAGAATATTAACCAATGGGAATTGCTCGATCCGAAGGACGCAAACGGTTGGAGCGTCGCTAATGGCGTTCTGTCCAATGACCCAGTCCAGAAACCGGGCGAAGAACGCATTCACTACGGAAACTTACGTACGAAGAAGGAGTTTGAAGATTTCAATCTGAAGCTTGAGGTCATGGTAAACGAAGGGGGCAACAGCGGCATTTACCTCCGTGGTATCTACGAGATTCAGGTCGCTTCCAGCTACGGCCGGCCTCTCAACTCACACTACATGGGAGGCATTTACAGTCGGGTCGCTCCCGCCGTCGCAGCAGAAAAAATGGACGGGGAATGGCAAACTTACGACATCACACTGGTCGATCGTCACGTAACCGTCGTACTCAATGGCAAGACCATACACGACAACGTACCACTCATGGGTTGCACCGGCGGCGCACTCTGGTCAGACGAATCCAGACCCGGCCCGATCTACCTGCAAGGGGACCACACTCAAGCCAGTTACAAGAACATCGTTCTGACGCCGGTTAAGAAGTAATTATAGCACCTCATTATCCGCCCAGGGTCGCGATAAAATAGCCGGCCACCATCGCAGTACCAATAACCCCTGCTACATTGGGCCCCATGGCATGCATGAGCAGGAAGTTGGACGGATCCGCCTTCTGCCCTTCGGTTTGAGAAACACGGGCTGCCATCGGAACCGCCGAAACTCCGGCTGAACCGATGAGGGGGTTGATCTTCTCCTTGGAAACGAGGTTGATGAGTTTAGCCATGAGAAGGCCGGAGGCAGTAGCCACCGAAAAAGCGACAATGCCCATGCCGAGAATCATGAGCGTCTTGCCGTTTAGAAAGTTATCACCTGCCATCGTGACACCTACACTCGTGCCCAACAGAATCGTCACAACGTTGATAATTTCATTCTGGGCAGCATTCACCAGTCTATCCGTAACCCCACTCTCTCTGAGAAAATTACCCAGCATCAGCATGCAGATAAGGGCCGACGCATCAGGAACCAACAGGACGCAAACAACTGTCACCAGCAACGCAAACAACAGTTTCTCTTCTTTGCGCACTTTGCGGAGTGACTTCATGCGAATCTTCCGTTCAGCCTCTGTCGTGAACAAACGCATAATGGGTGGCTGGATGAGCGGCACCAATGCCATGTAACTATAAGCCGCCACTGCCACCGGCGCCAACAAATCAGGAGCCAACTTATTGGCAATAAAGATGGAGGTGGGTCCATCTGCGCCGCCAATGATTCCGATCGCTGCTGCCTGCTTGGACGTAAACAGGGTCGATCCAGTCGCACAAATAAACGTGAAGAAAACCCCGAACTGAGCCGCCGCTCCCAAAAGCAGAGTCCGCGGATTCGCAATCAAAGGACCAAAATCTGTCAACGCCCCGACACCCAGGAATATCAACGGCGGAAAAATCTCCAGATGTATTCCTTTTTGAATATAATAATAGAGCCCTCCACGACCCTCCCGGTCATAAATACGCAATCCGAATTCCCCTGCCTGAACCATACTCCCTTTTTCCAGAGTAAGGTCCACAATCTGCCCACCACTGGGAGCCGGGATCCATTCCTCCACTTCACCCTGTTCCGTGTCATAACGAATCTTATACAATGGCATCCCTTCACTAACAACTTCTCCATTCCCGAACGAAACCTCAGTAACCATACCGGTGTGCTCCACCAACAAATCCCCGGGAGGGACATTCAGTATTCCCTTGGTCGGGAGATTGGCAATCAACGCACCGAACGCGATTGGAACCAACAGTAGTGGCTCGTACTTTTTGTAGATGGCAAAGTAAAACAATACTCCGACGACCCCCCACATGAGGACCATCTTGAACGTCAGATCATCAAACGCCGTCAGGGTTACCAAGTTATCCAGAAAGTCCATTTATCGATTCGCTCTTTAAACTAATGTCACCAGCGCATGGCCTTCCTCCACTCCCTCTCCTACTTTCACATGGATTTCTCCTACCGTTCCGGCGGTCGGAGCACTCACGAAAGTATTCATCTTCATAGATTCCAGAGTAACCACTGTCATGCCAGCTTCCACCGCCTGCCCCACCACCACATCTACAGAAACCACCTTACCTGCAATCGGACTCGGAAGCGCGCCTTGCGGTACTGATTGTTCGGTCGCCTTAGCGACAGGTGGCAACGGTGATGTCACGGGAGGCGTAACCGAAGTCGGTTGATGTTGGGCCAATTGCGGTCGGCCTTCCTCCAACACTTCCACAGTTACTTCATAGGGTTTTCCATCGACGGTAATACGGAGTTTTTTCATGGCTTGCCTTCATCCAGGAGGACTTCTCTGAGGAGTCCTGAGTCATATCCTTTTATTAAATAATACATCATGGTGGCGCTCGTTAAGGTCGTTTGAACGGCCCCCTACTCCTCTCGGTCGAGGAACGAATATTGTGAGAGCTATGAATGTTTTGCCGCCCTTCCTGAGTCCACCGCTGCCCCGATGCAACTGGCCGCACTCGAGTCAGACGAACCTGCTGACCATAAACCGCATGAACCGCCGCTGCTATTGCGGCCAACACAGGGCCTTCCACCTCCTCAGGAGCAGCCGGAGATATTCGAACACCCAAGGGTTGATCCTGGTGATTCTGACAACACCTTACGAACAACCAGCCAATTAACTGGGTCACCATTGCCAACACAGCCAACGTCAACAACACCAACCCAAACCCACTCAACAAAAAAAGTATGCTTTCATTGAAAGCGGGATGATCCTGCAGCACTGCAATCATGGATGCCCTCCATTCAAAACAAATATCTCTGTTTGCCAACGAAAACCTGAGAGTCTTCTTTTAAATAACCGAAAGACATATGGTAACTTCATAGCGGCATATTCCCATGTTTCTTTGCCGGACGAACTACCCGCTTGGTAAGGGACGTACGCAGTGCCATGGCAACTTTCGATCGGGTATCCGCTGGGTCAATAACGTCTGTAATCATTGCCTGACTGGCAGCTTGATACGGTGACAGAAACCGCTCCCGGTACTCCTTTACCAGTTCCGCTTTTCGGGCAATCGGGTCATCTGAGTCCGCTATCTCCTTCTTATGCAGGATACTGGTGGCACCCTCGGCTCCCATAACAGCGATTTCCGCCGTCGGCCATGCGTACACGACATCTGCTCCCATATCGCTACTGCACATCGCAAGGTAGGCACCGCCATAGGCTTTGCGCATAATCACCGTAATCTTAGGAACCGACGCAGCGGAATACGAAAAAAGCATCTTCGCACCGTGCCGGATAATGCCACCCCGCTCCTGGGCCAATCCGGGCATAAAACCAGGAACGTCAACCAGTGTTAACAGCGGTATGTTATAACAATTACAGTCCCGAATAAAACGCGAGGCTTTGTCTGATGAATCTATATCCAGACACCCGGCCTTCACCATGGATTGGTTTGCGATGATGCCTACTACGATTCCCTCAATCCGCGCAAATCCGGTTAACACATTCGGTGCAAAATCACGCTGAACCTCAAAGAAAACTCCCTCATCCACGATCAACTCAATTACACTCCGGGTGTTCATTGGTAGCTTCGAGTCGGCAGGAATTAACTCTCTGATTTTCGGAATGGGATCCAACGATATATCGTCCGATAAATCGTGCGGCGGATCTGTCACATTATTTTGAGGAAGGTAGGACAAAAGGGTCTGTGCAATTTCCAAGGCATGCCGGTCATCGTTTGCGACGAAGTGTATATTTCCACTGACTGATGCGTGCGCCGCCGCAGAAGCGAATTGATCCAAGGTTGCCTTCTCACCTGTGGCCGCCTCAATAACCTGAGGACCGCAGATAAACATTTGCGCATTGTCTCTGGTCATGATGAGAAAATCCATCAAAGCCGGTGAATAGGCTGCTCCACCGGCACAAGGACCCGCGATAATCGCAATCTGCGGCACCAGTCCCGATACTTCCGTGTTTTTGTAAAACACCTGTCCGTATCCGGATAATGAATGCACACCTTCCTGAATACGCGCTCCCCCGGAGTCGCTGATACCGATGATCGGTATCCCTGTCTTCTCGGCATAGTCCATCAGTTGAACAATCTTCTTCGCGTGAATTCGCCCCAAGGCTCCCCCTCCAACCGTAAAGTCCTGAGAAAATACAGCGGTTGGACGGCCATTGATGTAACCGACTCCCGTAATAACGCCATCACCTGGAAGCGACTTAGTCTCCATACCAAAATCATGGCAATCGTGCTCAGCAAATTTCCCGAATTCCTGAAACGTATCCTCGTCACAGATCCGTTCGATCCGTTCCCGCGCACTCAGAAGACCCTTCGCCTTGCGCTTGTCCAGTTTATCCTGCCCACCAGCTGCTTCCACCTCAGCGGTTTTGGCAGTCAGTCGGTCCATTAATTCTTGGGAGATCGTCATATCGTATTAGCTGTTCGGCGTGGTTCCAGGTTTCGCCTACTTGGGAGCGCAAAACTCAGTGAGCACGCCGTAGGTACTTTTCGGATGCAGGAAAGCTACAAGCTTGTCACCAGCCCCTTCGATAGGAGCTTCGTGAATAAGGCGCACCTCTGCGTCTTTTGCCTGGGAAAGCTGTCCTTCAATATTATCCGTTCGAAATGCGATGTGGTGAATGCCCTCACCATTCTTTTCCAAAAACTTTGCAATCGGACTTTCCGGGGCAGTTGGTTCAAGAAGTTCCAAATGAACTTCTCCGCATCGGAAGAACGCGGTTTTCACCTTTTGGGATTCCACTTCCTCTTCTCCCTCGCAGGTTAGACCCAATGCTTTTTCGTAATACGGTTTTGAAGCCGCCAGAGATTGTACGGCTATCCCAATGTGATCGATCTTTTGAATCATGATTGATCGCTTATTTAAGTTAAATTAAGCGGATTTCCATCCTATTAGCATATCTTTATCGTAAATCACAAATGCTTTTATAGCAATATAGCCTATCGGATTTTTCGTCTTATTATCGATTTTACTCGCCATACGCGCACATCAATCACTTGATAAGCTTACCTTATCTTATCTACCAATCATTGATATAAGAAGGATTACACACTTATTAATTTCACTAACAATACGTATTCCTTCTCGTTTGATATGAGCTCCCAAATCGAACCTTCACCGATGACCTTCAACACTCTGGAGTTGGATGAATTTCCACCTCACAGCTATGACGACTGGAAAACCGCTGCGGAACAACTGCTCAAAGGGGCACCGTTTGAAAAACGACTCATCGCCCGGACATATGAAGGATTCAACCTGCAACCCCTGTATCGACAGGATGACCTGAAGGCCCTAAAACATCTGGGAGGCTTTCCCGGTGCCGGTAACTACCACCGAGGCACCCGGGCTGCCGGATTCAAGACATACCCCTGGAAGGTTGCCCAGGAAACCGCTTGGAAGGAGCCCGAAGCCTTCAACAAGATGATCCAGGTAGACCTTAACCATGGTGTCACTGAGATCGTCTGCCCCACCGGAGGTTCTGACGGACTCAAGATCCATTCCATAAACGACCTTCGCATCGCATTCGAAAACGTTGACCTGAAACAGGTTGGCTTGACGCTAGATACGCAAGATGCCGCCCTCCCCAACTTTGCGCTGTTGATT
This sequence comes from uncultured Opitutaceae bacterium, assembly GCA_964352065.1. GTDB lineage: Bacteria > Verrucomicrobiota > Verrucomicrobiia > Opitutales > UBA2995 > UBA2995. The sequence goes on from CAYGQM010000102.1 coordinate 12,786, forward strand.
GCCTACCTTCGATCCCTTTCGGCAGACCTCGAACAATACGAAATCAGCTTGGTAAACGATCCAATCGGCGCACTCGTTTCCACTGGTGAATCAGCAATCCCCCTCGGACAGGCTTTCTCCGACATGGGTGCAATCACACAATTCGCATCGCAGAACGCTCCCAACCTTAAGACCGTTACGGTTAGCGGCAGACCCTATGCAGATGGCGGGGGCAGCGCGTCACAGGAACTTGGATACGCTTTGGCGACCGGCTTGTTCTACCTGAGAGAAATGAAGGCCGCCGGGATTGTGGTGTCGGACAGCGCGAAACATATTCGGTTTTCGTTCTCTATCGGGCGACACTTCTTCATCGAAATCGCAAAGTTTCGTGCGGCGAGAATTCTGTGGTCCAGGATCGTAGCCGCCATGGGTGGAAACGAATCGGCGGGCAAGATGCAACTTCACGCCCGCACGGGCTATACCAACAAGACTCTCTACGACCCCCACGTCAACCTGTTACGAAGCTGCACCGAAGCCCTCTCTGCAGTCATTGGCGGATGCGACAGCCTCACCATTGCTCCTTTCGATGAACTCAATCCACAGGATGGCTATCCATCCCGCAGAATCGCCCGCAACATGCATGCCATTATAGCAGATGAGTGCGCATTGAACCGCGTTATCGATCCCGGTGGCGGATCCTACTATCTAGAACACCTGACCGATCAACTCGCGGAAAAAGCGTGGACGATTTTTCAATCCACCGAACGCGCAGGAGGTATCCTCGCTGCTCTCCAAGAAGGCATCCCCCAAGCCGAGATAAGAGCAACCGCCAAACGAAAAGCCCAAAACGTAGCTACCCGACGCGAAACACTCGTAGGCACAAACCTTTACCCGAATCAAAACGAATCGCTAGGCTCAACTTTGAAGAATACCTATCAACCGGAACTCACCGAAGAAACGAGCTCCAACACCAACTTACCTGAGTTGCAGAATAAACGTATTCACCTCGCCGCGACCAACCACGATCAGCTCTCAGCTGCCATCGAAGCTGCAGAGGCTGGAGCTACCTTGCTGCAAATCGCAGGAGCACTCAAGCAAGACACTGTCGCTCCCGAAACGATCGAGCCCATCCCCCTATTCCGCCTTTCCCAAGATTACGAACAACTCCGACAAGCCACTGAAACCGTCAAGAATAAAACCGGAGTTCCTCCAAGCATTTTTCAAATCAACCTGGGCCCCTCCGGCCGTTACCGCATGCGGGCTGATTGGACCTCCAGCTTTTTCCAGGTGGGCGGACTTAAGGTACTCAACGATCGCGACTTTGATACACTGGAACTGGCTATTAAAGCCGTCTCGGAAGAGGCTCCTGCTCTAGCGATTCTCGTATCCGATGACGCTAGCTACGAAACCTCGGCCGCACCTATAGCCCTTGCGTTAAAGGAGGCTCTACCAAACCTACATCTACTAATTGCGGGTGCGCCAGGGGACAATGAAGAGGCCCTGAGAGCGGCAGGCATTGACGGATTTATCCACATACGACTCAACAACTACCAAACCTTAAAATCCATCCTGGAAGAACTGGGGGTCTTGCCATGAATTCAACGCCAGATTTTGCAACCATGGAGTATGATCCTATCGGCTCTTCAGATACATCCGAGTCATGGGTCAATCGCTTCGAACAGGAAACCGGCTCCGGCATGAGCCAAGCAGCCTGGGACACACTCGAGCAGATTCCAGTAAAACCGCTCTACACCGGAGATGACCTGGATAATGCTCAGCACCTCGACTACCAGGCAGGACTGGCTCCGTATTTACGCGGCCCCTACGCCACGATGTACGCCTTCCGCCCCTGGACGATTCGTCAATACGCAGGGTTCTCCACCGCTGAGGAATCCAACGCATTTTACCGGAGGAATTTGGCCGCCGGACAGAAGGGACTCTCCGTTGCCTTCGATCTCGCCACTCACCGCGGCTATGACTCTGACCACCCGCGGGTGATCAGTGACGTCGGAAAGGCCGGCGTGGCAATCGATTCCATTCTGGATATGGAGATTCTCTTTAAGAACATCCCTCTCAATCAGGTTTCTGTATCGATGACGATGAACGGAGCCGTCCTGCCAATCATGGCCTTCTACATTGTGGCCGCGCTCGAACAAGGGGCAAAGCTGGAGGAACTGGCAGGCACCATTCAGAACGACATCCTCAAAGAGTATATGGTGCGGAACACCTACATCTACCCGCCGAAGCCCTCGATGAAGATTATCGCGGACATCTTCGAGTACACATCCCGAAATATGCCAAAGTTCAACTCCATCTCCATCTCCGGCTATCACATGCAGGAAGCCGGGGCTACCGCCGATCTGGAGATGGCCTATACCTTGGCCGATGGACTGGAGTACCTGAGAGCAGGTGTCAAAGCAGGTATCGATATCGATGCCTTCGCACCCCGGCTATCCTTCTTCTGGGCACTTGGAAAAAACTACTTTATGGAAATTGCGAAGATGCGGGCCGCCCGCATTTTATGGGCCAAACTGGTGAAGCAATTCAACCCTCGCAATCCGAAATCACTTGCCCTTCGAACCCATTCACAGACTTCCGGATGGAGCCTCACTGCCCAGGATCCTTTCAATAATGTCGCTCGCACCTGCATAGAGGCCATGGCGGCCGCCTTGGGAGGCACCCAATCTCTCCACACAAACGCCCTCGACGAAGCCATCGCGTTGCCAACAGATTTCTCTGCCCGCATTGCACGCAACACACAGCTCTTTCTACAGGAAGAAACAGGTATTTGTCAGGTCATCGATCCTTGGGGTGGGTCCTATTACCTTGAATCTCTTACTCACGAGCTCCTGCAACGCGGCTGGGCACATATCCAGGAAATCGAAAAACTTGGCGGCATGGCCAAGGCAATCGAGTCCGGGATCCCCAAAATGCGGATCGAAGAGGCTTCCGCCCGACGGCAAGCACGCATCGACTCAGGACGAGAAACGATTGTGGGCGTGAATAAATACGTTCTCGATGAGGAAGAGCCCCTGGATATCCTCGATATTGATAATACTGCCGTACGCGACTCACAGCTCAAGCGCTTGAAGCTCCTCAAAGAAACTCGCGACAGTTCAGCCTGCCAACAAGCACTCACCGCTCTGGAAAAGGCCGCAAAATCAGGAAACGGGAATCTACTGGCTCTCGCTGTCGAAGCAGCTCAGGCCCGTGCGACTCTCGGAGAAATTTCAGACGCGATGGAAAAAACGTTTGGACGTCACAAAGCTGTCATACATTCTATATCCGGAGTGTATAGCAGCGAATACGGAGACCCAAAAACCATCGAGGAAGTAAGAGCCGAAACGGATGCCTTTGCAGATCGTGAAGGCCGCCGCCCCCGCATCATGATCGCCAAGATGGGTCAAGACGGACACGATCGCGGCGCCAAGGTCGTTGCGACCGCCTATGCCGACCTCGGTTTCGATGTGGATATCGGACCTTTATTCCAAACACCGGAAGAAACTGCAGCTCAGGCCGTTGAGAACGACGTTCACATCTTGGCGATGAGTTCCCTCGCTGCGGGCCATAAAACGCTCCTACCCAGTCTCGTCAAAGCACTCAAGGAGTTGGGTCGTGAAGACATTCTGATTGTATGCGGTGGAGTCATTCCCACGCAGGACTACGCGTTTCTGTATGAAAACGGAGCTGCAGCCATCTTTGGGCCCGGTACCGTCATTACAAGATCCGCACTGACATTGCTCGAGCTACTCAACCAAAAGTGAACCTACAACCCGGGCCTTGATGGATAGCGAGCAAAAGCCCGATTGGGTTCCGGAAAACGCAGGTAGCGAGTTCGCGAGCAAAATAAAAAAGGGCGTGAAAAATTCCCCCGGGAAACCAAACAATACGGGGAGACTTACCCC
>CAYGQM010000103.1:0-16268 GCA_964352065.1 uncultured Opitutaceae bacterium
CGGATATTTTGATCCGGATGTTCTTAGACTGGCCCGGTTCGACAGTTACCCCGTCGAATACCATTGCTGTAGACGCCATCCCTATTCGGTTCCGGTAGTTTTCTTAACCACCTTTTTCTTCCGTTTCTTACGGACAAGTGTCGGCAAATAGCTTTTCAATGCACCCTGATTTCCATAGCACAAAAGCAGATCCCCAGACATCAACTCACGGGATCCCTTCGGATTAGGAATTTGCTCACCGCCTCTACGTATTCGCAAAATCACGATGTCCCGTTCACGCAATCCGGAAGCAGAAACCGCCTTCCCCACCAACTCGGAATTGGGTTCAACCGTAAATTCGACGACTGAATAGCCCTTTGTCAAACGAAGCCGCTGATGGATGTCAGAGTTGCCGAACTGGATTTGCTGTTCGATATACTTTACAATCTCCCCCGCAATATCGATGCCCGTTGCACCTTCGATACCCTCCAATCCTGGTGAAGAATTCACCTCCATAATCACCGGCCCTTCTTTGCCTTCTAACATATCCACACCGGCAACCTTGAGATTCAGGATCTGAGCTGCTTGCACCGCCGTCCTTTCGTATTCATCGTCCAGCTTAACCAGCTCCGTAGAACCACCCCGGTGGACATTACTCCGAAACTCTGTCCCGGCGGCTACCCGACGCATGGCACCCACCACCTTATCGCCCACCACAAACGCACGAATATCCCGGCCCTTACTTTCAGACACAAATTTTTGAATCAGCACGTTTTGCTGCGCGCTGCTCAGGGTCTCAATGATCGCCTCAGCAACCTTATCAGTTTCCGCCAGGATCACTCCGATACCTTGAGTGCCAGACAAAAGCTTAATTACAACCGGAGCCCCCCCCATCGCCTGAATCGCCCGTAGAGTATCCTTCTGGTTTTTTACGAAGGCCGTGGAAGCGATCCCTACTTTGTGCCGACTCAAGGCCTGCATCGAGTATAACTTATCCCGGGAAGCAGTGATAGCATCCGCCGTGTTTACACAAAATACTCCCATCTGCTCAAACTGCCTGACGACAGCCGCTCCATAAAAAGTGATAGAGGTTCCAATACGGGGAATCACGGCATCGTATTCCGAAAGGTTCTTTCCGTTGTAAGTGAGGTCGGGGCTACCAGACTCAACATACATGCCAAACTTCAAGGGATTGAGGATCGTTGCTTTGTGCCCCCGCGCTTCGACTGCCTCTTTGAGACGTTTGGTGCTATACAGGCGTGGGCCTCGTGATAAGATGGCAATTTTTAATGGTGGCATATTTTTCTATATTTCGAAATTAACGACCTTTCGTCTCGGCCGGGATTGATATTTGCTTGCTGAATCAACAAGAAAGTCATTCTCCAGAGCCTTTCGCCCGAGCAGAATGCGGCAAACCATGGTCTTGCGACTCGCCAAACTGAATTCTACTTCTTTAGTTTTCGTTCCGATTCGGATTCGTGTTTTGATAAAGTAACGTTCGTGTTCCTGACCGTTACTGGAACGAACATGCTTTTGATGGGCTATTTTTGCAACCACTGTTTTCGTTTGGTCGCGGTCTTTCCGATTTAAAACGATATCAAAGCGAATTTTACCGTCCCCTAGCTCCTCGATATTTTTCACATCCAAAGCTGAGCTGCGTGCTCCTGTATCCGCCTTCGCGAGCATATTCTTTATTCCCAAATCGGGTAGGTCGATGGATTCCTTCCATCCTATAACTTCAAGTTCTGACATTAATCTCACCATCGTGATGCGTGCAAACAACGAATCAAGTTCTAATGTCCACGACTTCCGCTGCGACCCGGTTTCTAAACCAACGCCTAGGTGCACTTCCAGCAAAGCACGATCCACGAACAAATGCATGCTCAATTAGAGGAAGAGACATTACCGCAGCCAGTCCAACCGCAAAACCGAATGTGGCTTGGGAAAGGGTCGATGCCCAGGGAATGTCAGACAGGTACATGATCCCCCGGAATCAAGAGCAAAACAGCGCATTTGATTGTGGATGACTTTAATCGCCTATAAGAATCTACACCGCCACCAGCAGTCTGCGAAAACAAAAGGGAATCTTAAGCCTATTGCGGCCTTGCACCAGAGGAACATTAAAGACACATTTCGAGACAATGATAGTCAACGTGATCGTCATATGGAAGGGGGTCTTGGTAATTCGGGTTTTTGCAGCCAAAGATTCTGCCTTCTCTAAGGTCAAGAAAATCATCGTCAGCGCCTCACCCAACTACAGCATTGCCAAACATTCTTTCGTTTACCCGACACATCGTAATCAACCGCAAATCGCGGAAATAACCACCTCAAAGATAGAGGCCTTAACGCGCAAATTGGCAGCCATTCTTTATGGCTAATGAACTCTGGACATATTTAAACGAACACGTCTTCGCCGGATCGGGTATCGAAGCAAAGATTTTTTATTCGTTGCTCGCATTGGTTGCCTTCGGAACGGCGAAGTGGATCCTCTTCCTGGTTCTACTGCGCAATCGCGAGGTCCGGACCCAATACCGACTCCGGAAAATAATCACCTACACGATATGGCCGATTGCGTTCATCGTCATCGGTCGCATTTGGTTTACCGGCTTTCAGGCTATTTCGACCTATCTCGGCCTGCTCTCAGCGGGGCTCGCGATCGCATTGCAATCTCCGGTGGTCAACCTGGCCGGATGGGCCTTTATCCTCTGGCGCAAACCGTTTTCCGTCGGTGATCGAGTGCAGCTCGGAGATAGCCGCGGGGATGTCATCGATCAACGGATCTTTATGTTCAGTCTCCTCGAAATAGGAAACTGGGTCGATGCCGACCAGAGCACCGGTCGTGTTATCCACATACCGAACGGCAAAATATTCACCGAGGTCCTTGCTAATTACGGACAAGGGTTTCATTATATCTGGAACGAAATTGCCGTTCTAATAACCTTCGAAAGTGATTGGAAAAAAGCAAAAAGGCTTTTGTTGGACATTGCCGAGAAACACGGGGCTTCAATCAGTGAAGCCGCACAGCGCAAGCTCAAGGCTGCAGCGAAAAAATACTTAATCTTTTATTCGCACCTCACACCCACTGTTTACACTACAGTGAAAGACTGCGGGGTAATGCTCACCATCCGCTATCTCTGTGATCCACGCAAACGACGCGGCACTGATCAAAAAATCTGGGAGTCAATTCTCGAGACCTTTGCTGAGCACCAGGACATCGATTTTGCCTATCCTACCCAGCGTTTCTATGCCAATGATCGCGAGGGAAAACCAGGTACCCGACCAGAGAACATTTATAACATACCTCCGATTGAACCTTCGTCCGACGGACCTAAAGGGCAATAAACCGCCCAAAGCCATGCGGTTTTATTATTTAAAGAGAGTATTAATCTTAGGTCTTTATGATCTGTCAGTAATCATATTACGGGCATCCTAAGCTCGAAATCGAGCGGCGATGCACTGTAGGTTGAAATTGCAAACATGAAGGAACAGGTTAGAAGTTCAACGAACAGATCCCGCCTGGATCTTGAAGACGTGGACGTCTTTAAGTCGTATTCCTGAGCCATGTAAATCACAGCTTTGGAAGCTTCGGGTAATTGTCTCGATAATTAAGGTACGGCCGTGACATCTATTTCGTGCAAAAGGGTGGCTATCTCGACTGCAAACGAAGAACCCCTCGTCGGCTACATAGCGCTCTTGCTCCTCGCTAAATCTATGGGCAGATTCTATCAATGATAATAAACGCGATCGTCGTACTGGTTCTGGTCTTTGTTAACGGATTCTTCGTCGCAGCCGAATTTGCCTTGGTAAAGGTTAAGGAGCGGCACCTAAGAGCCCTCGCTGAATCAGGAAATGGGAAAGCGCGAAGAGCCCACTTCATCCAAAAACATCTTCCCACTTACCTCTCCTCTTGCCAGTTGGGCATTACACTCGCCAGTCTGGGCCTCGGATGGGTTGGCGAACCCATGGTCGCGCAATCATTGGCCCCCTTACTTCACTCCTTGGATATCCCGGCTCACTGGAATCACATCATCGCGTTTCCCATCGCATTCACGACCATCACATTTCTCCACATTACACTCGGAGAGCAAGTACCCAAGATCTACGCGATCACCAAATTCAACCAGGTGAGTTTGGTGGTCTCTCATCCGCTCCATTGGTTCACTGTGGTACTTAAGCCTTTCATTTTTGTCCTCAATAGCTTGAGCAACGGGATGCTTAGAGTTATCGGATTTGACACCAGTGAACTTCATGGCAGCGCTACGACTGAAGGGGAATTGCGTCTACTGGTTGGTGAGTCTCAGGAAGGTGGGTACGTGACCCCCAAAGAACACAAAATGATTATGAGTGTCCTGGACCTCGAAGACAAGATGGCCCGTCGCTATGCAGTGCCCAGACACAAGATTACGTTTCTGGACACTCACAAATCGACCGATGAAAACCTGCGGTGGGCCGCCCAGTCAGAGCACAGTCGACTCCCGCTCTGCAATGGCGATTTGGATCACTGTGTGGGAAGCCTCCACGTGAAAGATCTTTTCAAGGTGCTCGCTGAAAAACAAACAGTCCCCACTTTAAAGTCGATCGCCCGTCCTATCAGCGTCCTTCAGGAGACTATCAAGCTGGATGACCTGCTTACCCACTTCAGAAAGAGCAAACAGCACATCGCCCTCCTGTCTGATGAGTTCGGCAGCATCTCGGGAATGATTACACTCGAAAACGTTTTGGAAGAAGTCGTCGGTCCCATCCAGGATGAGTTTGATAATGAAGCCAGTCTGATCACGATGCTCAGTGAAACCGAGGCTGAAGCCCTTGGCATCTGTCCTATTGATCGCTTGAGTCGTTCGTTCCAAGTCGAGCCAAGAGCGACCTCCGCAGACACCATCGGCGGCTACCTATCAGAACTCGCCGATCGAGCCTTGGTTACCGGCGAATCCATTCAGGATACAGACCTCGTTTACACGATACTTGAAGGTACCGACCCTTCTCTTATACGCCTCAAGATTTCAGTGAAGCAGCCGGAAATTCCGACCTGACGATTGTTATGCTAAACACACCCCTTGGTAGCTCATGCGGATTTTGCATTCAACCGAATCCGCGCGTCAATCGCTGTGACCCGTTCGTCGTTGGCCAGCAGAGGATTCACATCGAGCTCCGCGATTTCAGGAAAAGCCAGCACCAATCGAGATACCCGGATGATCGCCTCGTAAATGGCATCCATGTTCGCTTTGGGCCGGTCTCGGTAACCGGCCAGTAGCCGGGACACGCGTGTCTGATTCACCATATCTTCGGCAATCGCCCGCGTTATTGGGGGAAGGGCCACCGCATGATCACGAATCACCTCAACTGCCGTACCACCATGCCCAAACATAATGACCGGGCCAAAGACAGGATCGCGAGTCGATCCTATGATCAACTCATGGGCACTCGGCATCTTGACCATCTGTTGAACCGAGAATCCAGTGATGTTTGCATCCGGCCGTATCGACCTCACTCTGGCTAACATCGCTTCCGCAGCAACCTTCACCGCCTCATCGTTCTCAAGGTTAAGAGCGACCCCACCCACATCGGATTTGTGGGAGATATCCGGTGAAATAATCTTAAGTACCACGGGGTAGCCGATGGATTCTGCCATGGCTAAACAGGCCTCTGGATCCGATGCAGTTCGCGTATTCGTAACTGGCAATCCAGCCGCGGCCAATACTGCTTTAGCCTCGGGCTCCGTGAGAAGGTCCCGATGCTCACCGGATACGTCTGCGAAGATTGCGCGAATGCCGGTACGATCCAGCTTCTCTACCCAATCATCTTTCTCCGCCTCACCGGCAATAAACCATTGGCTCTTTCGGTAACGACTCATGTGAATGAACGCTTGCACGGCATCCTCCGGCGTATCGAAACAAGGGATACGCACATCAGAAAACAGGTTCTTCGCCCGTGCAACACCATCCCGTCCCAGCCAACAAGTGAATACGGTTTTGGAGGCGTTTCGAGCAGTATCAAGCATCGCTTGGGCAATTACCTCACTCGGAACAATGGCAGACGGCGCATTGATGAATAAGATGGCGGCCGTATCCGCATCATCGAGTAGCACTTTCAAGGTATCAACATACCGTTGCGGCGGCGCATCCCCAATAATATCCACCGGATTGGCTTTAGACCATTTAGCGGGCAGGACCTGATTAAGCCTCTCCATTGTCGCGTCCGAAAACCGAGCTAACCGCCCTTGGCTCATAACCAGGCTATCGGTCGCCATGACACCCGGCCCTCCTCCGTTGGAAAAAATAGCAAGCCCGTTTCCCTTGAGTGGCTTGGCCTTACCGAGGGTTTCGACCGCACCAAATAAATCTTCAATCGAGGGAACCCGCAGGATACCCGATTGACGAAACGCGGCTTCATATACCTCATCCGACCCGGCTAGCGCTCCGGTATGCGAGGCTGCTGCTTTTTGCGCATCTGCTACGCGCCCGGATTTGATCGCGATTACCGGTTTCTTTTGAGCAGCCTTGGTAGCTGCTCGCATGAAGGCCGGTGCATCCTTGATCGACTCTATGTAGAGAAGTATGGCGCTGGTATTTGCATCCTCGGCCAAGTACTCCAACGCATCACTGAAATTGACGTCCGCACTGTTACCCAATGAAATGAAACAGGAAAAACCGATACCACTCGATTTGGCCCAATCGAGCACCCCGGTTGAAAAGGCGCCGGACTGACTCACGAAGGCGAGTGACCCTGTTAGGGAATCCGTATGGGCAAAACTGGCATTGATACCAGAGCCTGGCACCATCAACCCGAGACAGTTCGGTCCAAGGATCCGTATCCCATGCTCTCGCGCAGCATCCAGCATGAGGACTTGAAATGACGGGCCACCCGGAGTGGATTCCCCTTCTAAGCCTGCGGTCAAAACCACGGCCGCTTTCGTACCCCTTTGTCCCAGCGATTGTATCAATCCCGGAATCATGGCCGGCGGCGTGCAAATAACCGCCAAGTCTGCTATCCGAGGCAGCTCTTCCACGCTGGCATAGGTCAACACGCCCGACACCGATTCATACTTCGGGTTCACTGGCATAACCGGCCCCGCAAACCCTCCATACATCATATTCTTCATTACCTTGTAGCCAAGGCTATCGGGATTCGCGGACGCACCGATTACAGCAATCGATTCCGGGTTAAAGAAATAGTGAAGATTACGTTTCATCGTTCAAGGGGTTATAGCGCTCCATGTCATGCCAAAGGAGCAATCCGCAGGGGCGGCATCTTTGTCTTTGCATTGGACTTTTCGAAGTAATCCACCCACATGGCGGCCAACGCGCAGGACGCTTCACAGGTCCGCACATTATCTTGAGGCCCCGGTATGACCACAGGTACCCGATAACCCAATACGATTCCAGCAGCGCTTGCGTCAATAAGTCGAACCAGCTGCTGCACCAGTATTCGACCGGCTTCCATGTCAGGCACTACCAGGATCTCTGCATTCCCTGCCACTGACGATTGGTAGGTATATTCGTCCATCTTTTCGCTCGATACGGCCATGTCGAATGGCATCGGACCATCCACCACTGCACCGGTGATTTGATTGCGCTGCGCCATCTTGCAAAGTGCAGCCGCATCAATTGTGGATTGCATTTTCAAATCCACTAAGTCACTGGCCGAAAGTATGGCCACTTTTGGGAGTGCACTGCCCACTGCATGCAGGAGATCCACCGCGTTCTGAACAATCCCGATTTTCGCGGCCAGGTCCTGCATGACATTCAATTCTGTGTCCGTCATGAAGAGGGTTCGAGGAAAGGTTGGGATATCCAACGCATGCACGTGAGTCACACTCCGGTTGGTTGCGAGGTGCGGGTGTTTTCCCAAAACGAAAAGCAGTTCGTCAGAGGATAAAGTACCTTTCATAATCAATTGAACCTCCCCCGTCGCTGCCATTTGAGCGGCGCGCTCCGCAGCAGCATGACTATGCTCGACCGAGATGATCTTGAAGTCTTGAAGATCCATACCCTCAGCTTCAGCCACCGCACGAATCTTGAATTCCGGCCCGATCAAAACCGGTTCGATCAATTGGTCTTTATGAGCCTCTATAAAGCTCGACAGCGTCTCTTTGTCGACCGGATGCACCACTGCGGTTTTGATGACGGGCAACGATTCAGCCTTCCGAATCAGTTCTTGAAAACGGGCAAAGCGTTCAATCAACTTCACCTCGGGCAACGATTTGCGCTGGCGGGTGATTTTCTTCAACGGGGCCAATACTTCCGCTTCGCCGGAGATGACTTCCTCACCCAATTGATTGAGGCAGCAGCAAGTGAATACTACCCGCGATTTCCCGGGAATCTTTTCTTTCACAGTAACCGTCGTGGCAATCGAATCACCTATACTGACAGGCCTCTTAAACCGCAGCGTCTGCCCGAGGTATATCGTGCCCGGTCCGGGTAACTCAGTTCCCAATACCGTCGATATCAGCGCAGCACCCCACATACCGTGGGCTATGATTTTGTGGAACAAATCACTGCGCGCGAATTCTTCATCCACATGGGCTGGATTAACATCCCCAGAAACAGCAGCAAACAGCAAAATATCATCTTTCGATAGCACACGGTGCAAAGTCGCTGACTCTCCGACCTCCATTTCGTCGAATGTTCGGTTACAAATCAGAGCCTTGGTTTCCTCGGATGTTTTCATGATTACAACCCCTTTTACCAACTGGAGTTATGGAAACCTCCATCTACAAAATAGATACTACCGGTAGTCGAAACCGACGCATCGCTCACCATGTGTACAGCCACATTTCCTACTTCCTCGATCGTGACGGCTTTGCCATAAAAGCTGCGAGTTACGAGCGATTTCATCAACTCTTCGAACCCCGGGATGCCGGAAGCCGCCCGCGTCTGGATGGGACCCAGCGAGAGCGCGTTGACCCGTATGGCCTGAGGGCTGAGTTCAGCAGCCGCATATTTTACGCACGATTCTAAAGCGGCCTTTATCGGCCCCATAATACCGTACCCTTCCACCACTTTTTCAGACCCGTAAAATGTGAGGGTCAGAAGGCTTCCTCCGTTTTTCATCAACGGCTCGGCGAGATGGGTCATGCGCAAGAACGAATGGCATGATACCGACATCGCCTTGGCAAAGCCTTCTTCAGAGCAGTCAACGACCCGTCCATGTAAATCATCTTTATCCGCATAAGCGATCGCATGGACGAGAAAGTCTAACTTTCCCCACGTTTCACGAATCTCGTCAAAAACCGCCTCCAGCTCACCTGACTTGGTTACGTCGCAGGGAAGTATGATCGGAGCATTCAGCTTCTCCGCCAGCGGTCGCACATACGGTTCCGCTTTTTCATTTAAATAGGTTATCGCGAGCTCGGCGCCTTGTTCAACAAAACTTCGAGCACACCCATAAGCAATGCTTCGGTCGTTTGCGATTCCAACCACTAGGCCTTTTTTGCCAACTAAAGTAAATGGATCCATTCTTGGGCTCTCCAAGCCGCAGATTCACGAACTTCAATCTAAGACTAGCCGCACCATGGTGCAACACAAGCCTCTCGCAACGCCACCGGGTATTTGCCCCGGCAATATCTCCCATTAGGTCATATACTAGCTTTGAGAAACAGACTGTAGAAATCCGATGTATTTTCTCATAAACGTTGCTTCTTTCGTACTCTGTGTCACAATTTAGAAATCGACTACAAAGACTATTACGCAACCCTAGGCGTCGCAAAAGACGCATCTCAGGAAGATATCAAGAAAGCCTTCCGGAAGTTGGCTCGTACCTACCATCCGGACCAGTCTCAGGCGAACGACAAGGCAGCGGCCGAGGAAAAGTTTAAGGAAATCGCTGAAGCCTATGACGTTCTCGGAGATCCTGAAAAACGGGGTAAATACGACACCTTGGGAGCCAATTGGAATCAGGAACCGGGCGCGCAATACCGGCCCGGTAGGTCAGGGTTTGGAGACGGATTCTCATCCCGTGGAGGCGAATACCACTTCTCAGGGACCGGTTTCAGCGACTTTTTCGAACAGTTTTTCGCAGGCGGTGGCGGTGATTTTGGTCCCGGTGGTTCGACGACCCGTGAGTTTTCTATGCGCGGTCAAGACATCGAAGGCGAAATCATGATCACATTGCAAGAGGCCTCTCGGGGTGGGACACGCCAGGTATCAGTGAGCAAGTCGGATCCGAAAACAGGAAAAGAAGTCGTACAAACGTTTAAGGTTCAGATTCCCGCCGGTATCCGCGAAGGTCAACGAATTCGCGTTGCCAGCCAAGGACACGCAGGGCACGGGTCAGGCGAGTCCGGTGATCTGTTTCTCAGAGCACGATTTGCGGCGGATCCGGATTTCCGAGTTAAAGGAGGCGACCTTTATCACGATTTGGATCTCGCTCCGTGGGATGCTGTTCTCGGGATCAAGGTCGATGCGCCGACACTCGATGGGAAGGTAAGGCTGAATATTCCGGCAGGTACCAATTCCGGGCAGCGATTCCGTATCAAAGGCAAAGGCCTTCCCTCGATCAAACATGCACCCGGTGACCTCTATGTGGAAGTTCATATTAAGACTCCTAAGGCAGGCGATCAGGCTCAGCAAGAAGCCTGGGAAACCTTGAAGCGCATTTACTCACACCACCCGAACGTCTCATGAAAGAGCCCAACACCCTCGTCCAAGTTAGTCAGACCCCCACGACGAACGTTCAAATGTTTGACCATCAAACCACCGCGCATTTGGCCCGAGTACCTACGCGCACCTTACTCCGCTACTGGCGTCACGGACTCATCAAACCCCTGAATCGAGGGGAGCGTTACGGCATATTTTTCGACGAGCAGGCCATTTACCGCATCCGGAAAGCAGAGAGTATTCGCTCGTCGATGAAAACCAATATCGCTTCCGCAACCACGGTCTTAAAACTCATTGAAGAAGTGGAAACCTTGAGAACTGAAATCAAGTTCACTCGACAACTCTAACAGTTTCGCCAACCCGCGTAGCTTTGCAATTTACACCCTCTCCAAAAGCCTTTTTCGAATGACCCCACAAAAGAGGTAACATGAAGATTTTAGTCACAGGTAGCTCCGGACATTTGGGAGAAGCGCTGGTAAAAACACTCAGTAAAACAGATCACGAAGTAGTCGGAACCGACATCAAGGAATCTCCGTTTACAAACCGAGTTGGCTCAATCGCGGACCGCAATCATGTAGCCCGGTGCATGAAGAACGTAGACGCGGTCATTCACACAGCTACCCTTCACAAACCCCACGTCGCCACCCATAGCAAGCAGGATTTCGTCGAAACCAATATCACAGGAACCCTTCATTTACTGGAAGAAGCTCTCTCCAACAAGGTTGAGTCATTCGTCTTTACCAGCACGACCAGCACATTTGGCAATGCCCTGGTTCCGAAAGCCGGCGCCCCCGCAGCCTGGATCACCGAGGACGTGGTTCCCATTCCCAAGAACATTTATGGAGTCACCAAAACCACCGCGGAAAATCTCTGTGAATTGTTCTATAAGAAACATAAGCTGCCCTGCCTCGTCCTAAGAACGTCCCGCTTCTTCCCCGAGGAAGACGATCGCAAAGCCATGCGCGAGAATTACGACGACCTCAACGCCAAGGTGAATGAATTCCTCGCTCGCCGGGTGGACGTAGAAGACGCAGTCGATGCCCACTTGCTTGCCATCCAAAAAGCTCCTGAAATCGGGTTCGCCCGCTACATCATCAGCGCAACAACGCCGTTCCAAAAAGAGGATCTGGCGGATCTAAGAAAAGACGCACCCTCCGTATTGAAAAAACGGATTCCTGAGTACGAACCTCTTTTCAAAAAACTTGGCTGGCACATGTTTCCCCTACTCGACCGGGTCTATGTTAATGAAAAGGCCCGTCGCGAGCTCGGCTGGACTCCGAAGTACGACTTCAGAAAAATGCTCGCACAACTCGAAGCCGGTGAACTACCTATGAGTCCCCTGACTCACCTCATTGGCAAGAAGGGCTATCACGATACTGACTTTGAAGAAGGGCCTTTCCCGGTTGAAGAGTAATGTTGAGGGAGCCTGGCTTTGCTTAAAAAGGGAACAACCAAGGAATACTTACGGTAGCGACAATCCACAGCAAGAGATTGAGTAGAAGACCTACACGCGGAAAATCGCTAAATTTGTACCCGCCTGCACCAAAGATATAAGTGTTCGTCTGATAGCCGATCGGTGTAACGAAGCAGGCGCTTGCTCCAAACATAATCGCAATGATCAATGGCCTGGAATCGATACCCATCTGATCAGCAATCTGAAGAACCAGCGGTGTTAAAAGTACTGCGGTCGCATTGTTGGAAATCAACTCCGTGAGCAGAGCTGTCATCAGGTAAATAATGGCGAGCATTACAAACGGGCCAAATCCACCAAAGATACTGAGCAATCCCATTGCTATGAGTTCAGCTCCGCCGGTCTTTTCAACCGCCAATCCAATGGCCAACATCCCAAATATCAGAAAAAGGATTTTCCAATCTACAGATTCGTAGGCATCCTCGGAGGACAGGCAGCCAAGTACCACAACGGCTACCGCACCGATCAGAGCTAAGGTTGCAATGGGAAGCACCTTGAACGCAGCGAGCACCACCACTGCAAGAATAGCAACTATGGCTATGGGCGCTTTTGAACGACGATAGGTGCGCTGTTTCGGCTCGGTTAAACTCACAAAATCTTTCTCTTCTCTCAACCGATTTATCCCGTCGACAGGCCCTTCCACCAGCAACGTGTCGCCGAAAGCCAGTTTCATCTTTTTGAATTGGGCTTTCAGGTTTTCGCCCTGTCGATGCACGGCCAGAATAATTGCCCCATATTTTTGGCGAAAATTCATTTCTATGAGAGATTTTCCGATCATGGAAGAATGCGGGCCAATGATCCCTTCTATGATGCGGACTTTTCTTAATTCGATCCCAACGAGTCCATACTTGTCCTGCTGGAAACGTGGAAAAACGATCCCCTCAATTTCCTGAACACTTTGAACTCCGGAGGACAGGACCTTGAGCAACAGCCTGTCACCGGTTTGAAAGCGCAGTTGATCAAGCGGATCCATTACACGGGAACCATCCCGCCGGATCTCAATTATCCGGGCTTCTTTCAATTTTGAAAACGGTGACCTCATAAACGTTTTTCCTATCAACTCCGATTCTTCTCCGATAGCTGCCTCCATCATGAATTCCCGGGTCTCGTTAACGTTGAGTATCGACGACAAGGTCTCCCTGGTCGGTAACAAGCGACGACCAACTGTTAAGAGGTAAAGAATTCCCGCGATTGCATAAAGGACACCCAGTTTTGTGAACTCAAACATCCCAAAAGGCTCCAGACCGGCCTGACGGATCATTCCATCAATTAGCAGATTGGTAGAACTACCAATTAAAGTACAAGTTCCACCTAGCATACCGGCAAACGAAAGCGGAATGAGCAGACGTGAAGCTTTCAATCCAGTCGTGCGAGCAAATCCAAGAACAATGGGCAGAAACACCACCACCACTGGCGTATTGTTCATAAAAGCCGAAAGGCCAGCCGCCATAAGCATCAGGACAATCATCGCCCGAATTTCAGTCGTACCAGCCATCTTCACAAAAATCCGTCCCATTTGGTCGATCACGCCTGTTCTTTCCAAAGCAGCACTGAGAACAAACATCCCACCGATGGTGAGGGGTGCGCTGTTGCTAAAGACCTGCAACATTTCCGAAGGAGAAAGAATTCCCGCGATCACCACCACAGCCAATCCCGACAGAGCGATCACATCCGGAGAAGCCCAGTCACACATGAAAGCGACAAAAACACCCAGGACCACAAGTCCGACAATTACCAGATGAATGATTTCAGTATTCACGATTGAAAAGAACATGCGCACCACTGGGAAGAAGCCAACTCGTGGAAGCTAATACTAAAGAAACGAAGAATTTTGAATAACCTTTCATCCCATACCTACCTGCAAGAAATACGCGTAAATCAGTTCCGCTGTCGACAAATACCGGCACAAAAAAAGCGATCCATGCGACACCCCCAAACAGCCTATGAGTGGTCATTCCGTTGTCTTGCCCCTTAGAAAACAGGTGAGGCAACAGGCGTTTGACTAACTTTCGATTCGAAGTTGATTTGCGTACCATGGAACAAGAGTCGCTAAAGCTAGTTAAGCCAATCTATCGACCACGAACACTCCACCGCCCACTCGATCCATGAAAGCAATACTGGAAAAGCTGTCCTACTTATTCGTAAATAGAAATCCCTCGGTTTCCGACAATCTTACCCAAGACCAACGGGAGGCACTCATCGATCTGTTACTACTTTGCATCTATGCGGACAATCACGCGGAGCTAAACGAAGGCCGTATACTGGATCGCGAACTAGAACGTTTCAATTGGGAATCCGAGATACCGATTGGGACTTACCTCCAGGTATCCGAAACACGCACCCTTGCCGTCATTCCATCTACAGATAAGAGAGCGGCGCATCTAGCCTACATTAGCAATCGGCTGAAGTGTAAAGATATGAAGTTTCGCGCCTTAAAACTTTGTAAACTACTTTTTTATTCCGACTGGGTGATAGCTGAAGAAGAGGAGCTTTTCTTAAAGGAAATCAGAAACGCGTTTGGCTTGGTGAGATAGATTGTCCGACCTTCCTAACCGAAAAGAGTGTTATTCCTGTGAAAAGCATAAAGTAGGCGCTTCTGCACTCATCCCGGCGCATACAAGTTCAAGCTATCTTCACCCATCCCGACCGCCATTAGACGCCTCAAAGGATGCCGGTTTCCAGGCTTTCAATTCGTTTTTGATCAATTCCATCTTGGGATCATTGGCCAAATTATTCCACTCATGCGTATCGTTTTGGTGATCGTATAATTCCTCTGAACCGTCCGGATAACTGATGTAGCGGTAACGAGGGCTCCTGGCCGAAAAGATATCCACTCCATAGGTTGTTATGGAAGGGCGCGACCAATCAGCCGACGGATTTTCCAAGAGTGGTCTGAGACTCAAGCCCTCGGGCGTATGCCCGGGGTTTTGAAGCCCACAGTAATCCATCAGCGTTGGAAAGAAATCGATCGAGTTGATTGGGGTATCGGTTGCTACACCGGCATGAGCTCGATCCGGCATACGAATCAGGACCGGAGTGTAAGCGGACAGCTCCCAGAGGGTCGCTTTTTCAAAGTGGTTTTTCTCGCCCATATGATAGCCATTGTCGGAGAAGAAGATCACCATCGTGTTGTCTGAATATCTGCTCTTGTCCAACGCTTCCAAAACCCGCCCGATACTCCAATCGGCAAAACTCGTATTCGCCGCAAACCCATGGAGGAGTTTGTTCCAGTCTTCCGGATTACTTACACCCGTCTGTTCCCAGCGTTCGCCCCAGATCTTTGAAAGCCGATGCCCTTCGGACGGAACATCGTCCAGATCACCATCCTTCCACCCGGGAGGCGGAGTCGCGATGTCTTCCGGTTTATAGAGATCGAAGAAACGCTTCGGTGCCACAAAGGGTGTATGCGGTCGCCACAGACCAAGCGCAATGAAGAATGGTCTATCGATATCGCTGTTCAGATACTCGATCGCTGCATTCACGTTCTTCACATCAGGAAAGTCTTCATCCGGTCCCGTATACTCGGTATAACCCCAGAACTTACCGATCATCTGATCCTCCTCCGGGTGGAACGGGCCAAAGCCCCCTCCATAAAGAGGACGATTGTCCCAGTTCTTTTCTTCACGCCCTTCGTCTAGCTTGGCATGATAAAGCTTACCACGTCCCCAGGTTTCGTAGCCACTCCGTTTGAAAAGCTCGGGCAAGGTTTCAGTCGTGTTGAGCGGTTCCTGCCGCCACGGATCGGAGCCATTTAAATAATTCCCGGTGGTATGCGGATAGAGCCCGCTAAACACGGCCGCACGTGAGGGTCCGCAAACAGGGGCCGCACAGTAAGCATTTTGGAAATGGATGGCCGTTTCGGCAAATTTATCCAGCTCCGGGGTCTTAATCCCCGGAAAGGTCCCTTTAGTTACATAGCTGTTCCAATCGTCAACAATCAGAAAGAGCACGTTTATCTTTTCAGAGTCGTCGGCTTGAGCACCCACCACTTCACTGTCGTTGGATGCCTGATCGCTGCAGCCCATTAAGAAAAGGCAAACAGCACATACGAAAGTAATTATTTTGAAGAATCTCATAAACAAACGAGGGTATGTCTGAACTAACCCTAAAGAGCTCAACCACCGCAAGGTTCTTGCTCCATGACCGTCATGCCTGCCTTACCCTACAGGATATAGCGTGTCACTCTGTGGAATTTTAAGAAGACTGCATCGATCACTATGTCA
>CAYGQM010000104.1:0-16127 GCA_964352065.1 uncultured Opitutaceae bacterium
GACCGAATGGTGCGGGCAAGACCACCGCGCTGCGTATCATAGCCAGTATGCTCAAACCTTCCGAGGGTACGGTGAGGGTTGCCGGAATTGATATCAACGAGGACCCCCGGCAGGCCCGTTCGCAGTTGGGTTTTCTGACCGGGTCGACCGGCCTCTACGATCGTTTGACCCCGCGTGAGACGCTCAAGTATTTTGCTCAGCTTCACCGGGTAGATCCAGAGATTGCCCAAAAGCGGATCGAGGAATTGATTGAACGTCTGGACATCGGAGATTTTGCCGATCGCCGGGTGGGGAAGTTGTCTATGGGGCAGACTCAGCGTGTATCCATCGCACGTACCTTGATGCATGATCCTCAGGTGATCATCTTTGACGAACCGACGAATGGATTGGATATTCTGGCCTCACGAACGATTATTAACTGGATTCGCGAGTGTAGGACGGCTGGGAAAACGGTCATATTTTCTACTCATATCATGGGGGAGGTAAGTTTGTTGAGTGATGACCTGGGTGTCATACACAAAGGAAAACTCTGCTACAATGATTCCTTCGAAAACTTCAAGGCGCAGTATGGCGAACACACCCTAGAAGACGCCTTCATATCCATTCTGGAGGGTGCACCATGAAAACGATCTGGGCAGTATTTAAGAAAGAAGGACTCGATACGCTGAGAGACCGCAGGGCGATCATTTCGATGATCATTATTCCTATGTTCATCTTTCCGGTGCTATTCGGGGGCCTCGGCTTTTTCGCGATCAAAGAAGTAAGGAAGGCGCAGAATAAGGAGGTCAAGATCGGGCTGGTACAACCCATTCCTGACAACTCTATGGTGACCGCTCTCCAGGAAAAAGAAGGGTTTACTGTAACTGAACTCGAAGCGAATGTGGATCCGTTCGATCAGGTGGAGAATGCGAAGGTCGATGCAGTGATCGTGTTTGATCCGGACTTTACCGATGCCTTGGAAGGGACTGGAGCTGGCAAGATGACCCTACACTACCGTTCAACCGGAAATGGCGGGATCATGCGCGGCCGTATCATGGGTGTTGTGGAAGATTACCGTCAGGAGGTAAGGGAATCACGAATACAGAGCCTTGGCTATACTTTGGATTTTATTAATCCTGTGAACGTATCTTTTGAGGATACGGCGACCCAGCAGGAACAGATCGGAGAGGCTGTAGGGGGTTTCATTCCCTATATCTTTATCATTCTTTGTTTCACGGGAGCGATGTATCCTGCGATCGACTTGGGGGCTGGCGAAAAAGAACGTGGCACCTTGGAGACACTCCTGACTTCCTCCGCTCCGCTTACGCATATTCTCATGGGTAAGCTCCTGTTGATTATTTGTTCGGGGCTGTTTGCAGCGGGCTTGTCACTGACGAGTATGGGATTTGCGATGTTGTCCATGGGGTCGATGATCGGTGAGTTTGCGTCCACGATCGGACCGATGCTTCAGCCTTTGAATATTATCCTGTTTTTCTCGCTGCTGTTACCGCTGACGATTCTCTTCGCGTCCTTTCTCCTTACGCTATCATTTTTTGCCAAAAGCTTTAAAGAAGCGCAGAGCATCATATCGCCCATGGTAGCAGTCATAATCTTTCCGTTGATTTTTGGTATGATGCCCTGGGTCAAATTGAGTTATGCAACGGCTCTCATACCTATACTGAATATCTCACTCGCCTCTAAGGCGATCTTTTCGGGAAATATACCTTGGGGACCGGCTGTCGTTGTCTATGTGTCGTTGATTTCTTTTGCAGCGATCGGATTTGTTGCTTGCACCAAGTTGGCAGGGCGGGAAAGCATTCTCTTCCGTTCCTAATTCGACTTTAGACTGTTTTTCAGCTCATGAGAGATCCTGACGATACCGCCGATCTACCTTCACCCTACCTGCCGCATCCTGCGTTCGGGTTGCTACATCTCCCGCGTTTTATCGCAAAGATACGTCTCCATCTCAAAGACGAACTTCCCACGGGCTATCATAGAAATTTTAAACGAGGCTTTGATGGTTTTTTATGCCTTCATCTAGGCGTTGAGCCCAACCAGGTCATTGAGATCGTGAAGACATCGGTTTCGGACGAAGCGATCACAGAACGATTGAGGGAGATTTTCCCCGAGGATACGAAGCCTCATATTTGGAACCGTAAGGTCGTGCAAATGGGTATGAGTGAGGAAGGCCAGATCGCTTTGCAGAAATCCCGGGATCATATGGGGATTTCTGACCGAAAAGATATCAAGTCTTTTGCTGATATGATTGAGTATGACGAGGGTCGTATTGATTAACCTGTGACCCGTTGCTAGTACCGCAACGATCTTTATTTATTGTATTTCCCTAAATATGAGCAGACCGAAACGTAGCGACTTTTTTCGCAATATTGGTGGTTGTCCAGCAGCCATGTGGCATGGGTGGATGCGCCAGGCAGTGCGCACAGACTTTCGTGGAGGCACGGATGCCGATTATACGCCCGATTATAACGGACCGACCGTGTTGATAGCCTATGGAGGTGGAGAGACGAACCTTTGTAACCTCCACCACCAGAAATTGGCAGAGGAAATGGCTGCCCATCTATGGAAAACCCAAGGGGTGATCGCTGCGATTGAACCGGTGGCTGCCGTAACGGATGCTATCGCTATGGGACACGAGTATCAAAAAGAACCACGGCTTGGTGCCATGGGATACTCCCTTTTTTCCCGTGAGATATTTGCGTCCTCGATTGTTCAGCAGGTGGAAATCAATTGTGCCGATGCCGCCATCATCATCACTGGTTGTGACAAGACGGTGGCGGGTGGTTTGTTGGCAGCGTCCTGGCTTAAAGACCTACCCGTCGTGTTGTTACACGGTGGAACGATTCGTGCCGGTTGTGCTTTAAGTGGTCGTTCTGTGCATATCGAGACGGCGAACGAAGCGGCCGGAATGCTGGCTGCCGGTAAGATCGATCTGGCTGAACATGACGATATTCTTTTTCGATCCCTACCGTCACCCGGGGGATGCGGAATCATGGCGACATCCAACACCATGGCTTGTTTGGGTAGCACCCTTGGGATTTCAATTCTTGCAAGTGCAAGTACCCCTGCTATGGATACGGATCATCGAACTATCTGTCCTGAAAAGCTGAGCGAGGCCCGGGAGGCGGCAGACTGTCTGATTCAAATGATGGCGGATGGGCGCACCGTTGGAGATGCCGTGGACACACGTTCGTTTAAGAATGCATGTGTCATGTTGCATGCCATCGGTGGTAGTACGAATGCGGTGATTCACCTGCCTGCCATTGCAGAAGGCTTCGGTATTTCATTCGGCCTGGAAGACATTCGCGCTACTTCAGATACGCCTGTGCTTTTAAACCTCATGCCGGCGGGAAAGTACGTCATGGTCGATCTTTATGAGAAAGAGGGTGGCTTCGCGCCGTTGGTCAAATACATGACCAAGGTAGGACTGATCGATCCATCAGCGCAGACGATTTATGGTCGGCCATTGGGCGATCTTTTGGAAGATACTCCACTACCAGCGTTTAGGGATCCCGAAAACGAGGTCATTCGTTCCATTGAGAATCCTTTGAAACCGACGTCGTCTTTGTGTGTGGTTATGGGCGATAGTTCGACAGAAGATAAGTCCAGTATCGCAACGATGGGTAGCGTTTTTAAGCTCAACGCCAAGACCCGGAAGTTCGAAGGTCTTGCACGCGTCTTTGATCACGAAGGCGAAGCAGTCGAAGCGGTGTTGGAGAAACGGATTGTTCCGGGAGATGTGATTGTCCTGCGTTACCAGGGAGTTTCAGTGGGTTGCCCGGAACTCCTTCGACTAACAGCGTCCCTTTCGGGGATGGGTAGTGATTCATCGATTGCCGTGGTGACGGACGGACGTTTATCTGGAGTTTCACGGGGTACTTTAGTCGTTCATGTTGAACCCGAAGCCTGGCGAGGTGGACCGATTGCACTCATCGAAGAGGGAGATACTGTTAGTCTCGATGGTGATGCGGAAACTCTTTTTGTGCACGTCAGTCCCGTTGAGTTAAAACGACGGGCATCGCAATGGAAGCGTCCTCATTTGGAGCTACCTCGGGGGCCACTTCGTATAGCCGCTCAAATCGTCCAACCGCTTGCCAACGGAGCCCTGTGGTGGCCCCAAGGTTCCTAGAGAGCTGTATTCGAACTTTTTCTCAAAATCCTGGAACTGGGAGTTCGCGTTGGTTACTTGGAACCGATAATCCCGGTTGAATATGCTAAAAAGAAACCTTGGCCGGCTGTGAGACACGGAGTACCGACTGGTGACCGCTGATCTCTCTCCAAAGGCTTCGGATCTCGTCGACTTGCTTGGACTTTTCGGGTGTGTCCTTGTGGATGAGAATGAGAATACGGGTGCGGTGACGCCTGGGTTTCTGGTCGGGTTTAACCCTCCATTGGCCCGTTCCTTCAAGCAACGTAAGTCCTTCAGGAAATCGAGGCGTCACGATGTCATTGATATAGTTTTCCCAACGCTCATCGGGTTTGTCCGCGTCCGAGATACGACCGGCACCGAAGTAAAGCTCCGTGCGTGTCCAGGCTTCCTCGATGTCTGTTTTGACGGGTGAGAAGCTGCTCTGAGCGTTGATACCAAGTGCCCAAATCATTGCGCAAAAGAATAGCGCGGTAGCGATAACGGAAAGGCGACGGTTGGACTGAATCGAAATTGTCTTCATGGACTCCTAAGCAACAGGAGTTTCTATGGACTGACAAGGCAGCTTATTTTTGAAATCCCTCGCGAATCTTATCGGAAAAGATTCTATTTCAGTGTGGAGAGCTCGCCTAATTCTTTCGCCAGATCTGCACGTCATCTACGAAAGCGTTCTTGGCAACCAACAATCTCAGTAGTCGTTTGGTTGGATGAGCGAATCCTTCTGATTTGAAAGTGCCAATCAGTTTGCCATCAATAGTGCAGCTTATTTCGTCGCCCCGGATTGTTGTGTAGACCTGATGCCACTGGTTGGTCTTCAGTCTAACAGGAAAGGAGGTACTTTTCCTGGAAATACGTTCCTTGTCCAGATCGGTCAGAGAGTTGTTCTTTTTGGCATCCCGTATTCTCAGGTCCATCTCACCGGTTTTTTGGTCGGTGATTTTTACGTTGTTGGTACCGATCGTGACTTTAAAGAGATGCCCAGCCCAAACAGACTTCAAATCCATGTCCGCGAAATTGAGGGTCAGGGTATCTTCCTTGTCTTCGAGCATAAACCGAAGTCCAAGGGTACCGTCCTTAAAATCGAAAGCATGCCTGACGGAGGTCGCATGATTCGCTTCCGCGTGGGTGTAGATATACATGTGCCCATCACGCAAATCGACTTCCTTATGGCCTTTGGCGGTTTTATCGCTGCTCGTGGTCCACTCGTTGCCGGGCTCGTCTTTAAGTTCCTGCGATTCTGCGCGTTCGAAGCGGTCCTCGAAGATCAAGATTCCGAAGTCTTGTTTGGAGGCGTTTAGATGCAGGCATGTAAAAAGAAGGAACGGGGTAATGCGGAAGAGTCTCATGGGTATCGTGGGATGTGGTGCAGGTTGCTGTTTCGAGCTTGGGTCTGTTGTGAAGCGTCTATTCAGTGTATTTACAGGTTACGGCTGTTGCTTCATTGCTAAGGAAACACTGACAGCTTTTTTCTTAAAGTCTCGCCTGAAATTCCGGCAACGATTAGGAAACTCAGCGCGGTGCCAATTGGGGTTCATTGTATATGTTTGCTGGCGCGATCTTAAATATCGTGTATCAATAAAAGGATACTATGAAAATTCAGAAGATAGAGACGTTCCTATTGGAAAGTCCGATCGAAGAACCCTTTGCCTGGTCGCAGGGTTTGGCCAAGACTCGGACGGCCCTAATTTGTAAAATCACCACTGACGATGGTTGGGTCGGTTGGGGTGAAGGGGGCGGTTCACCTTCTCAGACGGTGATTCACGATTACTTCGCACCGCAACTACTTGGTGAGGATCCTTCAAATATAAACAAGCTCTGGCATAAACTATACGGGACCCTTCATAATGATAACCAGGCCGGGGGATTCGGAGGAGGTGCACTCAGTGGTATTGATATCGCTTTATGGGATCTTTTGGGAAAATCTTTAGGTAAAAGTATTTCGGAACTGCTCGGCGGTTCTTTAAGGAAGAAAGTTCCTGTATACGCAACCGGACTCTATTACCTGGAGGATGAAAGTTATTCAAAACTCAGGACTGAAGCTCAATCGTATGTGGAAGCTGGATACCAGGGAATGAAGACCAAGGTTGGTGGGCTGAGTGTCGCCGACGACGTCGAGCGGGTGGGTGCCATTCGTGACGCTATCGGTGATGATCTCTTCCTTATGGTCGACGCGAATAAAGCCTACCATGTGTCGACAGCAATCGATATCGGAAATCGTTTAGCGGAGTTGGATATTCATTGGTTCGAAGAGCCTTTGCTGGCTAATGATGTGGAAGGTTACAAAGCAGTTAAAGCGAGCCAACCATTGGCACTTGCCGGTGGCGAAGTCTGGTACAATCGTTTTGATGCGAGGGATTTTCTCGCTTGCCGGGTCCTGGACATCGCGCAGCCGGATGTTCGGTTTATCGGTGGAATCACCGAGTTTCGCAATGTGGCCCATATGGCCAACACGATGGGCATTCAGGTGAACCCTCATGTGTGGGGTTCGGCGATTATGATTTCCGCGAGCATCAGCCTTGCTTCGACGTTTGCGCCTTGTCCCTACGCACGGACTCCTCGCCCCTACGAACAGGAACCGGTTATGGAATTCGACCAGACACCCAATCCGATTCGCAATGAATTGGCTTCGATCGTCTTTGAGCAATCAGGAGGATTTGTAGAGGTGCCAGATGGCCCAGGGTTGGGATTGGAGATCGACCAATCCGCAGTGAAACATTTTTGCATTCGGCAGATGACCAGTGAGTAGAGAGATTGATTCTTGGGATAACCCTTTACCGAAGTCTTACCGCCCGTCTAACGCTTTTTGAATTGCATGTCGACCCACGGCCCTTCGGCCTGGATCTCCTCATACAGACGAATCATTCGAGACTTGAGTTGGTTGAAGCGTATCGGTTCCAGTTGGGCGAGGTCAGTAGTCTCGGATGGGTCGTTGGAAAGGTTGAACATTTCGAATCGTGCGAGCTTTGCTTGTTTGATGAATTGCATTATCGACCAGTCTTCTGGCTGTTGGGCATCGGAGATCGATCCTGGATCCGATTGCGGATCCATAGATGCAAGGAGTTTGTAATCTCCGTCGCGCATGGCGACCTCCTTGCCACCCCGTGCATGCCAAAGCCACCAGAGGATCGGGTTCTTTCGGTCTACGGTCTTCCCTGAAATAAGGGCGGGTAGCACATTGGCACCGTCGAGTGGCTTTTCGGATGACGGGGAGATACCTGCTGCTGCGCAAAATGTTGGCAACCAATCGGTGCCGTTGACCGGTTCTTCAATGGTCGAACCAGCCGGAATCTTGCCAGGCCAACGAACAATACCAGGAACGTGCATGCCCCCATCGTGTATATGCCCCTTTGCGCCGCGCAGATGCCCCGAACTTCCAAAGGCGGTTACGGTTCGGTGTTCCGGTCCATTGTCAGATGTAAAGACAACCAGGGTGTTTTCTGAGAGGTCCTGTTCATCGAGGTAGTTTAGTAGTCTTCCTATGTGGTGATCCAGCATGGAGATACAGCCAAAGTAAAGGTCAGGGTCTTTGAGGTTCTGTCGGCGTACGACTTGAGGGCCTCCCGATTTGGCAAGCATTTCCAAGTGAGGAGCCATGGTTTCGGCAGGGTAGAGAGAACGGAATTCATCCGCTGCGAGCACAGGGGTGTGCGGCTCACTAAACCAGAGGCAGGCGAAGAATGGTTCGCTTTCGTCACGATCATCGATCCAGTGAATAGCCTCATTTACAACGAGCTCACTCATCCAGCCTTCAATTTTTCCGACAGGTTCTCCGTTGCGCAAAAAACTGTCAGGGTCTTTCCCAAAGTTGCTTTCGCTTGCGAGCCAGTGGTCGAACCCATGATCCCCCGGGTACGGCTGGGTACCGGACTCAAAATCTCCGGAACAATGCCATTTACCAGCAAACATGGTTTGGTAGCCGGCAGACTTCAATTTTTCAGCAACCGTGGTTTCTTCGACTGGAATATGGAGTGGCTTGAAACGTGCGAAATCATACATGCCTACCCGATAGGGACTGCGACCAGTAAGTATACCGGCTCGGGCAGGTGAACAATTAGGGCTGGCTGAGTAACACTGAGTTAGCTTGGTGCCTTGACTGGCGAGTTTATCCAGGTTGGGGGATCGTACAACTGGAGAGCCGAAACAACCCAGGTCACCGTAGCCCATGTCGTCGGCCAGAAGGAAAATAATATTGGGCCTTTTAGTATGAAATTCCGCCTGTAACTGAATGATAGGCACAACCGAAATGAGGATCCAAAGTAAAAGTGCGACTGGATTGCGGAATAGTGTCATCGGGCTCAGGTGGGGTGATTGGGGCATTCGAATAAGATGGTCGATTGGTCGTTCCGGTCGGTTGAAGAACTCGGTACTCTATGGTGATAACACTCCAGATGGGAGGTCAACAGTTACATTTTGTTGAATCGGGAGGGCCATCTGGTCATATGCCAGGTATTGCAAGTTATCCAGATACTCAAATGAAGTCTATCCGTTGACTCTCGGGTCAAAGCTAGTTTGTTACGCCTCCATATGAATTACACAAAATCGCTTTTATTGTTATCTTTATCCGCAGTCGCACTTCTGGTCTCTGCTTGTTCTAATCCAGCTGATAAAACTGAGTCGGCCAAAGTAGCCGATGCAGTTAGCAACGTAGAGGCCGCCGTGGGGGCCAAAAACTACACTATCAGCCCTGATTCAAAAATATCGTTTGTAGGTTCCAAAGTCACGGGAAGTCACGATGGCGGATTTGAAACTTTCAATGGTACGATCGCAACGGTTGGTGGCATGATTGTTCCACCGAGTAAAGTTACGATCCAGACAGGGTCTTTGTGGTCGGATAATGATCGTCTAACCGGTCACCTCAAAAGCCCGGACTTCTTTAATGTTGAAACGTTCCCAACTGCTGAGTTTGCGGTGACATCCATGAGTGGAGATGAGATGACGGGGAATCTCACATTACACGGTGTGACTAAGAGTGTTACCTTTAAGCCAGAAGTGACCGTTACGGATTCAGCCATTACGTTGAAAGCAGAATTCGACGTCATGCGATTTGACTTCGGAATCGTTTACAAAGGTAAGGCCGATGATCTTATCCGTGATGAAGTTGTGATCCGACTCGACGTGAAAGCCGTTGCGGATGCTTAGTCTCTATTCCTGAAATGACGAGGACTCACGTCTGGTTTCTTTCCAGTCGATGAGTCTACCGTCTTTCAGAAAAAGTTCGGTGGTGAGGGTGACGCGGTCTGTCTTTAATTTATTAATGACCTCGGTGCGGGTGGACTCTTCGCGGGTAATGGGGTTTATGTAAGGTACTTCCCGGGTGTCGGCTTGAACCTGCCTGGTGTATTCTCGTGAGTCTTCGTAAACCCAGGTCTCAGTGGCTTCCTTATGAGAGCTCGGCTTTCTGATCTGTAGTGGATCTCCCAAAAGGCCGATGATCTCAGACCCGGCCATACCTTTTCGCAGGTATATTTGCTCCGCTTCAGACTTGGGAAGGGTGTTGCAGCCAGTTACGAGGAAAATTCCTAAGAGTGATAGTATCAGGGCGTTCAGTGTTTTCATTGGGTTGGTTGCTTGAATAAGGACTGTTCATCAGTTTGATACCGGGAACCGCTAGGGAATATCTACTAAACAAGACGACTCTATGGTTAATTCAGGCCATTAGAAATTGAGGTCCTTTGGTTCTCGTTCTGTCAGCCTAACCTTTTAGTTGACCGCTTTAGGTTTCTAGGCCCTAGGTCATTCAAGTGCCATCCATGAAAATTTCCTTCGATAATACCTATGTTCGATTGCCGGAGCGGTTCTATGCGAATCAAGCCCCCGCTTCGGTTCCAGAGCCAAAGCTCTTTCTCACGAACCGTCAGCTTGCCGAACGACTTCGTATAGATCCTGATTGGTTGGGAACTGCGGAGGCTGCTTCTGTTTTTAGCGGCAATACAGTACCGGAAGGAGCGCAGCCGATCTCGCAGGTTTACGCTGGGCACCAGTTTGGTGGCTTCGTTCCTCAGTTGGGTGATGGGCGGGCAATTCTGTTGGGAGAAATTGTCGGTGAGGATAACCGTCGCTACGATATACAATTGAAGGGTTCTGGACGCACTCCGTTTTCCAGAAATGGAGATGGAAAATCTGCTTTGGGCCCGGTGGTCCGCGAGTTTATTGTCAGTGAAGCGATGGCGGCCTTGGGGGTACCTACCACCCGTGCGCTTGCAGCGGTGATGACAGGGGAGACAGTCTGGCGCCAGGAAGGGCAGGTCGTGGGGGGGGTGTTTACTCGCGTTGCTTCCAGTCATATCCGTGTGGGTACATTTCAGTATTTTAATGCGCGGCAAGATACCGAAGCTCTGCGTCAGTTGGCAGACTATGTGATAGCCCGTCATTATCCGGAGGCTTCCGAGATGGAGAATCCTTACATTGCATTACTGGAATCGGTCCTACGAGCCCAGGCAGAGCTGATAGCTCACTGGATGTCGATCGGGTTTATTCATGGTGTGATGAATACCGATAATTGTGCGGTTTCGGGTGAAACCATCGATTATGGACCCTGCGCCTTTATGGATACCTTCCATCCGCAGTGTGTATTCAGTTCGATCGACCGTGGGGCGCGTTATGCGTGGGGTAATCAGGCAGAAATCGGATTATGGAACCTGACTCGTTTTGCGGAAACCTTACTGTCCTTGATCTCAAAGGATCAGAATACGGCCATGGCGTTGGCAGAAGCTTCCCTTTCTGGATTTGCGGAGCTATTTGGCGATGCGTATGCACGGCGGTTTAGGAACAAATTCGGATTATCGTCAGATGCACCCTTTGATATTGTTGTAGAGGGATTGAATATTATGGCTGTGAACAAAGTCGATTTCACGATTTTCTTTCGCCAATTAACGAAAACAGCGGTGGACGGAAACGCGGAATCCTTGTCGCAGCTTTTTGCTCAACGGAAGTCGTTTGATTCCTGGTTCCGAAAGTGGCGAATGGCAGTTGGTTCTGCTGTTGGCCTTAAGGAAATGCAGAGGGTGAACCCGGTTCGTATTCCCCGCAATCATCGTGTCGAGGAAGCAATACAGGCTGCCTACCGAGAGGATTTCAGCGTGGCGGAACGACTGATAGCGGCTCTATCCGAGCCCTACAAAGACATAATTGAGTTTTCCGAATTCGAATTGCCACCTTCTCCGGATGAAGTCGTGCATGAGACGTTTTGTGGAACGTGATTGATCGCTACGGAAGGTCTACGGGCGTCCGGGTGATTTCACGAGAGTATCAATTGGTAGCGGTTTCTTTGTGGTAACAGAGGAACTAGGTCAACTGTTGACTAAGATAGGGTTCGAAAGTTTCCAGAGGGGCGAGCACTATAACGTTCATTCTACAAAACAGGTGTTATGAGTGCTTAACTACCGCTCTTTCACTGAAAAATCCGTTACTATAAACCTATCATTATTGCCCCGATAAATGCTGTTTACATAGCTATGATATGCCCGCTTATCGATTAAAGGCAGGTGGCAGCTTGAACTTTTAGTTCGTCCGTTGATCTCTGCTGGCTTCAGATAAGCCCTTTAAAAGGAAGAAATGCGTATTCAATTATATGTTACGAGCAGCTGCTTATCCCAAAACAAACCTACAAGCTAAAATAACACTCAGGTTCTTAAACAAGAAGCCTGGTAACAGGTAATTATCACCTTCCAAACAGTAACTAGAAATGAAAACAAATAGAACTCACCTAAAATTCTGCGGCCTCTCATTGGGGTTGCTCGGGTTTGCTTTGGCAGGCCCTCCGTTGTTAACGGCTCAAGAAGACGAGGAGGATGTATTCGACCTCTCCCCGTTCACTATTACCAGTGATGAAGACACGGGATATGCCGCTACAAACACCTTGGCAGGAACTCGCCTTAAATCAGACCTCAGGGACCTGGCCGGTGCGGTACAGGTCGTCACAGAGGAGTTTCTGAGAGATACCGGTTCAACCAACGTGGAGGACCTCTTCCTTTATACAACCAATACCGAAGTCTCCGGTCCGGATGGTAACTTCGGAAGCGGGGGCGGAGACAGGCGTGACCCGAATGGGAGAACCCGGGTTCGAGGATTGGCGGAACCAGACAGAACGCGCAACTTTTTCCTCAGTGATATCGCCCTTGATACCTACAATACCGACCGGGTTACGATTGCCAAAGGTCCGAACGCAATCCTTTTTGGACTCGGAAGCCCAGCAGGTCTGTATAACAGCAACCTGAAGCAAGCCAAGTTTGAGGATAGCACTGAGATCACAGTGCGTTACGGCAGTTGGGGGGCACACCGTGAGGTGCTCGATGTAAACCGGGTTTTCATCGAAGACGTGCTGGCATTTCGCATCATTGGATTAAACAATGAGAACAAGTTTAAGCAGAAACCGTCCTATGAAGATGAACAACGGCTCTTTGGGACTATGATTTTCAAGCCCTTTGAAAAAACAACGATCCGCGCCCACGGGGAAGTCGGAAGCAGAAAAGCAAGTCGTCCGTTTATTATTACCCCTAGTTCGAATATCCCTGACTGGATTGAGAATGGTCTGCAAACCAATCCCGATCCGGGTTCGTCTAATGGTTTTTCTGTAGCTCCCTCCAATCGTGGTCCTTTGTATATCTTTGATAGCCCCGCTACTACACAGGCTACCACGGGTTACGATACGGGACCTGCCACGCCTGGTCCTGATGGGATCCTTCGCCAGATGTTCACTTGGTCGAATCGTGCGGACGCTAATGCAAGTGTTAGCAACGCAGTGTTGTCCGACGAAGACCGATGGGTGTTTGATTTCAGAAACAATACGCTGACCGGCACTGAAAACACTTCTTACAACTCATTCGATGCGGTCAATTTAACCCTTGAGCAACAATTCTCGGAAAACGCGGGTGTTGAAGTTTCTTATGATAAACAGAACACAAAAGACGGATGGCTGGATCGTGCGTCTAACGATGTCAGCGTCGATACGAGTGAATATTTTAACTATTTCTTCGAAGTTGAAGACGACGGTACGCCTATACTCATTCCGAATCCCAGAGTAGGTAGACCCTTTAGGCCCGGCTGGGATAGTTTTGCAAACAACACGTCCGAGCGTGAGGCATTTCGAGTTACCGGATTCTATGATCTGGACTTGAGAGACAGTGATTGGGGCTGGCTCGGTCGCCACGTTTTTACCGGCCTCTATTCAGATCAGTCTCGTGAAGTAACCGCACAATCGGATTCTTACGGTATCGTATCCGCTGGAGAAATCGAACGGGTCCTGGAAGCCAACAGAAACCGGGGTTACTCAACCGCTTCCTACGACCGGGGAGCGCGGAACTTCCGTTACCTCGGTCCCAGAATCTCAGGAATACCATCCAGTGGTACGGTTGCCACTCGTACGACCGCCAATACTCCCCGGATACAGGAGATCTCCGCAGTTATGTATGATAGCACGGCTGCTCCGATCTTTGATGGACACAACGGTGCCTACCGGCAGATTGATGGTTCGCCCCTGGTTCTCGATCCGATCAACAACGCCTCGATCGACCGGCAGGAGATCGAATCCTTGGCCATTACGGCACAGAGTTATTTTCTGAACGATAATATCGTTGCGACCTATGGCTGGCGCGAGGATGAAGCCTCTTCCTGGAGAGATGATAGTCCCGAATTTACGGCTGAAGCGATTGCGCTTCCTGAAAGCTTGATGTTGCCTTCGAGTCCCGATAGTACGGTCAAAGACGATGTCTTCACTTGGGGCGTGGTAGGACATCTTCCTGAAAATTGGCGCCCTTTCGGTATCGGTTTGAGCGGACACTACGGTGAATCCGAAAACTTTGTTCCTTCGCCTGGGCGCATTACGATCTTGAATGAACCCCACCCAAGTCCAGCCGGTGTAACGACCGAATATGGGTTCTCCATCGACCTGCCTGACCAGAACTTTTACGTCCGTGTCAATTGGTTTGAGACCGTATCTAAAAACCAGACTGATGGTTCTCTGGGTACCGCAAGTATTCCGAATTTTGAGCGTCTCTGGTACAATGGTGTTCGCAGTGCGCTGCAGGAGAAAGAACCCAGGGATCCGACCGTGCCTGCATCGGAATATGAAACTTGGGATCCGAAGGATCCCAGGTTATGGCCTAACAATATCGGCTGGGAACAAGTTTACACGGTGCCTCCTCTTGGCATGCGCGAAGCGCTATGGACTCCGGTCGATCCTGGTCCCGGGGCAGGGACTGCCGTTTCGGTGTCTGATCGCGGGAATCCCAACGTCACCGGCGTTTCCGATTTCTCTTCAGAAGGTGTGGAAATTGAGGGGGTCTGGAATCCGACGCCAAATTGGACGTTCATGTTCAACGTGGCACAGCAAAAAGCTATCAAAACGAACGTTTTGAAGTCGTACCAGAAGTATTTTGAAATCCGCGAGCCGCAATGGCTGGCTATGGGAGATCTTCTCTCGAGGCCTAACACGTATAAGAATTATGACGATCTGAATGGTAATGGCATGCCGGATGTGGGAGAGCCCTCTACGGCGAATACGATCTTTTTGAATACTCGGACTAGGCAGTGGGCAGGTCTCCTCCAGCAAACGCTTAGGGAAGGGGCTCTCTTGGATGAAGTTCGCGAATGGCGCTTCAATATGGCGACCAATTACCGCTTCGACGACGACGGTGCATTGAAAGGTTGGGCAGTCGGTGGAGCTTATCGCTGGCAGGATGAAGTGGGCGTCGGTTTCCGGAATGGGATACTGACTGATGATCCTCGTTTGCCAGTGGGCCTCGACGAAATAGCAGTGGCTGATGTTACCCAGCCACTCTTTGGACCAACCGAAGAGAATCTTGATCTCTGGGTAAGTTATAACCGGAAGATTTTTGACGGTAAAGTGGATTGGAGAATTCAACTGAATATCCGTAATGCGTTGGATAATGATGACCTGATCATCACACGGAAGTCGGGAGATGATGTCCCATCGAGTATTCGGATAATGAATCCAATCAACTTCCGTCTAACCAGTACGTTTGCGTTCTAAGAGTTAGTGTTTTTTCGTAGTTCTAGTTTGTAGTAAGAGCGGGCTGTCCTTCCGATAAAGGGCAGCCCGTTTTTTCTAACGTCACTTTTTACGGACTTAAATAGTGTCCCCAAAAAATCACAGCATGAATACGCGACGCAAATTTCTCAAATGGGGTGGTATAGCTGCAGCGGCAGCTATGGCCTCCTTGCCTAAATTGGGAGCGGTGGATCTCAATAAAAGCAGACGTGGCACCAGCCCGCTCAAAATAACAAAGGTGGAGCCCATCATTACGAGCTCGCCGATGATCAAAGGACCGTTGAATGAAGCGGTCCAAATGCCGCCTCTGGGTCTTATGACCGGCCAGGCCGGAATACGAAATCGTTTAAATCACTCCTTCCCATCCCGCCCTAAAGAGGGAAGCTTTACCCTCTTGGTAAAGATTACCACCAATCAGGGGATCATCGGTTGGGGAGAGGCTCATGCGCCGTTGGCTCCAGCAGTCCACGCTAAAATAATCACTGACCTCTTTACTCCCATTATCCTGGGGGAGGATGCCCGCAATATCGGACCACTTTGGGACAAGTTGTACTCCAGTCAGCGGATGAGAGGTTACGCCACCGGATTCTACACCGAATCGATCGCGGCCATAGATATCGCTTTGTGGGATATTCTGGGTAAGTTTGTTAATGTACCCGTATATCAACTACTGGGTGGAAAGTTTCGGGATAGTATCCCGACTTACCAAAGTGCCGGATCTGCCGAAGACGCTCACAAGTCGATGGAGGAAGGTTTTACCGCGGTTAAGATGGGTTTCAATAAGGGATCTTCCCAGGGGTTCGAAGTTGTGCAAAAAGTTTCAGAAGCAGTCGGGGAAAGAGGGCAGGTGATGATTGATTCCCTGGGGGCTTTCAAATTGCACGAGGCTATCTATGTCGGCCGAAGATTTGATGAGCTCGGTAACATCGGTTGGTTTGAGGACGCTCTGATGCCGGAAGATGTCATGGGCTATTC
>CAYGQM010000105.1:0-15765 GCA_964352065.1 uncultured Opitutaceae bacterium
TACGTCTCCAGCCATCCACGAAGATTTGGTAGGCCTTGCGTCGAAGGAGGGAAAGATTGGTGATCTGGTCTTCCGGAAATTTCTCAAGAACAGTGATCCACAGTTGGCTGGCTAAATCCTCCGCATCCGCATGGTTACGCGTCATCGAATTCAGATAGTTGAGGATGTAGGTGCCGTATTGATCGATGGATTGTTCGACCTTCTTGAATCGGCTATCTGAGAGGGAGGACGACATGGATCGGAATTCAGATTTTACTTTTTCCTTATCGTTTCGGTTTACTCAAGTGCAAACTAGACTGTTTATAATGAAACGGTCAGCCGAATTCATGGGTCATTGGGGGCTTAAGGTGGGTCATAGTTATCCCCTGCAGAGGATCGCTCGGATCCTGCGATTTCATTAGATGAAACGCTGCTAGTAATTCAATGCCAACCACCTGAAATGCTTCAGGAGCCAGACGCAAATAGTTAGCGGGTTGGTTGTCGTTCGTTTGTGTCTCTGGAGATACTACGCCGACTATGACTTGTCGGTGGTGGTCCAGTGACAGGGCCGCCTTTAACCAGGTTCTTTTTAGCTCGTAACGAAAATGACTACCATAAGTCCGTTCCTCTTGTTTGGCTCCGTTTTCGGTATCGTAAGACTTAGCAAAGAAAGAAGAGAAGCAAAGCCCGTCTTCGACGGGAGCCAGTATCGTCTCAACACGACCGTGCTCTTCGATTCTTCCGTTAAAATAATTGAGCAGGCCTCGAAAGCTCAAATGATCTGGTAGTTTAACGATGGAATTGCTGTCTTCTTTAGAAACAACTTCGAGAAGACGAAGGAGTTTAGTGGCCTGTGTCTTAGAAATCCCCGAAAGTTTCGTCGAAATAGCTTCGGCGTTAATACTATCAAGGCACTGGCGGAAAGCCGCCAAAGATCCATGCGCCTTAAACAGAGTCAAAGCGACGGTAGGAGAAATTAATTCTGAGACAGCTGCGAATTCTCGTTCATCAAAGCCAGAGCCGTTAATCGACAAAAATCACCTCAATATTGCTCTATATGAGCGACAACTTTACAAGTTTTTCCTGACCTATTGTGGGCTCTAGAACCATTTTTCTAAAATCCGGTCGGGACTGATACAAATCATGGAAGATGCTTTCAAATTCTCTGGCTGTTTTGTAGCAGCTAGGGTGGAGCATGATTCCAATCGAACCAGTGGTTAGCATGTTTTCGGCAACTATGTCAATTAGGTCCTCTGAGAGCGCACTTTCATTGCCTTTTCCCTTAAAGTTTTTTGAGTTGTTCTTAAGGAAACTATATAGGGTAACTCCTGATCCTATAGCGTAATCAACGAGGCCTTCTTTCAGGAAAATGAAGGCAGTTTGATTGTCGCTTGTGTTAAGTCTCTGGTTTCTTGGATTCTTGCTACCGATTATATGGCTTACATATTCATCACCGACCTCTCCTTCGCAGGTGGCAAATGTAACGTCTTTATCGTGCAATTCATCCGGGGAAACCAAGGCTTCAAAATCCTCCTTCGAAGAAAGAGCTGATATCGTAGCTACATAAATCTCACAGGCAAAAATACCGACTCGTTTTCTGGCAAACGTGCGAAATAGGGGTAGGGCCATGTCAATCTCCCTCGATTCTACTTTGTTAATGATCTCCGCGCAGGAGATTATCTGGTAGTCGACTTTAAGTTTCTTCGCTTGGGCGTATTGATCGATGATTTCAATGAAAGGTCCAACGGGTTTCCCATCTTCTTCCCACAAATAGGGTGGTTCAACGACGTAGCCAACCTTCAAGGTTCTTTTGATTGTAGAATTCGTGAGTCTCGTTCCGTTATTGTCATCGACAATTTCGCTTAGATCAGCGCCCAGCATAGTGACGGCCTTGAGGGCATACCACGTTTTCACTGTGTTGTGGTGACCTGTTTCGAAGTTTCTTATCCATGCACCAGAAACGTATAGCTCAACGCTTCGGTTTTGGATAAATGCATCGAGTCCCTTCTTGTTAAGCGCAACCTCAAATTCGGACGGAATGGCATCGATTAGGCGGACATATCTTCCTAGAGTAGGGTGGTCTTTGTATTTTTCGCTGAATTCTCCAAAATTGCTACAATCCTTCTTTTCACCAGCAAGTTCAAATAGCGTGGCCAACAATTCGTCGAAAGACTGATACCTCCTGTCGCCAGAGAAGGGGCGGAATAGGGCTGCTAGATCCTCGACTGTGTTAAATTGCAAGCGATGCCGCAGGTGTTGAAACTTCTTTCCGGAGAATTTGGGGGAACTATCAGGTAACATGTACTCAAAGAAGTAGAATTAGCTAAGGTAATACAAGAACTTCTTATAAATTCTTAGTAGTTCTACGAAGTGAGTAGATTGAGTACAGCATTCCGAATGGTTCTAAAGTGATTGAAGTTGTCATGAAGAAGGCAGTTTTGCTTGAGAATTGTGCAGATAGATTTGGGACTCTGATGGCATTTTTTGCTTTACGACGTACAAGAATAATGGATACGGAATTTACGGTAAGGTTTCTCTAGGAAATTGAGTCGGTATTTCGCTAATGCAGATTGGATTGAAATATTGTGTGGAGCGTGAACGATCCGAAAATCTAACGAAGCACGATGTTCCGTCTGTAGAACCGATTGGAAATAATAGGATCTACTTATCAATTATAAGTTTCGGATTCTTAGAAGTGCTTGGATGTTCCTGAAGATTCTAGGGTAGTCGAAGGGTCGGGGTATAAAAAAAGTAGATGGTTTGCCGGTCTGTAGAATTGGCATCTGTGATGCATAATACCGGGCTCCTGCAAACGATTTCATCTCCCGTTTGTATCTCAAAAACGCCCAACCCTAACTAGTATATCGATATGAAAGTAATGCCTTCTGTCTCCCCTGACGATGAAGATAACTCCCAGAGTTACTATAACTCTGTCTATAACAAAGGAAATGGTGTATCGGAAAATGGATACGATCAGAACGTAGAACCGGATATTTCGGAGATTCAAATTCGAAACGACAAGAGCGGTCTAGTTAAAAAGTATCTGAACCAAGGGCCTGAGCCTTTCACGGATGCAGATCTCCGCCGACTCCTAGATGTCGAAGCAGAAATCGCTGTCTGTGACCTGCGTATTAAACGGCTCGAGGAAGAGGTCGCTGCTACCAAAGAAGAACGTCAACAATTTTTCAAATATGAGAGCGATGAAGATTAACGACGTTTCTAACATCAAGGAGCAGATCAAAGGGTCCTACAACCTTCTGATCTCAATCTTAATCGTGGCAGGTATCGGACTTGCAGGGGTCGGTGTCTATAACATCAGCTCGTTCGCCATGTGGGATCTAAAGGACCCTTGGTCTGCGTTTCTGTTTTGTCTGCCTGGTGCGTTCATTGGTCTGATACTGAAATACAATCAGATCTTTGCTTCAGGAGTATTGAAGAACGTGTGCCGGTTCTTGGGCGTAACCTTTCAGATCGTCGGTTTTGTTGGGTTCATTGTCGGATTCATGATGGTCTATGTCGTTGAGGACATACCTGAAACTTGGGTACAGGAGTGGCGCTGGGCTCTGTTTTTGGGGAGTTTAGCGCTCGAGATTTCCATTATTGAAATCATCGCTGACCTAGTTTCAAGACTTGTTCGCAAGCAAAACGATCCGGCTTACAACAAGTATTGGGAAAACGCAGATCCATCGGGCCTGGAAGATAAACTTGACCAGGAAGTACGGAAACGGGCGATCTTCAAAGCTGAGCGAGAGCACCTTCTTCATAAACGAAGCCAATCCGCTATGTTTAGCCGAAGCCTTATCAAATTCGACTTCGAGGAGCACCTGGAGGAACAAACCCGGCACGCGGAGGTGACTCGGGAGCTTTCATCCCTCAAGGACAAGTTGGTGGCATCCGAGACCGGGTTGATTACACTCGAAGGGGCTCAAGACGTTGCCGATGAGGAGTTGGAAGAGCTCAAGCTAAAACACGCTACTCTGGCCAATCAAGTCGCTGAAGAAAAGGCGTTTCGCAAACATGTAACCACATTCAAATCACATTCTTAATTCCATGAAACACTTATACCTACTCACGAAAAATTACGTCATGACGCTGTGTCTGCTTATGGTGATGACGATCAGCTCGAACAAGGTGTTGGCTGAGCAAGCCATGCACCTGTTCATCCTCTCCGCGTATTTAGCGGACGACGAACTGGAGGAGATGATCGATGGGGTCGAGACCTACATCGAAAACGATGCGGATCCTGAAACAATCGTTCGCTTCATCAATGGAGAAACGGGTATCGTACTGGGTTCCATCACGGTTCCCGATTTAGGGAAATATGATAGTCCGAGAGCGCGTAGCCAGAGTCTACGAAGACCCTTCAATGCGATTAAAAAGAAGCTCAACTTATTGGAGGTTCCCGATGGTCGTACGCGACCTGTGGGAAGCTTGCGGATACCAGAGATTCTGGAGGATTTGACTGACCTTGATAGCAGCAGTAGGATTATTTATGTAGGAAATCCGATCTATTCGCATCCGTTTGAGGGAAGTTATGATTTCTTACAGAATGGGTATCTCGCAGTGCCCAATCGCAAGAATTTCGGCTTAAGTCCGATTGAGCATCCGTTCGGAGTCCTTGGCGCTCCCAATCTAAATGGGGCAACAGTCTACTTCCTTCATTCTGCTAGTAACGAATACCTTGATTCTCGCAGTAAGGCTATCCTAAGGGAATACTACGATGACTACTTCACCGCTCTAGGATCGGGAGGGTTTCAATCGATCACAGCCGACAAGGCTACGCTGTTATCCAGTCTATGTGAACCGGTCAAACGGGTGAAACGTGTGAACACCGTGGATATTGTAACGACAGAGGGATCTTGTAAGGTTCCGGTGGCTCCTCAGAGACGGCCGAAGATTTCCCGTGTGTTCCTTTGTGATAATTCATTATCGCAAACCCCGGTGATGAAGCAGATTGGTAATGAGCTGCGAGCACAGAAGAAAAGTCCTTGGATCCGATACGCATTAGTGTTGTTTACGAATCCTACTGTATCGAACGGTAAAGCAGCTTACTTGTACCGAGAAACCTCGGATCCTCAGGAGATGGCTGATGCGTTTGAAGCTGCTCCCAGAGGCGGGGGTGGTATGGATACACCGGGTGCGCTTTCAGAAGGACTGAAAATTACTTCAGACTTATTGAGAGACCGGAATGCTCTTGGTGTGTCTGTGCAAATTTTTGCCGATGTTGAGCCATCCGAAGGGATGACTCTATCCGACAAGCAGCGCTATCCGGCCTTGATCACAGAACTCCTGCGCGCGAGCCATAGCGTGCAGTTTTTCCCTAGTGACACAAGTACTCCGACTGGCTGGATCCCTGCCGGTGTGAGCGTTGAAACTTTGTAACCGTCGAGGATGCCCGGCCACACAACCGGGCATCCCTTCAACCTCCAAGAAACTCCGATGAGATCATCAAATCCGTCACAATCGCAGCGAGACGCCTACACGATTACCCCGCCGTCAACCAGCAGTGAGCATCTGGTAAAGTTTATTCGTCTACCACGGTTAGTGGTTCTGCTCTTCGTGGTATTTCTGATTATGGAAGCTAATATCGGTCATCCGGCTATCCGGTTCGCAAGCGATGGAGTACCTGCGGACCCGTCCTACCATTGTCGATACCTGACAATTACGGGTGAAATTCACACCTTCGAGCAAGTATTGCCCGTGGTGATGATGGTTAAGCCAAGGTTCAGGCTGAGTGGGTGGTTGATGGAGAAAGGTAGTTCTCTGTTTCGTTAGTTATGAAACAGGATATTCCTTCAAAGCTTCTTGGGCTTCTTCAACGAAATCACTGATGAATTTGAGCAGGTGAAGCTGGTCAACATAATTCATGCTAATCGAAGGGCGAACCACACAGTGATGAAAAAACAATATTGCGGCAGACGCGGGCTCTACGCCTGCGGCCTTCATTTCTTCAAACGCTTTGGCGCAAATTAACTCCGCCTGACTCACATCCTCGTGGTGTTTCAGTAATCGTTTACGCTCCATGTGTTACCTCCGATTTATCAGTGAAAACTTCTAATTCAGTATACAACAGTCATGCCAGAAATACCATCCAATCCTTTATCTAACGAATTCAGCCAAAAGTCCGAATTAACCCCTGAAGAGAAACTAAATCGGGAGGTTTCGAGGTTCGGTGAAGCTGATCAACTCGCCTACAAAGACCTCGTGGCACGACAGGATGTAGCTATGGATCATTTCCTGGAAAAGCTCTCACTTGAAAGACCCGAAAAAATCAAGGAGCTTGCGCTTGAAATTCTGGACCAGCACACCCGTGAGCAAGGTATGCATCTTCGTCCTAAGCATGTTCCTTTAAGTCGTGAGGCTTTGGCTCAATCCGTAAAGATTGAGGCGACCCAAAAAGTAAAGGTGATCGAAAAACGACGGATTGAACTCGCAGGATCACGGTTTTTTGAGGAGAAGATTCAGTTCACGCGAACGGTGAAGTACCGTGCTGAATTCAATCAAAAAGCGACCGTTCATTCGCAGGCTGCAGAGCGGGATAGGGGAGGTAGAAATCGATGAAACAGGTGCATGATCCTCGCCTTTTGGAAGGGCCAAAAATCTGGAGAAAGGAAGATAGTGTGTGCCTTTCGTTTAAGGTAAATACTCCACTGAGAGTGTCTTTCATCCACTACAATCTTATGCAGCCCGCTGCCTTGTTGTGGAGAGCTGGATGTATGATTCTGGTTATCGACCTTATTCTGTGGTTCTTTGGCGTATGGAGTTTGTTTTTCCGAGTGGCGGTACAAAGAGAGACGGTCTATTTGGTGATGCTAGTGGGGTTCTTGTTGTGGAATGTAGAGCGGATGACCCTCTACAGCTTTACTCGTCTGGTGTTTGGAAAACGCATACGACTGAAGATCACGAGAGAGAAGATCGTCGTAGGTCGATGGCCATACAAGGAAGAGTATGATCGTTCGTATGGAATCACGTTCAGTATCAAACGATTTGAAGGCGCACAAGAAATGGCTTACCGGAGTGCGAACGGTTTCTATCTGATTATTGATGATAGAGCCCGAGTGAAACTCACTGAGATCTTCGATCCCTTAGAGGCCCCTCGTATCGTCGCCAGTTGTAATATGGCGCTAATCCTAACCGACGAAATGGAAACTTATGAGATGGATCCAACAGCGCATAGCGTTTAACTTGATTATCGCCATACATCAAAGCGCCCTTCGAACAGAGCATGAGAATCATAGTGGGCTCGTTGCACAATCCAGGGTTTTTTCCCGGGTATACAAACGAGCATTCGATTGTACCTGTCGTCCCTCGCGAAATACCTTCTGACCTCTGAGGGGGTTAGTAATTCAACTGTCTGATTGCGGTAATGCTGACCGCTGCGTCCCTGGGCTCGATCATCAATGGACAGCGCGTTTCGTTCGGCGACTCCGATGGTTGTTTTTCCGAGATAGTCACTTACCCATTGAGAAGTGAACTGGTCAACGTTGCCAAAGAATACCAGCGTACCAGAATTTCCAAGAAACGATTGAAATCGATCTTGATACAAAGCCTTGAGCTGGCCCAAATCCTGGAGAATACAGACTAGCCGCAAATTCAGCCCGGCTACTTGACCAATGGCCTGCTCCAATTCCGGCATGTAGGACAATACGGGCATTTCGTCGAGTATCATCTGTATTGGATACTCAGGTACGTTTTGTTCCTGTTCCACCATGCCCAGCGTCAGATTCACAAATAACCGCAGGAATTGCCTGCAGGAATTCATCCGGGTTGCAGGGAGTACCAAGTAAATAGTGGTATCTCGTGTCTTTAGCTCACTCAAATCGAAATCATGCCCGCAGAGAACGGAATAGAGAGCATCATAGTCTAGGAATTTTAAGTGCCGTCTGCTGCTAGAAATGACCGAGCCTCTCTCATTATCTGGCATTTCATTAATCGTATTGGCTGCTGCAGATACACGACCGTCCAGCCAGTAGTTTTCGGACATTTCCTGAAGTAGCGCCTTTATCGGCATATGTTTACCCGCGAGTAGTTCTGCTACAGTCGTCAGCGTTTGTTCATCTGGAGCATAAAAGCTGGAGGCTACGTGTAATAACAAACCCTCGATGAATGCCTTGGCTGTTTGGTCCCAATGGGGATCGGCCTTTTGCTGGGAAACCACAAGGGCATCTGCTATCAATCCAGCATCCTCAACAAGGGTGGGGCTATCAATCGATAGCATCCGCATGGGATTAAATTGTTTGCGGTATTTTTTGCAGTGGTTCGGGGTGACCTTAAAGGGATCAAGGATATGGACATTCTGTCCAAGCTCCTCGGCTCTGTAACGCGCAGTGATTGCTGCGTTTTCACCCTTCGGATCAATGACGATTACCGATCCTTTGTAGCTCAATAGATTGGGGACAATAAAGCTTCGTCCTTTTCCAGAACGAGACCCCGCTACGACCGTTATATGGCGGTCATCTCGACTGCCGATAGGCACTCCGGCAGATGTTACGTATTCAGTCCGCCCATCCTTGCGATTTATCGATTCCGTGGTCCCG
The DNA here is from genome assembly GCA_964352065.1 of uncultured Opitutaceae bacterium. Taxonomy (GTDB): domain Bacteria; phylum Verrucomicrobiota; class Verrucomicrobiia; order Opitutales; family UBA2995; genus UBA2995. Next base: position 8,517 of record CAYGQM010000105.1, read on the forward strand.
TTGACGAGGCCAAGGAAGTTATCTCCTGAGTGATCTTTGAAGCCTGTCGATGCTAGTTCTTCTAGTTGCTCAAAGAAGCCAAATGGCAGGAAGTTTTTTCCTTTAAGGCGCTTTTCTTGACCTCTGGGTAAGTCGTCTAAGATGGCGTCAGGTTTTAGCGGTGGTGTAGCGGGTGTCTTTTTGCGATTGAAGGGAGATTTCATGTCCGAATATTAAGTGGTGGTAAAGTTTGAGATATTATCCATCCGAAAGCGCAATAACATCTCCAATTTCAAGATTATTTTTACAACGCCAGCATCCTTAACTGGAGTGTACTGTAAGGTTTTATAAATACGAAAAAGTTATAATTCATAAATGGAGAGGAATCGCATTGTCTTGGTTTTGATTTTTTTTTGAAAAATAATTAGTCAACCAAGTGAACAGTCGCATGGGCGTTCACATTTTTAGATACTGATGCTCAACGATTCTCGATAGTATGTGTTTATATGACGGGACATCCTTAGTGGCTGCCGCCTTAGTTCTCTTGCGCTCAACCGGACTGTGCCGTTGTTGTTTGCGCAATCTTATCCGTCGTAGATCTTGATCAACATTGCATAATTAACGTCAGCGCCAAAAGCCCCTTCAACGGCTTGAATATATGAGCGATGTCTGTCTGTAGCCATCTGGTTTCGATGAGCCTACCGTCTGGCTAGGTCATGCTTAAGACGATAAGCATAAGTAGCGTTACGGCTGCAAATAAATCAACAAGAAATGAATCTCGAATCTGGATCAATGAGTCGAATTAGGTCCATACGTCGCCAGCTCGAACGGCCTTCTTCGTCTCCGACGTAGCGTTCTTCTGTTGAGAATAAACGAGTGACAAGGTTTCATCGTACTCAGTACTCATACAGGTAAGGTTACTGAAATCTCATCATGATGCTTTGAGCAAGCTTCGCCCAAGCCGCTGAGTAAGTTTATTGCTGTGGTTCTGTGAACACCGAAAATACGAATAGTCGACTTTAAGCTGGTATTTTTAATCAGGAAGTGAACCACGATCGCCTGTTCATCAAGCCTTAGCTAATTCATTTTTTAGTCGTATTAGTTGCATAGACGGACAGGCATAAATGACAATTATCAATCGTGGTCGTCAGGATTATTCTACCAAGAAACTAGACGAAGCGGTGGCGCTTCTCCATCAGGAAAAAGCGGGGCTTCTCCGTTTCCTAGGATACCAAATAAAAGCCCCTCAACTTCATCAACTGGTAAATCTAAATCATCTGCTATGTCGAAATAAGTTTTCTGCTCACCCCAAAGTTCTTGCATCACTTTTTTCCAAACAACCGATTGTTCTCTTTCAATTCCATCTGGCTCATTGCGGTTAAAACCCGATGTCGCTATAGATATACTAAAGTCCTTATACTTCCAGTCTGATAATAGGCCCAATTTGTGTAACCTATAGCAAAGGCTGACTAATGACACTTTCCATCTCTTTTTTAATTCAATAAGTTGTCCTAGACTCCTGATCGTAGTTGCGTGAGCGAAAATATCTCCTTCAGGCATCAGAAAAGCTGAAGCGAAAGCATTCGCTTGATCTTCAGCCAAACGTCCCTTTGTAGCTCCATCTTGGTGGAGTACCAAATGACCTAGCTCGTGGCCTGCATCAAATCTACTACGCTCTGAACTTTTATAGGTATTCAGAAAGATGAATGGTTGTTCGCTTCTCCAAATCGAATACGCATCTACCTTAGCGGTGTTTTCGCAAAGTGAAAACACGCGAATGCCTTTCGATTCCAAAAGCTGGAACATACTGGAAATTGGTCTCTCGCCCAATCCCCATTCTTCGCGCAAAACCCTAGCGGCAGCTGCTGGTGATTCGAAAGTAGATAAATCTGGAACTTTAGCAGGCGGCAAAGTAAATTTGTCCTCTATCCAATCCGAGATTTCGAATCCGATTGAGCCTGCCGACAGTGCAGCATTTCTTATTGCGGCTGTCATAGATGCAAGACTCCGAAAACTTGTGATTTCTGGATTAGCATCTTCAATATCCCCGCGAAAGAAAAATCCAACTGGGTAGGATAAGACACGTGAAAAGGCCTCGACGTTTTCACGTGTCGGCTCAGAGTCTCCTTTTTCGCAACGGACAATTGTCCGCTGCGAGATGCCCGATATTCTTGCTAAGTTTTTTTTATTTAATAAGCGGCGGTTTCGGGCAATGGTGAGTCGGGTAGGATTGAATTTCACTACGCTTTCTTTCGAGTAACCTGAATATCATATTCAGGGGTGCTGTCAGGGCCCGGCTTTCTGATTTTGGATGGTTCTGCTCCACCATTATCGAGAGAGACAAAAATCCTCTCCTCAAATGATGTGAACAGCCCACCTGTAAGTGAAACGGGGCAAGACACTTCAACTCTAGTTACATCCGCATCAGAATATACACAGATATACCACTGGATAATCTCAGAAGAATCTTGTGCGTCGACTAATGGGAATGTATTCGATGCTGTCTCCATAATTTCCGAAAAAACTTTCTGGTTTGAGAATGCGGCGCGTTCGGTGGCCACTCCTTTCTTCGAGCATGGCTGCGGCGAACTTTCTACAATCCCGGTTCCATTGTCGGTATTCATCACTGTGAGGCGTACGCCATAGTCGTAATTTGCCACTGTAGGAACCTGATCAGTGTTTTCTCTTTCCCAACCTTCGGGAAGTAAAACCTCTCTCATTCGACGAACACCGCGTATCCAGGCAAACAACCCTGGAGCAGAGCTCGGATCGTTATCAGTGCTGCTGGCTCGGGCAGCGGCCATTGCTTCAGCAATAGAACGGATTTGCGTAATAGTTAAGCCGAGATCATGTAATCGGTTGCTGGCTTCAACTGTAGATAGGTAAATTTTCGTATTCGGCATGGATGTCGCTTTTTTCGACCTCAAATGAGGTTCTAAAAAGCGACATGTCAACGGTTATTTTTTGGGCCGCCCTTTTTATTACAGCACGTCTTGCGATTTCAGTGCGTTGCTCGGCTGCGAGTTTCGCGGCTGGTGCCTCGCCACCCTTCTTTCCGACTAACCGCTTAATTTCAATTGCTGCCGAGTTCTTCTTGCTAACCTCTTCGGACCATTTCGGTTGAACAAGAACCATTACCTTCTTGGCGTGTTCAAATAAAGCCTGTGAAAGTTTTTCACTCTTTAGCTACGCCCGTGAAATATGTAACCGGTCAAACATTTCAAACCCTCGGACTAATAAAATGTGATACTTCCGAATATCGAGCTTTAAGACTATTAGGGCGTATTGCAGTTCGCTGTTTATTTGCAAAAAGCAGTTGGGAATAGTCTGAAATTATTCGCGATATTGCATTAACGTGTAATCAGTTTTGTTCCATGTAACAAGAGCAATGAATTAGTTTGCAATACCTGAACTAATGGAAGTATGTGTGTTAGTTCCTACATGGGCAGTGGTGTTTCCACTAAATCATTCCTGATTGATTGATAACTATTGCTTTCAAATGATATATTCAAGTCCATCTGGCTAACCTCATTAGTAACTACCCTCCCTCCATGCACCTTAAGGTGCTGCTTCCTACGTCTTTGATTTTATGGGTTCAGGTAGGAAGCGCCCTCAAAAATTTGCCTCTATGAAAGACAGAAGAGTATTTATTCAACCTTTTAGGCTGGGGCTGTTTTAGTGCATGACCCCCAGAATCATTGAATCCTTGTATTGAGTAAAAGAGTACGCGCAGGATAATGTCGACAGCTCAAGTGTTTCTGCCTTCGCCTATCCAATCTATATGCGGTCAAGTTAACCATTCCAATAATTGCAGTCGAAGATGAAATTTAGAATTATTACCAAAAGGTTCAGCTTGCTGATTATTGTCATTCCAGGCTTGTGTTTCGTGGGCTGCTCCACGGTAGGGAAGCATGAAGCATTTCTTGCCTATAAAGCAAATGCAACTGAAGTTAAGAGCGAGACAGATAAAGTATTCACAGAGGCTTTAAAATTGGATCTGAATAATGGATTGAAGATGAGTGCAGCAATAGAAGCCGATATTGCGGCTGATGCCCATCAAGCGCTTAAGGAAACGATAAATAAAATTTACACCAGTGAATTTCGGATCACAGCAATTAAAGAAGGTCTAGAGAAGGTTCAAGGCGGAGAGGGAAAACCATCCGAATTAGTGGACAACTGGATTGAAGCGGTAGTGAAGGCTAGGGCCAATTTACAGAAAGCCGAGGAGACTGGAAACAGTACTTCTGCCGAATTACAGAAGCTTGCAAAGGCTGTTCATACTGCTGAAGGAGCATTGGCAAACAAAGTGCATGACCTTCATAGAGAAATGAAAATATCCCAAGATTCATTGAATGAATTAAAGAAGCAGCAAGCTGAATTGCAGGTAGATCGGAATTTGGCTATGGATCTAGCTGAGAAGGCGATTAGCGCCTTCAACTTAGATATTCGAGGAACTAAAGAGGATCCTTGGCGGTGGGGGACTCACACGGGGGCGATACCAAGCTCACTTCAATTAAAGCTCCTAAGAACTAAAGTGTTGGAGTGTATGACTGTGTACGAGGAGTATTGTGACCTTCTCGCCAAGCTTGCTAACCCGGGATTGATAGATGAAGAGAAATTTAATCAGTCGACAACGGATCTGAACGAAAGTCTGAATCAACTCCTAAATACGGATCTGAATGTTACAAGTGGAAAAGATGTAGGGATCATATCAGCTGGTGCTATAAGTGCGGCTAAAATATACATTGATGGTAAAAGGGTTCGTCAACTACAGAGTTTCCTGGAGTCAAACCAAGAGATGATCGGAAAGTATTCAGGCCATATGCAAAAAGCTCTAGTTTTACTAAGGCGCAATCTAGATCAGTATTACAACCCAGCAATAACATCCACGAAAGACGCCGCTTTATCTACCGGTGAGAAGGGCAGCGCCAAGCGCGCTGCAGCGATATCAAATATGTTTGCTATTAACTCTACTTATGTAGATTTAATCGAGGCGATAAAGGTTTTAGATCGAAAATTGTCAAAGCTGGCTAAGGGGCATTCAGACCTAACTAAAGCAATTATAAAGCCATCTCTTACCGTTGCTTATATTGATAGTGCCGGTGCGCAATTTGGGGGATTCGTTGAAGATCTTAAAGCAGGGATAGAGCAGAATGAATACAACGATGCCCAGTTTATCGCAGATGCTTCAGAACGAGTAGCATTAGAATTTGAAGACGAGTATGCACTTGCAAATGCTGAAACAGTAAAAGCGAAGGCAGAGTATGATATTGCTAAGGCCGCTTCTGATGCTAACCCTGAGGATTTGGCGGTGAAAAAAACTGCAGAGGAACTTCAAAAGAAGTATTTGGAGTTCAAGGCAAAATCAGATCTTCTAAAGATAGACGCAGACTATTACAGATCACTCCATACTATAGATAAAACCCAAGCTTTACGTATCAAACCAGGTGAGTGAAGTTTATAACCTTAGAAGGTTAAGATTATGGAACCTTACAACACAATAGAGATATCACTAGACCGTGCCAATCACCTTCGTCGTTCTCATCATAATCTTGCTGACCTAGAGCCTGATTCTGAATTTAAGCAAGCGCACCTCAATGCTGAAATTGAAGCTAAGCGGTGTGCAAGTGAGATTTATACCAAGTGGAACGAATTGCTGATCAACGACATGAAGGATTGGGAATCCAAAGCAGAGGAAACCCTGAAGGACCTAAAGGCTGCAAATAAGTTGATAAAATATTCGATCACTGAGGTCGAAAATAGTGTAAGAAATATGCAGGTAATAATCAGGAGTATCCAGCGTTTGGAATCAGTTGTTGGAATCATAACTGGAATTTCTCCCTTGTGATATTCCTTCCTAGATAAGGTATGCCCACCTCATGCCGCTCTTGCCTTTTTTTCCCTTATCGAACATTTCGACGAGGAGGCCAAGGATTTTGTCTTTAAAGATAATAGAAAACCTCAGTAAAACTCTGTGGCTTTTGTGTCTGAATGAAAGTAAGCGGCTCAAAATCTTTCCCTCAGGTTGACCTTGCTTTTTTCCATCGAACGGGGGGTGAGAGCGGCGAGTTGATCGTCATTGGCAATCCGAGTGTCGATGGAGAGGACTTCTTAAAGATACTGCGCGATGTCGATTTCCAGCCGTTGGCAGCTGATGAGGATGGAGTGCAGGATGGCCGCGCGGTCCCCGGCCTGTGGATGGCCGACGAAAATCGAGTTTTTCTTGCCGATTGCGGTAGGCCTGATGGCGTTGTTATCGATGGCGACCTGGCCGTAGTCGATGTACTGGCTCAGGGCACTCCATTGATTGATTGCGTAGTTACAGGCTTTGCCCAGCTGGCTTTGGGGCAGCATTCTGTGTCGTAGGATATCCAATACGCGTTTGAACCGCTGGTGTATTGCCCGCATACTTTTTTCGGTAGGAGCTAACGTCCTTCAATGCGACAGGTGTTTCCCGGATGACTTTTTCAACCTGGTAGAGCCGGGCGATGAGCTTGAGCACTAGGGCGGTTTCGCGAAGGTGCTGGTCTTGAGCCTCAAAAAACTTCCGGCGAGCATGGGCTATGCAGCCGACCAGAATCACACCTTCATTTTCAGCCGCGAACCGGATATAAGCGTCGTAGGCGTCGCTTTGCAGCAGGCCTTCATAACTTTCCAGGAAGGCGGTCACTTTTTCACTATGCCGGGAGGTCGCCCAACCGATAGTACACATTGCCGCCTGGCCGGGAATAGCCGCACAGGTAACCACGCCGGGTTTTCTTTTCCCCGTAATCGGGATCGCAATATTTGATGGGCGTTTCATCTGCTTGAAGGTAATCGTCGGCCAGCAGTTCTTTATCTATATGATTGTAAATGGGCTTGAGCCACTGGGCGACTTTCTCCACCCAACGAACCGGGTTCTGGCGGGCGATGTGCAGGCCGTAACGCTTATAAATGGCGCATTGCCGGTAGAGTGGAAGGTGGTCGAGGTATTTGCTGGTCACGATGTAGATGGGCAGTTCGTTGGAGGCCAGGCCTTCGACTACACGCAAGGGAGCCGGTGTCACGACGGGCGGATGGCTCTTGTCGTCTTTGCTTCGATACTTGGGGCGGATGATTTTACAGCGGTAAAATCTGGGCGGATCCACTTTGATCTCAAAGGTTTCTTCTTCGCCAATGCGTTGCCAGGCATCGGGGTTGGCTTTTACTTCCTCCGGCTCGATGACTTTCTCTTCGGTAAGCGACTCAAAATCTGCCCCTCAGTTTGAGTTTGCTTTTTTCCAGCGAGCCG
>CAYGQM010000106.1:0-14532 GCA_964352065.1 uncultured Opitutaceae bacterium
TCTCACGGTCGATGTCGAGCTGTTTTTTCTTATTAAAGTGGGGTGCTGGCGGGGTGATTGTTTTGGGGGCTTGGGATCGCATGCGGTCCTTGATCGACTGATACCCGGGGTTGCTTGCCAAGTTGCGCCACTCGTTGGGATCGGCCTGGACGTCGTAGAGCTCCTCGGTGTCGTTTGCGTATTTTATGTAGCGCCACTTGGAGTTAATCATCGCGTAGGCATTCGGCTCCAGGTAAGGAAGGTAAACGGTTCGGTCTTGTGCTTCTTCGGGGCGTTGCAGTGTAGCAGCCAGTGAAACGCCTTCCAGTTTTTGTAGGGGTTGGGGAAGCGCGCACAGCTCGACAAACGTCGGATACATGTCGATCAGATTGGCGGTTGCGTTAGTCGTTTTCCCATTGGCTACACCGGGACCTCTCCAGATGAAAGGAATGTTGGACGTACGCTCCCACAATTCCTTTTTGCCAAAGTGTCCTTTCTCGCCATAATGATACCCGTGATCACTCCAGAAAACGACAAGGGTGTTTTTTGCATAAGGGCTTGCGTCGAGAGCGTCGAGTAAGCGACCGATCATCGCATCCGCGTAGCTGATACAAGCGAGGTAGGAATGAACGGCTTCCCGCTGAAATCCAGTGTCGTAGTAGTTTCGTTTATAGGCCTGGGCCCGCTTGATCATCTTGGTTCTTATCGGCTCGGGCAGGTCATCTAAATCGTCCGGCTTGATTTCGGGTAGGGTAAGCGTTTCACGATCGTAGAGATCGTAATACTTTTGCGGCGCGTAATTGGGGATATGGGGAGCGTATAGACCAAGGGCCAGGAAGAAGGGCTTGTCGTGTGTTTCCTGGAGTTTTGTGATGGCCCATTCGGTGCGGAGGGTGTCGGCCATCTCGCCTTCCTTCTCATTGGGTAAGGCACCCCATTTGCGGAGGCCGTTTTGTGCATAGGATCCTCGGTTCTCTTCTGTCTTTATGCCTTGAGGAGGAAGAGGAGCACCGTGTTCCCAGGTATCCATCGGCCAACCGGTTTCACGCTGGCGTTGTGTACGCACATAAAATTCCGACCAGTCGCGCAGGTCGATGGCCCCTTCGGGGTGATTGAAGAGTTTTCCGGTGCCGTAGGTATTGTAACCGGCGGCTTGGAAGCTGGATTGCAGGGGAACGAGTTCCGGATTCAGTGTGTGGTAGATCTGGTATTGGTAAAACCCGGTCGTTGAGGCGAATTGGCCCGTAAAGATCGCTGAACGCGCGGGCGCACAATAGGTGCCGGGCGTGTGGGCGTTGGTGAAGTTGAGCCCGCTGGCTGCCAGACGGTCGAGGTTCGGCGTGAGGGCATTGATCTTCGAATCCAGAACACTCACCCAGTCGTTCATATCGTCGACGGCTATGAATAAGACGTTCGGGCGTTCTTGAGCCACGCTGACCTGAAACGAAGCAACACTGGAGACCAAGAGAACGAATGTGGTTTTGAGTAAATGCATCGAGGCAAGGAGTGGGTTCAGGTTTGGTATCGGGACTAAACGGGGGAGTTCAGTGTAATGGGGTAGGTTTTGTTCCTCGTTCATGGAGTGCTGCCGGGGCATTTGCAAACCAGATTCGTGGCCGTGATCTTGGTAGTTTAATTTCTGTGCCTAGAACCCGGCAGGACGAAGTCTTCCATTTCAGATTATTTTTGGACCGCTGCGGCGGTTAGCTGACTTCGTCGGTCAATCGGATGGATTTTTTGATTTAGACTTTGCGAAGCGATGGGAAATCAGCCGAGAATCAGTGTCTTCTCAATTTACTATGCTTAAGAAAACCCTTCTGTTACTGTCAGTGCTGTGTCTCGTGCACGGACTCGTTGCGGCTTCGCAGCCAAACATACTCATTATCCTGGTGGATGACCTCGGCTACGGAGACCTACGGAGCTACAATTCGGACTCGAAGATTCCAACGCCTCATCTGGATCAGCTGGCTGAGGAAGGTATGCGGTTTACAGACGCGCATTCTGCAGGGTCTCTCTGCCACCCGTCGCGCTATGGGCTGATGACTGGGCAGCTTCCGTTTCGGATCGATTATAGCAAATGGCCGACCCATGCCTTGATCACCGAGGATCGAATGACCGTTGCGTCACTTCTAAAAAGGGAGGGTTATCGCACTGCCATGGTAGGGAAATGGCATTTGGGGTTTGAAGAAAACGGTTATGAAAACCCTTTGCCTGGAGGTCCGATTGATGTGGGGTTTGATTCCTTTTTTGGTATCCGTGCCTCCACGGATATCCCTCCTTACTTCTATATCGATGGCGACCGTGCACTCGTGGCTCCGGTGGACCGGATAGCCAACAACTACAGCGATGACGGCTGGACGAAAATTCAAGGCGCGTTTTGGCGGGAGGGCGGCATTGCTCCGAATCTTAAGTTGGAGGATGTCCTGCCACGGTTCACCGATGAAGCGGTCGGTGTCATTCGCGATCACTCGCGGGCGATGAACGACGATCCTCTGTTTTTATATTTGGCGTACCCCGCTCCACATACCCCGTGGCTGCCGTCACCGGCATTTGATGGCATCAGTAACAATATGTATGGTGACTTCACTGCGATGGTGGATCATATGATCGGGAGGGTGCTGACTGCCTTGGAGGAGTCAGGGATGAAAGATGATACCTTGGTGATCTTTAGCTCAGACAACGGCCCGGTCTGGTATGCGAAGGATACCGAGCGCTATGATCATAATTCCACGGGAGGTATGCGGGGAATGAAAGGAGATGCCTACGAAGGAGGTCATCGGATGCCTTTTATCGTTCGCTGGCCGGGTAACGTGCAAGCAGGGTCCGTGACCGATCAGGTGATTTGTTTCACGGATGTGTTGGCGACGTTTGCCGATGTGACGGGGGCAGAACTTCCAAGAGGTCAGGGTCCAGATAGCTTTAGTTTTCTGAATGCGTTGAAGGGGGAGGGGAAATCTCACACGGATGTTCGTGGTCCTTTAGTACTAGAGTCAGCGCGAGGACATTTTTCGATCCGATCGGGTAAATGGAAGTATATCGATGGGCTGGGTTCCGGTGGGTTTTCAGACGGTTTTGCCAGCGACTACAAACCGGCGGATAGAAAGCCTGGCGATCCGGAGGCTCAACTCTACGATATGGAGAAAGATCCGGGTGAGACGACGAATGTCGTATCGGAGCATCTGAACATTGCGCGTAGGTTGGCGATTAATTTAAAAGAAATCGTGGATGGTGATTATACCCGTCCTATTGAGTAGAATCCTGTGATCACGATTAGGATAAAGATCAAGATCAGGATAGTTTTTCTTCTCTTGATCTCCTTTGCTCCGCTATCTGTCTGCCTGTCTAAGCAGCCCAACGTATTGCTCATCGTTGCGGATGATCTTGGTTACAGCGACCTTGGCTGTTTCGGCGGTGAAATTAAGACTCCGCGGTTAGATCAGTTAGCCGAAGAAGGGGTTCGGCTAACACAGTTCTACAATACGGGGCGCTGCTGTCCTTCGCGAGCGAGTATATTGACGGGGCAGTATCCTCACAGAGTTGGATTAGGCCATATGACAATCGATCTCGACCGGCCAGGATATCGAGGAAGCGTATCCGGAGATGCACAAACGATTGCCCAAGTTTTAAAACCAGCGGGCTACCGATCCTTTATCGCAGGAAAATGGCATTTGGGAACCCACGATCCAACAAAACATGGCTTTGAAGAATTCTACGGAACGCTAACCAGTGCGAAACGGTTTTTTGATCCGGATCATCTGCTTCGTTTGCCCGAAGGGCGAAAGGCCAGAGTCTATAATGAGGGTGAGTTTTATGCCACGGATGCGATTACTGATCACGCATTGGATTTCCTTGAGCTGGCCCGGGAAACGAAAGATCAACCGTGGTTCCTCTACCTCGCACATCCAGCTCCCCATTTTCCACTGCAGGCACCCCCGGAGGAGATCGCCAGGTATGCCGATCGCTATCAGGTGGGGTGGGATGTGATCCGAGAGGAACGCCTGGAACGGATGAAAGCGCTTGGAATCGTTTCTCAGGAAACTGAACTGACTCCGCTCTCTCCTTATTGGAATTATGGCGAAACCGTTACCGGCACAAATCCGGCGTGGGATTCCATCAAAGACACCGACCGCAAAATGGACCTTGCTCGACGCATGGCGATCTTTGCCGCGATGGTGGACCGCATGGATCAGCAGATCGGTCGCGTTATCGACGACCTGAAAGCGAATGGCGAATTTGAGAATACTCTGATCATTTTTACCTCAGATAACGGTGCTTGCGCCGAGTGGGACTGGAAAGGGTTCGATGAACGGTCTAGCAACATAAACCACATGCACGAAAACGTTGAATCAATGGGTGCCCCGGATACTTTTCATAGTGTAGGTTCTGCTTGGGCCAATACTTCCAATACGCCTTGGAGGATGTATAAGCATTACAACTACGAGGGTGGGATCAATTCTCCCGGTATTATTCATTGGCCTGCGAAGCTGAGTGTATTGAAGGGTCAAATCTTTCGAAAGCCGGCACACATCATTGATCTTATGCCGACCATTTTGTCGGCGAGTGGCGCGGATTTCCACGGAAAGCTACCCATGGCAGGAGTGGATTTGTTGCAAGAACTGGAGACCGATGGAGAAGGAATAAGGACGCTTTATTTCGAGCACGAAAGCAATCGAGCAGTGCGTGAAGGGAACTGGAAGCTGGTGGCGCTCAAGTATCAACCTTGGGAACTCTACGATATGACCCGCCTGAGGACGGAAGGAACGGATGTATCCTCCCGGTATCCGGATGTGGTGACTCGGTTAAGTTCCCAGTGGGATGCGTGGGCTGGAGAGAATTATGTAACTCCGTTGCCAACGGATTATCAGGTGAAGTATCTGCAAGTGCGCTAGAGACGAAGAGCAAGAGTGGAATCTAGATAACGATTAAGATTATGATTAAGGTGATTAAGCAGGTGGTATTTTCCGTGTGGATAGTAGTCATGGGGGGCGCAAGTGTATTTGCCGAAAGACCCAATGTGATTGTAATCATGACGGATGATCAGGGGACATTGGATCTAAATAGTTATGGTGCAAAAGACCTCTACACTCCAAACTTTGACCGCATGGCGGAAAACGGGGTGCGCTTTACTCAGTTTTATGCAGGCTCTTCGGTCTGTTCTCCTTCCAGGGCTTCACTTTTGACGGGAAAGTCACCGTCGGGTGCTGGTTTGACGGGCAATTCCGGGCGAGTCGGAGGATTGCCAGCAGAGCAGGTGACCATCGCTGAAATGCTCAAGGCGGAAGGTTACGCAACCGCCCACATCGGAAAATGGCATCTTGGTAAAGACCAGGGGCGTCGCCCGGAGGACCAGGGATTCGATTACACCTTCGGGCACATGGAGGGCTGTATCGATAATTACTCGCATTTCTTTTATTGGAGCGGCCCCAATTACCATGATCTGTGGGAAAACGGCAAAGAAGTGTATGAGGATGGTTTTTTCTTTCAGGACAGTCTGATTGAGAAAGCGGATCGATTCATCAGTGCTAACAAAGACAGTCCTTTCTTTATCTATCTCGCCATTAATCTGCCTCATTATCCCCTACAGCCGGATGTGAAATGGTTGGAGTATTATAAGGACCTACCTTCTCCTCGAAAAAATTATGCCGCCTGTGTATCGACGGTGGACGAGAAGATCGGAAATCTGTTTAAAGCGTTGGAGGAGGCAGGTGAGTTGGACGATACCCTCATTATTTTTCAATCCGATCACGGCCACTCTGTCGAAGAACGTACTATGTGGGGTGGGGGATTTTCCGGTCCCTATCGAGGAGCGAAGTTCGGATTCTTTGAAGGCGGCCTGCGGGTCCCGGCTATCATTATGGGGCCTGGAGTTCCGAAGGGAAAAGAGATCGACGACGCGGCCATGAGCATGGATTTGTTGCCGACGATCGCGGACTATTGCGACGTCTCTAACCTCCCTGTTGGTGTTGAAGGGGTAAGTTTGCGAGCGCTCATGGAGAACAACGAATCCATTCGGGAAACGATGTATTGGAATATGAAAGACGGTCGCTGGGCGGTGCGACAGGGCCCTTGGAAACTGCTGTTTAAACCCAGAGACGATACGAAAGACTACCCACCTTTGGACCCGGAAAAAGACCGCTACTTTCTGGCTAACCTGGAAATTGATCAGTCAGAGGGGACCAATCTTCTGCAAACCTATCCGGATAAAGCGAGGGAGCTGATTGCAGTATATCAGGGGTGGGCGCACGCGTTTTCGGTAGAGCCGTTGTAGAGGAATTTACGTTTCTAAAATCAGGGGAGCAAAAAAAAAGCGGTTCAAAACGAACCGCTTTTTCTAAAATTGAACTGATTGATCAGGGTGGTAAGCTAAATGGCTGTTTCCCTGGGATTACTCATTATCCGTTCTTCAAATCGTTGAAGAGTTCAAGCGCTTCGGCAGGCTTGAGCCCATCGTGGACAACCCCTGAAACGGCCTTGATCATGGCCAGTGGAGCCTCGGATTGGAACACGTTTCGGCCCATATCTACACCGGCTGCACCACACTGGATTGCGTTGTAAGCCAGTTCCAGGGCTTCGATCTCAGGAAGCTTTTTGCCACCGGCAATGACTACGGGTACCGGAGTAGCGGCGACAACATTCTCAAATCCTTCTGTGTAATAGGTCTTTACGATACTGGCACCATTTTCTGCGCACACACGGGCAGCGAGGCCGAAGTAACGCGAATCGCGAGCCATGTCCTTGCCCACTGCAGTGACTCCCATAACAGGGATGCTGTATTTCTGACCGATATCAACCAGACGGCTAATGTTGGCGATCGTTGAGGCTTCCGTAGCAGCGTCTCCGACGGCTATCATAGCCGCCATACAAGATGCGTTCATGCTGATAGCTTCCGCTTCGTCGAGCAGGACGTTGTGATTCATTTCGGTGAGAATCGTGGTCCCCGTATCCGTCCGAAGACAAATGGGCTTGGTATTGTCGGGAGGAATACAGGAGCGAATCATTCCACGGGTTCCCATGAGACAGTCTGCGTGTTCGGCAAGCGGCGCGATGTTTAAGTCAATACGCTCCAGACCCGATGTAGGACCCATCAGAAAACCATGATCAAATGCGAGCATGACTGTGCGCCCTGACTTGCGATTGAAGATGCGGGACATGCGGTTTTTGATGCCCCAATCGGTGCTGTTCATACCTTTTAGGTAAAAAGACTTGGTATCCGCGGGTGTATTGAGCCCGAAGTTATCGCCGTCTCTGATATCGTCTAGATCTGCCATAGTATTTGAAGGTGTATAGGGTTAAATTTTCGATTTGGCGGCAGAGCAGGGATGCTCTTGCCCTACCTCTCAATGATTTAATTGGAAGGGCGACTACGTCCTCGCCGTGCCGAAATTGTTATTGTTTTGAAAGATTATAATTTTCCCTTTTGAAGCCGGTTTAGCCAATTAATTGGCGTTGAGCCAGTTGAGGATGCGTGGATTGAAATCCGCTGTGTGTTCGAAATGGAACGCGTGGCCCGCTTTCTCGTAGAAATAGGTGTCGCAGTTCGGGATTCCGTTGGCAACTTCCTGTCCCATCCACATCGGAGTAAAAATGTCGTCTTTACCGCCGATAACGAGGCACTTTTGAGTGATGTTACCTAGCTGATCGAATACATCGTGGGTGGTGCAGGCTGCGGCTTGGCCTTCTAACCCATGAAGTGGCTGTGGGTTGGGCGCCACTGCAAAACCGGCGCGACCTTCGAGGAGCCCTGCGTAGCAGTCGGCATTATCCCAGAAGGGTTTTGTGAAAATGAGCAACTGAATCCACTCCATAAATTGGGCGGGGGACAGGTGGGCAAAGCAGGTCTTCATATGTTCGAAGATCGATTTCGCGTAGGCATCGCAGCGGGCCCACGGGCACATGAGCACTGCGCTTTTGACCTTTGCAGGGTGGCGCAGGCAAAGTTGCTGGGCAATTATGGACCCCATGGAAACGCCGACCACTTTGGCCGATTCGATGCCCAAAGCATCCATAAGTCCGGCGTAGTCGTCCGCCATCATGGCACTGGTGTAGTCGCCTTCCGGCTTGTCGGTTTGGCCGATTCCCCGGTTGTCGACCATGATACAGCGATAATTCTGTTCCCAATGTTCAGCATGTATCTCCCAGACCGCGCCTGGGGCTGTGATTCCCATAATTAAGATAAGCGGGTCCCCTGAACCACGCTCTTCGTAATACATTTGGATTCCGTTTGTTTCTACGTGAGGCATTTTTAATTGAGAATTAGGCGTTCAAATTGGGTAAAGAGGGCTTATTTTCCCTAGAAGAAAGAACAGTTTGGGAAGCCTGGTTTGTTGGATCAATACTTTATTGGAATACGGTGTGAATTGTTGCGGTATCGATGGGTAAGAGCTATTCCAAAGATCGGTTGCGGGGCGCACTACAACGAGCAAAGGATTCGTTTAATGCTGAACTAAGAGTTCGGTAAATGGTGGAGCGAGGGGGGATCGCAGGT
Source organism: uncultured Opitutaceae bacterium (assembly GCA_964352065.1). Classification (GTDB taxonomy): domain Bacteria; phylum Verrucomicrobiota; class Verrucomicrobiia; order Opitutales; family UBA2995; genus UBA2995. Next base: position 8,465 of record CAYGQM010000106.1, read on the forward strand.
TACTCACTGCGCTCGTGAACGAACCCGGGTTCTCATCCCTCTGGAGTACCCACAGGTTTTCGGATACAAAAAGATCGGCGAATGTCGTCGAATTCTTAAAAATGGCGGAGAGAGGGGGATTCGAACCCCCGGAAGAGTTACCCCTTCACTTGCTTTCCAAGCAAGCCCATTCGACCACTCTGGCATCTCTCCGAAATTTAGTTAAGGCATCGAAAATGCGTGTCTCCTTGTCAGGGTCAAGTCATCTGTTGGTCGAAATGGGCTTACCGATGAACCCCTCGTTTTCCTTACCGATAAATCGAACAGAAACGAACACTCTGGCGTTGTATCGGTTCGTGACTGTTTATACAGGCCAATAGGCTTCCATTTTCTGACGCAGAAACGAAACGCTACGCTGCATCTGTTCAAATCCGTCAACGCCGTCTTCGATGCTGATCCAGCTATCAAAGCCCGCTTCTTTTAGAGTTCCAAAGATGGCATCGTAGTCGTTGAGGCCTTTGCCAATTTCTCCATGGCTGAGGCGTTGAGCATAGCCGAGACTGTCCATCTCTTCTTTTCGTAAATCTTCGAGGTTGCCTTCGAGGAGGAAGCGATCACTTGCGTGCATCGTGACGACGCGGTCTTTAACGCGATCCAGTAGTTCGAGAGGGTCTTCTCCGGCTAGGATGGTATTGCTGGGATCGTAGTTTACGCCGAAGTGAGGAGAGTCAATGCGTGAGACCAGATCGCAAAACACATCCATGTGTTGAGCGAATTCCGGGTAGGACCAGTAGTTGTCTTTGTAATGATTTTCGATGATGAGCGTGATACCCTGCTCCGCTGCATGCGGGATACAGGCTTCAATACATTCGACGGCGTAGTGTATGCCGTCTTCGCGTGAAACTTCCGGTCTTCTTTGGCCAGACAAAACCCGGCAGTAGGAGCCGCCCAGAATACCGCACATATCGATCCAGCCTTTTTCCTTGTCGATTTGTTCCTGCCGGAACGATGCATCCGGATGGGTGAAGTCGGGAGAGCAACACAGCATGGGTATAGATCTGCCCTGATCCTCAACCCGTTTTCGGAAATCTGGCCAAGTAGACTTGTCTTTGAGGTCCAGGAAATCGCAGTAGAATTCGAGGCCATCCACATCCAATTTGGCTGAAAGGTTGATCCACTCGTTGAGGCTCATGGAACCATCCACGCAGAGTGGATCCATCCAGGCTTTGGGGAATGCAGCTAACTGAGCCATCGGTTAACCGTTTTCGAGGAAGTCACCGTCGAGCGTTGGAATACGTCCCGCAAACGGATACTGCTCCAGTTCAAATACGGTTCCGTTGAAAGGTTTTGAGTCGTCGCTTAGCCAGAAGGCAATTACTTTGGCGACCTCTTCAGGTTTGGTCATCGTACCGGTCGGCACCATTTGTTTGGGCACACGGTTCTGCCAACCCTCAGGGAATCCGTCTGAGATTTTGAGGGTATATTCGTTCTCCGTAAGCACCCACCCCAAGTTGATGTGGGTAAAACGCACACTGTCGCGATCATACAAATTTGCGAGGTGCTTGGTCAATGTGAGTAGGGCGCCTTTGGATACACTGTATGCAGCCAACATCCGTTCACCGCCGAGGGCATTGATCGAGCCGATGTTTACGACACTTCCCTTTGATTCCTTTAAGTAGGGTATAGCGGCCTGGCAGATCATAAAGGGTGCGCGACAATTGATGGCCATCATCCAATCGAAAAATTCGACGTCGGTATCTTCAAAAAACATACGGGTGGTAGCTGCTGCGTTATTAACTACGCCATCAAGACGTCCGAATGCTGCAATTGTTTGCTCTACTACTTTGGCGGGTTCATCAGAGGTATCCAGACTTCCATACACTCCGACAGCACTAGGTCCGATATCCGCTACAATTTTACCTACAGCCTCTTTCCTGCGACCGTGAACGGCCACTTTGGCTCCTTGCGCTGCGCAGAGGCGGGCAGTATGTTCACCGACGCCAGTATTGGCTCCGGTTACTAGAATGACTTTGTCTGTCAGGTTAGCTAAACTCATAACTTAATCTTTAGGTATTAGAACGGATTTAACGATTTCTGCGGAATGCATGGTTTCAAAAGCAGTGTGCCACTCTTCAAGGGGCCAGATGCCTCCGATGATGGGGTTCAGGTCCAGTTGTCCTGATCCGAGGAGTTGTAGGACCCGTTCCCAAATGGGCCAGTTGTGGCTAAAACTTCCACGTAAGGTAAGCGCTTTTTGGACCAGGGGATCGAGGTTGAATCCCAGGGGGGCACTTCCCCAGCCAACTTTACTGATCCAGCCGGCCGGCCGGGTGATCCTGATGGCTATTTCAAGAGTTTTGGAAATACCGGCAGCATCGACCACACCGTCAACCCCCAGACCGTCTCCTGCGAATGCCCAGTCGTCCAGGTTATTTACCAGTGCCGTGCAGCCGTAGCTTTCAGCGACCTTTAATCGTTTCCGGTCGGACTCCAGACCGAGGACCGCTACCTGCGCTCCGCAGATTCTTGCAATGGCAGCGCAAAGAAGGCCGATAGGGCCGGGGCCGATGATTACCACCCGGTCGCCCGGCTTGATATCCGAATGATTCACGACGGCGTTGTAGGCCACGCAGCAGGGTTCTGTTAGCGCTGCTTTTTCGAAAGGAAGACCGTCCGGAATGCTGTGCAGGCAGCGAGCAGGAACCTTTACGTACTCGGTCATAGCTCCGTTGACTCCATAGCCGAATCCTTTGCGTGTAGGATCGAGGTTATAAAGGCCTTTGCGGGACATTGGGTTATTGGGGTCAATGATGGCTGCGGTTTCACTGACCACCTTGTCGCCTTCTTTCCAGCCCTTAACGCGGCTTCCTGTTTCGGCGATGAGTCCGCCGAATTCGTGTCCTAGCACTACCGGGTAATTCACCGGCCAGCTGTGCATTGCCTGCCATTGATGCAGGTCACTTCCGCAGACGCTGACGGCTTTTACCTGAAGTAAAACATCTTCATCTCCGATGGCGGGCTTTTCGATTTCGCGTAGTTCAACAGCATCGGGTTTATTTTCAAAGTTTACGACAGCAGGGTAGGTCATAGGTGATTGATTGAGACGGGAGACGTCGAAATTGAGAAGCTTTTAATGAATGGAAATATTACCGTAGGCGTGCACTTTTTCACAAATCAAACGTAGAGACTCCTCGATGTTGCCGTCAGCGGTTTTGAAAGAATCGGCGTCTATGGTAAGGGGGGCTCCCAGGACGACCAGTGGGGCGCCGTATTGCGGAGTGGCAATTGCTTGTTCTATCGATAAACCCCCGACGGCTTGAACCGGTACGTGAACGGCGTTTACAATCTCGCGGAGTTCATCCAGGGGATTAGGCATCCGTTCACCGCGAGCGGCAATGCCGCGACGTTCATCAAAACCGATATGATGGATGACGTAATCGCACCCCAGGTCAGCCAGTCGCTTTGCACCATCGACCATGTTTATGCTAGCGAGATTATCTCCCATGACTTCGATGCCCAGGTCTTTGCCGGCTTTCACGACACAACGGATAGTCTCTTCGTGCGCTTGTGACATAACGACGACTTGCGTCGCCCCGGCTTTGGCCATGATCTCGGCCTCGAGCCAGCCACCATCCATGGTTTTAAGATCTGCAACAATCGGTGTATCGGGAAAGCGATTACGCAACGCCCGGACGCCATGCATGCCTTCGGCGATAATAAGTGGCGTGCCGGCTTCAAGCCAATCTACGCCGGCTCGCATAGCCATTTCGGCTGTCTCGAGTGCTTCGCCAATTTCAACGATGTCTAGGGATATTTGAACGATGGGGGTCATAAAACTAAAATGGCGCTGCCAATCGACAACGCCATTTTAAAATGCGATTGACCGCAAGAATTTATACGATCCTGAACCCGTCCTTAGAAATCGGCATAGTGCGAATACGTTTTCCGGTAGCTTCGAAGATGGCATTCGTGATGGCTGCGGTAGCAGGTGGGAATGCGGGCTCTCCGAGTCCGGTTGGGGAGTGCTCAGTTGTCAGCCATTCGATTTCGATCTTGGGCTGTGATGGCATGCGTGAGAGAGGATAATCATCGAAGTTCTGCTCCTTTACAGCGCCTTCCTCAAAGGTAATTTCCTGGCTAGCCATCGTGCTGATCGCATCGATAACCGAGCCCTCAACCTGGTTTTCTCCTCCACTTTTATTGAGAAGGATTCCGCAATCGGCTGCGACTACTACGCGATCCACCTTCACGTTGTTGTTGGAGCTGTCGACGGTGACCTCGGCTACTTCCGCAAAATAACCAAGGTGGCTGAAATAAAAGGCAATGCCACGGCCTTGGCCCTTTTTCATCTTTTTACCCCAGTTCCCTTTTTTAGCAGCTGCTTTGGTAACATTGATGGCACGTTCAGTATTGAAGTCACGGGCGGTTTGTTTGCCCAGCCAACGGGGCTCACCATATTGCTCCAAAAGGAACTCCAGATGATCTCGTCCAGCAGCCGTAGCCATTTCGTGGATAAAACTCTGGAAAACCCAGGCGACGGAACAGGAAGTCGGTGCCCGCCACCATCCACAGGGAACGATGAGTGGGATTTCGTGGGCTTCGATTCTGACGTTCGGAATCTCCGGTGCCTGAATATTCCCGGCGCGAATGTTACCACCGCGAACAGGCCGTCCATCACTCTTGTTGGTGAAAATAAGCGTACGGTCCTGGAGTCCGCTCAATTTGCCCGACTTGTCGATCGTGCCTTTCATATTGTGAAAACCACCAACGCGATAAAAGTCGTGGGCCATATCGGCTTCCCGGCTCCACATCAGCTTGACGGGAGCGTCCACTTTGTGAGCCACAGCTGCGGCTTCGCAGGCGAAGTCATTGATGAGGCGTCTTCCGAATCCGCCACCACCACGAACCTGGTTTACGATCACGTCTCCCTCGTCAATGCCGAGGATTCTCGAAACCGCGCCGGCAATTGCCTGCGGCGTTTGGGTCGGAGCCCAAAATTCCATTTTTCCGTCGTGAAACCAGGCAGTGCAGTTTTGCGGCTCCAGATTGGAGTGGGATAGGAATGGGTAGGTGTAGAATCCATCGACTACCTTATCGGCTCCATCAATCGCAGCTTGCATGTCGCCAGTTTCCTCAGCGACGGGACCGGGTTTTGATGTGAGGTCCAGGGCCAGTTCCTTAAGATCCCCCCAGGATTCATTAGAAGCTTCACTCTTGTCCCACGATACTTGTAATGCCTTTTCTGCTAAGAATGCTTCGTAGGTAGACTTCGCCACAATAGCGACTCCAGGACTGAGCTCTCCATCCACGCTGTTACCGTCGACGATAAATGCGTCCACGACACCGGGCATGTTTTTAACTTCATCCAGGTTGGCGCGCTTCACCTTTCCATAGAAACTTGGACATTTGACCAAGACGGCATAGACCATTCCGGGAAGGGTCTGATCGATACCGAAGAGAGGTTTTCCGGTTACCAAATCCAGGTTATCTACACCCGGTATAAATTTGCCGAGCAGTTTGTATTCGCTGCGTTCCTTGAAGGTTACTGTTTCAGCGTCAGGGACGTCCAATGTGGCGGCCTTGGAGGCGAGGTCGGCGTAGCTTATTTTTTTGCCGTTCGCTGGATTTACGATAAATCCTTGATCGGCTTTCAATGAACCGGCGCTGACGCCCCATTCGGCGGCGGCGGCACTGATGAGCATCGTTCGGGCAACGGCACCTGCCTGGCGAAGGGGCGTCCAATTGCGAGGTGTAGATTGTGAGCCCCCTGCTGATTGCGGTCCGAAACGATCTTTATCGATTTCCGACTGAACGACGGTTACCGACTCCCAGGGAACTTCGAGTTCCTCTGCAATGATCATTGGAAGGAAGGTCTTAACGCCTTGGCCGACTTCCGGATTTTTTGCGGCGATTATAATTTCGCCATCTGGTTTGATTTGAATGTAGGCATTGGGAGAAAATGTCTTTTGACCGCCGCTTTTGTGATGGGCCGCTTCTGATTGCGTGCGCCCGGCCATCATGAAGGCAAGGACCAAGCCGCCACCTGCGATGCCGGATAATTTCAGGAACTGGCGGCGGGGCATAAAGGG
>CAYGQM010000107.1:0-13788 GCA_964352065.1 uncultured Opitutaceae bacterium
CCTTGAAGCCATTTCATCCCCGCCACAAGATTGGCCTCAGGTGTTTCCATCACCAGATGGTAATGATTGCTCATGATTACATAAGCATACAATTTCCAGCCGCAGCGTTCCGTTACTTCAAGGATGGTCTTCTCAAATGCTTCAGCTGTTTTTACATCGACAAACAAATCCTTTCGGTAGTTACCCCGACTAATTATGTGATAAATTGCTCCCGCGTATTCAACGCGCTGTTTACGTGGCATGTCCTTAAATCTAGAAAAGGAAACTCAAAGCACAATGTTTAAATTCTACGTTTGACCCCTGCTATGGCATCTGCACCACGCGGAAATTATCACCATCGCGGGCAGAAGCTACCGCCTGAAGGACCGCACCGATGCATAAGCGGGGGCGCTCATTGCCGCCCCCCGCACCCCCAGGCTAGGGGAACTGATTGAGAAGAAGAACTAAACGCCTCTTAAGCCTTGACCAAACCCATCCAAAATAACCAAAACAAACCCTACAAGTGGTACACTTTGAACTGCGGTTTTGTGGTACACTTTAAATCGCGGAATGACACTAATCCTTGCAAAACTGTGTATGGGCATTGAATTCTATCAAAAATATGACTGTCATATTTATATACCCTAGTAACTCCAATGTTTTTGCTTTTTTAACGTTAAAGCTTTTTCTTTTATGCCTACCCCATCGCTAACGTTTGGTATATTTGGATATATTAATCAACTTCCAGCAACTAAACGGAAGTGTTGCAGGTAATGAGCGCTCTTCAGTGATTTTCGCCAATGGAGTCCATTACTACAGTAGAGAGATCGCAGACTATAAGAACTATTGCCGCGGCATGTGGTTGTTCGAGAAACACGGTTTCATTAGCCTTGAAACATGATCCGCAGGTTAAAGCTGAGCGTGCTCGCTCCATTCGGAAAATTGCACAAAAGCTGGGATACCGCCCGGATCCGCGCGTAGCTCAGGTTATGAGTAATATTGCCAAGAGAAATAAACAGCATTTGAGCAAAATCGGCGTCCTTGTTGCGAAGGACTTTGACCGGCCTGATCCATGGAAGGATCTATCCTATCTCAGCCTCTTTTACGATGGCATCTCTGAACAGATGAATGACCGGGGCTATCTCTTCGATTGTTTTTGGCTTGGAGCACCTAACATGACTCCCTCACGAATGAAAACAATTTTACTAACTCGCGGGATAGAGGGATTGATTGTATTTAGCTATTCCAAGGCCCCCGCGATAATAGACTTTGATTTTTCAAACTTTGCAGCCTCAGCCATTGGACGAGCGCTGAACCAACCGCGGCTCGACGCTGTCGGCGGTGATTTACATAATGACCTAAATACGGTGGTCTTGAAAATCCAAGAGCGTGGTTTTGACCGAATTGGCCTGGCTCTGGACAAAGGATTTTCAGTGCGAAGCCTACACAGCTGGGAAGCAGCATACCAATACTATAGAGCCAACGTTCCGGAAGCGCTGAGAATTCCAACTTGCATCTATTCAAGATCAGACACAACCGAATTGGAGAATTGGATGCACCAATTTAAGCCAGATTGTGTTATTGGCACCTCCGTGACAACCTACAAAGACTTGATCGATTTAGGCTTTTCTTTTCCCCAGGATGCTGGATTTGTAACTCTAAGTCAGGACGATAATTATCCAGGAATAACTGGTATTGAATTGCCCCACCGACTCATGGCCACTAAAGCAGTAGACATTGTAGCTGAAAAACTTCGTAATCATGAACGCGGATTACCAAAGAATCCAGAACTTGTCTTATTCGCAGGTCGTTGGATAGAAGGTAATACACTCGTGAGGCGCTAAGAATGGACTGCGCTTTGTCCTTAAAAACTGAAACCAAGGACAAATTTTAAGCTGAGCATAGGAGCTTCAAATGAGAGCAACAGAGGTAGAGATTTAGGATTCGCGAGCGCTACAAAAAAGCGACCGCGACATCAGTATCAACGCAGAATATGACTGTCCCATGGGAGGATTGTTGATCACTTAAGGACCCGTTGAAACCGTGTCTAATTCCGAGTATGAAAGAAGAAAAGAAAAAGCCCAACGTGATATTTGTCTTTGCAGACCAGCTAAGACGTCAAGCCACAGGCTTCGGGGGTGAAATTAACATTAAGACACCCCACATGGATCGGCTTGCACATGAGAGCATTGATTTTGTGAACGCCTTATCGGGTACACCCGTTTGTTGTCCCGCACGGGCTAGCTTACTCACCGGCCAGTATCCACACGAGCACGGTGTTATCATCAATGACGTTCCTTTAGATCCCGAAGCGAAAACGATAGGAAAGCTGTTTTCGCAGGACGGATACTCAACAGCCTATATCGGAAAATGGCACATAAATGCCAATGGACGCAGTTCACCCATCCCCGAGAACAGACAACACGGTTTCAGCTACTGGAAAGTTCAGGAATGTACTCATAATTACAATGCGTCTCATTACTACGAAGGATCAAAGACGGAGCTAAAGACGTGGGAGGGATATGATGCGATCGCTCAAACCAAGGACGCGATCCAATTCATAGAATCTCAAAAAGAGGGACATCCATTTTTCCTCATGCTATCCTGGGGTCCGCCTCACGATCCGTACGACTCAGCCCCTCAACATTACAAGGATTTCATAGACGAAGACTCAATAGTCCTAAGAAGGAACGTACCGTCTGAAAAAGCTGATGAGGCGAGGTCTCTGCTCAAAGGCTACTACGCTCACATCCTGGCGTTGGACGATTGCCTTGCCTCGCTGAGGCTGGCGTTAGAGGAGCAAAAGTTTTTCGAAGATACGATTTTTGTCTTCTGGTCTGACCATGGTGATATGTTGTTATCTCAAGGGGAAATTAACAAACAAAGACCCTGGGAAGAATCCATCCGAGTTCCACTGATTCTTCGATATCCTATGTTGTTGAACAAGGCAGGAATTAAATCTGATGCCTTTATAAACACCCCCGATTTGCTTCCAACTCTTTTGGGCCTATGCGACATCCCCATTCCTTCATCCGTAACCGGAAGTGATTACTCCAGCTATATCCGTCAAATCTCACAAGAAAACGATCCATACAGAAAAAAGTCAGCATCGATAATTCCACCTGCCGATTCCGTACTATTAGCCTGTCATTCGCCATTTGGTCAATTTTCGCGAAGCGAAGGCGGACGAGAATATCGGGGCATTCGCAACGCCAGATATACTTATGTTCGTGACCTCAACGGACCATGGCTACTTTATGATAATATGTCAGATCCTTTCCAACTCAATAACTTGATTGGGAGTGCAAGACATGCAAACTTGATTCGCCAACTGGACACAGAATTGGACAAAAAATTGGCAAAGCATGGAGACGAGTTAGTTCCTGGCCCTCTTCTTCTAGAAAAATTTGGCTATGCCGACCATGTAGACGAAACGGGAACGATGCCCTATTTTGACGAGTGGGAAACCAGTAATACCTTAAAGTGAACAAAGAGAAGAACCGACCGGATAGTGGGCAGGACAGAGTTCCAATCCTCCAAAAGCTTTCGTACGGTCTTGGAGCCTCGGGCGACATGATTGGTTTCCATGGTCCAGCAGCTCTTACCATGCCCATTTATACTCTTGCTCTGGGGGTCAATCCGGCACTGGTCGGCCTGGCAATTGGTATTACCCGGGTTTGGGATGCGTTTCTGGATCCCGTTATGGGCTCTATTTCTGACTCATCCCAATCCCGATTTGGAAGACGAAAACCCTATATTTTTCTTGGAGCCCTAACAGGAGGTCTAGTTTTTGCCTTGATGTGGCAAATACCGATCGGGTGGACCGATGTAGGCTATTTTGCATTTCTCACCATCAGCTTAGTACTTTTCTACACGGCATTTACCGTCTACACCGTACCCTACCACGCGATCGGGTATGAAATGACGCCAAATTATCACGAACGCACCAGTGTAATGTCGTATCGGATGATGTTTAATATGGTGGGCAACATATGTGCAGGTTGGCTCCTGGCGGCAACGCAGCATGAAATATTCGACGACATGCTAGCCGGTGCGCGCGTGGTTGGGCCACTGACAGGGTTTGTTTTTATCCTCTGCGGGATTGCTCCTGCCATTTTTGTTGGAGAACGCATTCAGAATCATCCTGCGGCGCGAAAGAAAATAAAGCCATCGGTTATTCGTTCACTAACAGCATCGCTCAAAGACAAGTCCTTTCAGTTATTCATGGTCCTTACGGTCCTCATGTTATTCGGTTGGACGTTTGCCACCTCTACTATTGTTTTCATCAATGTATCCTACGTCTTTCCCGGGGATCTCAAGACTTCCTCTATCCTTGTGGGAACCATGGGGATCTTCCAAACGATAGCCACAGTAATCGCATTGCCGATCGTAACGCGCCTTTCGAGGAAATTTGGTAAGATAGGAATTCTAAAGTTTTCGTTCGCCCTGCAATTTCTCCATGCAGTGTCTGCCTGGTTTTTAATCTCACCCCATTACCCCTACCTCCAGCTTGTAGCCTATACCATTGGAGCCGTCGCCAACATGACCTACTATTTGATGCTCCACTCCATGACGAGCGACATTTGTGATGCCGACGAGCTGAAAAATGGAACGCGCAGGGAAGGTATGTATGGGGCAGTAATAACCTGGATGCAAAAGCTCTCTGTCTCCATTGCCATCGCCTTGGTTGGGGTCATTCTGGTCGCCATCGGGTTTGATCAAACCGAAGGCGCAATTCAGACGTACCAAACCGGACTTTCCCTACGAATTATCTATTGCGGGATTTTTGTTATTATTGGCATGACAGGTTTGATTCTTCTCCCGCGCTACAAATTGACCGAAGATGAACTGCACACGATCCAGCGTAATCTCGCAAACAGAAACCAAACATAGTCTATTCTGAAAACATTTGATCTAGATACTAAAAACTATTCGCAAAAAAACATATTTATGAAACCTATTCTGAAACATCTGGCATCAGCAATTATCCTCCTGAGCATCTCAATCTCACTGGGAGCCAGTGAACTTCAGCTTACGGAGAGTAACGATTTAATTAGGATTTCAAAAGGAGGAAAACCGGTCTTAGAATACATTAAATCAGAAAAACCGGTGCCGGAAGGATTAGAGAAGGGTTTTCGGCGCAGCGGATACGTCCATCCCGTATTCAGCCCAAAAGGACAGGAAGTGACTGGAGATTTCCCACTGGACCATGCTCACCAACATGCCCTCTTCTTCGCCTGGACTAAAGCTACTTATGACGGAGAGTCAGTTGATTTCTGGAATCAACTAGAAAACAAAGGAAGAATAGAACACCGAGGTGTACTCGAAAGAAACCGAGAGAAAAATCGAGTTTCGTTTTCCGTTAGACATGCCTTTGTGACGGGACCTGAGGATAAGCCCACCGATGCCTTATACGAAACCTGGAAAGTCACCGTCTACCAAACCCCCGAGGATTACTTCCTGTTTGACGTGGAGAGCGTTCAGGAATGCGCATCCGACAAACCGTTTAGGATCGAAGAGTATCACTACGGAGGCATGGCATTTCGGGGAAACTATGAATGGTTCAAAGAGAAGGACGATCACAGTATCAACCCTGGTGATCTCCAGTTTATTACCAGCGAAGGAAAAGATCGATGGCAGGGCAACCATACAAGACCGACCTGGGTCTCAATGACCGGATTACTTGATGGCCAGGAAACTTCGGTTACTGTCATGGGAAGCCCAGATAATTTTCGCGCTCCACAGCACATACGCATCCATCCCAGTAAACCCTACTTCTGCTTTGCCCCAATGGTAGCGGGCGAATTTAACATCAATCCTAGAGAGAAATACGTATCGAAGTATCGCTACCTGGTGACATCAAAACCGTTGGACCAGAATCTAATTGATACAGTCTGGAAGGAATACACCCAGAGCTCCAAATGATTAGAAGAGGAATACATGAATCCTAGATTGATAAATATTTGGATTATCTTCTTCGGGTTTTTCTGTGCTGCGTCAGCAGAGAAACCAAACATCATTTTTATTCTCGTTGACGACATGGGTTATTCCGACCTTGGCTGCTTCGGCGGCGAGATCGACACTCCCAATATCGACAAACTTGCCGCTGATGGGCTGCGTTTCACTCAGTTCTACAACACCTCCAAATGCTTCCCTTCAAGAGCCTGCCTATTGACAGGTGTCTACGCCCAACAGTCCGGCATGGCGGAAGCAGAAACCTTCCGGGATGGATTCCGTAATGCCGTAACCATCGGAGAAGTTTTGAAAAAAGCAGGTTATCGGACCTTGGCCTCCGGCAAACATCACTCTTCCGAAAACCTTTACGATCGCGGGTTTGACCATTTCTACGGATTACTTGAGGGAGCCTGCAACTATTGGAATCCAGGAAGCCAGCAACGTGAAGGGGAGTCGGTGCCTGGCACTAAAAACCGAGTTCGTCCGTGGGCAGATGATGACAAAATCGACCTCGCATTTACACCACCAATTGGTTTTTACACAACCGATGCGTTTACTGATAAAGCAATCCAGTGGCTGGACGAACCTGAACTGAAAAAACAACCCTTCTTCCTCTATTTAGCTTACACTGCACCTCATTATCCTCTGCACGCATGGCCAGAAGACATCGCCAAATACAAAGGTCGTTTTGATGCAGGATACGAGCTAATACGCGAAGAAAGATACAGGCGCATGGTTAAACTCGGAATCATCGACCAGACTACGCCTTTGCCAGCTTGGACCGGAACATCATGGAGATCTTTACCAGCCGAAGAACGCGCGCTGATGAGTCGTCGCATGGAGGTGTACGCCGCCATGCTGGACCGGGTTGACCAGAACATCGGCCGTGTTCTTTCCAAACTGGAATCTCAAGGCAAACTGGACAATACATTGATAATGTTCGCTTCAGACAACGGGGCCTGCGCCGAGCTACCGCTCGGTAAGGTCTTCGTTAATACGCTGGAAACAATTGGCAGCGTAGAAAGTTATGACGGCGTTTACGAGGATTGGGCAACCGTGCAAAACACACCCCTTCGATTCTGGAAGAATCACAGCCATGAAGGCGGAATCAACAGCCCGTTTATTGTCTATTGGCACGGCAATATTGTAAATCAAGGTAGCATCACCCATCAACCAGGACATTTCATCGACGTGATGACCACCCTCGTAGAAATCACTGGCGCACACTATCCAGAGAGACATAACCAGCAACCAGTAACCCCGATGCAGGGTGTCAGCTTGTTGCCCATATTTTCCGGCGGCTCAATCGTTCGGAAGCAACCCCTGTATTGGCACTGGGGACACGTTGACCACGGCGGCGCCATACGAGAGAATAACCTCAAGGCCGTTTTTTGGAACGATAAATGGGAGCTCTTTGATCTCGCCAATGATAGAAACGAAATGAACGACCTATCCCAAGCACAACCTCAACTTCTTCAAGCACTTCAAACCCGATGGAAGGCCTGGCATGATAGTCATCCAGAATTCTAATTAATCGACCAGACATTCGGTGGATCGGATCAATTAAAGTCTAAAACCTTCTTCCGCCCCGCTTTACTGATGGTGACAACTCCACTGTTGTAATTGGAGTTGAGAAAAGGACTATCGAAAACCTTTTCGGGAGCATAGTTAAGAGACTCACCATTTATGGCCGGATTATTCGAATAGTTGGTATCTAGGATCAATACATCACCATAAATCGTTTTATATTCGAGTGTTGATCCCGTCATTTCAGGAAGTGAGGATTTCACCTTCGATTTGAAAGCGTCGAAGCTATCTATATCTGTCTTTGCCATGACTTCTAAAAGGACGGGAGCATATTCATTATCCGGGATAATAACCCTTCCCGGCGCTGTTTTTACAATATCGCCTGTCGCCTTAGTGATCGAATAAAATTTTTCCTCCAATCTGTATCCACTGCCAACTATCCGAACCGCCGCAAATGCTTCATCTGCCTCCACAAAGATAACGCCGTCTTCTTGAACAGGGGCGCTTATGCCTTCCTTCGATAGCCAAACAATCATTTCGGCCGCACCCTCACTGTAATTTAACTTTTGAGTAATCAAGCTACCTTTGCTTTGCACTGACCAAAACTGGTTGTAGGCAGTTCGGTTGTCTTCTGGGCGCGGTATGAGGACGATCCGAGCGTCGTGTTTTCCTGCAAAGATCACACCTTGCCAACGATTTTGAGTACTAATAAATACCCAATCCTCCATAGGACGTGCTTCGGTCAAAAGTGTTCCCATAATGAAAGCGGGATCGCAAAAACTGTAGCGAAGGATCCCTCCGCCATCGGTTCTAAGTTTATTAGGAGGCTCATTAGGAGCTGCCATCATAGGAAAACTGTGCCCCTGCAGACCAAGTCCTTGAGCACGATTTCGTACTTCATAACGACCGCGCCCATCTATATCTAAAGCAATGTCGGCAACAACCGCGGGAGGGCGATAGCTACTTAGTGCCGCATTGATATCATGTCCACTTACTTGAGGCTGATTTCCAATTCCAAAATAGTACCAGGCCAACGTTTGACTTCTTTTATGTTTAAAAGCGCCGTCAAAATAAATCCGTGAGCGACCCCCACCCTGAACACTGTCGATCTGCTCCTGAGCCCAGTAAGCAAAGTATAGGTCCAACATCTGTCCGGCCGCCTTTCTCACTTTCGAATCTCCAAAGTCATAGAAATTATAGAAGCCTTTGATCATGGTACTGTTGTAACCCTCACTCATCATTTCAACACACGGACTCTTGCGAGCGCGCTCCAGACAATAGGCCACAAAATAATTGTTCCATGCCACATATTGTTCCTTGGCGGTCGTGCCATCATCATACCGCAGGTTCTTGTATTCAGGCCGGTCCTTTGCGAGTTTGGAAAAATGCCAATGGATGGTGAAATCCATGGTATGGTGGTTTTCAGAGCTGTAGATGTGCCAGGTCTTTGAGTTTTCAATTTCTGCCTTTCCCAGCCAGGAACAACCCTTGGCATAAATCCATATCGGCTTCAAAACAGCATCTTCAGTGGCTTTGGTGAGCCGACCCGCGTGTACACTGCCTTGAGGCCCGTACATTTCGATCAATCTGAGGATGGTGTCCGCATGCCAATGGAAACTGTCCCGGTCGTAGACACTACTTGGGTTTTCGAGATAGTACTGTGCATTCTCCACCAAGGCCGCATTAGCTTCCTCCAACATCTCACCGAGATAGAAACAGCGAGCAGCAAAAGCAGTGATGGAGTAAGAGTAGGCCCGCACATACTGGCTTCGACCAGGTTCGAGTGGCTTTCGCTTATTGGCTCGAATCAGCGGCTCACCAGATTCAGCACGAAACATCGCATCCACCCTTGCATCAAATCCTGCGACGACTTTTTCGGGGTCGGTCGAGGCATCTGAGGAGCATAAATTAATAAGTGAAATCAGGACGATTGTCCGCAGAGATCGGTTTATTCGGAGTAAGTCTCTCATGTCATTAGTGGATAGCCATAGCAGCTAAAGTGAACTGAATCAAAAGGGCTGGTATCTTTCAAACTTATCTAGTTCCTGTTATGCGACCAAGTTATAGGGGTAAAGCATTTCAGAAATCATCTGGCGAAAGGCTTTCCATTTAAGACCAGCGACAAGAGTTTTCTTCTTTCTTACCGAATTACCAAATGGCTGTCCATTCCGCTCAAATATGACGGTCACCTCTACAAGAACAAGCGGGTCCAAGTGTAAGCAGATCAGCATCCTTTTCGGAAGCAAGAGATGAAGCTTGAAAAATGTTTCCCTTATTAATTGAATGCCTAAAAATTTATTTGAGCCGAGAGCTCAAAATATCTGGGAGCCCCAATACGCCACAATGCTACCTGGCCGTCCGGATTAGCCCTGATCGGAATAAAGTCGCCTGAACCGGAGGTTAGGTTGCGACCGCGCAATTGAAGCCGCAGATTATGATTCATAAGCCTTGTATTGTAAGTAATCCAAGCATCAACATTGGTTTCACTGGGACCGTAGTATAGGTTGCTATAATCCGGAACTGTCGCTCCATCCACTTCATGCAGACCAGACCCGATGGCTACCTTGTCTTCCCAGCGGACAGCAGCCCCTACACCAAACCCCGACAACCACGAGTCCTCCCAATCGACACCACTGAATGAGTAATTGGTTATAAGGTTCCAGCGCCATTCGCGGATCTCCTGCAAAGGTCCACCCTCCGGGGCCTTCTTGAGCGCAATGTCCGAAAGCAAGTTGTCAGCCCGTGACCGCAACAAGTCATCATTGTCATAACTCCCATCTGGATTTGGAATGGGATCTGGATTAATGAAGAGGTTGCCCTTCAAAGGATCGAGATAAACCTCATTGGCTATGCGCGTTAATTCAGGGCCCGATATCGGCATGACATTATCAACCTGGGATTCCACCTGAGCAATGTTCAGAGCAATCCGCCAGTTCGGGGTTGGGGCATAGGAGATTTCCGCCTCCATCCCGTCGGATAAGGTATTCTGGTAGTAATTCGTCGCCGTTCCGGCAATGTTGTCAGCGGTCCATACGGTTTCATTATTGGGGACATTCGGATTATCCGGCCTGAAATTGATGGCCACGATCGTGTTGGGATCAAAGCTGCTTCCGTCATAGAGATTCCATCCAGCGGCAGCCAATTGCTCGGGGGTGTTGTTCTCCATCACCCGTTTCAGGTCATTGCCGATCTGCGGCAATGTGCCGGTCAGCTTAACCCAATCCTGAGTGGATTTATACCAATTGAACCGTGCATACAATTTGTTATCAAAACCGGATACGGAAATTCCATATTCTTCCGTGTTTCCAGACTGCAACGGGGCCGGCCGGTTGAAGATATCATTACCCGCGGTCCCGGCCGCGAAATTCGAGGAATCAACGTAATGCGCGCTCAGGCCGAGGCCTTTTGGCAGCCACCTTTCCGGAACATGGCCCACGATGCCGAAAGAGGTCTGTTCAACTGAGTCATCAAAAACGGGATCGCCGTAGGGTATGTCGCCCGGAACGGTCAACCCGGTAGCCGGATCCGTTGCCGCTTCGGAGGTGTACGTTTTAACCGCATCACGACGCCACGATACCGTAGTAACAATAGAATCGCCCAGCAAATGGCTCTGAAGGACAGTGGAAAGGGAATCAATTTCATCTGCGTTCAGAGGATTGCCCCACCACCAGACTTCACGGGGGTTTTCCAGAGCAGTGAACATTTCAACCGAACCCGGCTTGAAGGCTGCACTCCATGGGTCCCAGAAAAGGGCGTTATTCGTACTCTGGTGCCGCTGCGGAACCGTTACCCCCTGAATTTGGGCATTCTGTATAGAGTTAATATTGGCCATCGATGGCCCTAGGTATTGCACCAAGGCACTACGCGTAAAGGTGTTAACCCTTGGGGAAACGGCCGCTGCATTTGCCAAATCGAGGCCAGGGCCACCCCTAGTAACGGATGGAACAAAGGAATTACTAGCCCGTGCATTGGTCCGGTTGGGGGCAGTTTCCTCATTGGTCTGGTTTTGGAAGACAGCGGTCAACGCATGCCTGCCAAGGTGGCTCAGCCAACCTTCGTTCTTATCCTTGAAGTCGTACTTGTAGAATCCGATGGCCTGGTAGGCCTCCCGGTCCCGAATCTTGTATTGTGCGTATCCGCGTCCGCCGACGACGGGTCGGCCAAAATTCGGATTTGGAGATCCATCGAGTAAAACCAGGTTGATATCAACGGACAAATTACTGGCACTGGAAGCCGTTTGGGCTTCTATCAGGTCAGCCGCCCAATGCTGTTTCTGATAGGCCAATTCGAGCCCCAGGTTGTTGTCCATCCAGGTTTTTTCCGCTCGGATACTGTAGATTTCAAAATCCTGACGGTGCGTATTGGAGGGACCTGTCAAAGTGTTCTCACGGATATTGTAAACACTGAGGTCGGTCATCTGCGGATCAACATAATAAGCCCGATGCGATGCCGGGATATCCGGCCGGGCACCAACGATATAATCCGGATTCCTGGCGAACAATGCTACGGGTCCCTGCATTTGCCGCATCTGAATTGTGCCGTTCACAGGCAAGCTGTCAGCAACCCTGCCAGCCGCATTGTTGCGCAGGCCCACCTGCATCAACGCATAGGTATTGTTACCGGGAATTGAGCTGTTCGGGTCATCAAAAATCATGGCTGGTTCGCCGTTGACGCCCAAGGTCGAAAATTGGGTCGTAGACTGGACCAGTTGTGTTTTGTACGCGTTATCGGTAACAAGTTCACCATCGATATACCACTCCTGCGTAAGCGGATTGTATCCAGGTTTCCCATTATCAAACCAAGTGGTGATTCGGTCAGTCGGCGGCCGAAGCTCGGGCCGGTTGCCAGATCCGTCACCCGTCTCGTAATTTGCCCGGATGGACATGTTTTCCATGGGCCGCCAGGTTGCCGTGATAAAGTAGCGTTCCTCATCATACTCTGCCTGCTCCTGCTCGTATCGTCTATCCCAGTCCAGGGCAGCCACGCGAAAAGCCAGCTTGTCCTCAAGAACAACCAGGTTGTAATTTAGCGAAGCTCGCCATGATTCATATTCGTCAATCTTGAAATTGATTTCTCCGAAAGACCGGTCGGTCTGCGCCCGGTCAATGGCCGAGTTGATGATACCTCCAGGACTTCCAAGACCAAAAAGAGAAGCGTTCGGACCCCGGTTGATTGTTATTTCTGAAGAGATGTAGGGATCAAAAGCAACATCACTGAGAAAATAATCTCGAGCAAGGTCGGCCAGAGCTAATCCACGTACCCGGGTATTCAATTGAGGTTCACGGCGAGCCCGTTCCCCGCGCTCCGTACCACTGTTCAACTCGCCAAAGCTTGCATTTCCAATAGGCCCGGCAGCCTCGGTCGCGGTGGTGTAGATCAGGAGTTCATTTAAATCCGAAGCCCCTGTATCCTCCAGGAATTCCTTGGTTACAACCTGAACGGAGTTGGCGATATCTTTTAATTCGGTATTGATCCGAGTACCAGCTAATGTGTCGTTGGCCAGATACCCGATAGAAGTATCGGAGGATACTTCAAAAGGAGAGAGGTTGTAGACAGTTTAGTTGTCCTCATTTTCAGTTTGTGCCCAGGCAGAAAACGGGAGGATTAAAATCAAATAAAATACAATTAGCAGATTATAAGGCTTTTTGACAGGACTTGATACTTGCGGTAAAATCATTGCTATCGGTGGTCAATGTTATAGTTCTAGGTATTTGTGATCCGACGAAATTGTCATTTATCAAACAAAATCGAGTTATCACTGCCTCTAGAGTCAGATTCTATGCACCTGAAATAAATACTGTAGACATATGACTGTCATAGTTGCCGATCCCATTTTCCGGAGAAACCTAACCACGGGGAGCCAATGGGGGGGAGCCAATGGGGTCATGGGAGCCAAAAGGAGCGATATGGGGACAGGAGCGATATGGGGACGGTCCTAGTTGTTTTGTATAATCTCACTCAAACCTCCGCCAGCGTATGGGTACTGTCGGCGAAGTGCTCGGTTTCGACGCCGAGTTTGTGGAGCATGGTCAGGTAGAGGTTGGACAGAGGAAGTTCCTGGAAGTTGATGTCACCGCGCCAAACAAAGAATCTGGTAAACCCCGATCTGCCTTTCGGCTAGCTCCAGCTTGTCAAGAGTCAAGGGGCTGTTGCCCAAAGGGTGCCGGATCAGCCGATCTAGTCTGTCAAGGGTTTAGTCGAGGAATGTGGCGAGGCAATCGTTTCCCCGTTTATGAAGGTTCACCTTTTTCATGAGTGCTTTGTAGAGCGATTTTAAGGACGTATTCAGGTTTTGGATCTTATCCTTTAGTCCAATTAGGGCCTCTG
>CAYGQM010000108.1:0-13674 GCA_964352065.1 uncultured Opitutaceae bacterium
TGTCAGTCCCGATCTCATCTTCGCGAAGTGGAATCGGATGCCGTTTGTTGATCCAAAGGGCGTAAATGATGCCGCTTCCAGCTGCAATTCCCCCCACAATCACACCCGAAAGCATCATGACTCCGATATCGATCCCCAACTGTTCGGCTACGAATAAAGGACCGGGAGTCGGAGGGATCTGGGAGTGGGCAATGGATCCGCCCGCGATAATGGCGAGCACATACAATCCATAGTTTCGTTTTGTGGAGGCCGCCAAAGCCTTTGCCAAAGGCACCAACAAATAGAACACAGTGTCAAAGAAAACAGGTATGCCCAAAAAGAAACCACTAGCCCCCATCGCAGCGGGCGCATTCTTTTCGCCAAGTTTGTTAAGAATCGTTCGCACAATTCGCATGGCGGCGCCACTATCGAGCAAGCATTTACCGATGATGGATGCCATACAGATGACGATACCTATCTTTCCACAGGTAACTCCAAAGGCAGTCGCGACTCGCAACCCAAACGGAGCGCTCGCCAGTTTCTGCGCAGCTTCAGTCGTTTCACCGGTGCTCATCCAGTAACTGATCATCATATCCGTAGATGAAAAGGCTGCCACAGCCATAGCGGCGAGAATTAGGGTAAAGAATGGGTGGAGTTTAAAGAAGAGTATGCCAGCGAAAACGATGACAACTCCAAGAAGAAGAACGAATAACGGATCCATTAAGGTAAGGGTTTTAGGGAACCATTTTCAGGATGTCATGCAAATAATGAAAATGCGTATCCTTGGTAGGACTACGAGACGATCAGTCCGGCTAACGAAGAACTTTCTACTTCAGCAACCTAACCTGTAAGGCCCCCAACCTCCATTGTCCTGCGGCCTCTACACCATAGTGAGGGCTACTATCCAGGCGAAGAATCTCTCCCGCTTTCAGGAACCCGATATCACTCAACACCCCACTTTGATCCTTATCGTCGATATCTGCATCAATACAGTAAATAGCCAGAGGCGCACCGGCGCCTACCTGATAAAATCCTCCGCACACACCGTCCCCCGCGATCAAGGAAGCCGAATCAACAATCACATCCTGATCGAAACTTATCCAAAGAGCTTCCCCGGCATTCACGGCACTGGATCCGTTACCCGCCAATCCTAGCCCTGACTCGTTATGGGTGAATGTAGCCTCCTCGTCTTCGCTTCGAATGCTGAGCGTAAGGCCGTTCACGGTTTCTTTCTCTGACACGTCTCCTCCTCGCCAATCAAAAACGATCGGCCCCTCTTCAACGAATTCAGTATATCGGTGTCCGCCGGAATTACGATGAAGCAACGCCTCCCTCGTCAAAAATTCGACTAACGGCTGTAGGCCTGTATCGTTTATCAGGTTCTCTCGCTCCCTGGGATCAACCGCGAGGTTATACAACTCATACGGATTGGCGATTCCCGCACGAATAAGTTGTGCGTCGAAAAACAGTTTCCACTGACCAGGAATGACTCGCCCATTCACAGTGGGCGCATCAACCCGAATCGCGGCAACAGCTGGGTCGTCCTCGGCTTCTTTATGATCGTTAAAAAATAGAGGTGTCCTCGACGGCAGTGTCTCTCCCTGAAATGCAGACAAGATACTGTAGCTGTCTTCCGCTCCTTTTTCACCGGCAAGCAGGTTCGGCAGTTTGGCGCCGATGATCTCAGCAAACGTGGCGTACAAGTCCTGCAGGCCTATCGGTGATGCATTCGTTGCAGGAGTAATACCGCCTTCTGGCCAACTCACAATAAAAGGAACCCGATGTCCGCCTTCGTAGACCGAACCTTTATGGCTTCGAAACGGCCCGCTTGCTATATCGCTATTTTTCTCGGCACCGTTATCACTGGTAAAGATCAGGATCGTTGTTTCGAACAATGTCTTACCAGGATTTCTAGGATCTTCGTTGTTATGCAACCAATCGATGAGACGCCCTAATGCCACGTCATTTTCATAAATGTAGTTATGACGGACATCCATCGGATCTCCGGATACCGTTCTCGCGGCCCCATCAACAGGGACGCCACCAATCGAGGACTCGGGCGTGTAGGGCCCATGATTCGAATTTGACGGATAGTAGAGGAAGAAAGGTGTATCTTTCGTATCCGTATTTTCGATATGATTATTTAAAAACTCGATGGCATTATCAGAATGCCGGCTTCCCAACTTGCTGAGCACGTACGCATTGGGACCTTCGGCAACCGTTTCTTTTCCCACACCTGTCGCGCCAGGAACGACCCGACCATGAATATGCCCCGGCCCGCGTATATTGATGGTCTTTCCATTCTTTATGTCAGGTCCGGATGACTTATGAGACCGCGAGGTGTATCGGGCATAGTCAAAACCATGGTCCAGCGGAGTCGTATGCAGCGGTTGCGTGATATCTGCATCGTCCCATCCAGCCGCTGGCCGTCCGTCCGATTGTCGATACCTCAGGCCTACATGCCATTTACCGAACATCGCTGTTTGATAGCCGTTCTCTTTTAACATTGAGGCAATCGTCGGACGATCCGCCTCGATCATCGGGTCACCCTGAGAACCGAATAGCACCCAGAACTTCAATCGATTCCGCCAGGGATAACGGCCGGTTAACAATCCGTAGCGAGTCGGTGAGCACCGAGACGAGGGTGTATGAGCATCGGTAAACCGCATTCCCAACTCAGCCAATCGCTCCATTTGAGGTGTCTTCACCTGCACTGTGTCGGCGTTACCCGTAAAGTCCTGATAGGCGCTGGTATCCCCCATCCCCATATCGTCAGCCATCATCAGGATGATGTTCGGCCTAACCGGATCTCCTGCAGCAGGAGCTTCCGATGGAACCTTGGAACAGCCAACTAGCCATAAAGCAAGCGATAGCGCCAATACCTTAACCCCTCTAAAATATTTCTTCATCACTAAGATACGCTTCCTGTTAATTACCGATACAAATAAGTTCCCGGATAGTATGCGCATAGGCCCTACCCTCTGAAAACGATATACTGGCCCGCGTCCACGATTGTCCAACCGGCCCCAGATCATTGATCGCTGCAATCGCTGATTCATCCAAAACGTCCGAATCCCAGCGTATGACATACACCGTTCCACTCATGACGGGAACATATAGAAAATCACCGGCAACCGACGGTGTTGGGGATGCGATATGCCCCCAACCATTTCCAATCGATCGTTTGTCGCCGGATACCTTAAAGCCACGGGAGTTTTTCAAGTCGTTCAAAGCAAACGCCTGCAATCGCATCTCCGTATCTTCCTTTGATTGGGCCGGAACGTGCCAAAGCAGCTTCTCCTTCTTGCCGGGAACCCGAGAGAGTTGCAACGGAAGCTCGAGATACTCCACCGCCCCGCTATCCAGGTTCACTCGCCCTAAGTAAGGTGACGTATAGCTCCTGAAATAATCATACTTACCGACGAGCAAGTTAGAACCTTGGGTTATCATACGATTTTTGTTGGCCACCAATGTTACAGTCCTGTCTTGCCACTCGTTCCCGTTCCGGGCGCGGACCCGAACATCATCCGTGATTGAGACTTCCCGTTCAATCGCGCCAGTCTTTGCATCGATCGTCAGATGCAGGTGTTTGTGGAATACTGATACGCGGTCATAGCGAATACCATTCGACTGAGTCGCCATAAAACCTTCTAGCGGAAGCGTCCAAATCGTAGAGCCATCGCTTAGATCCACGAGCGAAACCCCTTCTGGCTTTTCCGGCGGCCCGTGCCCGCCTCCACGCCCGACCAAAGCTACTGCCCGTCCATCACTTAGTTTCTGTGGGAGAATTGCACAGCCCATGTTTAACCCACAAGTGGATGTCCAGACATCCTGACCGGTTTCCATATCCAAGGCATGCAGCTGGGTCCATTTCTCCAGAGGCGCGTCCTTGTTTTCATGCGTAAAGTGTCCGACTGCATCGGGAGTGTAAATCTGGCGGGTAAATACAAACTTCCCGTCTATCAAGAAAGGCAAGGTGCGACCCACGGTAAAAATCACCCGTTTCCACTGCACATACCCTTCCATGTCGTAACAGGCGATAGTTCCGGAAGCATTGGTAAAGACAACCCGCTCACCGTCGCATACCGCTGATGGCGAGCTGCTATCGCTAAACGGTCCGGAAAGCTTTAGCGGATATTGCCCCGGAATGGCTCGTTTCCAGAGAACCTCACCCGTATTCGCATCACAGCACCAGGCGACAATATCGCTACCGATTTCCGAGTCCTCCTGCACGGGTTTTAGTGTCGTGAAAAACACTTTGCCATTTGAAACAACCGGCGTGCTTTGCCCAGTCTCAGGCAAAGTCAGTTTCCAGGCGATATGTTCACCGTTTACGACGCTCCATGAAACGGGATGTGCTTCGCCGGTAGTGAAGCTACCGAGCTTCCCGGCACCTTGCGGCCATTCGGCAAAGAGCGATTGAACAATGAGTAACAGACTTAGGGGTAAGAGACTTTTCATAGATGCGTGGCGCACGAATGCGTGGGGATAATCCATCCACAAAAACCACCGAACGAGCCAATGGCAAGGGATAGTCTCCCAATCGTTATCATTATCTTAATCGTGATCGTGATCGCTATCGAACTCACCGAATCGTCTGCCTTTTCGGCCGCTCTCTGGGCAACGCCACCTCCGCTATCGAAATAAAATCATCAGCGGTGATCGCCCCACCAACTACGGTGTAACCGATCGGCTCTTTGGCTATTTCCGTCAACGACATCCGAGAAACCCGCGACACCATCTCATTCCGAAATTGTGAGACAATTCCAGCAGACTCTTTCTGGTAAGCCAAATTCGTAAACTCATTCGGATCCGCTTCGTGGTCGTACAGTTCCTCCAGGTGGTTCCACTCATAATAGATATAACGATAACGGGCCCCTCGCAGGGAATGCCCCGTCAAGTCTCCAGGAAAGGAGAAACTGGTCAGCGCGCTATGGTCCCGTTTTATTTTAGGATCTTTGAGTAAAGGAACAACACTCACTCCGTCGCAGTGCTCTGGAATCTTGAAACCCGCCAGCTCGACCAATGTGGGATACACATCTAATAGGCTAACCGGTTCGGTTATTACCGTACCCGGATTCGTGATACCAGGAGCACGAACCAAGAAGGGAACACGAGTGGACTCTTCCCATAACGTAAACTTTTCCCAATTCTCCTTCTCACCAATATGCATGCCATGATCCGACCACAGAACAACCACTGTCTCATGTGCTTTGCCCGACTCATCCAGAGCATCCAATAAACGTCCAATTTGAGCATCGGCAAAACTGATCGATGCCAGATAGGCCTGAATCACGTGCTTCCACTGCCTGTTCTCCAATACAAATTTATGCCATCCACGTCGTGGGTGAATCAGCGCGTCCTTGAGATCGTCTTCCAGAATATCAAGATCCGGTATCGTATCCAGTGGATACATATCGAAATACGCTTGCGGCACTTCCCACGGCATGTGCGGCCGAAAGATTCCACAGGCTAGGAACAGTGGGTTTTCTCGTAGCCGGTTGAGTTCGTAGTCGGCCCAGGAGACCGTTTGGTGATCCGCCATCTTTTCATCCGCTGCCTGAATGGGCCCCCAGGTAAACCACTTGTGGCGTCCCCCTTTCCAGGAATCCGGGTTGATGACGTTTTCCGGCGCACTGATCTGATACGGCATGGGAACCGAAACGCTTGGATAATAGAAATCCCATCCCGCGGGATCCGCTTGGTTGGTCGTCAACCAGGGTGGTGCCAATGAATGATAAAGCTTACCACCCGCCAACGTTTCATACCCACGGTTCTTAAAGAACTGCTCAACGGTTTCAATATTCTGAAGCATCGGAATCTCGCGCCACTTCGGCCCATCGAACCAGACGTTTTGCATGATCCCACTCTTCGAGGGTTGAACCCCGGTCATGTTTGCCAACCGAGACGACGCACAGGCGGGCGACGCACAATGCGCATTCGAAAACGTCGTTCCCTCTGCCGCCAATCGATCCAGGTTCGGTGTTTTCGCAATGGAGAGTCCACCCAAAGGCCCGATCCAATCATTCATATCGTCCACCGCAATGAACAGCACATTGGGCTGCTTAGCACCCATTAGCGACGCACTCAAAAGCGCGAGAATCAGTAGGCTTAAAGAAAGTCGTGGGTTTCTAATTTTGAACATGATCAGGGGGTTTCGTTATCATTATCTTAATCGTTTTCGTGATCGTTTTTCAGCTCACTCCGGCCTCTTTCGATTACGATTAGGATTACGATCAGGATCAGGATCAGGATCAGGATTCGTCATAGGAAAGGACTTATCTGTGTTTAAGAAAGTCGTGATCATTATCTTAATCATTTTCGTGATCGCACCCATCGGCAATCGATTACGATCAAGATCAGGATTATGATTTTTCGTCATCCTCATCGAACCCAAATCTATCGCCGCCGTACTCCACACCTTCTTCCTCCAGCCAGTTCCCAAACTTCCGACGGAGGCCCATTATCATACTAACCATCGATTCGAGCATTTCCTTTCCCTCTTGTACTTCCGCAGGCCCGCACACACCGCGTGCAACGAGCACATCCAAACAAGCCCCGCACTCGAACGCCGATCCTTGCGCGATCTGCCAGAACCGAACGCGTTCCTCATCCGACGACTTTGAATTTGCCTCCGCAATATTCAGCGCAATATTTGTCGATACACGTTCAAGCTGATCCCGAGCAGAAACATTAGCCGGTAACCGCTCGATCAAGGGCTGGGTCCACGCCACAAACTCAATCGCCGTTTTGTATACTCTAAGATTTTCGTGTGAAAGCGCCATTAGGTTTTAGCAAATCATTATCACTATCGTTTTCGCAATCGACTCCATCATCAATCGATAGCGATTAAGATTAAGTTCAGGATTGCACCTACTCGCTAAAGGTCTCCTCAGGAAGTTTTACTAATTCCCCGCCCTTCAACGCCGATTCATGGGCGAGAATCCCGGTACAGGTCCAGTTCGCCGACTGCTTGGCATTCGGCCAAGGCTCGCGGTCTTGAATGAGAGCGTCGACAAATTCATGTGCGAGGTGCGGATGGGATCCGCCATGCCCGGCACCTTGCGTGAATGACAAATGCTCTTCACCTTCCTCGCCTCCATAAACCCCACCCAGTGTGAAGCCCGCAATTTCATCCGGCAGCAAATGCCCAAAATCCGGGCAGTCCACCTTTTCCGGAATTTCCGGTTCAGGTTTCTTCGCGGTATGGACCACAAGCGGTTCACCTTCAATCAACGGCCACTCCACCGATTTCTTTACACCATAGACATCGATACTCTCACGGTACTGACGGGATACATCGAACAACGAACGGATAATGCGCGCCGAAAGATCGCTATTACGCATTTTGATGTGCGTCGTCTCGATCGCGAAGGGTGAGTTGTAGTGGTGGTGCATCTCTTCGCGAATCGTTCCCGATGGGAAACAGGAAACGTATTCAGCATCCAACTTCGGGAGACCCAGCACCGGTCCCACACAATGAGTTGCGTAGTACATCGGTGGTAGCCCCGGCCAGTAACCGGGCCAACCATCCATGTCCTGCTGATGCGAGGCCTGGAGAAACTGCAGTTTACCCAGCTCTCCCTCTTCATGGAGTTGCTTCATAAACAAGAACTCACGGGAGTAGACGACGGTTTCCATCATCATGTATTTCAACCCGGTTTCATTGACCAAGCGAATGATCTCCAGACAGTCCTCCACCGACGTCGCCATTGGCACTGTGCAAGCCACATGCTTTCCCGCTTTCAATGCGGCGATCGATTGCTCAGCGTGATTCGGGATCGGCGAATTTATATGAACCGCATCCACTTCCGGATCCTTCAAAAGCTCGTCATAGTCCGTATACCGTTTTTCCACACCATACTTATCGCCGACTTCGTTCAGCGCCGATTCCGTACGCTGGCAGATCGCATACATATTCGCATTGGGATGCCGCTGATAGATAGGAATAAACTCAGCCCCGAATCCGAGGCCGACGATGGCTATATTGATCTTTTTTTCACTCATGTTGGTTTTAGCGTCTTGGGTTAAAATCTTCTGTCCTACTAAACTTAGTTATTTCAAAGTCTTCAAAAAAGCGACTACATCTTCGAGCTCTTGCGGTGACAACAAAACTCCGAAAGGGGGCATCGGCGATACTTCTACCGGAAAGCCTTCCGCAATGGCCGCCTGGGGATTCACGAGACTCTCTCTGAGATAGCCTTCATCGTATTTGGAGGCGATCCCATCCAACGCCGGGCCTACCACACCGCCAACACCCTCAATCTGGTGGCAACGCGTGCAGGATGCAACTTGGTGCTCGTAGAAAATCGTCTTACCGCGACCCGCATCCCCTTCATTCTCTGCCGACTCATTACCCAATACCTCCGACAAAGAAATATCGTCATAGATGAATGTACCTGCCGCTGGACTACCGCCCTCATAGTTGATGCTGACCGTTAATTGATCGCGATCGCCCGAGTTGAAGAACACTTCCAATTCCCTCCAGGGAGTCCGCCAGCGCAGGAGCTCAGATGTTGCCCCAGGAATCTCATCGATTCCCAGATAGGTGCCATTCCCTTCGCGCAATGCTGGCACAGCCAGCCAACTTGCCAGGCGATAGTCGGTGTTCCGTTCAACCGATACCGTATTCTTCCACGAAAACTCCGCGCCATTGGCAGCATCAATCGTAAACAGTTTTTCTCCGCTTCGTGGTTGATAGCGGTCCTTAACCGGCTCAAACGACACACGTGTTTCACCATAGCTGTTCTTTTTAACAAGCTCCCAACCCATCGGCCCACCATCCGCAATTTCTTCAAACGATGAGTTCTCGATCAAGTTCGGTCCGAGAATCGATACGCCTAGCTCGATCCCTTGATTGGCCGCCGCCGCTTTGAGCGCAATCGACAACCAGGTATCCTCGCGATTCAGACTATCTTTGTAGAGCCTTCGAATAATAGCCTGTAGCATCGGATCTTTAGGTAAATGCGCCAACACGGTGAACGCAACCCGACGGACAGTCGGATCGGAATCAGCAAGCACGGCGCTATCGATTAATAATGCCCGGTCGGGTTCGGAAATACCAAGGACAGACGTTGCCGCTTTTCTCACCCGGGCATCCCGACTTAAAAGCGCTGATTGATGGAATGCATCGTCCAGAAGTCCCAGGCCGTGAATTACCCAAAATGCGTGCAAGCCCGACAACCCTCCTGCGCGAACGCGTTCTTGTAGACCCTCCAGAACGTCACTCGGTTTCCGTTCGACCAATAAACGCTGAGCGGTCAATCGCCAAAACAGATTATCATCATCAAGTGCCTCCATCAATACGGCGGGCTCGGCGTTCGCCAAAGACTGCGTAGTCGCCTGCTCAGCCCCCTCCCAGATCAAACGGTAAATTCGCCCGTGTTGACGATCCCGATTCGGATTCACATGGGCATTCCCGGTTCCGTTCTCAGCATCGTAGCCACCCCGAACTGCAGAGGGTGTTGGGTTGTGCTGGATAATAAAATTATACCAATCGGCCACCCACAGGTTTCCATCGGGACCGACCTCCGCCGCCACCGGCGAAAACCATTCATCGGCACTCGCGATTAGCGAAAACTCATTTTTAGCGCGGTATCCGGATCCGTCAGGAATATTTCGATACATTCCTAGAAGATTGCCGGTGGGTCCGGCGATGAACGCCATCGAGTTACGCCAACTTTCCGGGAAGTTCGCCGAGGTTGCCAACGCATAACCCGCTCCAGCCGTGTAACCACCAAATACATCCACCTGCCGAATGTTCGGGGTAATCGGGTGGAACGTTGCGCTGTCCGCGATCATCTTGGCCGACAATCCTTCATCGGCTGCATAACCGGTAACTGGAAACCCACAGAAGAAAGCCGGATTATTATTCGCCGTTGATCCAAAGACATCGCCCGATTCGTTGAAACCGAGGCCCCAGGTATTGTTATTAAATTGGTGCAGAAAGGTCACATCCGTTCCATCGGGCTTCATAGAGTACACGCCTTGGGCGAAATAGCCTTCTTTATTCCAATCGGGACCATCGTAAGCGGAATACCCGACCGTCCCCCAGATACGGTTATCAAACCCATAGCGAAGATTCGAAGGGCCAGCATGCGTATCCCGGGTACCCCACTTGGAGTTTAATACCTCACGGACATCCGCTACATCATCGCCGTCCGTATCTTTGAAAAACAAGAAATCGGGCGCATGCGCCACGATGATTCCCCCATTCGAAAATGTTATTGAGGTTGGTATGTTAAGCCCTGTCGCAAAGACCGTTACCTTATCACACCTTCCATCCCCATCGGTATCCTCCAGAATCTTGATACTATCACGCCCTTGGCGGCTGGGAGTGATTTCATTGGGATAGTCGACCGTTTCACCGACCCAGAGTCGACCCCGTTCATCCCACGCCATACACACCGGGTTGATGATGTCCGGCTCACTCGCAAATAGCTCCAGCCTGAAACCGACCGGCACCCGCGTGTAGCTCATGCTCGCTTCCGGTGAAAGTGGGTGTTGATACGGAAGCGGCTCCGGTCGATTTTCGTAGTTGGGAATGTTGTCGCGCTTTTCATAGGTCAATGGGGTGCGGGCTTCGACAAACGCTTCATAACTACTGCGCCGTTCGTCGCCTACCGTCCAGAGAATGCCTGCCTTGAGCAGCTCATGGAATTCACTACGTCCCCATACCCGTTCATCGTGCCCGGAGGCGGTATAGAAGATCCGGCCTTCACCTTGGGTGCGAACCCAGGTCCACGGTTCATCCTCGGTTATGTTATCATCGGGACCGCTTACCGTGCGCACCTGCAGCACCGTGCGATTCTCTTCGTTGCGGTTCTTATGGAAATAGGTCTCGTCCCAAGCTTCCAGCTCCGGGACTCCATTCACCGCAGGATGCTCCGGCTCAATGGTCGACACTTTGAACACCCCTGTCTTATGTCCCGCGAAACGACCACCCACCAGTTGATCAAAGCCTGGCTCATTTTGAAAACACCAACTGGCAGAATGGATCGGCAAAAACCCTCCTCCCTGATCGATAAAATTATTCAAATTCCGCCATTGGGCTGGCGTTAGCTCCTTATGATTCGCATACAGCAGGAGCGCATCGAATCGATTCAGGTAGTCCAGATCGCCCAGCGCTTCCTCCACAGTCGTGACATAGTCGAAGTAGATCGCCTCCGGCCCAAGAGCCTGCGCCAGCATCGGATAATACTCGTCCGAAGGGTGTTGTTCTGATTCATGCCCCAGAAACAATACCCGCAAAGGACCTTCTTTTATTGGAGCTGCATCTTTGAGCTCCGGGGGCTGGGAACAACCCACACCCAAGAGCAAAATCATTGGGCAAACAAACAAGATAAGAGATTTCATAAAGCGGGGTTTTTGATCGGACGCTGGTAACCTAACCGAGACACCCAAAAATGTCTTGGAAGTAATGGCCACATTTTATGAGATCATGGCCAAGCAATCACAACCCTACACGAACCGCCCCCGTTGAAAGAAGCCTTTCTTTCTAAAATGTCTGCCGGCAGTCACTTTGATCAACTATTCAATCACATCCCGGGCATCTCGTTCTTTGCCAAGAATCATGAACTCAAGCTCGTTGCTGCCAACAAACGGTTTTGGGAACGCCTGCCCGTGACGTCAGAGAAAGAATTGATCGGCAGGGACGACTTCGAACTCTTCCCCCAACGCCTGGCGGAGAATTTCCGCAAGGACGACCTCGAAGTTATGAAAAGCGGCAAACCCAAGTTGGATATTCTGGAACTCTTCTTTGACTCCCAAGGGCTACCGGACTGGTTCCTCACTAACAAATTCCCCGTCTTCGATCGCAAGCACCAGGTCATTGGGCTCATGGGAATCGTCAAGAGCCTGGCTCGTAGCGAACACGCCCTCTACCCCAACTTGCAATTCAACAAAGCCGTGGAATACCTGCGGGCTCACTTTACCGAACAGATCCTCTTCTCCGACCTTGCCAAGAGGGTCGGCATGTCCGTCCGTCAGTTCAACCGCCGTTTCAAAGAGGCCTTCAATACCACCCCCCAATCCTTCCTCATCAAGACGCGCATCCAGGCCGCCTGCGAACAGCTCCGCAACTCCGATCGCTCTATCTCCGAGGTCGCACATGCCCTCGGGTTTTACGACCAGAGCTCTTTCACCCTCCACTTCCGCAAACACATCGGAACCACCCCCCTCGCCTACCGAAAAAATAGCCGATCGGACCAGTAGACCATCAAAGCGCCTACACCGCGGGTTCCGACCTGAACGCCGAGGCAATCGGTGACGACTACAATTGGTCCAACGGACTCCGCACACCCAAGCCCGGGCGTTTCATCACATGGGTATAGATTTGGGTCGTTTCAACCGATTCGTGTCCGAGAAGCTCTTGCAGCGTCCGTATATCCATTCCGCCCTCCAGAAGATGTGTGGCAAACGAATGTCTCAAAACATGCGGTGTTACCCGCTTTTCAATGCCCACCTGAGTCGCCGTCCTGGACACAGCCAATTGGTAGGAATTCTCGAGAACATGGTGTCGATACATCTTTCCGGAACGGGGATCCCGCCTCAACGATTTAGCCGGGAACACGTACTGCCAGACAAACTGCTTTCGCGCCACACTGAATTTCCTTCCCATCGCCGGAGGCATGCTCGCACCATCGAACCCCGCTTCTTCATCTTGCGCATGAATCATACGCACGCGCTCGACCTGCTCTCTCAAAACGGACACCAACGCCTCTGGCAGGACCGTATTGCGGTCCTTTCCGCCCTTACCGTCTTTTACCTGAATCTGCCCACGATCAAAGTCGAGATTCAGTATCCTCAGCCTCACCAACTCAGAGACCCGCAACCCACCGCCATACTGCAAACGAGCTGGCAGGCGAAACCTACTTGGCATGCCATCGAGCAACCGCTTCACTTCTCCTTTCGATAAGACTACTGGAACTCGTTTCCTGCCTTTGGCCCG
This sequence comes from uncultured Opitutaceae bacterium, assembly GCA_964352065.1. Taxonomy (GTDB): domain Bacteria; phylum Verrucomicrobiota; class Verrucomicrobiia; order Opitutales; family UBA2995; genus UBA2995. Next base: position 12,929 of record CAYGQM010000108.1, read on the forward strand.
CGTGGCACCCTGAAAGTTTACCTCAGGCTGGCCTAAGGCATACCGAAAGAAAAATAACAGAGCATTAAAACACTGATTTTGCCCCGATGGAGAAATCGATTCTACTTCCGCGAGATGCGACAAAAACCGCACCACATCTTCATCCCGAGCGTGCATGGCATCAGTGGGATGTAAGAAAGCCTGAAACCGCCGCAACCACCCCAGGTAGGCTTTTTCCGTGCGATACCGCAGATGCCTTTGACGAATCACAGTTCGCATGATCCTACCAGCTTCATCCAAAGGCACCAAGGACTTGAAGAACCAGGCCAAGGCGGCACCCCATCGTTCCTTCTGCAGGTTCGTCAATTCGGATCGCGCCAGGACAACATCTTTCCAAAACACTTTTCCATTGTCACGATTGGACGGATCTCCTAATTCTTGTTTCGCACAGTATTTCATATACCACCTCAAGGTCATCCACCATGCGTCACGATCCCCCTCCAAGACCGCCGGGTCCTCTTCCAGGACTTTTTGAATCCACGTTTTCATCAGTACTAACACTACATGATTTTAAATCATGTTTTTCAAGATTTTTAGTACAGATCAGCACTGCCAGAAAACCGCAATTTTGGCCGTATAACCGCTATAAATCAAGCATCATGACTAAATTCATGAGATTTTTAGCTCATTATAAAAGTCACGTATACTAATAGTTCTATAGAAATGAAAGTCTTCTTCTGGATATTAACGATTGGCTGTGTGTTTAC
>CAYGQM010000109.1:0-2740 GCA_964352065.1 uncultured Opitutaceae bacterium
GAACACGCTCACCCGAGCCGAGGATTTTCTGAAGCACACGAAGGAGCAACTGCAATTGTCAGAAAAGGCGGTCGAAGCAGTCACCCGCCATACCCCCGCGCACCAGGCCTATCATGCGGCCGAGAAGGAGCTGACAAAGCTCGACGAGCAGCGGGAGCAACGAGATGCCCTTAAGAGCACTCGCGACAAGACAGACGCCGACCGCAAGAACCAGCTCACCCGAGCGGAAGCAGCCGAGGCACAGATCAAATCCTTCAACGAGCAGAAATCGACGAAGGCGACCGAACAGAAACGCTTCAAGGAATCCTTTGAGGCACTGAACGATAAACTTTCGAAGAGCCAAGAGACATTCGAGGCATCGGCAAAAGCGATCGACGAAGCCGGCAACCGGCATGCATCGATCGCCAGTTGGGTGTCAGGAATCGCGGCGACCGAAAAGCGCCTGGCTAATCTGATCACCGACCTAAGCCGTTTGGAAAAAGAAATTGCTTCGTGGGACCCACAGTCGCTGACCCGGGCCAGGGAGTCGGTGGAGAAAACGGAGGCGGCGTTGACCGAGGCCACCGCCCGGCTGAATCAGGCCGTCGAACGGAAGACCACCCTGAAGGCCCAACTTGACCAGATCTCCGGAGGCGTCTGCCCGTTCCTCAAAGAAACCTGTCGCCAATTTGATCCCGAGAAAGTCCAGGGCGATCTGACCAGCTCCGAACAAGCCGTTGCAGAGCTCACTGCGAAGGTGGCTACGGCCCAGGCAGCCTTGGAAAAGGCCAAGGCCGTCTGGGAACCCCTACAAGTAACCGGTAGCCAGATTGCCGGAAAGCAAGAGTCGCTGGCATCCCGCCGTGCCGATTTTCTGGACGAGCTGTCAGGTTTCTTTCCCAAACAGATACAGCATGCGATGGACGCTCTTAGCCAGTGGGCCGAGCCCATTGAGCCACCCCCGGCTTACCTCGAGTTACCCAGCACCGCATTAACGCCCGAGGTCACTACGAAGCTCCATGCCTCGGTGACCGTATTCGTGACCCAAATACGCGTTTGGTGGACGGCCACGCACCGGCATTTCTCCGACTTATCAGCCGCCCACGACAAGGTCAGGCTGGACCGCACCCGCGACGTCGAAACCCGAAACCAGCTCGCGGCGCGCATCACCGAGCGCACCGACGAACTGACCCGACTCACCGAACTGATCTCCAAGAAAGCGGACGAGAAAAAGGAATCGATCCGATTGGCAAAAACTTGTGCCGATACCTGCGTCGCCCTGGATGAGCAGCTGAAGCCATTCGCCGCCCTCCCGGACCAGATCAAGACGCAACAAAAGCGTAAGGAGGAAAACCGTCCAGGCTACGAAAGTTTCCTCAGGGCCAAACAAGTGGCCGACGAGCTCACGACCCGGAAGGAGGCTGTGACCGTAGCCCAGGGCAAGCAGGAGGAAGCCGCTCTTGGGTTGAAGGAGAAAGACCGCCTTCTGAAAGCGGCCCGCGAGGCCTTCGATCCCGAAACACTCGAACGGGCCAAAGTAGACTATCAAGCCAAGCGCGAGGCGGTCACGTCCATCCAGACGAACCTGACCCACGCCCGCAAAGAGGCCGCCGTCCAACAGACCCGTTACAACGAATGGCTAACCGCCTGCCAGGAACAGGAACAGGTCACCGCTGAGATGGATCGCCTCGCGGCAGCCATCGACATCACGGAGTTGGCCCGGAAGCTCCTGCAAAAGGCGGCGCCCGCCGTCGCCCAACACCTGTGCGACCGCATTGCAGCCCGAGCCCAGCTCTTATACAACACCATTAACCCCGACCCTATTGAACTGTCCTGGGACGCCACTCGCTACAGCGTAAAGATTGTTCCCGGCGACCGGCGTTTTGCCATGCTCTCCGGTGGTGAGCAAACCAAGTTGGCCTTGGCCCTGACCCTCGCCATGATCGAAGAACTCGGCGGCCTCAGCTTCTGCATCTTCGACGAACCCACCTACGGCGTCGATGCCGACAGCCGCCAGAAACTGGCCGACGCCATCATTGAAGCCCAATCCGCTGCCGGGCTTGAGCAACTGCTCCTCGTCTCCCACGACGATGCCTTTGAAGGCAAAATCGAGCACGCCATCCTCCTCAACAAATCCGCCCAATCCGGATCCGAAATAGCGATCTCCAGTTAAGCCTTAAAATAGTTGCCCTCCTAGTCCAAAGTTTATTCAGTCACCACTTTCCGTAAGCGGAACGCTCTCCCCAATTCCATGCAGTCATTTCTTAAACCTCCACTTTCCCCTTCATGGCCAAAGCCGTAATCAAAGACAAATCCCTCGAATCCGGGATTTGGGAGTGTAACCGCAGATTTTGCAGATGAACGCAGATTTACAGAGAGCCCCTGACACTTATGGCATCATTGGCGCAGCCATGGAAGTTCATCAGGAGTTAGGAAACGGTTTTCTAGAGGCGGTCTATCAAGACGCCTTGGAATTTGAATTTCATGACCGTGGGATTCCGTATTCCAGGGAGCATTCGATTCCCATTTTCTACAAGGGGCGTCTCTTGGGCACGCCCTACCGCGCCGATTTCGTCTCTCATGGGACGATCATCGTAGAACTGAAGGCGATCAAGGTTCTGACCGATGTCGAAACCGCCCAAGTGCTCCACTATCTCAAAGCCACCGGTTTCGACCGTGCTCTTCTCATCAACTTCGCAACACCGCGCCTCGATTACAAACGATTCATCAACTCCAAAAACCATCTGCGCTCATCTGTGCC
>CAYGQM010000109.1:2840-3701 GCA_964352065.1 uncultured Opitutaceae bacterium
ATCTGCGGTTAACCTTCAATCCGGAGAAGAAGCATAAGCGACGAACCCAAAGGCACCGGTTTCGACCGTGCTCTTCCCATCAACTTCGCAACACCGCGCCTCGATTACAAACGCTTCATCCAGTCAGAGAATCATCTGCGCCCATCTGCGTCATCTGCGGTTAACCTTCAATCCGGAGAAGAAGCATAAGCGACGAACCCAAAGGCAATCCCAACCGCCTGCAGTTGTGTCTTGCCCTTCCAATCCAAAGTTTATTCAGTCACCACTTTCCGAAACCGGAACGCTGGCTCCCCATTCCCTTGCAGTCAGATCTTAAACCTACAATTTCCCCTTCATGGCCAAAGCGGTAATCAAAGACAAGTCCCTCGAATACTGAATCTGGGAGTGTAACCGCAGATTTAGCAGATGAACGCAGATTTACAGAAAGACCCTGACACTTATGCCATCATTGGTGCAGCCATGTAAGTCCATCAGGAGTTATGAAACGGTTTTCTAGAGGCGGTCTATCAAGACGCCTTGGAATTTGAGTTTCATGACCGTGGGATTCCGTATTCCAGGGAGCATTCGATTCCCATTTCCTACAAGGGGCGTCTCTTGGGCACGCCTTACCGCGCCGATTTCGTCTCTCATGGGACGATCATTGTCGAACTGAAGGCGATCAAGGTTCTGACCGATGTCGAAACCGCCCAAGTGCTCCACTATCTCAAAGCCACCGGATTTCAGCGCGCACTGCTCATCAACTTCGGTGCTCCAAAACTTGAATACAAACGATTCATCAACTCCATAAACCATCAGCGCTCATCTGTGCCATCTGCGGTTAACCTTCAGTCGGGAGAAGAAGCATAAGCGACGAACCCAAAG
>CAYGQM010000109.1:3801-13583 GCA_964352065.1 uncultured Opitutaceae bacterium
CTTCAGTCGGGAGAAGAAGCATAAGCGACGAACCCAAAGGCAATCCCAACCGCCTGCAGTTGTGTCTTGCCCTCCCAATCCAAAGCTTATTCAGTCTCTACTTTCCGAAACCGGAAACTCTCTCTCCGTTCCCTTGCAGTCATTTATTCTCCTCCCGAATCTCATTTCCAAATTTACACCCGAATCATCCAAATATGTTGGTAGTTAATTTTTCAAAAGAACCTTATGAAATATGAACACCGACCCTTTTCCTTTCCGAGAAAGCGGCGAAGAAAACCATAAAGAAACGGTCGACTAAAACCAAATAATTGAACCTTCCCTTTAAACCCATCTCCCCTCACTCTTCAGAACACTTTACCCATTCTCTTGCAGTCATTTATTAAATCTCCACTTTCTAAACAATGGCTACTGTTATAACTAAAAGCAAATTCATCGAATCCTGGGTCCGAGAGACTAGCCGGCAGTGCAAAAGAAATTCTTCTCCTATCAATTTTTTGCATTTTCCAGCAATCCACCTCGTGGCAAAAGATGAATTTTAATTTCCATATTAATGTTTTGCGTTTGACTCCGCACCGTCCACCGAAGGTCACGAAAGAAGATTTCGAAACGCATGTGCCGGTGTTGCAGTGTGCGCTTGAACATTGCTGGAGCAAGGCCTACAAAGACTGAAACACAGATTGACTCTACCACCCGATGCAACGCTACCACAGCATCCCCGAGATTGAGCGAGACTCCTCGCTTCTCGGCTATGTGCGCATGTTGCGCCGGGCTTGGACGACCTTGAGCCTTGATCTCGTCATTTGCGTGAATGGCGTACCCACGCTTTTCCGAACGACCCGAAAGCAGAAACTGGCGGATGGAGACCTCCAGAAACTTCACAAGCAGTTCTGGAATCAGGGTTTGGCCAGTGTCCTCTTGGTCATTGATCCCTTGAGAGCTTATCTGCTGTCCGGACTGGAACCTCCGCAATCAGCCAAAGATCTGGGGGAATCCGGTGCTCCGATGAATGCCTTGGTGAGGATACTGACAGACGTTTCGGATTCTGATTATGAGGCGGTATTCAATTCGGTCGCGAACGGTGAGTTTTACCGCCGTTACAGTGAGAAATTCAAATCCGAGGGGCTTGTTGACCAGGAACTCACGCTCAATCTTGGAGCGCTCAGTCGTCTTCTGCGCGACGAGAAGCACGGGCATCCGGTTCCGGAGGATATCGCGCACAACTTCATCTGCCGTCTGCTATTTACCTGCTATCTGGTGGATCGTGGGGTGTATCGCTTGCCGGATTCGGAAGCTGAAAGCGGCTCCCCCTTGCATGTGGCACTGGCATCTCAGCTTAAAGGCAAAGCCGCTACCTATCTCTACGACGTTTTCCGCCAGTTGAAGCGCAAGTTCAACGGCAGCATGTTCGATCAGAATCTGGGTGAAGAGGAAGACCTGATCTCCCCCCACATCGGCAGGATCGTAGATTTCCTGCAACGTGGCGATGTCGCCAGTGGGCAGCGTTCGCTCGGCTTTTGGGCCTACGATTTCCGCATGATTCCGGTCGAGACAATCAGCGGTGTCTATGAGAACTTCCTGACCAAGGATGACCGCAAGGGCAAAGGAGCCCATTATACGCCACGCCTGCTTGCGGAAATGACTCTCGATGTGGCTTCTGAGGGCACCCCGGATTGGGATCAGCTCCGCTACTTTGACCCTTGTTGTGGTTCGGGCGTTTTCCTCGTCACCCTTTTCAATAGGCTCGCAACCAGTTGGGAGCTGAAAAATGAGCGCAAGGGTAGGAAGGCGGGGGACTACCAATCCAAGGTCGAGGCCTTGATGGGTATTCTTGAAAACCAGATTCGCGGCATGGACATCAAGGCGAGCGCCTGCACCCTCACTAGCTTCAGTCTTTATGTGGCCTTTCTCGACTCATTCGAGCCTTCTGACATCGAAATCTTCGAGCAGCACGGCAACAAGCTGCCGAAGATCCTCAAGAAGAACGGCTCTGTCCCCGATATCCCCGTGATTCATTGCGGTGACTCCCTCGCCGCCACCCGCTTTCGGGATGAACCCTTCGACCGCGTGATAGGCAATCCGCCATGGGGCGGCACCGCAGGGCGTGGATCCAACGATCCCTCCTTCCGCTTTGTGGAAAAGGCCGATGAATGGTTGAAGCCCGACGGCGAAGCCTGCCTACTGCTGCCCTCAAAAAACTTTCTCAACATCACGAACGAAACGAAACAAGCCCGCTGGCTGCGAAACCATCGCGTCGAGCGTGTGGTGCAGTTGGCGGATTTTCGCCATATCTTGTTCGCCAGCGCAATCGCCCCTTGCATGATTGTGCGTTTCGCCAACGTCGAAGCCGGTAAGGATCATAGCATCATCTATGACACTCCCAAATACGACCTATCATCCCGGCGCAAGGGCTTCGTCCGCATCACCTCCAATGACCGGAAGCTCATTCCGCAAGCCCAGCTGCTTCACGCCGCGACCGAAGGCAAGAATGCTCATGTGCTGTGGAAACAGTTCTTCTGGGGCACTCCGCGTGACCGGCGCTTGCTGAGATACTTGGATGGGTTTGGCAAAATCGATGATCTCGCAGGTGAAGATGACAGGGGTAAGCGTTGGATAAAAGGCCACGGGATCGAGCCAAACACATCAGGGAAGTCACCTATACCCAAAGAACCTTGGTGGACGGAAGATTTTCGATTTGTGGGTAGTAGACAAAAAGCGTTGAAATCAGGCTACTTCTTGAGGAAGGAGGATGCGCCTTTTGTCGGAACAAAGTTCAAATCCCTCAGACGATCTCCCGAGAACACGATAATCTTTAAGGCACCACTTGTGTTGGCGAGTGGTGGGTTTAACAAAATAGTTTTTTCCGATTTCGATGTTCTGTTTCAGCACTCTTTAAGAGCCATCCACGGCCCGCCGGAAGACGAGGCATTGCTTCTTTTTCTTACCGCGTATCTGCAATCCAATCTGGCGAAGTATTACTGCTTCCACACCTCTTCCAAGCTGGGAATCGAGCGTGATGTGGTGCGCTTCGAGGAATTGCTCCGTCTACCCTTTCCCTTGCCTGCCGATGCCCCGGCGGAAAACGCGCAGGCCATCGTGGATGAAATTGCCGCCTCTCTCAGGAAGGAGAAAGCCGCGCTTGAAGAGTTGGCGCCGAAGTTCAGCGATGCTCCCACCGCGCCTGAATGGCTTGCCTTGCGTCGCGAGCGGGCCGCCGGGTTGCGGGAGCGTTTCCAGCCGCTCATTTACCAATACTTCGGCCTGCTTGAGCCGGAGCAGGCGCTGATCGAGGATGCCGTTCATCTCTTCTTGCCCAGCAGCACCCCGCCCAATCCGGACAACATCCAGCTCGCTACGCTGACGCCTTTGGCCAATGCCGCTTCCATCCCCGGCTATTCGGAAGGCCTGCGCACCTACGCCGACACCCTCACCGAAACCCTGAACGACTGGGCAAAGGAACGCCGTTCCGATTGGCGCGTTAATGCCGGGGGCTGGATTGATGAACCAAGCGGCCTTGCCATGATGCGGCTGAAAATCGTCCCGAAGGCAGAAAAGCGCAGTTTCTCACCGAAGCTCGATGGCTCCGGCCTGTGGCCTAGGATCCATGATGCGCTGGCCGACAAACGAGTCGCCGTGCATTTCGAGCGGGAAATCATCGGCTTTGTTGGCCCGGAGTTTTTTATCCTGCGTCCCCAAACGCTCGACCAATGGAGCCGCACCCGCGCGCTCAACGATGCCGACGAGTTCTTCGTGCAATATCTCCAGCACGGGAAAGGAGGTGCTCAATGAGCGAGCTGCCGCTGCCGCCCTTGTTTCCCGACGACGATGTGGCGGTGATCGTGCAAGATGTGCTCGACTGCAGCCGTGATCTACCAAGACCAGGCGCAAAGGAAAAACGGCCGGAGGAATTTCTCAGCAAAGTGGTGTTCCTGCGCCTGACGCGGATTCCCCACTACCGCATAGGCCCGCTTCAGCCGGACATGGAATCGTGGCTGCCCGATGCGGCACACCGCGGCGACATCCGCTTCTCTTGCGGGCGGGGACTCGAATCCTATTTTCTCTTTGAAGCCAAGCGCCTCTTCGTCACCTTTCCGAATACCGGGCGCAAGGATTCTCTAATTCCCCAATACATCGCCGAGGGCATGATGCGTTTTGTGAACCGTCACTACGCCCCCTTCCAGCAACAGAGTGCCATGCTTGGTTACGTTTTCGACGAAACCCTTGCCAACGCGAACAGCCAACTCGCCCAAGGTATCAGATCCCGCCATCGAGACCTACGCCTCTCCAGCCCACACCAGCCCAGCCCTTTGCTGGTGAAGCCGAGGGTCTCCGAAACCCGGCACGCCCTCGCCGACGGCCCTTTCACCCTCTACCACCTGTTGGTCGCGATTCCCGCGAACTAGGCTTCAATTGACGACAAGAAATGGTGACTGGACAAGAAATGAAGGGGGGCAAGGGGGCGAGTGGCAAGGGGCCATTCCATTATTCTTGGGCCAAGGGGTCATTCCAGGCCAAGGGGAAACGGAAAGGTGCCGGGCCTAGGGGAAACGGAAAGGTGCCGGGCCTAGTTGTTTAGCGTTTTGGGAAAAAATACCTATATTTCTGGAAAAGGCTAAGGGGGCACGGGGACAATCAAATATTGTCATTCCTTGACTCTTGTGCTGATTCGGTAAATCACCATATTTTAACAAAATTAGAGTCAATGGACTGAGGGCTTTGAAAGGCGACGGTTTGAAGATGATTAGTTATATCGATATTCATTTAATGACAAGTTTCTGTTGTCCCTTATTTATATTGAGACTAGGTAAATGTATATCTACATTATGGATTTAATTCCCTTGGATATGTTTTCGAGTTAACGCAAATGTCAAATGGCTGAATCCGTATTCCTCCGATTTCCAAATCCGCACTAACAGTTATGTGTTTTCAATCCAGCATGCAAATACGCCCGCCAATATTACTTAATGACGTCCTTAAAATTGATAATCTCCAAAACTGCAAAGTAAGGTTTTTAACAAGTCTATCGAATGAGCGAAACCCTTTGGACTTATTCAAGAACAACGATCTAACCGAACTTTTGAATTGGCAGTTTTGGAATTATTCTAAGAGCAAATCATTCAAGGTAGGTCAGACTACTATCGGGCTAGTTAGGATCCAGGGGGACTTTTGGTTGCTATTTGATATTAGCACTATCACTGAAGATCTTAATGTTTACAACGGAGTTGGCTTCAAAAACGAAACGCAGGACCGATTTAAAAAATACTTTGGTCGAGTTATTGTTGAGTACAAGAACAAGAGTCAGAATCTAGTCCGTCTTGCATCAAAAGTTCTTAGCGAGTGCAAAGTTTCACAAATACTCGAAGCTGAATTCGAAGACGATGAATTTCCAGGGTATGACAGAATAAACCTTCCTTGGACTGATATGAAACGAGTTATTAATTTAAATACTTGGAAAACCGCCTTAGAAAATCAAAAAGGCGTGTACCTTATCACAGACAAGAGTAACGGTAAGCTGTATGTTGGATCCGCATATGGAGACAGTATGATTCATGGTCGGTGGAATCAGTATATTAAAAATGGTCATGGTGGGAATGTGAATCTCAAGGCTTTAACCTTCAGCCACATCCAAGAGCACTTTTCGTATTCCATTCTTGATATATACAAATCAACTACTGATGACTCGGTAATAATCAATAGGGAGTCTTGGTGGAAAGATACGTTACTATCTAGGAAACATGGTTACAACAAAAACTAAACCAAGAGAGACGGGGTCGTCCCTAGCCGCGTCGTGGTTTACGGACACTCAATGGTTGGTCGCCGAAACGGTCACAAAACCATGGAAGAGGTTAAGGGAACACGTCTAGGATTTTGACATGCAGGGTCAAGGGGTCATTCCATGATTCTTGAATAAAGTGAACGAGTGGGAAGCCTAAGGGGACAGACCTTGCGGTGAGCAAAAGCCGTTTCAGCGTGAGGGCGATTTATCTAAGGTTGCCAAGCAAAGGGCGATGGGTTTTCAAATAGGGGGATCCGATGTGGAATAGGTGAAGCAAAGGAGTCAGACCAATTATTCATAATTAATGAGTGACTCATGGTGACGAGTTAGAAGCAATTATCCAAGATAGTTCTCAAATCCAGGCCGTGAACAGGTGGGTTCAGAAAAACAAATTGTGGCAAATAGGACAGACCACTTTCTGAACTCGCAGGTTTTGATCTTTGTTAAGAATTTCACCTTGTCCGGTCCAAGGTCATTGTATTTGCTGAGATCCACCTGTTCAAGCGCCACTAATTAACCACCCCCAATCAACCATTTGTTATTCGTTAACTGATTTATTCAAATAGCGTTCGCCAGAAATAAATGAGTCCCACCATCCTTCAGTTCAGAAACTACAGGTTCTTCTTTTTCTCACGCTAGGAACCACGGATTCATGTTCATGTGCGATCACCGGACGGTGAAGCAAAGTTCTGGCTGGAACCGGAAATTGTGCTTGCAGTCCATCGTGGACTTTCCCCGAAGGAACTGAAAGAGTTGGAAGAAATCGTAAGAGAGAAAAAAGATGAAATACGGCAGCATTGGAACAGACACTTCAGCATCTGAAGTAACGGATATTTCCCCCTTCGGAATCTGGCTCTTACATCGGGGAAAAGAATACTTCCTTTCTTTTGAAGAATTCCCCTGGTTTAGGGAGGCTTCTGTTAGCAAAATTTTTTCCGTAGTTGCTGAGAGTGAAGAGCATTTGCGCTGGCCGGAACTTGACGTAGACCTTTCGCTGAATTCGATTAAGGATCCTGGAGTCTATCCTTTGGTTTATGAATCCCAGGCAACCTACGGCGAACAAGAAGCCTCCGGAACCCAGGACAAACCGGACTCCTGAGTTGGACGTTTTGCTTGAAGCCCTTAACGAATTAAGGAACAGCCAAAGGGGACACGCCCTGGATCTCGATAAAATGCAATGGGCATAACCGGAATCAACGTGAGGGTGATTTATCTAAGATTGCCAAGCATGGGGCGATGCGTTTTCAAATAGGGGCATCCGATGTGGAATAGTCCTCACAAAATAGACGACGCAGGATTGCGGTATGATATCGTCGAAATCTCGGCCCTGGTTTACCCGGTCGGCCTTTTGATGGATCAGGTGGAGGATAGCCCTCCGGCATGCGTCTTTGAGGAGGCCATTGTCTGTAGGATGGAAAAAGAAGAATTTGTGTTTGCCCTGTTTGAAGTTCTGCAGGCGCTACTGGAAGCGATACCGATTCCGGAAAAAGGACATCCGGGGTACCAGGAGGCCATCGTATACGAGCTTCTCAATGCGTGTTATAGGCAGATCGAAATCGAACTGGACGTTCCTGAGTTTGGGGATAGCGCGAGGAAGGCCGCCTGGACCAGCTTTGATCGACTTTGCCTGCAAAGTGAGAGGGGTGAAGCGACAAGGGATGCCATTTTTGGAGGACTCCCGCTGGATACTTCCGACCCGGCCGTTCATCGCTCGGAACTACTGACCCCGGACATCTGGTATGAAATAGTGGTTGGAGAAATGGGGCTATCGGACCAATTCCTGTGGGACTATGATTACCGGATTGATCAATTGATGGACCTGCCGGAATCAATAACCCGGGAAACCCTCGACAAGACCGGAATTGATTTGGAGGTGGTGCATAGACTCCCCCATACCCCGACCGACCCGGAATTCCAACAGGCGCAACACTACCTTCAACGTATCGACCGGGAATTGCAGGTGATCCTGGGAGGATAAAATGAACGGCATTATTTGCTGAAAGCTCCCGGGGGGAGCCGAAGGGGTTATTCCAGGGGGATACTAAGGGGCCACGCCCTGAATGGTTGGTCCAGAGAGATCCTGAGTGGGCCGCAGTTACTGGTTGTTAGCGGAAATTACCGTTCGGTTGGTTCCACTTGATCTTCGCCACCCAAATCCGGTTGTCTGCGCCCCGAGCGACGATCGGTGCCGGATCGGAGTAGTTGGGGGCCGGACCCTGCATCCACTCGGTTACCGTGACCCAGGTTTCTTTCGAACTGATTTCGGTCACGCCAAAATTACCCATGCGAGCTCCTTTTTCGGGAACGAGAATCTGCTCACTCGCGCGAATGATCTGGAGTTTTTCAGGATCGACCCGTGCCATAAAAAGCGGTGCCCGATGACGGAAGACATGATCGTTGTTTGCTCCGCGCCGGGTGTAGACCAGAAAGAGGGCGTCGCTGTGGCTGACCCAATGTTGCTGAGTGTTGTAATTGCCTAAGATCTCGCCGTCGTCGTAGGTCCACTTCTTCGGCTGGTTAAAGGTGAGTCCATCGTCGCTCACCGAAACATAGCCATCGTCATCATTGCGCATGGTAAGGAAAAACCGCCCGCCGAACCTCGTCAGCGACGGTTCGTAGAGACCGCGTTTAACCGGTACACTCAACTCACTGCCATGTTCGACATACTGCAGTGTTTCCCCGTCGAACTGACACCGCATGACCGTGGTGGAGTACTGGTCGGTGCCGATCGGCTTAAAGTAGGTGGGTAAGAGGATGTCGCCATTCTCCAGGTCCACGCGTTGAACGCACCCGGCACCACTGTTATCAAACTTCGGATCAGCCGGCATCTTCACCGTCTTCCAGGGGGACCACGTCTGCTTCCCCGCGTCGTAAACCGCATAAGCCGTGCCGCGCGGCCGAACCCTCAAGCCACGGTTGTTTTCATAAACCACGGTGTGCCCTGTCCCCAACAGCTTCTGGGTACTGGCGTGCCAGCGTGGCGAAAAATCGCAAACCGTGGTCTCCAGACCTGGTTTGCCTTGCCAACTGAACGGCACGCGGGCGAACGAAGCGTGTTCCTTGGGTTCTGTCCAAGTCGCCCCACCGTCGGTGGTCCGTATTTCGTTTAAAGCGTAGTAGACATCCGAACCGGAGATATCGAGTTTCTGCATCGTCATCACGACGGTTGGCTGTGTCCCGGCTGTGCCCGGAATCGCCCCTGCCCGGGCGTGGACCCAGCACATCTTATTGTCAAACCCCTGCCGGGCCACGGTCAGATCGATCGCGTAGAGCGGATCGGCGTCCACCGCAAAGGAAGCGGTGGTCAAAGAAAACAGAATGGTGACTAAGCGGGATGTCATGGAAGAGCTGGTGGGGGACACTCCGGGGTTGGAGAGATAACGGGAAACATGGGGATCATTACAGGAAGTATTTTCAGAAGCGGAGTAGTCTCAACTGTAAATGCAAGGTCTGTTAGCACAAAAGAATGACCCGGCAGACTGTTATCGGTATTCTCCTGTCCCAGCCTTTTGAGAATTTCCTCCACCATCTCTTTCTTTCACAAGTTGCCAAATGCCTGGTTCAGTCTAAGTTTATAAAAAGTCATATATTATATGTGGCGCATACATTCACCCCGATAACATTCACAGAAGGAGATTTTAACCATGGAACGGAGAGATTTTATCAAAGTAACCGCGCTTGCCGGAAGTGGACTTTTTGCACTTAAAGATTCCAGCCCCCTGGCCTGGGCCGCACCCGCCAAAGGAGTTGGCATGCCTTATGGACCTTTGGGGCGAACCGGGGTCAGGGTTTCCAAACTGGGAATAGGGACAGCGCCACTGGGACGGGACAATACCGACGCAGCCGAAGTGACCAAGATCATTGGCCGGGCGATTGATGAGGGCATTAACTATATGGATGTGGCTCCCAATTATTCCAATGGAGAATCGGAACGGCGCCTGGGGCATGCCTTGAAAGGTAAGCGGGATCAGGTGTTCCTGGTTACCAAAACAGAGGCCGACACCTACGA
>CAYGQM010000110.1:0-13239 GCA_964352065.1 uncultured Opitutaceae bacterium
GCTGTTTATCATCCTATCATTACCAAGCGCCCTACCCATTCCCGCCCCCGGCTACAGTACACCGTTTGGAATTATGATCACCATTCTGGCAATCCAGATGATGATCGGTCGAAAAGCCCCCTGGTTACCCCGATGGGCCACCAAACGCAGAATCGGTCGCAAAATGGCGGAAAAAATGATCGGCACTGCTTCCAAGTTCTTCGGAAAAGTGGAGCACCTCATCAAACCTCGCTGGGGCTGGGTCCTGGCGAAGAGCGGACACCTCATAGCCGGAATATTAATCATAGTCATGGCCTGCCTCATGATTTTACCGATTCCACTGACCAATACAGCTCCCGCTATGGTCATTTTCATTATCGGTGTCGTCATGACTGAAGACGATGGACTCGGCATGCTGGCCGCCTGCGGATTAGCCGTCTGCGCAGTCCTTCTCTACATCGGAGTCTTCTGGGCTATTAGCTACTACGGCCTCCAGGGAGTCGATGAGTTGAAAGAGATCGTCAAAGGATGGCTCTCAAGCGGAGAGTAATCGCCAAACCTTCGGCCTAATTGCTTGAACCACTTAGCCCTCACAGAAATGGTGAATCGGCGGCTTCCGAACATTTTTCACTTTTCACTTTTCATTTCCGACTCAGCAACTAGCGTCCCTGTCTTTAATGGGCCCAGGTGGCGGAATCGGTAGACGCTGTGGACTTAAAATCCATTGCCTGTGAGGGCGTGCGGGTTCAAGTCCCGCCCTGGGTACCATTAGTTTTACTCTCACTGTTACTCTTACTTCCCAGTTCAAAACGGCAGCCGGATTACGCTCCACGCTCCGATGTTGTCAAAAAAACCCTGGCTCGGTGAGAGCTGTGACCAGTTTTTATGGTAAAGCTTTATTTATGTAGAACCGGGTAATCGTTGCCGTCAGGGTTTGGGCAAGTTCGTCTTATGAAAGCACTTCTTTTTACCTGTCTCGTTGCTAGTCTCCCGGTTCCTTTGAGCGCCGCAGCTGCAAAGTCTTATTTCGACGGGCGTTGGCGTCTTGATACCGAACGCAGCACCGCTCTCGACGGTTGGACCGCCATGGACCTCATCTTGAAGGTCGATGGAGACAAGGTCGCGATCGAACATGACATGCGATGGCGTACGACCCGGGTTCTAGAAACCAACACAATTAACACTCGAAAAACGGTCTCAATCTCCAATTTTTTTCGGATAGAACAGCGCCATATGGCCGTTTATCCACCCAAGAAAAGTAAATCCAAGGTGAGCTCCGAGTGGCTGGACGACAATCGCACGCTCAAAGTGGAAACCACCGTTCCTGTGGAGATCTCTCAAGGTGAGGCCACCATGCGGCTTTACTACGAATACCGGCTTGGAGTCGGAAACGACACTCTTACGCTGATCGAGCTACATTCGACACGCAACACTCCCCTCGTCTACCGCTTCCGCAAACTTCCGTCCGATGACGATTCCCGTCCCTAGAACTCATGAATCGCGTAACTAAATTGCTCTTACTCTCTTCCGTCATTATCGGCGGTTTTATTAGCTCTACATTTGGTCAGCCCGCAAAGGATGCGTGGGTCATGCGTTTTGACGGTGATTGGAACACCGCTCGCGGCATGCCTGAAAAAGCCATGCTTATCAGCTTACAAGGATTGGCCAATCGGGACGAAGCGCGGCTCTACATTATTCACCCGCACAACTTTCAATGGGAGATCACGGAACCCCTCTACGATTTCTACAAGCGCAAACACGGTATTCGTTTTAAGGAAATCAAATCCGCCGATGAAGCACTCAGCCTCTTCAAGCACCATGCAAAAGGGTATGTCGTATGGGACACAACTATCGGTACTACATCGAACGTAGCGTTTACCATAGCGGGCCTGGAAGATGCGATCGTTGTCACGGAAGATCAAATACCTCTGGTCGAAAAGCACGGATTAAAACCGATCGACGACCTCCGGGGCCGCTACACGGGCCAGACTCATGCCGAGATATATGCCGATGCCATCAAGCGTTACTGGCACCTCTGCAACCGCGACAAAATCATGCTCATGGGTGGTCACCGAGGGCGCGTGATGCAACCAGCTATGGCCGACTGGGGGATTCGCGAAAAAATGTTCTTCCACGAGCTCTCAGCGGATCCAGAAGAAGCGGATGAAGTCGCCCTTAACAGGCGTTTACTGGAAGACCTCAATGTAGGAGCGACCATCTTTGGCTGGCACCCGTATGGTAAAGATACGGAGGAACAATCGACCATGTTACTCTCCTCCTATGGTCACAAAATGGAGGGTCTTCACAATCTGCCGAACCTCAGCTACAACGATCACTTTGAGTTCACCGATGGCTTTAAATTCACCAACAATCACCATGTCGATCTCAATGAGAAACTGGTGGCTGAGAAAAAAGTCTACATTTCATTCGTCCAATCCGATAGCATCGGTATCGGAGTCTGGACCAAGCCGGGGCGTGGAAAACTTCCGTTCGCCTGGCAAGTCACGATGAACTGGACGAAATTCTCCCCCGCGGCTCTGGAGTACTTTCATGAATCCGCCACCCCCAACGACTACTTTATCGGGGGTCTTTCTGGACCGGGCTACATGTATCCCAATAACATCCCTAAAGATCGGTTTCCGATACTGATGAACGAAGCCAAGGAACTCATGGCCATATTGGACGAACATGTCATGGAGATTATGGACAACTCAGTGGCAGATGGTAACGTCGGAACCGTGGATCTCTGGGAAGAGACCGTAGACGCCTACTACGAAGCATTTCCGGACGTCATTGGATTCATCAATGGATATGGTCCTGCCCGGACCTGGGATCTACGGGACGATCGACCGATGATGTCCTACGACTACTACATAGACCCCAAGCGACCACGCGAAGAAGTGACTGCCGACCTGAATGAGCTTATAGCTCTCAACAGCAACCTCCCCTACTTTCTTTTAGTACACGTACGGGAATCGAACGACGTTAACAGTCTTGTAACCGTCGTTGAAAACCTTGAGGGCCCGGTTGAAGTAGTGCCCCTCGACCGTTTCCTGAAATACGCTGCGGGCAACAAGACCTACAAAACCCGCTATCGTCAGCCCGATGATCCCGTGCATTTCAAAGGCTACGAGTTTTAGATACTTCTAGTTCGGTAACACCCGATCAGAAAGCGTCAGCGTATTGAAGTCCAGGATACGCTGTACCCTACCGTGACTGATCACCAGCTTTCGCGATCCCTTTTCAGCATTGAGATAAGGGCCTTCGAACAACTTCCATTTTGAGTAATCGATTCGCTTTCCATCTACCGTAGGAGCAGATCCGTATTTAAAGCTGAGCTCCTTACCCCGTAGACTTCGAAATTTCACCTGCGGAGTAGGCTCCAATTTTATTTCCAGAGGAAGGGCTCGTATCGCAGCCTTAAAGTCTTCGAAACTTGAGAACTCAGAGACGGCTGCTGCCTGAACAATGGTACCATTTTTCCGATGAGGGCTGACAATAATCTGACTGCCGCTTTCAACACGCTCGTATTTGTAGCCACCGGTTGACGGAAGCCGTTTGTAAGCCATGTGCGCTTCCCAACGGTAGTCGGCCATGGGATAATAAGCCAGATAGCTCTCCCCTCCCCGAGCGAATATCCACCCAGACTCATCTTCAACAATGCCCTCAAGGTCCTTTGAGAAAAATCCGTTCACCTGCTCAAAACGAGTTCCCTCGGGTATGTCGTAGAGCGCAATAATCGTATCCTGATCCTGCATCACTTCCTCAAAGGGCGAACAACCGACGAGCTTATCCGCCACATCGTAGGACGGCTTTCCTTCTGCAGCCACCGCCGTCACCATCGTATCGGGCCGCACGTTGAAATAGGCCTGCATGCCTTCGGAAGCAGAATACGGGTGCACCGAAAACATCGTCGGATGTTTACCACGTGGATCGGGTGTAGCCCAAGTAACATCCCATACATGCGTCTGTATGGGATCGGCCATTCCTCCTTGATATGACCCTACCGCATAGTCCTTTGTCATGTAAGTCGTTTTGTAGATCGGACGCTTGGCGACATCTGCATATCGCCAGCGGTGCCGTGAACGCTTCAGGTCCCGTTGCTCAAAAGGACCATCCCTATCCATGGCAATTCGGTAAATCACTTCAGGAACCTCATAATTGGCTGCCACGATCGCGTAGTAGTTTCCCCAACTAAACCCTCGTTGCGGCGGCGTGTTTCCGAAGTTAATCCACGAGAAAAAGGAAGCCAGACTGTTCCAGCGTTCGACGACCGAACTGTCATCAGTCCTTGAATTAGGCCCGCGTAACACACCGTTGATCGTGTTGGCTGCGAGTCCCGCGTAAAGCCAGTCCAAGACCATTTTACCACGCAGGCGCATTTCAGGATCTTCCGCCCAGGAAACAAGAAAGAGCATGGGTATTGCATACTCACCGATGTAGTGAGTGGGATTAAACTCACCCTGCCCGATCGTCGTCATGATATCCATCCAATCGATCAAATAATCACGCGACTCTTTTAGATTCTCCTCCGAGCTCTTCCCCGTATACCAGGTTTCCCCCGGCTCATTGGGATACAGCTCAGACATGAGATAGAGCATGGTATAATACATGGCGAAGTGATTCTCGGTGTCGCCGCGCAATTGATAACTCGTTTTCCACGCCTCGCGTATGGCGGCGTGCGCCTCTTCAGATAGCAGATCTCTCCCCGTAAACGTAGCCGTTACTATTGGCAGCATCCAAAAGGGACCAGAACCCGGTGTCTCCATTAGCTCAATCACACGAGCTGAACACTCCTCGATCTTCCGCCCCAAAAGCAGATTCGCGGAAACCGATGCCAGGTCCATTTTTTCCGAATCTCCGCGCTCCACGATCTCAGCCCGCCAATGGATCACCTCATTGACACGGTCCATATACTGAGCCCGACGAACCGCTGCATCTTCGACAACCTCCTGCCCAGGAGCAGGTGCCTCATAAGAGGGCTGTGCCATCAAAGAACCCGTTAACGCCCCCAGTAGGACCAGCGCCGTCGTAACTAGTCTCCCAAGAATAATCTTACTGTGCTGCATGACGTTCCTCCTTTGGCAAAAATACAAAACTGTTGATGGCTGATCCTTCCAGACCCCCTCGCGACCAGGTCCGACCGAAATCATCGGATACATACAGAGCCGATTGATAGACACTTGCGTACAACCGCCCAGTCTCAGGGTGGACCGCAACGCGCCACACTCGGTGGGGATCAGGGAGTCCCTCATTTCGTGACTGCCATGTAGCTCCCCGATCTTCGGATGTCATAACACCATAAGTGTAGCTCCCAACCACCAGGCGCTTCGAATCGGTCGGATCAAAACTGATATTATAAATAGCGGCATCCGTCGGAATATCCACAAACTGCTTCCAGTTTCGTCCTCCATCGATCGAAGCCCAACCGCCAGCGCTCTGTGTGACCACCGCCCAGGTATCTGGACTATGCGGCGATTGTTGGACGTCATTCACCGTTTCCTCTGTCTCCAACACGCGACGCCAGGAACGGGCTCCATTGGTTGTCATGTAGACACCGACTTCACAGCCAGCCAATACCTTCCCTTCTCGAGATCGATCCGGTTCGATAGACTGTGTGTATTTTCCTCGTTCGGGCAGTCCTTTCTCAAGTCGTAGCCAAGTCATCCCTTGATCTTCCGAAACCGCGATGCCACCCGGATGAGCGAGGTAAACGCGATCCGGGTTAAAGGGATCGACGGCGACATCCTTGGGTTCGGTAATATCCCAACGGGTCATGATCCGCCAACTGTCTCCACCATCCATCGTTCGTAGGGCCCCGTTCAAAGCCGCCGTGTAAAACACCGCATGATCTCTGGGATCAAATGAAACGGCAAAGATCGTCGGATCGTTGATGCCGATATGCTCCCAATCGCCATTCTCATCGTAGCGATGCAGCCCACTGGTCGTCACGATCTTCGATCCGATCACGTAGTTTTTGTTAACTGCAGCACATACGTATAGGTCATATTTCGAATCAGCTGACCAAGCCGTGCTACCGATAGCGATGAAACCTACTAACTTTAAAAGATTCTTCATGGGGTATTATTAAATAACGATATCGGTTACCTTCCGATATTCGGCAGTTCGAGTAAAGCAATCACAAGACGCGTGAGAGGCAATACTGACACCGTGAATGATCACACTGTATTTTTGGAGCCTTCGTTTGATTTACGATACAGCGTACATAATCGTTTTGCAGGACCTACGCCCCCGACTACTAATATAAAGCTGCAAAGCCGTGAATCAGCCCCATCACCAGATCTCATAAAATTACCCATACCATGAATCGAAGAGAATTTACCCGATTAGGAGGAGCCGCATTGCTAACAGGAGGCTGGTCATTGTCATTTGCAGGAAGAATCGGGCTTCCTCCGGAACGCTCCAAACGCATCTTTTTTGAAGAGACCGACATCCCGCGAATTCAAGCGAATGGTCGCTCCGTCCTTCTGGGCAACAAGTTTCGAGAATGGTCCGAACGGTCGCCCGAATCTGTGAAGGCGGCATGGGAGCAGTTTTATAAGAGCGGCAGTATCATTTCTGATTTAAGAAAAGTCTGGGCGGCCTTTGAAGAAACCGCCGTTGTTCAACTCATCGAACCCACTAAGGCCGGACACCAGGCACTGATCGATTCAATCGAAGCAGCCATTCAACTTCCCAAGTGGGAATACATGATGGATGGCGACGAGGTTCTCGGGCTCATGCGTTCATCGATGGCTACGTCCCGCCTCTTATTCGGCCGCGAGGTATTAGGCGACCAGATCGATCCCGAGCTGGACGACCGTTTAATGAAGGCGATCGCTGAGAAAGGCGTCGCCCCTTGCTACCGGACTATTTACGGAATGGAACACCCCGATGAAGTTGTGGGCTGGCGTTTCGACCCTGAGCATCCACATATCCAGGACACGGATATGTCTCGTTGGCCTGAGATTCTGGGGAGCAACAACCTCCGAGGGGCGCCCACCATGGCATTGGGTATCGGCGCACTTGCGTTACTGGGACGCGACGATCGCGCAGAGATGTGGCTAGCTGCTGCAGAGGAAAGCGCTCGTACCGCATTTCAATTGTTCTTTCGCGACGGTAGCTATTTCGAAGGCCTCAGCTACTCAGAATATCTTCTGCGAACCGTCCTGGCGTTTTGCGAAGCTCACTATCGGATCAAAGGCACCATCGATTGGACCCGGGAGTTGGATTTTGATAAACACCTGGACTACATAGCCGCCATGCAGGCCGGTAAGAAAGCGGATGGTAATCCTGATATTGTAAATTTCAGCGACGCGTCCAAGAGCATCTATCCCTGTGTCTCGGCCTGGATCGAAAAACATACCGGCAATCCAGTCGCTCAGTACGCGACTGACCACTTCGCCGAACCCGGCTATTTCCTCGACTACTTATGGTATCGTCCGAATCGCCCCAGCCGCGCTCCTTCCCAAACCATAAAAAATTACCGCAACGAACAAGATTGGGTGATCTGCCGCAGCGGATGGCGACCTGAAGATGCAGTGCTTGCATTCCGTAGTGGACGTCCCGCCAATCATGAGCATGCAGACCGCAACAGCTTTCTTTATAAAATCTACGGTGAACGCCTGCTGAACGATCCTTTTGGTTCTGCCTATAATCCAGTCTCACCAGCATGGACGCTTCGTCTGACCCGCGCCCACAACTCTATTCTCATCGGAGGCAAGGGGCACCAGTATCACAACGGAGAGGAGGGTGTAAATGAGAGCCAGGCTAGCGCGCGACTGATCCGCTGGAACGATTTGGGCAATACGGTCTCCTGGTGCAGCGATGCCACCCAGGCCTACCAATTAGTCGATCCGCAGGTAACGAGCGTTACCCGTACGATCCTATTCGCCAAACCCAACGTCATAGCCGTTCTGGATCGCGTGTTCCTAAACAAGGAAGCGCGGACCCTCGAAGCCAGGTTCTTTCCAGACAACCGCGATGACGCCGCCAAGGTATCAGTAAACGGAAGGGATTTCAAAATCCATCGCCCACAGGCAACGCTATTTGGACAGTTCGCATCGAGTGCTAAAGCGAAAGCGGGCGAGCAGCTGCTCGATCTGGTTCCCGGCGTCATCGACCCAGACAAACCGGCAGAAACGAGTGATAGCGGAACATTTCCATTTATCGGTGTAACAGCCAATGCTGCTACCGAACACTCCCTACTCACCCTGCTGGTCGCCAGACCCAATGGGTTTACCGATGAGCCGGCCATTACCATACGCGAAACCGATTCCGGTTGGGAGTTTGAAGCTGATGGTGTTCGAGGCGCATTTGACACCCGCGACCGCATCCCGAAAACACTTGTTTAATCTTTGTAACTAATATTCGAATACAGTCTAACCCACGCCCCCAACACTCATGAAAGCCAACGCCGTTGTGTTCACGGACAAAAACCAGGTATCTTTTCAACCGGTCGACTGCCCGGATCCCGACGAAAACCAGGTAATCGTAAACATCACCCATTCCTGGATCAGTAATGGCACTGAAGGTTCCTACCTTCGCGGAGAGCGAATCGATGGCGACACGCCATGGAGACCGGGAGACCCACACCCATTTCCTATTGTAGCCGGTTATCAAAAAGTGGGGATCGTCGACTGGGTTGGCGCGGCCGTTACCGATCTGAAAAGAGGCGATCAGGTTTTTGTTTCAGTCAGTAATATCAACGGCATGTTTGAACCGCGTGGCGGACATATTTCACCATCCGTCTCGGGCCGGGGAGCCGTAATCAAACTTCCCGAAGGACTAGACCCCATTGCCTATTCAGGTCTGGTCCTAACTCAGGTTGGTTACAACTGTGGCGAACGCCCTCGATTCGAACCGGGCGACGCCGCAGTAGTGGTCGGCGATGGGCTCGTCGGACAATGGGCCGGCCAGATGCTGGCATCCCGCGGAGCAAACGTGGTCATGATCGGTCGTCACCCAGATCGCCTCTCTCATTTCAAGAGTGGCGAAACCATGCTGGAAGACGGAGGTAATTGGGTAGACATTGTGAAGGAAAAATTTCCGGAAGGCCTACAGGTCGGCGTTGATACCGTTGGCTCGTTAAACGTCATGGGCCAGTTGGAAAGTTCGATGAAACGGTTCGGCCATCTGGTATCTGCCGGGTTCTATGGCACCGATGACTGTATGGCTCTACAACCACCCCGTTATAAGGAGTTGTGCATTGATCTTGTTTCGGGAGCCACGCCCGACCGATTGGTTAAAACCATGGAGCTTGTTGCCGATGGAACCCTGCAAACGTTGCCGTTGATTACCCACCGCTTCCCCGTATCAAAAGCAGCCGAGGCCTGGGAACTGATTGAAACCAAAAAGGAACCTGTCATGGGCGTCGTTCTGGATTGGTCCTGATTACGCCCACCTCCATGGAAAGAGCATTTCGAAATGCTCAATAAGTGGACTCGAACCCGTTAAAGAACATGAAAGTATTACAGTATTTAGAAAAAGGACGACCTGAGATTATCGACTTACCCGTGCCCGCCCCTGGCAACGGTCAAGTACTCTTGAAAATCCAAGGTATCGCAACCTGTCCACACTGGGATCTCCATATTATGGATGGTATATCCATGGTGCCCGGCGGAACGGTTGAGTATCCCTACACACCTGGACAACCCGGACACGAAGCCATGGGAGAAATCGTTGAGGTGGGTCCGGGTGCCGAGCCCTTCATGATTGGAAACCGAGTCGCTCTTTGGCAGGATCAGGCTGGTGCCACTCAAGGGTGTTACGCCGAGTATGTGGTAGCAGACATTGAAAATCTATTAGAAATACCATCTAACCTGACTCCAGAAAAAATCGCTTCGCTCGAACTCGCGATGTGCGTTCAGGTTTCGTTCGATCAAATCTCTAACGTTAAATCGATAGCAGGATCACGCTTCGCGGTTAGCGGTCTCGGCCCAGCCGGTCTCGTGGCGATTCAATTAGCCAAGGCTTACGGAGCGGCCGAAGTCATTGCCTTTGATCCGGTTGAATCCAGACGAGAACTCGCGACGTCTCTCGGAGCAGATCGCGCCCTGGATCCCACCGATGAAAATGCATTCCCTCACAATCGTTTCAGTCCCGAAGCCATTGACCTCGCGGTTGATTGCACCGGCCTAAAAGTATCGGTCGAGTATCTCATGCACCGCACCGTGGACGTAGTCGCCCTCTTCGGTGTCCTTCGAGACAATGTAGACTTCGGATTTACTCACTGGTGTCGGGGATTGCACCTCGTAGGTTATGGCGCACACAACAAAGGCGCTGCAGAAACCGCATTGGCTCATATAGTCGCCGGTCGCTTGCGCCTGGATCCACTCATCACCACCACTCTACCCTTGGCGCGCTATGCGGAAGGCGTTGAATTGCTCCGACAGCAAAAGGCGATCAAGGTCTGCTTCACGCCCTAGGATCACTTAGTATAACATCTTACTTTCTTGCAGATTTCACAAGGGAGCAAGGCTTCCCAGCCTGTGTCCTTAGCCAATTCAAGTTTCGAGCAACGCGACACCAAAATCATGGAAGTAGCCGAAGGACCGAAGAAGCAACAGAACACCCGCAGAGGATCGAGGTTAATGTTTTGCGTTCGCACCTTTTTTGCCTCTTCGTGGGAGTCCACATGAAATCTTCGCGACAGTTTTTCGTCCTCGCACTGGGAATGGTGCAGCTGTGGACAGCCTTTACCTCCGCCGCACAAAAGCCTGTGCTGACCAAAGAAAAGGATCTGACCGTATATCGCGACGAACGATTCTATGCCGCATTTCCCTCTGTCGTGCGACGTGAATCGGGCGAGTTGATCGTCGCGTTTCGTCGTGCGCCGGACAGGCGCGTATTCGGTGAGGGCGGTAACAACCATACGGATACAAACAGCTATCTCGTACTCGTCCGTTCAACAGATAACGGGGAGACGTGGACAGAGTCCCCGGAACTCATTTTAGCGCATCCGTTCGGAGGATCTCAGGATCCTTGTATGATTCAGTTAAACGACCAGTCGATCCTATGCAGCAGCTACGGATGGGCGCGCGTGGACGACCAGGTAAAAGACGAATTTCCCCATTCACTGCAGCACGGCAATTTCACGTTTATGGGCGGATATATGGTTCGTTCTGAAGACGGGGCTCATACATGGAGCGACATCATCAAGCCGCCGCCGGTACCCGTCAGTGTCACCCACGATGTCTTCGGCGAGCCCACTCCGGCATATAACCGGGGCGCGATGGTTCAGGGCGATAGCGGCCGGCTTTATTGGGCCGTTGCCGCGCAGACACGCCTCAAACCTCGCCTCACAAGCACGCACCTGATGACATCGGACGATGGCGGTTTGACCTGGGAATACCGGTGTCCGATTGCGGAGGACGATAGTGCCTCTTTCAACGAAACGTCCCTTTACATAACTCCGAGAGGCGACCTGATCGCGTTCATGCGCACAGCGGATTACGATGATCACACCGTGATCGCGCGTTCAACGGACGGCGGCATGAGTTTCCAGCCCTGGGAGGATTCGACGTTTCAAGGGCACCCGCATTTCGCTTTGCGCCTGCCAGACAGTAACGTCCTGCTCGTCTACGGATATCGTCACAAACCATTCGGCATCCGCGCGCGGATCCTGAATCCCGAGTGCACCGATTTCGCTGCGGCCGAAGAAATGATCATTCGGGATGATGGGCGGAACCGCGACCTCGGATATCCCTGGGCGACCATGACCGCCGATGGCAAGGTGTTAGTCACCTACTACTTCCACGACGAATCCGAAAACCGTCACATCGCCGGAACCTTGCTGACTATAGACAATTGATTGCGAGCCCCGCCGTTCAACACAAAGCTATAGGCGAAGGGCTGAAGAAGCAAGCGTATTATAACGATGGATACGATCTAGATAAAGCAAGTCCATTAAAGCAACAGATTGAGGACGACAATCTCCTGAAGGAGTCTTTTCATTGATAAACATAATACGAGCGGACTTGAACTAACCAACAAGATCCGAAGAGGTCCGAGGTTAAAGTTTTGCGTTCGACCCCTCTGCCTCCGCAGGTGATTCATGAACCTTGGAATGACCCCTTTCAGCTTCTCTGTCGAACTTAAGTTTTCTAATTTCTTTCGGTCTGATAGTTCGAAATTCCGTCCGAAATTCTAGATCAAGGAGATAATCGAGGGGCTTGATGATTATGTCCTCTCCTTTCTCTGATACAGTTTCACATCTATAATCTCGAAGTACTTTCAGTATCGCATCCTTGTCGAATTCTTCTGCGATGAGATATGAAGCAGAAAAAATTAGAGTGAAAACTATTGCGAATGATCTCATTCTATCGTCGAACGCCGAGACTAGGAATGCGGCTTGTCCGCATTTCCTAAGTCGGCTTGTTAGAATTCTTACTCATGGTTACGATCCATCTTAGGAACGCACTTCCAGAACTCAAGGTATAGACGGCAAGAATTTCACTCGGTGCGACTGGTGATTCCTCGCCTTGCCCGTGTCTGTAATTATGCAATCCATCGATCCATCGCCCGAATCCATCCAACATCTCTGATGCTACTTTTTTTTCTGTAGAATCCGCACAACTGCTCAATAAATATTCTTTCAGTGTATTTTCCAGAACCCATTTATTTAGGTTTTTTGTATCCAACAACTGCTTAACAAAAATCTCAATTGCCTCAAAAATAGAACGGACTGCTGCTTTTGTATCGGGAGGCGTTTTATCCATGTGGTTGAATGCCTCAGAAAATGCTACTTGAACTCCCTGTAGTTCAGGTTCGTTCAAAATGGATAAGGTAGCACTTCGATTCCATTCAAACTCCTCATCCACATAGTAATGTACGCCACACTTGTCATCGATGGAATATTGAAGGTTCTCTTCCCTTAGTATTGCTGCTATAAATTCCTTCCACCTTTCCCCAGATGCGCCACGTTTACTTAACGTGCGATAAATTACTGTAATAGAATCCAGGATATCCACCAAATCGCCGGCTTCGCAGAACTTAGAAAATGAATATCCTACATTCGAAACGTATGGGAATTTGATTCCAGCTTCCAATTCCAGGTTTTTCCTGACTTCCTCTTTATAATAGTCGTGGATTTCTTTCCAATAAAAAGCTGCAATGCGATTGCGAAACCGTTGACTGTCTTGAGTTGGTTTTCCTCTTTGCAGATAAGATCTACTGAATAGATTCCCTTCGTGCATATTCAATTTCTAACGCTAAGGCCTGAAATCCGGCTTGTCCGGATTTCCAGAGCCGCCTTGTTAG
>CAYGQM010000111.1:0-12970 GCA_964352065.1 uncultured Opitutaceae bacterium
AATAAACCATAACCAGGCGTGGTAGGCAACGCCTATGGCGCGCCTACACTCGACGTTCGACAGAAGTATCACCTCATTCCCTTCGTGCGGGAATTTTATGTGCGTGTAGTCGCTATATCCGTCCGGCCATTCGCGCCGGAATTGCTTCCACGCATAGAGCCTATCCCGGCGCACGACAGTATACGTAGGAGCCCCAGCTGGACGACCGGGGAATCGAAACTTGATCCCCGGCTTGAGGTCGCAACGGAATAGTCGAACCAGTTTATGCAGACAATTCGGGCCAGTCGCGCCCTTGGAAATTTGGTCAGTCATTGGGTTGGCCCTCTTGTCTGATAGCGATGTTCAGCGGGACCGGTCGTCGCGCTTCCGCGACGAGGTTTTCGATTTCTACGCGCATATGCTGGGATTCGACCGCTGCCTCCATAAGCAGCTTCTTTTGCGCCTCTTTTTCGCGTTTCTCGGGGATCTCCCCGTAGAGCTGGTTTCGCAGGACGCACGCTGCGAGTTCCATCGTGAGCTGTTGGCGGCGACGGTCATTGATTTCGGTTTGGATGTCGTTGTGCATATTGGTGAGTTTTAGAGCTGAACCAGACGCCGACCCAACGCCCTACGGGCGCGGGTCGGCCTTATTGTTCGCAGTCTCCGGCTCCGGTCGGTATTCCTCGTTTAAGAGATCTTTCCATTCCGGTGAGAACCCCGCTGTTTTGCTTAGTGCATCACCGATGGTTCGAGTGATGCCCATGCAGTCATACATTCTCAGACGCTCCTTGGTGTGGCGTTCGATTTCCTCGGTCACTGCCCGCGCAGCTTGGTTTGCGCATCGCATTAGTAGGGTGTATTTTTCTTGTTCTTCGTCTGGCATTTTGAGTTTGGGTTGAGGTTGAAGATGCGAACCAGCGGCCCGAGACAACTGCGGCCTAGCGGCCTTGTGTCTCATCCGAGTTGTTCGACAATGAAGTTTCGGAGGTCATGGCTCGCCTGTTCACTACTACTCAGCGCAGGTTGCGCCCAGACGCGCCTGACCAACGGCGTGACAATCGAGTCTGAGATCGTTGAGGCTTTGGGTGCGCAGGAGTCCATGCTCGTGGGAAATTTCGACTATCCCTTTCCATTCTGGAGCACCACTTTTGAGCTAAGAGGCGATGCGACATTTCGCTATGCTCAGCTGACCGATACGTTTGGATTTACCGAATACGAAGGCACATGGGCTTTGGTTGGCGACCGTGTGATTATGAAATCGGACGCGCTCAAAGACGGTAAGGAAATCTTCATGATTGTCAGGCAGGACTCCAGGATCGGCCTTCTGAGCGAGGCGACCTTGCGTGAACTTCGCAGCGACGGAAGATTGCAGTTTGCCGAGTGGCAGACGGCATGGAAAACGAAGAGTCGAACCAACCACCGCAGCCAACGAGGCGCTGGCGCGCCTCGCGGCTGAGTTCAAACGTTCTAAGAAGGAATGAAACGAATACTTACCATTATCATCCTCACATTAGGTTTAAGCACCTCACTTTGGTGTGAGACCAAACCGAATCAGGATGAAATAAAAGACATCCTTGAACTACTCGGTTACACGGAGGCTTATCCACAAGTCTACAAGTCGACCTACGACTCCCTGAAAGGAATGGTGATGAAAGCACCCGCTCCGAAGGAACTGGAAAAAGAATACCATCAGCTCGTAGAAGAAATGATGGAATACTTTTCAAAGCAAGCATCGTGGGAAGTCTATGAGGAGATCTACATCGACTACTTCAATGAGAAGTATTCCTCAACTGAACTAAAAGAACTAAGAGACTTTTTGAAGACTCCTGCAGGGCAAAAGTTTTATATTAACATGCCAGTCATGAATGAAAAGATTGCAAGCATCACTCAGGAAAGAATGGCATTCATTGTCCCGGAGATGCAGAAGATGATCGCAGCTTGGATGGCTAAGCATCAGGACATAATTAAGAAATTAGAACCAGACGGGAGATGACAACTCCGAGTAGCGCTGCCGCGCTACTCTCCGCGCATCCCCTTCACGTATGCAGAAGACAGCCAATGGGAAGACAGCCAATGGGGTCAATGGTCTATTGTCAAGAAAGCCTCCAAATTGATTATTGAGTATTGACCCTCTATCCCTTGCCCTCTATCCCTTGCCCTTAGCCGATCGCTGGATTGCGCTGGTGAAACCGGCACGCAAGCCGTTGACTGCGACTGGGAAACAGAGGCTACCCCTACGAAACCGAATCGGGGTAACTCATTGGCCCAAAAGACGCAGACATTTAATTGAAATCAGACTGGAAGTTCTGATGACTCTTCATCAATTTAGAAAACCATGTCTTCCATTACCCTGAAAGCAGACGTCGATTTAGGCGTTGTCCCTACTCACATTAAGTTCGTTGGCGGCCTGGTGCCCGATGAAGCCGGAAAACTTCCACGCGATGAGAGCGGCGAGCTCACTCTGATCAAGGAAGTCGAACACCTGCTCGCGACTTCTCCGGTGGCCATCAGTTCTGTCCAGGTGCCTTTCTTCCCGGGTCTTAATCAAAGCGATTGCGACGAACTGTTCGCTGCCTTGAAGGAAGCTGGTGTAAAGCCGCTCTTAATCATGATGGTCGGCGGCGGAGATCCGATGAACCCGGCTGACGAGGATTCTGTCTGCCCGGTAATAGTGGAAGGCCTGGAAGCTGCCAAACGGTACGGTATCGAGCACGTATCCTCCACCTCCCTGGAAGAATGGCTGAAGCCCGGAGCGACCGAACTCACCGGTGAAGCATTCGACGCTGCCGTGGCCCAACTGGCGAAACTGCACGCGCGGGCCTGTCACGAAGCGGGAGTACTGGATAGCTGCGTAAAATATTGGCACATAGAGTTCTTGCGGGGCATCGAATTTCAGACCTTTACCGATGTTCGCAAAGCCTGGAAGGCGGTAGACGCTATGAATCAAGCCGTTGGAAAACCTTTCTTTAAAGTGATCGTCGATGCCGCCCACTGTGGAGATTCCAGCCTGACCATGGAAGAGAATGTGGCAGCCATTCAGGAAATCGGAAAAGCCGGCGGCATCAGCATGTTTCACGCCTCAGCGCCTACCACCCGCGGTTGTCTGTCCACCGATGATGGCTGGATCGGGCATCTACTCACAGCTTGTGCGGCGACGGGTACCCTTGAAATCGTGTTGGTGGAGCTGTTTCACCACGAAGACGACGCCCTGGTAGGCTTGCGCGATGCGGTCGAGGGCCATGGAGTGGATACCACCGACGGCAGGACCTATTCCGAGTGCGTCACCGATGGACTGGACGACGTTGCCAGACGATTGAACAATCTGGTAACCCGAGGTATCCTGTAGTTTTAAGGGTAGAGTCTCAACGAAGCTGCGTACAACCGCCGTCGATATCGTAGGCACTGCCTGTTATAAAGGAGGCCTCATCGCTACATAGAAACACCGCGAGCGACGCGATTTCTTCCGGCCTTCCCATGCGACCTATCGGTTGATACTCAGAAAGTTTCTTAAACATCTCTGCTTTATTATCCGGGTAATTCTTCTCCAGATAGGCATCCACAAATGCGGTATGAACCCGTCCAGGGCACAGACAATTGCACCTGATCTTGTCGGCTAAATAATCTTTAGCGATCGACAAGGTCATCGAAAAGATCGCTCCTTTGCTGGCTGAATACGCGAAACGGTCACTGATTCCCAAACGACTGGCAATCGATGCCATATTCAGAACAGCGCCTCCGCCATTTGCCTTCATACCGGGGATCGCCGCATGCAAACAATGGTATGGGCCCTTGATGTTGACCGCATAGATTTTGTCCATCTCCTCAGGCGACGTATTCTCCACATTCCCGATAGAAGCAATGCCAGCATTATTCACGAGAATATCAGCCGGTCCCAACTCTTCGAACAGTGCCTTAACAGCAGCGAGATCGGTCACGTCCAGACGGTGATAACTTCCCTGCCCCCCTGCTTCAAGGATTGCTTCTTCGGTTTCCTTACCTCCGCTTTCGTTCACATCAAGCACGAACACACGGGCTCCTTCTTCAGCAAAACGTAGCGCCATGGCCTGCCCGATACCGGACCCAGCTCCGGTAATAAATGCTTTCTTATCCTTTAACTTGAGATCCATAAGGTTTGAGCATCGGGTAGCGTTTCGAAAATTTCGACGAAATAATCACTTTCCCGCCTCGGCCAATTCGGCTTCGCGGATTTTCTTGAATTGATGGGATATCAGGATCGCTTTCTTCCGGTCCGCCTCGTCGTAATCCCAGAATTCCTGGATTACTTTCTCGGCCTTGGGGTAATGGGATCCGTCATCCCCGATGTCCTTACGCAGCTTTGCAAACTTTGCCTTTAGCTCGTCACGAACTTTCGCATACGCAGGATTATCGTAGACGTTATTAAGCTCCTTCGGATCGCGTTGCAGATCGTACAGCTCCCATCCCGGCGGGGTCTGGTAGCCGCCCTCGTAGTCGCAGCCATAAAAAAAGACTAACTTATGGGTCTTGGTTCGGATCGCCATCTCTCCCGGGTTATCGTGGTGCGCCATATGCATCCAATAACGGTAATAGGCCGCATCTTTCCAGCCCGCGGGCTCGCGCCCCGTTTCACAGATCGAGCGAAAGGATTTCCCTTGAAGGTTCTTGGGGATTTCCGCACCCGCAAAGTCCAGCATCATGGCCGGATAGTCCACATTCTCGATAATCGCGTCGGAACGTATGCCCGATGGAATCGATGGCGGGTAACGCACGATAAACGGCATCCGTTGCGACTCGTCATAGGCCCAGCGTTTGTCCTGAAAATCTTTCTCGCCCAGCCAAAACCCCTGATCACCGGTATAAATGATAACGGTATTATCGTAGAGCCCCTCCGCCTTCAGGTAGTCGAAGAGTCGCTTCAGGTTGTCATCCACCCCTTTCACACAACGCAGGTACTTCCGCAAATAGGCCTGATAGGACAACGATGTCGTTTCCTCCTCGCTCAATTTTGCGGGATCGTAGTCCGCGGGATACTCTTCCGGAAATTTTTCAAACAGGTGCGTCGCGTAAGAACGGCGGGGATTTCGCTTGCCGATGGAGGTTCCGATATGGGGAGTCAGTTCGTCATTATGCCCACGGGTTCCGATGGAGCCCCACGTGTCTGGCACCTCATACAGGGTATCAGGTTCGGGAATCTTTACGTCTGCCAGATAAGACTGGTAGCGCTTGGCGTTCTCGAAGTAGTCATGCGGCGCTTTAAACTGATGGCACACGAAAAAGGGCTTATCCGGATCTCGCTTGGTTTTGAACCATTCCAATGTGGAATTCGTGATCGCATCCGATGAGTGCTCACCGGGATACGAGACGGTATTCTTCGGCCACTCTTCTTCACCCTGGATCCGAAACTCTGTATCAAAATACTTACCCTGCCCTGGCAACACTTTGTAATAGTCGAAATTGGGTTCCTGCTTCAGGTGCCACTTGCCGATCATCGCGGTCTGGTAACCGGCCTTTTTCATCTGGATGGGTAACATCTGCTTTTCCGGGACAATGTTTCCATTGAGATCGAACACACCGTTATTGTGGTTATACAAACCCGTTATGATCGCGGCACGGGACGGGGTGCAGATGGAGTTCGTGACAAACGCGTTTTCAAACACGATTCCCTCGGCCGCCAATTTGTCGATGGTCGGCGTGGGATTCAGCTCTTTCAATAGCGTCGCATAGGCCCCCACTGCCTGAGCAGTATGGTCGTCCGACATGATAAAGAGTATGTTGGGACGGTCATTTCCATGCAGTGAAAGGAGACTGCAACCGACCAGCGTCAGTGAGAGAAGGTTTCTGAGTAACTTCATGGGCAGAATAGATTACAATGGTTACAAACGTAGGGGAAGATGAGGGCAACCTCAATGTCCTAACGTGCACAAATGATAGAGAAATTTTCTCAATCTGTCCTGGAGGAATCCATGGAATGTAAGATCGATGAAAAACACTCATAACAGATTGATTAGAAACTGGCATCCAAGGAACAGTTGCTGTCTTTTTAAACCTCCTGAGATGTTAACCCCGTGTCAGCCCTTTTTATGAACGCGATCCTGGTAACCTTCAATGAGCACTATTTTAAATATTTTGCAGTGTTCTACAAATCTCTCCAAAGGAACTACCCGGACTATCCGTCACTCATCGTTCTGTGGCAGACCCTCACACTCGAGCAACTGGAGTTTCTCAAGACAATCCCGAGAATTCACCTGATAGATATCGACACCCTTGAGGTGCCACCCGGCCCGGGCCTGAAAGGCAGGGATACCGATTCCCGTATCTACTATGCCCGTTTTTTCATATTTACCGACCGGTTCAAGGACTTCGATCACATACTCTACCTCGATATCGATGTCGTGGTTCTGAAACCCTTGGACTCGTTATTCGAACAAACCGGATTCACCATTTTCCAGGAAGCTTACCATGGCGTTCATCCGATCATCCGTACGAATGTTGAAGAAGAAAAGCTTCAGCAATTAATCAACGATGACCAACTTCCCGAGTTTCCCGAATCCGCCGCTAATGCCGGTATCTTTCTAGCCCAACGGTCGATAAGAACTGCGGATCACTTCAACTCCATAATCGATATCAAAGAACGTTATGAACCCTATCTGGTTTGGGCAGATCAATCGGTCCTGAATCTCTGGATGTTAAAACACCGTATCCCAAAAACGGTCGACTATCGTTACAATTTCCAGCCCCTGTTACTTGACCAACGACGGGAAAAAGAGGCTTACAAGGACATCTTTTTGTTTCACCTCAATGGCATGGTTGTTACCGGGCACCTGGAACTGTTGATGAATATGGCGCTGCTCTGCTGGAAAGCGCCCGTTCCTGGCCGGATTTTCTATTTCCTGTTTCACCGCTTTTTCTTTACTCAAAACACGATACGATATCCTCGTCTCGAGGGTCTTTTGCGTATCCTCAATCAAGCGTTTCCGAAACAGAAAACTCCTTCCTAATCGATCGAAGCTACCCAGATACTACTTATAAAACGCCCTGGGCGGGCATCCTCAGCACTCGTATCTTTCTGGCCGCCAAAAACGTATAACATTTCCTGGAACTCCACGCATACCATCGACTTCGCGCGGTAAACCAAAGTCCCACGTTGCGTCCACTGGTTCGCCCTGGGATCATACTCTTGAATCGCGTCTGTTAAGAAAATCTCATGCGTATCCGGATCTTGTCGCTCCATACCTCCCACCACCAGGATCTTGCCGTTATGGGCCACGACTGTGCAGTCACTATGCGACACCGGTATGGGAAGCGGTGCGATGATCTCCCAGGTTTTGGTCTTGAAACTGTAACGCGCCACCTCAGGAAATACATCCTCACTCCCGGATTTGGGATCGTAGACATTCGGGTCTCCATCTTTCGGAGGCGTTTCTCCAAGTTGCCCACCTGGAAGATAAAGATAATTATCGAGTATCACACTGCCCCGGTGAGTTCCTTCCAGCGGCGTCTCCGGTTCTTGACTCCATGAGTCAGAGAGTGGCTTGCCATCCTTGACAGGGATACTCCAGTGAATCGCGGCCGTTGTTCTCCGGTCGCTATAACAACCGCCGATGACATGTACCCGCCCGTTATAAAACTGGGCTGTGCAACCGTACATCGGTTCCGAAAAGTCTACAAACTTAGACCACTCCAAAGTCTCCAGATCGAGGACATAACAACTGGCGGTGCAGGGATGCACCCTGGGACCCAATTGACCTCCCAACCAGTAAACATAACGATCAGACTCACAAGCAATTGCCTGGTGGGTCTGCGCAGCCCCAACTGGAATTTGGATATCCGTTAGCCACTGATTCGTTTCCAGATTGTAGAGACTCACTCTATCACTCACCTCCAACTCCCAGGAATCGTAGCCCCCTCCTATCAGCACACAGTTTCCAACGCGAAGTCCCGCCGCCGAATAAAGAAATCGTTCTCCATAGCCCAACAAACGCCAGTCCATCGTGGGCGATCCGGCACGGTAACGCTCAAGCGCTCGCTTATCCTGAATCCGTGCAGCCAACTCGGGGTTAAATCGAGTTATGAGTTTTCCCAGGAACAGGTTGAGTTTTTGTTTCGGCGTCATAGCGGATCAAAGTTTCGAAATAGTTGAGCTCCTGGAAAATAAAAACTAAAAAGCTAAGCGGAATCATCAGCCATAGATCAAGATCCCAGCCGAAAGACCTGAACCGATTACAAATATTTAATACCGGCGCTTCTTCCTTCGTCCGTATCCGCGCGTCGATTTTCCTTTCTTTCTTTCCATATCCTTACCCGAACGAAGCACCTCGATCTGGTCCCTCAACAGCGCTGCTCTTTCAAACTCGAGCGCGTCTGCGGCTTCGAGCATCTCCTGCTCCATCTCGGCAATGACCTGCTTGCGTTCATCCACACCCAGCGCTTCGGCAACCAGATTCGATTTCTCTTCCTTTACCTTGTATACCAGACTCGATTGATTCGACCGCTTGGTACTCGTGGGCGTGATACCGTGCTCCGCGTTAAATGCCTCCTGCTTTTCCCGCCGGTACGCCGTGATCTCGATCGTCTTGGTCAGGGAATCGTTCATCTTGTCGGCGTAGAGAATCACCCGTCCTTTTTCGTGGCGCGCGGCCCGGCCAGCGGTCTGCACAAGACTGGTGTAGTTTCTCAAAAAACCTTCTTTGTCCGCATCCAGAATTGCCACCAGTGCGACCTCCGGAAGATCCAATCCTTCCCTCAGCAAGTTGACTCCGATGAGTGCATCAAAGTCACCCGCCCGAAGCCTGCGCAAAATTTCAACCCGCTCAATCGCATCGATATCTGAGTGCAGGTATTCCACTTTTATGCCGGCCTCACGCAGATAGGAGGTCAGATCCTCGGACATTCTTTTGGTAAGCGTAGTCACCAACACCCGCTCGCCTTCTTCGACCGCAGCGCGTATCTCGCCGATCAGGTGCTCCACTTGTCCTTTTGTTGATCGTACTTCCATCGTAGGGTCCAGCAACCCCGTGGGCCGGATAATCTGCTCTGCCACAACTGCGGAATTTCGCATCTCAAACGGTCGTGGTGTGGCGGATACGAATAGCACCTGTTTAGCCAGCCCCATAAACTCCTCACTATTCATCGGTCGATTGTCCATGGCCGATGGAAGACGGAACCCATGCTCCACCAAGGTCGTTTTCCGCGAGCGATCCCCTTCATACATACCCCCTATCTGGGGCAGCGTTACGTGGCTCTCATCGAGTATGATCAAGCGGTCCTCCGGAAAGAAATCTATCAGACAGAACGGACGCTCACCGGGTTTGCGTCCACTAAACCAGCGTGAGTAGTTTTCGATACCACTACAAAAACCCAGCTCCTGCAGCTGTTCCAGGTCGTACTCCGTCCGCATCTTTACGCGTTGAGCTTCGAGTAACAGCCCCTTCGACTCGAAGTAAGCCACCCGCTCTTCCAGCTCCTTGCGGATGCCAGCGACCGATCCGTCGACCTTGTCCTTCGTCGTCACATACTGGTTCGCCGGATACAGGTCGAAATAGTTGAGGGATGCACCGGTGTCGCCGGTCGTGGGATCGAGCTCCTTGATACTGTCGATCTCATCTCCCCAAAACTCCACCCGAATGGCGGTTTCCATGTAGGCGGGAAAAATGTCGACCACATCGCCCCGTACGCGAAAGTTGCCCCGGGTCAGACTCACATCATTGCGGTTGTATTGGTTGTCCACCATGCGGTGAAGCAGGGTATCCCGCCCCATATCATCGCCCAGACGGATGGGGATCATCAACTCCAGAAAATCTTCCGGGGAACCCAGACCATAGATGCAGGACACACTCGCCACGACGAGTACATCCTTCCGGCTTATTAATGCGCTCGTTGCCGAGATACGCAGTCGCTCGATGTCGTCATTGATTGAAGAGTCCTTCTCGATAAACGTATCGGTGGCTGGCACATAAGCTTCCGGTTGATAGTAGTCGTAGTAACTCACAAAGTACTCCACCGCGTTTTCCGGGAAAAAGTTTTTAAACTCCGAGTATAGCTGTGCCGCCAAGGTTTTATTGTGGGAAATAATAAGCGTCGGCCGCTGGATCTTCTCGATCACATTCGCCATCGTGTAAGTCTTGCCCGACCCCGTAACCCCCAGAAGTGTCTGAAAACGATTTCCCGCCTGGATTGATTTCACCAAGGCCTCTATCGCTTCCGGCTGATCTCCACCGGGCGTATAATCCGCCTTGAGCATAAACGGTTTTCTGCCTTCCATCATGTATTAAATATTTAACGACAATTCTACGTTGGACGCCGCTACTCTTCCACCTTGTTCGGCACGATCTTTTGGTTAAAACGGTCCACATTCAACCGCCCCTCCCATTTTCCCACAATAAGCGAGACCATCGAGTCACCGGTTACGTTCACCGCAGTACGGGTCATATCGAGTAAACGATCGATTCCCCAAATGATGCCGATCCCTTCCACCGGAAGTCCGATTTGTACCAACACTATCGACAGCATGACCAATCCCACACTGGGAACTCCAGCGGTCCCCACCGACGCAATGGTCGCAGTCACGATAACCGTCATCAGGTCTGTCATCGAGAGCTCGATCCCATAGGCAGCCGCTATAAACACGGTCGCGATTCCCTGCATGATTGCGGTTCCGTCCATATTGATCGTCGCCCCAAGCGGCACGGTGAAGGAGGCTACGGAGTTATCGACGCCCAGGTCGTTTTCAACCGTCTCCAGGGTGATAGGTAGCGTCGCATTGCTACTCGACGTACTGAACGCGAACAACTGCACCTCGCGCATCTTTCGCAAAAATGTAAACGGATTCAGCCCCGTAAACAACTTGAGCAGTATGGGATAGGTAACGACGGCATGCAGCACTAGCACCACGATCACCAACACAAAGTATTTCCCCAAGGGCACGATCGCCCCAAACCCCTGCTTGGCAAATGTCCCCGCGACCAAACAGAAGACACCGTAGGGTGCCAGTTCGATCAACAGGAGTACCAGCCGCATCACCACTTCATTCAAATCCCGGAATACCTGCAGTATCCGTTTACCCGGACCCCCCGCCAACGTGATCGCGATCCCGAAGAGCACCGCAAATACAATCACCTGTAGCATATTCCCCTGGCTCATAGCCTCGAACGGATTGCTTGGAAATAAATTGACCAGCACGTCCCGCAGAGGCGGTGGTGGATCGACGGAAAACCGCGGTGCGCCACCTGCCTCAGCCGTTTCCGACGTCTCTTCCGCGAATACAGGACTCAAGTTCAACGTATCCACGGCAAGTCGGTTGACCTCTTCCTTCACCCGCGAAAGTTCCGTCTTTACATCCACGACTTGCTCTTCCACACCCGACAATTGCGGTGCTTCCTGCTTGAGAAACTTATCGGGATCTATGCCCTTACCCGGATTCACAACTAGAGCAAGACCCAGGGCCATGGTGATCGCGATCGCCGTTGTTAACAGGTAAAGCCCGATCGCTTTGACGCCCACCGTACCTACCCGCCGCGCATCATCCAAGGCAGCCGTACCACAGACCAGTGATACCAGCACCAACGGCACTACCAGCATCTTCAAGGCATTGATAAAGATCGTGCCCACCACCCCAAACAAACCATCGACCACATACGGTTTTACCCAGGTTTCAGCTGAATAGCCGCCATTAAGCAAGCTACCAAGCGCAATGCCCAGGCACATGCCGATCAGAATTTTTGCGGTAAGACTCAGTTTCTTTTTTTCAGACATGGACAACCAGGATTAAAAGGATGGGAAAATTAACCACAGAGCACACACAGAACACAAAGGAAGAATTCGTTTATTTCGGAGACCCATTCGGAAATTTGGAATCATCCCGCCTGCTTCGCTCAAGACGCAGAGATAGAACAACCCTCCGTGCCTCTGTGCCTCCGTGAGAGTAACCAACCTTATCGTACGCAACTAAGAGAGCATTACTCAGCGGGATAGCAGCCTTACGCAAACACCTGCTTCAACCGCTCAGCATCAAATCCCAGGAAATCCGGAAGAATCAGGTCCGGATCCTCACGCGCTAGATCTGCCGCCTCATGCGTGGTTGAGACTGCGATCGCTTTCATACCCCCGGCCTTGGCCGCCCTGAGGCCCGCATAGGCATCTTCAAATACCGCGCAGTGAGCAGGCGCACGCCCCAATTTCGAAGCCCCCTTCAGAAACACCTCCGGATGCGGCTTGCCCTGCGTCACATCCTCCGCACACACGATTACTTGAAAGTAGGCCCCGAATCCCACCATCTCCAAAATCGTCTCCACATTCTTGCGAGGCGTCGACGAACCGACCGCGCAGGGAATACCCGCCTCATTCAGATCTTTTAAAAATACTTCGATTCCCGCTATGCGATCCACACCTTTTCTCCCCACGATTTCGCGGTACAGCTCCTCCTTACGATTCCCCAACCGCTCGATGTCCGCAGGATCGTCCGTCCACTGGAGTATCTCCGGAATAATCACCTGATTTTTCCTACCGAACCCCCGCTTGAAATGCCCGTCCGGCAATGGCTTACCCACTTCGTCCCCCAGTAAGTCCCAGCTCTCCTCATGCGCCTTCGACGAATCAATCACCACCCCATCCCAATCAAACAATGCACCGATCTCCATTCAACGAACGTTTGAAGCCCCGACCTAAGGGTCAACGGAAAACCAATTCGATTAAAGGTTATCCAGCGGGCTAGGCACACCGATTCCCGGCTTCAACATGACATGGGTGTAGATCATCGTGGTACCCAGATGGCTGTGACCCAGCAATTCCTGCACCGTCCGGATATCCGCACCGACCTCAAGCATATGCGTGGCGTAACAGTGGCGCAGTAAACAGCCTAGGAAGCAAATGACGTCAAGGGAATCAAATGACGTCAGGTCTTGAGGGGCTGTTGCCCAAAGGGTGACGGAATCAGTCTATTTAGTATGTTATGATTGTTGACGAAGAATGTGGTGAGTAAACCGTTTCGGCCTTTGCGAGGTTTTACTTTCGCTAT
>CAYGQM010000112.1:0-12923 GCA_964352065.1 uncultured Opitutaceae bacterium
GAAATTAAGTCCGATAAGAAAATCGTACCGACGCTCGTCAAGGAGATTGAAACCTCAGATCTCAACGACAACCAAATCGTAATCATCGCCTTCGATGCGGAAGTCATTCGGGCCATCAAATCAGTAGCTCCTCAGTTCAAGGCTTGCTGGCTTTCTGGATTTAAACGGGATACCGATGGAGCTCTGGAGCCAACTCCACAGACAGTTCTGGATACCCTTAAAGACATCGACGCCGACGGCTTCAGCTCCAGCAACAAGATGATATACGGATCTTACATTCAGGGAATCCTCGATCAGGGTTTCGAATACCATGTCTGGACGGTAGATGATCCCGTGGAAGCCAAACGTTTTAAAGACTGGGGAACTCTCTCCATCACGACCAATAAGCCGGGATTTATCAGAGAGCGGCTTGGCCTCTAGACTGTTTTAAAAGGATAGCTTCTGGGTATCGTCAAAGACGCTACTACAAGCTAAGGTTCAGAAACCGACTAGGTAAGGTGGGCGTTTTACAGTTAATAACCCCACCCTATCTATGCATCCGAATTGGAATAAAAATGCGGTCATGCGCATAACGAATATTCTACTCTATTTTTCCGGTTGTTTTCTGGCGGGAACCGGCTTCTTGATTTATTTCAGGTTGCCCCCGGGAAGTCGCGGAGGGAAAGGTCTGACGCTCTTCGGCATGGATCGTCATGAGTGGGGTGACTGGCATCTTTATGTAAGTTTCGTATTCATTCTTCTTTCGGTCTACCATCTCTGGTTGAATCGGGCTTGGCTAATAAAAATTGCGTCCGCGAAAAAACCTTGGCGTCTCCTGGCAGGATTTTTTGTCGGCATTACGATCATTATCGTTTTAATATTGAGCCCCGTTGAGCATTCATTCTAATCTCCGTACAAACAATCCTGCTTGCAAAGTTCTGACCGCGCAGCTAACGATAACGCCCTCTTCCTTCCCTCGTTTTTAGAAGGCAAATCCACCCCCAACCCTCAATATTTCTTCAATGAAAAAGTCAGCCAAGGACCTCATTTATGAATGGCACGACCGTGTTTGGAATCACCTCGAAGAAGCAGCTATCTTCGAGCTCATGGACGGGACCTGTGTCGTCCATGGCCTCGATCTTCCGGAGCCTGGACCCAAGCCTTTCGTCGCTTTTTATCGCAACTACTTAAAAACCTTCAGTGATATCCATCACGAGATCTTTGAGTTAGTGCAAGACGGGGATCACGTGGTTGGTCACGCCCGTATGACAGCCACTCATATTCCGACAGGTAAACAGGTGAATGTACCATTCAGCATCTCAGTTGTCTGGAAAAACGGAAAGGCAGTCGAAGCTCGCAACGTTGTGGACTTCTTTTCCCTATTAACTCAACTCGGGGTCTTGCAACCGGAAATCATGACAAAGGCGTTCGTATCGGCTTAAGGCCTAGGCTGCAGTTAAATCGCTTACTGAACCGGGTCGGTATCGCCAAACAGATCGATCATCATTTGATGACCACCCTTGTAGCGAATCGGAAGACTGAAAGAAAATACCGACCCTTCACCGGGCTCAGATTCCAGCCAAATATCCCCTTCGTGCTGTTGAATAATTTTTCGGCAAACCGCCAACCCGATTCCCGTACCCGAATATTCGTGACGCACGTGCAACCGTTGAAAAATCTGGAAGATCCGATCGCTGTCTCTGGCTTCGATTCCGATCCCGTTGTCCTGAATTGAAAACACCCACAGGTCATTTTTCTGCGCCACTGAAATAGTGACCTCAGGTCTGCCGGATCGGTTGTATTTTATAGCGTTGGAAATCAGGTGCACCCAAACCTGCTTGATTTGGGATTCGATCCCCCAGACAGTCGGAAGTTTATCCATCGTGATGACTGCACCGGTATCTTTTATCCGTTTCTCAAGATCTCGCTGAGCCGCGTCGATTACCTCCCGCATATTCAACTGGCAGAATGGCTCCGCCCTCAATCCAACCCGCGAGTATTCAATCAAATCATCAATCAGGGACTTCATGCGCACCGCCCCCATCAAAGTTCCGTCCAGGTATTTACGCGAATCTTCACCCATCGAATCGCGCAGAGACTTTTCCAAAAGATTAAGATAATTCTGCATCACCTTTAAGGGGTCGTTCAGACTGATCGAGGCAATGCGGGCAAATTCTTCCAACTCATCATTGGATCGATTCAACTCCATCGATTGGGCCTTCAGCATGCGGTCTTTCTCACGATCCAGGGTAATATCATTC
Source organism: uncultured Opitutaceae bacterium (assembly GCA_964352065.1). Taxonomy (GTDB): domain Bacteria; phylum Verrucomicrobiota; class Verrucomicrobiia; order Opitutales; family UBA2995; genus UBA2995. The sequence continues at coordinate 2,241 of CAYGQM010000112.1, forward strand.
ACATAAGCGATCACGTTTACGACGCGGCCACGAATATCCATGATAGGGATCAAGGTGTAGGCCAGTTCATGACGCCCGGCTGGTGTTGAAAAATCAAGCTGTCCGGCGATCGTTTTCCCCGTCTTGAAGACTTGAGCCAGATGCAACATCAATGGCTCATAAACGCCTTCGGGTCGTTTCAAAGATTTTAAGGTACGACCAATCATATCCACCGAGCGCACCGCAAAATGGGCCGCACCCGACTGATTTGCATAAACAAAGCGCCCTTGAGCATCGAACATGTAGACGATGTTCGGAGAGGCCGAGAGAACCGTTTCCAATGTCCGGCTCTGCTGTTGGATCTGGCGACTCATACGCCGCAGTTTTTCCTCATCCGCCTTGCGAGTCGTGATATCCGTTGAGATACCACACACACCATTGATGGTCCCCGTCTCATCGCGCACCGGGAATTTTTCGGACAGCAGAGTGTGCAAGCCATCTGCCATGGTAACCGCTTCCTCAAACTGCCGAGCCCGGCCTTCCCGGATGACGATCTCGTCATTGGCGGCTTTCTGTTCAGCCTCTTCCTTAGAGAAACAATCATAGACCGTCTGGCCAATAACCGTGGTGGGATCCCGGTCAACCCGCTCGCCAAAATTCCGGTTAACCAGTAAATATTTCCCCTCCAGATCCTTCAAATAAATATCGGACGGGGAATGGTCGATGATCGCCTGGAGCATGACACGGTGCGCATCCAGACTACAAAAGAGAGGCGACTCAGTTGAGTGAATGGGATCTGGATTTTCGACGTTATCAGACATGCAAGCCGTAGTTCGGTCAGTTACAGTGGAATCTTGAATCCACCCATGCAAAAAGAAAATGGGCTGCCTTCGGTTTTAATTCGAATCCGACTCAAACAGGCGCGCCGACCTTGCCCTTTTCCAAAAAATGACGCGCCAGAAGGATACCCCGATTTGCGGTCTTCATCAACCACGTCAAATACAGATCTTCCCGATCATCGGCTGGAAGCTGCCAGGCGATATCACCCCTCTCCAGTCGGTTTCTAATGGAGGACAGGCTCAAAGCCACACTCACCGATACATTAAAACTCTGCGTAAACCCAAAGGACGGTATCTGAACGAACATATCCGCCATCGCGTGGGCTTCTTCGCTCAAGCCTCTTTCCTCCGTCCCGAAACACAGAGCGACCGGCTCCCGCAGCTCCATCTCCTCTAAAGGGACACACCCGGGGCGCATCGACGTGGCTGCGATTTTGTAACCCGCGTCCTTTAACTTGGTCAAAACCGGTTCCGTACCCCCGACTTCTCTCTTATGGTGATGAAGCGATACCCACTTACAGCCACCCATCGTGACATCGGTATTGAGCTCGTGATTGTAGCGTTCCTCGATCACATGCATGTCCTGAAAGCCGAAACACTCGCAGGATCGCACGGCAGCCGCTGCATTGTGGGGTTGGTATACGTTTTCCAAAACGACCGCCACATGCCGGGTCCGGTGCGATATCACACGGTTCATCTGATTCCGCTTATTCTCGGACACATAGCTTTCCAAATAGGGCTTCAAAAGCGATTTCTGATCCGGACTCAGGGCCTCAAGAAAAGCTTGATACTCAGTATCTCTTATAACTGGCATTCCGGCATTGAGGGCTATTTTTGAGTGCAGGTCAAAGGTTGACGCGCGTATTAGCTCCCCCTTAAATCGCCCCTATAAACCAAAGATGAGCGCAAACACTTTCGGCAAACTATTTTCCATTTCCACTTGGGGCGAAAGCCACGGGGGAGGCATCGGCGTCGTTGTTGACGGCTGCCCACCCAACCTGCGTATTTCCGAGGAAGAGATCCAGTTTGAGCTCGATCGGCGCCGTCCGGGGCAGAGTGATATCACTACGCCTCGCAAGGAGACTGATACCGTTTCTATCGTTTCAGGAACCTACGAGGGAAAAACGCTCGGCACCCCCATCGCCATGTATGTTCCCAACGGGGATCAGCGCCCATCCGCCTATTCGGAGATGAAGGACAAATTCCGTCCCTCCCACGCAGACTATACCTACCAGACCAAATACGGAATCCGCAATCACGAGGGCGGCGGCCGCAGCTCCGCTCGCGAAACGATCGGCCGGGTCGCAGCCGGAGCCATTGCCAAGAAGATTTTGGGTATCGCGGGTCAGATCGAAATTCGCTCCTACGTGAAAACCATCCAGGGCATCACCATGCGCGACTCTATGGACTTTCCTTCACTCGAGGCCGTGGAAGCCAATGCGGTTCGCTGCCCCGACCCCGAAGCAGCGGAAGCCATGATCGCATTGATCAAGGCCGTGCGCAGCGAGGGCGACTCCGTCGGAGGCATCATTGAGACCCGCGTCCGCAATCTCCCGGTCGGCCTTGGCGAACCTGTATTTGACCGACTGGAAGCGGATCTGGCAAAAGGCATGCTCTCCCTACCTGCAACCAAGGGCTTCGAGATCGGTAGTGGATTCTCCGGTACATTACTCAAAGGCTCCGAACACAATGACCCGTTCGAAAACCGGGATGGGCAGGTACACACGAAGACCAACCGTTCTGGTGGCGTGCAAGGGGGTATCAGCAATGGTGAAGAATTGGTATTCCGCGTCGCCTTTAAACCCACCGCCACCATCCTTCAAAACCAGGCGACCGTCGATAAAGATGGCCATGAGACCGAGCTCATGGGCCGGGGACGCCACGACCCCTGCGTGCTCCCCCGAGCTGTCCCGATAGTAGAAGCCATGACCGCCCTAATTTTAGTGGATCACTGGATGCGTGATTCTGCACAAAACAAAACATTCAAGTTCGAAGACTAATGGAACCCAACGTGTATCTCATCCTGGGTTGCGCCACCTCAGGCCGCAGACAGGTGCTCTATGACCTCATTACCGATGAGGCCACCGAAGACAATCCCTTCACCATCCTTCGCGAAGCGGGTGAAGAGCGTAATGAATGGGACGAAAAGATGGCCGCCCATGACCACGTAACGATTGAGACCTTCGAGACCGACGTGGCGTCGATCGCGACGGACCAGCTCAACCCGAACCACACCAATATCATTCTTACCCCCGGGAAACAGAATCCGGTTGATCAACTGGAAGCCCTCCCCCCCCTCCTCGAGGCATCCGACTGCGGTTTGAGTCGTATCATAACCGTCGTTCATTGCGGTTTACTCGAAACTCACGATCACCTGCAAACCTGGTACGATGGCTGCATTCACTTCTCCGATGTATGCCTGATCAACCGGGGTCCCGAGACCAGCAACCAGTTCGTTCAGGATTTTCTTGATCGCTACAAAGCCAAGCACATCCCCTGCCTTTTCGACCAAACCAAGAAAGGCAGAATCAAGAATCCCGGCCTGATCCTCGAGTCAGAACCCCGCCGTATGTCCTTGTTTTTCGAACCCGCCGAAGACGCCTGGCTTGATGATGAGGATGACGAAGACGAGGAAGGCCCTGTCGAAGATCCCTACATCGAAAAACTCGTCAGCGGCCAACGCAAAAAGAAGCTTCCCGACATCGCAGCCATTCTCGACGGCGAATAGTTCAGTCCCCCTCGAAAGTATCCTGATTTTGGACTTGGCAAAGAAAGCCAAGCCACCTTCAATTCCCGCTCTTTGGTAAAATGCCCAGGTGGTGTTCCGAGCGTAGCGACATCCACGCCGAACATCTGAGGGTTTCATTGACAGTTTAGAGTTACAAACCTCATTCGAGGTACGATATGCCCAGGTGGTGAAATTGGTAGACACGCATGATTCAGGTTCATGTGCCGCGAGGTGTGGGGGTTCGAGTCCCCCCTTGGGCACCATTTATGTTTCTTAATTCTCTGATTATAATCAGCTTAAGGACTATCTGGTTTTCGATTTAGAAAGTTAAAGTTTCTGGCAGAGAAACTCTCTTTTTTCTTCTGCGACGTGGAAGATTGTTAATCGTCCACGACATGGACAATATCCTGGTCGATTTTAAATCCTAAATGGCTCGAGCCTACTAAGAAGATCTCGTAAAATACAATGGCGACAAAGACGAGACTCCTGGTATCTTTGCGTTCATGGATCCCTTGTCAGGAGCCAAAAGAAAACGTTACAAAGCACCGCTCAATTCAGGGAGGAAGATAAACGGCAAAGCGAAGACCTTTTCAGTTGAGGGAAGAGACTGGGACGAAGCCGCTTTTTAGTTAAAGAATTACCGGTAGAAAGCCTTCCGCTTTAGCGCCTCTCAACGATTCAGTAAGGAATACTTGGATACCGATACCCAGCCGCATTCTTTAGACAGCCTTTATTCGTCCTACCTAACATGATAGATAAAAACTAAAATCCCGGTTCAACAACTGACAGCATGGATGGAAGATGGCGGTGATGATTTTTTCGATGCATTTGAGAGATGGTTTGGTATTTCGAGGAGGTTTCTCTGAAAGATCGTTCTCTTAATAATGCGACAAATCAGCTCTGCAAAGTGTCACCGAATATCAAAAATGTTTCTCCAGCCCTAAGAATTAAGAACTGAAACGGCAAAGTTCCCCGAGGGTGCCTGAAAGAAATACGAACGGGATGTGACGAGGAACCCTTCTGCCAGTGAGCCATTTACCGCATTAAAAACCAGCGATTTGATTTCCAGAGGGTCAGTCACTTATGCCACACAGACTCCATCTCAGTCCCTCAGAAGCGCTTCAAAGCGCGGATTTCCTCGCAGACGGTCGAATATAAACCAGAGTTCCAGTTCCCGCTTTAGAAACAAAGGGCTCGGCATTTGGCTGGCGTTCTCAAGTGTCATGAGCGCCAGGTCGTCGTCGCCAATCACAAGGTAGGCCATCGCGATACGAAGCTCCGATGAGAGTTGGCGCTTATACCTCCAAAAATCTCGCCCTGTCGCTTCTCGAATTGTCGTGATGATACTTTCCATGTTTTCCAGGTCACCTTCAATCGCGTAGCAAATAACAAGGTTGGCCCAGAACCGCGGGTCAAATTGAGGATCCAGGCGCAGGAGACCATCCATCATAGCCCTGACTCTACGGGAGGTATTCACGGCCACATCGTGTTCTCCCAACTCAAAGGCGACCAAGGCCGATAAGACGGCAACCGGTGACAGATTGAAACCCCGATCAGATCCGAAAATAAAGTTGAAGGCGTCCCATCCGTGCACATTTTCCAAGTCCTCAAGATACTTGAGTCCGCTTGACAGATCCCTCGCATGAAGCGAAAGCCACACCTGGCCACGGGGCGTTTCAACAAAATCAGGAATGGTCCTGATGTCCGCCGCGAAATTTGAAATGTCCCCACCCTCCAGATACTTGTTTTGGGCGAGCCTCAATCGCCAGTCAACGTCGGATGAGTTCACCGCCAACTGTGTGTGGCACAGCGCTTCCGCCTTTTCAAACTCCCGTTGAACCTGGTAGAGGTGATAAAGCTCTCTCGCTATCTCGGCGGACCTCGGATCCAATCGAAACGCAGCATCAACCACATGCACGGCCTTGTCCAATTCACCGAGTCCGAAATACTGTTTTGCGAGGTGGCTACGCGCTTGTCTAAAACCATCATCTATGGCCAACGACTTAAGCAATAGCTGGATGGAAGCCTGGAGGTTCTGGTCTTCGTAAAAGGCAAAATTACTTTCGGCATAAGGGATGTCCGGCAATTCGGCTCCCCAGCGTTTTGCTTCTGCGAGTGCCTGATGTGCTTTGGCCTGTAAAATAGGATCGTTTCGGTTTTTAGAAGCGGTCCACCACCAGATACACTCAACAGCCAGTTGAGCCCAGGCTTCGGCAAACTGAGGATCCAGAGCAACGACTTTTTCATACTGGGCAATCTTGGGACCTCCGGGATAGGTGTTCTCAGTCAAGAATCGTGCGATCTGATAATTTTCATACGCTTCATGATTAACCGTTGGACGACGATCAATCAGCAAGGTCTCAGATGGGGATAAGTGAACGTCGAGCTGGGCCGCCAGATCCTTTGCTATCCTTGATTGGATAGCCAGTAGGTCACTCGTAACCGTCTCATAGGTGTGCGTCCACACCTGCTTGTTGGATTGGGAATCCACAAGACCAAGGTCTATCTGAATCGACCCCTCCCGCTTTTCGACAGATCCTTTTACCAGGTAGCGAACACCGAGCTCAGAAGCAATTTGATCCAATGAGACATCCGCGGTATCGTATGGTTCGGTGGATGCCCGCGAAAACACGGACAATTCATTCATTCGCGAGAGATTACTAAGAATGGCTTCCTGGACGCTTTGTGACAGGTAAGCATCGCTGGATTCAGCACTCAGGTTTTCAAGCGGAAGCACGGCAATGGACCTTTCCACGGATTCGACCCAGCCGTGATCCTGCATGGTAGCAACCGATGAACGTGAATCATCCTTAAAAAAGAGGACCAGTGCCAAAATCACGGTCAATACCAATGAAAGCTCAAGAATCAGCGAGTAACTGGTCCGCTTCCGTGCAAGATACTTGCGACCTCGGTATAAGAGACTGGGCCCACCCACCGAAACCGGTTTACCGGCGAGATGAGCCTTCAAATCGTCCCCCAGAGACTGGCACGAGTCGTAGCGATCGGACGGGGCTTTTTCCAAACACTTCATGATAATCCAGTCCAGGTCTTCCTTCAGCGCTACCTGAAGCTTCGTCCCAGACAGCTCGAAGTTGGCAGCGATCTCCTCTTGCTTTTCTCCGGAAAGTTTCGCGAATCGAACCGAAGGCCGGACGGGAACAGTTTCCTTGACCAGGGTGCGGAAGGCTTCGATTCCCAGCTCGGAAACCTCCTTTACATTAAAGGGTGTTTGTCCACAAAGTAGCTCGTAGAGAATCGCACCCAGACTATAGATATCGCTCCTGACATCGATCTCCAGATTTCGCCCATCCAACTGCTCGGGACTACAGTAAATCGGAGTACCGATAAAGGTGTGGACATTGGTCAGTAGCGAATTATCCGGCAGTCGGTAACGGGTTGTTTTGGCGATTCCGAAATCAATCACTTTAGCAACTGCGTGTCCGTCCTGCTCAGCTACCAACACATTCGACGGTTTGATATCCCGGTGGATGACACCTTTCTGGTGTGCGTGGTGGAGGGCTTCACAAACCTGGATTCCCAGTTCCACCCGCGCCTGAATCCCCAGCCGATTCCTAGTCGCGTAGTCCAACAACGCCATTCCGTCCACGTACTCCATCACGAGATACGGTCGCCCATACTCGGTTGAGCCCGCGTCGTAGATAGTAGCGATATGGGGATGCGACATCATTGCGAGAATCTGACGTTCACTGTTAAATCGGGTAAGAAAATCCTTCGTATCCAATCCCAGCTTCAAGATCTTCAGAGCGACTTGCCGATGAATGTCATCTATCTGGTCGGCTAGCCAAACCGTGCCCCATGCGCCCTCCCCGATCAGTCTGACCAGGCGATAACGCCCGATTTGGTCATCCACACATTCATCCGATGGCGAGATCCGCGAACTATCAAAACTCCAAAGGAACGTTTCTTCTGATCCAATGGAATCAAGGAAACCGTTCTCGGAATCGTGGGCTTCGAGTAAACTCAAGATGCTCTTTATCCGCTCCGTATCTGAACCACAAATCGACTTCAGATATCCTTCCCGCTCACTGGGAGGAATCGTAAGGCATTTCTGAAACAGGGTTTCTTCTGACTGGTCTGATAAATCCAAAATACGAATGGGCTTTTATATACAGTGCGCTTTTGCATCCGTAAAAAGGTTCACCTCGAAGCCATTTCCCGATAAAGCCATGAACGGGAGTAGTTCCACCAACGCTTTGCGGTGGAGAGGGAAATCCCCATCGAACGGGACGCTTCTTCGAAGGACAGGCCAAAAAAATACCTTAACCTGACCAACTCTGCTTTCTGGGGATCCAACAGCGCAAATTTTTCCAGCGACTCGCTGACCCTGATCAGCTGATCGTCCAGCTTGATCTCAGTGGATACGGTCAACATCTCATCCTCGTCTGCTCGCATGAGTTTTCCGCCGTATTTAATCCGGGACCGTTTGCGTGCCCGTTCCACCAGTATACGCCTCATCGCTTCCGACGCGGCAGCTAGAAGGTGTCTTTGGCTTTTCCAGTCGTCCTGGTTTTCGCCCCCCAGCCTCAACCACGCTTCATGGACCAGGGCCGTGCCTTGCAACGTGGAGTACATATACTCCTTCGACATTTGAGCATGCGCCAGCCGCCTGAGTTCACCGTATATCTGGTCATAGAGAGTTCCACTGACAGCGGATCGACTTTCTGAAGGGTTAGAGGACGGGCCGTGCATCGATTGCCGAACAGGATGTTCTATGAGGTAGGGTTATCAACTCAAATTTTGGCAAGCGTCCCAACGGCCCCGATTTTGCCTATCGAAAAATAGACATAGACACCACCATAGGAGGCCAATATCCCGGCCGAGAGCCCAAAACCGCAGAGGAGTTTCCGAACTGAGATTTGATTTTCGACCTCAGGACTTGTGCCACCGTATGAGACATGCATAGATCAGTGTTTCCGTTTCCGGAACCGGTTTCACCCGTTCCATTAGCGTCCTGTTAATCCTGCCTTCACAAAACAAACGTGAAGTACCTGCGTTTCGCTTTGACTCCTTTTCCTCCCCGGTTGCCCTGACTTAGATTCCATGAAGATTATCCATATTGCAGACATTCACCTGGGTCGGCGTCGTCTCGATGGGCAACTCGCGGACAGCGATTTTGCCGAGGCTTTCGACAGCATTGTGGATATCGCCATCGAGGAAGCGGTCGATGTGTTTTTGATCGCTGGAGATCTGTTTGACCGTCCCCAGGTCGAACCGCCTCACTTGAGACAAGCCCTTGGCATTTTGCGGAAACTAAAAGATGCGGGCATTCCGGTAATCGCGATCGAAGGAAACCACGACAAAGCCTTTGTTCACTCGGACCAACCGACCTGGGTGGAACACCTGGCCACCGAGGAACTCCTGATCCTGCTCAAGCCCCGGTTTGATTCGGAAGGCGCTGTGCTGGAGCCTTGGAATCCGGAGTCCCTCACCGGAGCGTGGATCGATATCGATGGCATTCGCTTTACCGGGGCGGGTTACTTGGGTGCCGCTACGCCCAACAAGGTTCGGCAGATCGTTGCAGCGATGGACGCCGCTGCGACCCATGTCCTGCTGCTCCATGCCGGACCCGACTATTTTGTGGGAGAAGGTGGCGGGTTCTCCTCGCAGGACTTGAAAGAGATCAGGGACAAGGTCAGCTACCTGGCCCTCGGGCACATTCACAAGCCGATGCTTCACGGCGGTTGGGCCTGCAATCCCGGATCACCCGAGAATTGCGACTTGAATGAGGCCCGTTACGGTCAGGCCAAAGATGGTTCCGACACCGGCCGCGGCTACGCCCTGCTCGAGATCGATAGCACCCTACCCGAGCCTCTGGTTTCCCTCGAGATCCGTAGCAATCGCCGCCGCCCCATCCACCGGCTGGAGCTGGATTGTTCTCCCTTTGGCAATAAACTTAAAAACGGCGTGGAAGCATTTGTCGCCGCAGCCACCAAAGCGATTCGGCAACTGAATCCGGAACCCGAAGCCATCCTCGATATCCGTTTGGTGGGTAAACTGAATTTGAACCGGATTGCGTTGGACCTGCAGAGCGTTTCCCTTGAGATCAAGGAGAGTTCAGGCGTGCACGAAGTAGCCATCGATCCCTCCGCCCTCAATATCGCTAACGCTGCTGGAGTGACGGGCGGAGACAGTGGTGAGACCGTTTCCCGCGAGACCCTTGAGAAACATGCCTTAACCAGCCTCGTTGAGGAATCACCCCTCTGGGGCTTGGACGATCACCGGTCCGACTTTGCAGACCTGTTATATAATCTCAAGGAGTCGGTGTTACACGGACATTCCGAAGACCAGATCGCTGAACAGATTTCAAACAGCCCCCTGGTTGAGAAGGTCAGGCTGGCCAAAGCCACTCCGATGGAAGTCACCGAGGAAGTACAGGAGGAGGACGACTCATGATTATCCGTTCTATCCGTTTAAAAAATATCAAGTCCTACGGGGCAGGAGAAAACGACGCGGGTATTACGGTCGACTTCCAGCCGGGGGTAAACCGTATCGCCGGTCGCAACGGTCACGGAAAATCCACGCTCATAGAGGCCATCGGCTTCGCCCTCTTCCTCGCCAAGCCCAACTACGAAGAAACCTTCGCCATCGACACTTACCTTCTCCGCAACGGATCCAAGGAGGGAGAAATCGACGTCACCTTCGAGTATAAAGGTCAGGCGTTTCGCATAGAACGCGGACTGGGCAAGGCAAGCAAACGACGGACCAAGGTCATCGATCCACAGGATGAAAGTATCTGCGCCGAGGGAGACGCCGAGGTATCCGAATTCTTGCGACAGCTCCTGGGACTTCCATCCGCAGACAATCTCAGTGAGATTTTCTCCAAGCTTATCGGGGTCAAACAAGGCAGGTTGACCTGGCCGTTCGATTCCAAGCCCTCCCAGGCTAAAAAATTCTTTGAACCTCTCTTTGACGTGGCCGTGTTTCGCGAATGCTTCGACAAGCTAAAGCCGGCACGCGACCAGTTTGACGAAGCCTTACAGGCGGCAAAGGTCAAGAACGCCGGTGTCATTCAGAAGATCGCCGACCGGGCAGATAGCAAAGACAAGCTGAAGGAAGCCACTGAACTCGTGCAGAAAACAGAGCAGGAAGAAAAAGCAGCGCTCAAATCAGCCGATG
>CAYGQM010000113.1:0-12740 GCA_964352065.1 uncultured Opitutaceae bacterium
CCATTGGTTATTTCGCGCGGATCTGCCCGGAGAAAGGATTCGATGTGTTGGTCAATGCGTTTCTCGATCTGGCAAACCGGCCTGGTTTCGAAAAAACACGGCTCAAAGTCGGGGGCTACTTGGGTGAGAAAGACAAAGAGTTTTTTGACCGCGTAGTGGCTCGAATTGAGCAGGCCGGGCTGGCTGATCGATTTGAGCACATCGGCTCACCCGAATTGGAAAAGAAACTGGATTTCTTCAGCTCGATTGATGTCTTTTCTGTGCCGGCACGTTTTGAAGAACCGAAGGGAATCTATGCAATCGAAGCGATGGCTTCGGGGGTTCCGATCATAGCGCCGGATCATGGTACGTTTCCTGAAATGCTGGAGTCGAGTAACGGCGGCGTGCTTTTTTCTGCCGGGAATACAGAAGCTTTGGCAGACGCACTGGCTGATCTACTGGTAAACCACGAAAAGGCGAAAGCACTTGGCGAATTGGGTAAGGAATGGGCTTTCAAAAATGCTGACCGCTCGGCGATGGCTCGGACGACCGGGGTGGTGTTTGAGCGTTTTCTGAAAGTTGATACCAACGGCGATGCCGTATCCGTAGCCCCACCGAGTACACGAGCCGATTGTTCAACCTAGCAAAAGATCTCGACGAAAATATAGACCTTTAAAAGTCTCAACCGGTGCTGTCTTCGAGTTTGGAACAGTAGCAGTGTACACCTTGCCACCCCCGCTTTAATAGGCCAAACACAGCTACATTTCCTGAAGCACTACGTCCTCGTTTTCCCTTAGGTTTCCCACCGAAATAACTCTCATCAGCTTCTACCTCTCCTGACAATTCGTAACCCGGTAGTTTTCTTCCTACGAACTTTGGTAAACGTATGAAAAAAATCCGCCGCTGTATTGCGGTGTATTCCTACTACTATCAGCGGGCGCCCGAACCTTGGCTCCAACTGCAAACATCTTCAATTGTTCTCCTTCCTGATGGATGGGAAAACGACTATGCTCTTCACACGTGTTTTAGTTCGATATTGCATCCTCAGCCATGACAGCACCAAGATCTATGAAGAAAACCAGTCGTATGGCCGGATTGAGCCGGTAATGAAAGCCTTACCGAAGACGGCTTGGTTTCCAGCTCAACACCCTGCCTCAAAAACGCTGGAAAATTTCCCAAAGATTGACTTCCCGGGTAATATTTGAAGGAATAATAGACTCCACTCTCAAAAGCCTAGCGCCACTAGCACAAGAATCTGAAAATTTACTTATCGATGCTTCCTGTTTTCCCTCCTGCCTTTAATCCCTCCACCTCGGCGTCGGCGCCGCTAATAAGCTGCCTAGCTTCACGCAACATCACTCTACCGAATCTTTTGCGACTGCCCGCATTCCTGTCAGTTGTTTTCCCGTTGCTTGTTTTATTGTGCAATTTCGGTTGTTCGAAGGGTCAACGACATCCCATTGGCCCGGGCAGCGGTAGTATGGAGAATAATTATATTCTTGGTCAGTTCGCAGAGTGGGATCGAGAAGCGACTCCTACCTTAGTACTGAGGGTTCACGGTGCCAGCGTGCTGCAGACTTTCGCCGATATCTCCGAAGACGGTGTCTTCAAGTTACCCTTGCCGGAGGTTCCGGACGAGGGAAACTTCGGATCCATGAATTGTGGCGATCTCAGCAAGGGACTTATCGTGGTCGTGGTAGATTTTTCCTTACTCACTAATTTGCCAGGATTTAGCTCGCCCGGTAGACACGATCGAGGACTCAGCACCATCGGTATGGCCCTGTTTTCGGATGAAACCTACAGCAAAAACATCGGCAAACCCGGTGGAAAACGAGGGCAATGGCTGTATAGCAAGACAGCCCGAATTGTCGCGGCCGGGGAATGTAACAACACAAACAGTTTCCCCCTTGAGGCGGGCTGGAACACTTTCACCATTGTTAGTGGGCCCAGCGGAGGGCCGCACACCTACAACCCTGGCTTTGATGACGACTTAGGATGGTACTGGTCTGCGTTTCCGGAAGATATTAATTAGAAAGCGGCTGAGGTTCTCATCCAAATGACTCGGAGGGCTACCAATTCTGAGCAGATTCAGTTTCCACCAAAAGCCTTTCAGCGAACCTACCATTTCCGCAAAATCAGGAAAAGGCTCTGACTAGCAAAAATCGGGGAGCAGATTGGGCTAGGAAATCTGACTTTCGTTGCTGCCCTTCCAAATACCAATCCGGAAACCGGTAATTCTAGGAAAACTTCATTCATACACGATTGGTGATGTTTTCCGCTCATACCGTTCCCTTCTTTGGATTGTCATGGCAGCGAATTATACCAAGGGTAACCGTAATTTCGTTTACAGCTTTTAGCTCCCTTCCCCATAATTTGCACCTTTATTAGCCATGGCTCACGACGTTTTTATTTCCCACTCCTCGAAAGACAAACTGGTTTCTGATGCCGTCTGTTCGAATCTGGAACATGCCGGTATTCGCTGCTGGATGGCCCCGCGGGATATCCGGCCGGGCGATTCGTGGGGATCTTCAATCATCAAGGGGATCGAAGACAGCCGGGTCATGGTGATCATATTCTCCGAACATGCCAATGCCTCGCAGCAGGTCATGCGGGAGGTAGAACGTGCGGTTCAGAAAAACGTGGTGGTTGTACCTTTCCGGATAGACGATGTCAAACCGACCGCGGACATGGAGTATTTCCTGAGTGCTACGCATTGGCTGGATGCCATGACGCCGGAGATGGATGCGCACTTCGACAAGCTGGCCGCTACGGTCAAATCCATTTTGGGTGGTCCCCTTGTCGAGACACCCACTCCGATTCCTCCTCCGGCCCAAACGGCTCCCAAGTCTGCACCGGCAGCGGTCCATCGTCCGCAACAGGCTGCTGCCGTCCAACCAGTCAGAAAAAACAAAACCCTGTTATATGCCGGGGTAGCGCTGGTCGCCCTTCTGCTCCTCGTTTTCCTGTTCTTGAAGCCCTCCGGATCGGACGGCGGGTCTTCAGGGGATTTCGTGACAGCCGGTGACGGAAATATCCGAATCACCCTACCGGAAAAAGCTATCTCAGCCGAATCCCTTGAAATCTCCATCAAGGGAAAGACCGGGGACAAGGATTACATCACCATCGCAAAATCCGACGCCAGTGACCAAAGCTCCGTGGGAAAAGTAAACGTAGCGGGCAACGAGCTGGTTAGTCTTGAACTGCCGGGCAACGAGGGCCTTTACGAAATTCGGTATTTTGATGCGGCCAACCGAACCATCGTTGCTCGCCAGAGTATCAAAATCAGCAATCCCGAGGTTACGTTGGACGCAATCAAGGAAGCGATAGCCGGTTCGAATATCGACGTAACCTGGAAGGCGCCCAACAACATCCGGGACTACCTTGCCATAGCCGAGAAGGACGCGCCCTCTTCCAAATACGAAACCTACGCCTACACCAAGGACGGCAGCCCCACCAACATACGCGTTCCCAACGTGGAGGGAGCCTACGAGATCCGCTACATTTCCGGGAAGGACAAGGCCATCTGGGCCAGTCGGGATTTCAAGGCGCTCGAACCGAAGGCCAGTGTTGATGTACCCCAAAAAGGACTTGCCGGCTCCACCATTCAGGTGAAGTGGACCGGACCTGCGGTGCAAGGAGACTATGTGTCTGTCGCCGAGCCCTCTAGTGAAGGCGGTAAGTATTTAAAGTATCAATACGTAAAGGAAGGCCAGAAAGCGGAACTGCGATTGCCGGACGACCCCGGCACCTACGAGATCCGCTACATTTCCGGCGGGTCGAAGATCATCCGGGACTCCAAGAATATTCAAGTCGCGGCGGTGGAGGTTACGATCGACGAAATTAGTGACGTGGAAGCAGGCGCCACTTTCAGTATCACAGTCACTAGCCCCGGTAATCCCGGTGACTATGTAGGCCTCTTCAAATCGGGCGACCCTGATGCGAAGTATCTGTCCTATCAATACTCAGCCAGGGGAAGTATCCTTCAATTTAAAGCGCCCGAGGAACCAGGTAACTACGTGATGAAATACATCTCCGGCAACCAGAAGCGTGAATGGGCAACGCGAGAATTTGTAGTGAAGGCCAACGAATAGCTCATTGGCGAAGCGCTCGTTCAATCGTGGAACAGGAGACTTTTCGGTGCTAATACAGGAATCAGGATAATCCTTAAAATCATGAATAATTTAACTGGACCCGTTTGCTGATACCTTCTCGCTTGTCAACAGCCCCTTGAATCTTGACTGATTAGTCGAGGCCGAGGCAGCAGAGAGCTAAATCGTGTCACTCCCAATAGGTTGCTGGGGGCAGATAAGGGGAAACTTCAATGGGGTCAGAGTATTCATGATTTTAAGGTCTACCCTGCCCCTCATTTTTCCTGCCGGAATTTGGATGGAAAACTACCAGGTATGGGACAAGCAAAAGCATTCCCATCACAAATCAATTAACGATCTGTTTCTAAGAAGGAGCATTTCAAAAATGGAAAGACACGCCAGGGTCTGGTTAATGCCATTTCACTCGGTCGCCCGATTCTTTTCTGATTATCATGAATCATGGAATGACCCCATCAGGCTTTCTTGGAATGACCCCATCAGGCTTTCTGGAATGACCCCATGTGGCTTTCCCTGGAATGACCCCATGTGGCTTTCCCGGGTTGCTCTAGGCGGCCACGACATTCCCGAAAAAGATATCCGGAAACGGTGGGATAGTAGTCGTCGCAACCTCATTAAGTTGTTGCCCAGTCTTCATAGTCTTCGCCTCTACGATAATTCCCATGAAGCAGATCCCCACACGGGTAAGTCGCCCACACCTCAGTTGCTGCTTCATATCGAGTCAGGAAAGGTTGTCGGACCCGCGGATCTTTCAAGAGCCGCCGATTGGGCCAAGCCGATTATCGCCGGCGCTTTGAAAACCAATCGTTGACAAGGGCCGGATCCGTTTATTCCACGCTCAGCAAACGGCCACCACCAGGACTGGGTCGATGCCTGCAAAGGCGGCGCACCGACCCTGAGCAACTTCGAGTACGCCGGTCTGCTGACAGAGGCCAACCACCTCGGCAACGTCGCCTACCGCGCCGGCAAGAAACTCCATTGGGATACCCAAGCGATGCGTGCCACCAATGCTCCCAATGCCGAGCCGTTCATACGCCGTGAATACCGCAAGGGCTGGAAGCTGAGTTAGTTGCTGCCTGACCAGCTTCAATGAACTAGGTACCGCGAAAAATACGAATAACCGAGGACCGTCCCCTTTTATTCCCCCCCTGAGATGACATCTCAGGTCGTTCGCCATGTTGCTGGGTTATTGTGGGAGCCACAGCAAGGTCAGGGTCTTGCTTCCATCGCTAGCCACTCGAACCGTTTCAAAAAATTCTGTGCGCTCACTCAGATCGGATTCCGGGAACCAGGACACTGGGGAAACCTGTTCAGGGCCGGCTTCGTGCTGATTCTTCGTCAATGCTTCTCGCGTCAGAGATTCGAATGGAATGTCACTTCCTTTTCGCAAAAAAAGGTAGTTTGCCGCCTGACTACGCTGCCACCAGCTAATCTTCCCGTCAACTGATTCAATCAGCCAGATTGGTTGGGAACTCACCTCAATTAAACGGCGACCCGCTGCGGTTAAACTAGTGCCAAACTCGTCAGCAATCCTTATAATGACTTTAAAGTTCGGATCCGCATGCCGATATGCCTTGGCAATCTTGAGTTTCGGCATGAGTAGAGTTGCTGCGAACCAGTTCGCTTCGGCTTCAACTGGAGAACGATAGTAATCGCTCAAGTCTTCCGCTGTGCATAAGTATCCCTGCTCAACCTCAGGGTGCATAACCCAATGGCCTAATTCATGCGCTATGGAGAAGCGCCGGCGACGGCCGGAGGCGATCCTTTCATTGAGGCGAATGACCCCGCGCCCATTCTGCTTGCGAATAAGCCATGCATCCGCACCGCTAAGACCTCCCACTTCCAATTTGATGCCCTCAGCTGCTGCAAGGCGCGCTATGGGGAAGTTTGCTTCCTCGATTGAGTATTTCTCCAAAAGCTTGAAGGATGCCGCCTCTGCACGTACGAAATTAGGCTCTTTCACGAATGCTTAATCTTTCCCTAGAATTAGATCTCTATAAAGGCTACGCCATTCATGGATGCTGAATTCCTTGAAGTTGCGTGCGGCAAGAGGCACGTTATCCAGAGAGCCATACAACTCAACAAGGGCAGTGACTATCTGTTCCTCGCTGAACGTTTCGATGTCGATGATGGTTTCGTCATCCGGCGAAGTGGGGGCGCACTTAGCCCGATGGAATCGCAATTGGTTCTCAAATTTTTCCTTAAGTGAAGGGATGCGTTCGTTTAATTTAGCGACATCAATCCCGTTGGAACTTAAAAAGTGCGCAAGCTCGCCGACTTCCATCGAGTCGATTTCTTCCGCAGTCACTTGGCCGTCGTCGCTCAAGCGTTTGCCAACGCTAGAGTTTATGTTTTCCGCCGTCATAGGATTCTCCTCACTGTTTTAATATTAGTTTTGCTTTAACCTTCGCTGCTTTGCGAGACACCCGACGATACACGTTATTGTAATCGTTCATCGAGAGTTCCAGCAGCTCCGCAACATCGGCCGGTTTTGACCAGCCTTCCAACAATGTTTCGATTAATCGGTATTCAATACCCTTTTCGGAATATTCATTTTTGGTTTCATCGATCACTGTGTTGTAAAATTCCTGCTCTTCTGCCGCAAGAAGTGCTTCTACTTCCGAACTTCGGTCTACTATATCGATTACCGTCTGGGAATCATCGGGATCCGAAGCCGAGTCGATTGCTGCCATAGCAACTGGCCGAACGCGCTTTTGAATTCCGTGAATGTGATTATCAATGTGCCTTCGCAATTGAAGATATACCGCTTCGCCGTCATGGAGAAACTCGCACTTTACCAGTCTCGAAAACGCCTCTGCAACGACTTCCTCCTTATCAAGCTGAGCGACTTCACGGCCATTTTGAGTATTTGATTGTCGTTTCTCGATCACCGATACCGTATACGCCAAGAGTTTTGAATAGGCTAAAGCGAACCCGCCCCGGTGGGCAAAAAGTTTGTCAAAGTCTATCTCCTCAAGAGTTTCCATTTAAATAAATACTAACTATGCAGACCGCGTTGTGAATGCAAGCGCACGCTGTCCATGTCACTTAGGACGCAAAAGACAGGGATTTGCTATTTTTTTGAGATTTTTTCCGTCTGTAGCAAAAACGGGATATCCGAGTCCTAAGTGGCATATGGACAAACTACAACCAACCGAGGTGCGAAAGCACCCTTCTAGCGGCTTCAATATTGAGGTCGCCGATCAATCACTCGCATTCGTGCCGGTTTCTATCGATGATGCTACACCGACTGGAGCCCAGTTGGCAAGTGCTGCAGGCCACAAGGATTTAGCCGCAATGATCGTCCTGCGGATGTTCGCTGACGGCTCTCTTGAAGATATCAGCCTTCAGGAGATCGTTCAACTGAGCGATGAAGCCAATCGATTCATAATCGTCAAATCCGATCGGACCTACCGTTTCGTGCTGAATGGGCAAAGGCTAGAGTGGCCGTGCGCTGTCATTACAGGAGCGCAAATCCGCAAGCTGGGACAAATCGAAAAGAATCAAAGCCTCTTCCTCGAACAAACCAAAAAGGCGGATCGTGAGATTGCGTCACATGATTTGGTCAACCTCGATGATCCTGGAGTTGAAAAACTCTACACAGAAAAAGGTGTGTGGAAGTTAAATGTCCAAGGTGTCGTAATCGAATCTGAAACGTCCACAATCATCGCTAAGGATGCGATGGAGAAAGCTGGGTTTGATACGACGGCTGCTTGGATCATCATCTTGAAGTATATTGGGCACCCCAAGCAGAAGATTGAGCTGGATACGGTGATCGACCTGACAAATCCAGGAATCGAGAAACTTCGACTCACACCGGCTCATGTTGAAAACGGCGAATGTATGGTCGAAGTGCGTCGCGATTTCGGCCTACTGCCCACGGACGAATCCTACCTCAATGGGCAACAGTATAGCTGGGAAACAATCAATGAGGCTGGCAAGCGCTGGTTGTTGATTAACGAATACCCGCTGCCCGAAGGATATACTGTTGAGGTGGTCAAACTTGCGATTCAAGTGCCGCCGCTGTATCCGAAAGCCCAATTGGATATGTTTTATACGGATCCTCCACTCGCACTCAGTTCGGGCCTGGCCATACCGGCCAATCAAGTCCGAGCGGTGATCGAAGGTATTCAATTCCACGGGTGGTCGCGGCATCGAAATCATGCTTCGGCTTGGAACCCTACTAAAGATTCAGTTATCACGCACTTAGCCCTAATCGAAGGAGCGCTTAATAAGGAGGTTGGGGCAAATTGAGAAGGCTAAGCAAACTGACTCTGACCGAAGAAAACCATCAGGTACTTCGCGACCATCTCTTCTGCGGAGATGGTCGCGAATCAGCCGCACTTATCCTTTGCACATGTGTCCGGAATAACGAATTTGTCCATTACCTGACCAGGAAACTTATTCTCGTTCCCAACGCTGAGTGTTCGGAGCGTGAGGTTGATTTCATACGATGGCCGGGGAACTACCTAGAAAGTGCCATTGATGAGGCGGAAGACGAATCCCTTACACTTCTGCTCATCCATTCCCATCCGGGAGGTTTTCTCGAATTCTCAGGAAGGGACAACCAGAGCGATAGGGCTGCGATCCCTTGTCTTCATCAGACAATTGAATGCGATCATGGATCCGCATTAATGATCGAATCGGGAGCGATGAGGGCTCGGCTCTACACTCCGAAAATGCAATTACGCGACATCGATGTGATTCAGGTGGTCGGCCAGGATATCACTCTTTGCTGGAATGACGGTCGAGGTTCGACTGTGCAGCGTCCGGTTGCATTTACCTCTAGAATGAGGGCCGAGCTTCAACGAATGTCGGCCTCAGTCATCGGTGTTTCAGGAATCGGTTCCATTGTCGTAGAACAGCTTGCTAGACTCGGTTTTGGTGAAATTGTGTTGGTCGACTTCGACCGGATTGAACACAAGAATCTGAACCGTATTCTGAATTCGACCATCGCGGACGCCGACAGTAACCGCTTGAAGGTGGATTGCTTCGAGGATGCAATTCACTCCTATCGGAAGGATGCCAGCGTGATCAAAATTCCAAAGAATATTTTGGATCGTGAGGCGATTCTGGCGGTTGCCTCTACCGATGTCATCTTTTCCTGTGTCGATACCCTAGAAGCTCGGCAAATATGCGATTTGATCGCAATGCGCTTTATGATCCCATTATTCGATGCGGGCGTGACCATCCCAACTAGAAAACAGGGCAATAGATTAGTTATTGGAGATGTCTGCGGGCGGATTGACTACGTCAAACCTGGAGGAGCGACGCTCGGAGATCGAAAAGTCTACACTCCGGAGCGTCTACGCGCTGAATATCTTGCGAGTGTTGATAAAGAAGCCCACGATCAGGAACTAAATGCAGGATACATCAAGGGGATCTTCGAAGAGGCACCTTCAGTCGTCAGCCTAAACATGCGGGCAGGTGCAGCTCTGGTAAACGAGTTTCTCGCAAGAGTATATCCATTCCGCTTGGACCCAAACGATAGCTACTCACGAACTAGTTTTTCGCTTGCCGCTTGCGAAGAGGAATATTTTCCCGAATCAGAGTTTGAGAAGGGCGATAATATGGAGTTAGGGCTTGGCGACATTGAACCACTACTCGGCATTCCGAGTATTTAAGCCATGAAAATGCTTTTCCAGAGAATAAGGAACTGGTTTAGGAGTAAATTCAGGGAGGACTGGAAACTCAAGATCATTGACGGTGACAGTTTACCCGAGAGGATTCCTAAGAACACGCTTATACTCGCAAGAGAAGGTGATGAAGATTGGTGTGCAGGAATGCTTTGTCCGTGCGGCTGTGGTGAGGTCATTGAATTGATGCTGATTCCTGAAGCGACCCCGCATTGGAGACTTATTGCTGGTCCCGATGATAAACCCTCTCTAAAGCCCTCTGTTTGGCGGATAACTGGTTGTCGGTCCCACTTTTGGCTTCGACGGGGTAACATAGAGTGGTGTGAGGCGCATCACGATGATTAGCATCATTGATGTGCACCCCGTTTCAGTGCACATCAAGGAGCATTTAACTAATGGAAAGGCACCGCCACATTCTGGTTAATGCCCCTTCACTCGATCGCCCGCTTCTTCTTCTATCATGAATTATTGGACTGACCCCCTCCGCTGCCCTTGCCGGCTTTTGATCGCTGCTTCTCAACCCAGGCCAGAAACTCAGCGGGACCAAAGCGCTGCGGACTCTGCGGGGCCAGGTTGTCGAACTGACGCACAACAACGTATTTTTTCTTGTGGATGTCGATTCCAAGCTTGATGACTTCGGCTGGCACTTCAGTCTGTTGAGTCGACGTGGAAGTAAGGCTATTTCTTTTTTTCATAAGCTGTCAGGTTCAGCGGATCTTTCCCGCCTGACAACTCCCATGTCATCTTCGGCCTGCCCTTCGAGATCGAGGATGATCAGAATTTTGGTTTCCCTTGGTTCGAAACAAATTTTAAACCACATTGTTAAGGTGTTAACTATGTGCCTAGACAGCAGTTCGCAGGAGTCCTTATGTTAGAGATGTGCGTGTGTTCCCTTCGGCCGTTTCATTCGTTCGTGCCGATGAAAGGAGGAGAGTGCGCCGAATTCAACCAGCAGAACAACGACCGAAGAGCCTCCGTAGCTGATTAATGGAAGAGGTACTCCTATCAGTGGGATGAACCCGTAAGCCGTTCCAACGTTTACAGCAATTTGCACAAATATAATGCCCGCAAATCCATACCCAAGAATCCGGTAGAATCCGTCAAGCGAGCGCTTGCTAATGGCTATTGTTCGGTAGAGAAGTGCGCCAAAACAGACCATCAATGCTATTACCCCAACCGTTCCGAACTGTTCCGCAATTATCGTCAGGATGAAGTCACTATGTTTATGGGGCAATTGAGTCTCGGCATTCAGCCACCCACGCCCCAGGAACCCTCCCGAATTTACGGCTTCCTCAACTTGTAGGGCGTGCCATCCTGCTCCTAGAGGATCCGTTTCAGGATTCAAGAGCACCTCAATCCTATGCACCTGATAGGGCATAAGTTGAGTCCAGGCAGCCAGAAAAACAATGGGAAGGATCAAGCAGGTGACTCGGAGTAGACGTGCACGGCAAGGCGATAGAAATAATGTAATCCAGCCTGCGCTAGCGCAGAGTAATGCCATTCCCACATCGGGTTGGAGTAATATAAGAATCGAAGGTAAGAGGATAACAATAAGCACCAGGGTAAAGCCTTTCCAGGTTTCTTTCAAAGACGGTTTGGTCAGAACCCAGGCGATCATCATCGGAATCACCAGAGGAATTAGCGCTGAGGGTTGAAGAAGTATCAGACCTAGATCGATCCTTCTGTGAACACCCGCGTACTCGTCGCCAGCAAAAAGGTTCGCTGTGAGGAGCACAACTGAAACTCCGTAAATGTATGGCGCGAATTGCTTGATTCGTGCTGGCTTAACCTGGGTAACAAGAAACATGGCAATGAACCCGACCCCTACCCAGAAAGCCTGTCTGATCCAGATTTTCGAAAGTAAAACAGAATCGCTACTTGCAGCACTATAGACAAAGGCCACTCCCATTCCGCATATCAGAAACAAGAGCAGAAAAAGCGCTAAATCCAGAGACTTTAATCGGTCATGTATCCGCTCTCCAATGGACCTTACCTTTGCGAATTCCCGGCTGAGCTCCTGAGAGTCGCCCATTCTCTCAACCGATTTGACAAAGGCTTCTTCCGATTGCACTCCAGAATGGGTTAATTCCTCAAAATACTCTGTTAAGTGAGTCTCCAGTTCCTCGATATCATCAAATGAACACTGCCCCTTAAACGAACGCTTCCATCGTTCTATAGCTTGGCTCAGGTCGAACATGGCTCGCTCCCCCAAAGCTTAGTAAGAACCTTGTTTGTGATCGACCATTGACGCTTGTGCTCCTTGAGCTGCGCGACTCCGGCTTTCCTTAGGTAGTAGTAACGACGACGTTTTCCACTTTCCGCCTTTTGCCATTCGCTACTCACAAGACCTTGCTTTTCCAGTCGGCGCAAGACCGGGTACAGCATACCGTCTGTCCATTGAATTTCCGAGTCCGAGAGTGATCTAAGTTCCTGAATAATGGCATAACCATAACTCTCACCACGATTCAAAATCGACAGAATCATGGGTGTGGCCGACGCTGCGACCAGTTCTTTTGATTGGGGCATAGTACTTTTTTTTAGATTAGATACATAACGATGCTATGCAAGTTGCATAGCAACGCTATGTATGCAAGGGCAAAAAAATATAAACTGGGGAAAACAAAATGACGTCGGGTCTTGAGGGGCTGTTGACTGAGTAGTCGAGGCCGAGGCAGCAGAGAGCTAAATCGTGTCACTCCCAATAGGTTGCTGGGGGCAGATAAGG
The DNA here is from genome assembly GCA_964352065.1 of uncultured Opitutaceae bacterium. Taxonomy (GTDB): domain Bacteria; phylum Verrucomicrobiota; class Verrucomicrobiia; order Opitutales; family UBA2995; genus UBA2995. Next base: position 12,447 of record CAYGQM010000113.1, read on the forward strand.
GCAAAAGCAATAGTCCAATTATTGATGATTTTAAGGTCTATCCTAACCCTCATTCTCCCACCCGAAATTTGGTTGGAAAACTAACAGATATGGAACAAACAAAAGCGTTCCCATCAACTGACCAATCAACGATCTATTTCCAAGAAGGAGCATTTAAAAAATGGAAAGGCACCGCCAGGTTCTGGTAAATGCCTTTCACTCGGTCGCCCGATTCTTTTCTGATTATCATGAATAATTGGACTGATCCCTTCGCTTCTCCCATCGGTCGATTCAAGAATCATGGAATGACCCCAT
>CAYGQM010000114.1:0-12438 GCA_964352065.1 uncultured Opitutaceae bacterium
TAACACGCGGCCACTTCGTATCCAGGTTTAAATGACTGATTTGGGCAACAGCTCCTAAAACAACGACTTACGGTTATTTTTACCTGCATCGTGCTTCCGAGTATGAGAACAACGGGTAATTGTAACGAGATTGCTAAAGTATTGTCCATAAAACTCATACTCTCGAAATACCTAACCTTGGAGTGGGATTAATAAACGCAAATACAACAACCACAACCATCGACTCCGATGAACTCATCAAAATTCCATTCAGTCATAGCACTCTTTACGATTTTCTTCGGAAACACCTTTTTGAATGGTGAAATCCTTGATATCGATCCACGTCCCGTAAACACACCCAGTCCAAGTTTTTTCGGACGGGTCGTATCTTCTGACGCATTCGTGAGCGTAGCGATTGAGATCAACGAAAAGGGCGATGTGACAAACGCAATCGTAAAGCATTCCTCTCACCCATCACTCGAAAAGCCTACTTTGAGAGCTGTCAGAAAATGGGAGTATGAACCTGCATTTCGCGATGGTAAACCGGTCGCCTGCAAAATCATACAGCCACTCACATTCGGATCTTCCTTACTGAATCCGGTAGACGAAAAGGCAATTCCCCTCTACAGCCCAAAACCTGAGCTCGCAAAAAAACTCCAGGAAGTCGAAGGCAACGTAGGAGTTGCGGTTTCTATCGACTCAGCCGGATTCGTAACCCGAGTAAAGATTCTATACTCGAGCGACCAACGCCTCAACCTCCCAGTCCTGAAAGCCATCAGGCAGTGGCAGTATGAACCCGCGAAAAGCAAAGGACGTGCGACCAGCTCGAAACAGATTCAACCCTTTGTCTTCGGCAAGAATACGAAATATAAAGACAATCAGGTCCAAAACGCGGCCGCGACTTCTATTTCCGTTAATCCAATACGGCCAAGCAGCATGACAGTCGTTCTTGCTCAGTCAGGCGCAGATGACGAGTAGAAGCGGAAAACTCTAAAATACTTTTCCAACCAACTATCCAAAGAGCATTAGCCCCTATCCAGGGCTACCCCCAAATAAAAGGCAGACTCACCGAAGTCTGCCTTTTGTTCTTTCTGACCATATGAAAAATTTGCTTTCGCTTGCGAAGTCCCTTTCGTATACCTGACCGTTTTTAGAACCCAAGCGATGCCAATTCGAATCCCAAATAATCTGCCAGCCAAGCAAAAGCTTGAGGCAGAAAATATCTTTGTAATGTCAGAAGATAGGGCCGTTAGCCAAGACATACGGCCTCTCGAGGTGGCAGTCCTCAATCTGATGCCCAATAAGATAGATACTGAGACTCAATTATTGAGGCTTCTGGGCAATACACCGATTCAAGTCAATATCAGCCTTCTGACGACCGCCTCTTACAGGTCGAAAAACACGAGCGAAGAACACCTCTACAATTTTTACCAAACCTGGGAGGATATTAAGCATAAGAAATTCGATGGACTAATCATAACAGGTGCTCCCATCGAACAATTACCATGGGAAGCCGTTGCATACTGGAAAGAACTTCAAGATATTCTGAATTGGAGCCGCACAAACGTATGGTCCTGTTTCTTTATCTGCTGGGGAGCTCAAGCGGCTCTTCAACATTTCTATGGAATCGAAAAACACGATCTTCCGGGAAAGAAATTCGGCGTTTTTACTCATAAGAAAGTCAAAACCAATTCCATTTTACTAAGAGGTTTCGACGACGAATTTCTTGTACCAGTGAGTCGACACACAGAAGTCCGCAAACAAGACGTTGAAAAGATTGAGGAACTCGAAATTCTTTCAGAGTCCGATGAATCGGGTCTTTACATCGTTCGCGACAAATCCAGTCGGCGTTTATTCGTTTTCAACCACTCTGAATATGAAGCTAATTCTTTGAAAAAAGAATACGATCGAGACGTTAACAAAAACCTTCCGATTGATGTCCCAGAAAATTATTTCCCAGATAATGACCCGACCAAGCAGCCGGTATTAAGCTGGCGAGCGCATTCATACCTGCTCTACAACAACTGGTTGAACTACTACGTCTATCAATCCACGCCATTTGACTTTAACCAGGTGAGCGACTCTTAATTGACGGTAGGGCGACCACTATCGCTATGGCCGAGATCTCGCGCTGGATCAATCACATCGCGAACCAACTGCTTCAGTTCCTTGGATTCGGGAAAACGACCATGCGCTCGACGATCAAACAGGATTTCGTCATTGAGACTAACAACAAAAATTCCGCCAGTTCCCGGTTTCAGAGCCACTTCATCGAGTTCACGACCGAAGGTAAACAGTAGTTCCTGAACCAGCCAAGTCGCTCGCAGAATGAATCTGCATTCGCTACAATATTCTATGGTAATACGGTTTTGCATTAAGAATGCAGGAATATCCTCAATTCACAAAGATGAGCCTAAATGGCAGTTTTTATTATCGTAGTCTTAAATGGTCCCAAAAAACAAGCGACGTCTTATCATCATTGGCTTGATGACAAAGCGGACTTTTTCATTTACCTAAGTACATTCGGTCTCAAGTCTAAAACGCTCAAAGATACCACAGCTCTTCACATTTGAACTCTTCACCCGACAAACACCTTTCGATCGAGCACGTTGCAATCATAATGGATGGCAATGGTCGTTGGGCGAATCGATTAGGCCTTCCGAGGAATGAAGGACACAAAATGGGAGTTCAGAATGTGGAAAAGATTGTCGAAAAATCTGGTCAGCTGGGAATTCGCTACCTCACACTCTACGCATTTTCTGCAGAAAATTGGAAACGCCCCAAAGAAGAAGTTGAAGCATTGATGGATCTACTGGAGTCGTTTCTTCAGCAACAAAAGAAGCAACTCCTTAAAAACCGAATACGTCTGCATACTATTGGTCGAGTTCAAGAACTTCCAGAACGGGTCCGCAGTAAGTTGGCAGAAGTTAAATTGGAGACGGAAAACTTCACCCAAAGCCATCTGATACTAGCCCTCAACTACGGCGCACGAAATGAAGTTATCGATGCCGTAAACCGCTACGTTGCAGCTACAAGGGAAAACCGAACCGCAAACGTAAACCTTGACTGGAATACCTTCTCGGCCTATCTGGATACTGCCGGAATGCCAGATCCGGAATTAGTCATAAGAACTTCAGGCGAGCACCGGGTGAGCAATTTCCTCTTAATGCAGAGTGCCTACTCTGAATACTATTTCAGCCCCGTATGCTGGCCGGATTTTGGTCCCGAATTATTCGAAGAGGCTTTAAATGATTATCACAATCGGGAGCGCCGTTTTGGCAAAACCGGGGATCAAATACGAAACGAACAATCCGTATCCGTGAACTCAAATGATTAGAAGTGCATGGTAAAACGGATCATTAGTACGCTGTTTTTATGGGGCCTGCTTCTGGGAAGCATGTATATCTGGCAACTCACAGCGGTTGTATGGTTGATTACAGTCCTTTCAATCATTGCCCAAAATGAGGTTTACAACATGGCCGAGAAGCTGGGATGGAAGGCATACCGAATCTACGGACTCATCATAGGCGGTTGCTTGCCTCTCGCGACCTATTACAAATACAAGCTTCACGAACTCACAGGCGGTGTAGTCGATGGAGTTACCGTTCTAGCGATCGGATTCGTCGTCTGCGCTTTAGTGGGCATCAGAACACGCGAAATTAAAGATAATTTCCAAAGAATCGGTGGAACGTTCATCGGCGTGCTATTGATCCCTTTCATGCTGACCTTCTACATTCGCATAGCGCAACTATACCCAAATGAAGCCATGGGATTAGCCGCTGGATGCTGGGTGGTAATGGTAGCAAAATTCTCAGATGTGGGTGGCCTCCTAATCGGGAGCTGGCTGGGGAAAAACAAGATGGCTCCCCAGATCAGTCCAGCAAAGACCTGGGAGGGATTTGCTGGAGGAGTCGCAACTTCTTCGGTACTGGGATTCGCACTAGTTTTGCTGTTGAGGGACTACTTTCCACAAAACTTCCACCCATGGGTCGCAGCACTCTGCGCCATACCGATTGCCGCTCTGGCAGCGTTTTCTGACCTAATAGAGTCCGTCATAAAGCGCCAAGCCGAAGTGAAAGACAGTGGAAAAAGCATCCCCGGAATCGGTGGTGCATTTGACTTGGTAGATAGCATGCTTTTAAGCGCTCCCGTCGCCTTCATAATTCTGTCTTTCTTTTCTCCTGTATGAGTGGGTATCCAAAGAAAATCGTTATCCTGGGAGTAACAGGATCGATCGGGGACAACACGCTGGAGGTACTTAGAAAGCATAGAAGTAAATTCGAACTCCTTGGCGTGGCCTGCGATAAGTCCACGGCCAAGCTGGCTTCTATTTGCCGTGAATTCGAAGTACCCCATGCCTGCGTATACGACGAAAAAGCATACGATTCAGCCATAAGAAACAAACAATTCCCAGATACCGAGCTGCAAACCGGTATGGTTGGTTTGGAAAATCTAGCTAGATTACCAGAAGCAGACGTTATTTTAGTAGCCGTAGTTGGGACACTAGGGCTGAAACCAGCACTCGCCGGTATCAGTTGCGGCAAGGATCTTGCCTTAGCGAGTAAGGAAATCCTGGTCATGGCCGGAGGATTTTTCACAGAAGCGATCAAGAAATCCAATGTCAGATTATTACCGATCGACAGCGAACATAACGCTATTTTTCAGTGTTTGAATGGGGAATCTCACGAATCGATAAAGAATATCATACTGACAGCCTCGGGCGGAATGTTTCGGGACAGACCTCTGGAAACTTTCAGCACCATCACTCCCGAAGAAGCGACTCAGCACCCCAATTGGGCCATGGGCAAAAAGATCACTGTAGATTCGGCAACTATGGCGAATAAGGGACTGGAAATCATCGAAGCCCACTGGCTATTCAGGGTTCCTCCCGAAAATATTAAAGTCATGATTCATCCAACCAGCATTATTCACTCGTTGGTGGAATTTATTGATGGATGCATCCTCGCACAACTGAGTCCGCCATCTATGACCTTTGCCATCCAACACGCTTTATTCTATCCGGACAGATTTCCGGAAACACAATCCAGTTTGGACTTTTCGGAAGCTATAACCCTCGAATTGAAACCACCCGACACCGACCGGTACCCATGCCTCAAACTCGCGTATGAAGCCCTTCAAGTCGGCGGAAATGCTCCCAACACCTACAATGCTGCCAATGAAGTTGGCGTATATGCATTCTTAAGTAATCGAATAAAATTTAATCAGATTGCAGCCGTGATCGAAAAAACTCTCGAAAAAACTCAAAATAAAGAACCTCAAAGCCTCGAAGAGGTCCTTGAGACCGACCTCACTGCACGTAAAACCGCATCTAACCACATAAAGACAATCGCTCACTGATGGAAATATTAACCAATATAAAAGCGCTCGTCCTCGTAATATTTTTCTTCGGAGCCTCTATCTTCGTCCACGAATTGGGGCATTTTCTAGCGGCCCGCTGGCGTGGACTCCAAGTAACCCGATTTTCAATTGGATTTGGTCCCAAACTATTCTCGTGGACCCGTGGTGGAGTGGAGTACATCATTGCAGCACTTCCGATCGGAGGCTACGTCGCCCTACCCCAGCTAGGACACATGGAATTAATCGAGGGCGAGGCGGAATCTTCCAAACTCAGTCCTATTACATGGAGCTCCAAAGTTATCGTCCTAGTCGCCGGAGCTTTTTGCAATGTCTTGTTCGCCCTTTTTCTCGGATCGATCCTCTTCTTCTTGGGCGGAAGGCCCGTTTCGATATATAACAACATTACTGAGCTCGGGACCGTTCCTGAAACCTTAAGGATCTCCGAAGAAGAGACCGTCGAAAATCCCGCGTTTACTGCCGGTCTCCAAAGAGGAGATGTCATTACCGCCATTGATGGAAAAAAAGTATCAGACTGGGAGAATATCGAAAAGGGAATCATCATGGGTTCCCTGAGAACCTCGGATGACCGCCCACTAACCAAGTTGTCTATCAAAAGAGATGGTAGCCTATTGGACATTGAAGTTTATCCGATAATAGCCGGTCGGGAGCAGATCAGAACCGTCGGCATATTTCCCAAATCACCGGAATTACCTGCTATCGTCGGTAGCGTAACTGAAGGATTTCCGGCGGCCAATGCCGAGATAATGCCGGGAGACAAGATCGTAGAAATGGACGCCCTAAAAGTTACTTCCACTGAGCAAGTAGCTCAATACATACGGAGTAATCCGAACAAAGAAATAACCTTTGTTCTAGATAGAAAAGGAGAACTCCTTACAAAGGCGATTACCCCTCAGATGGCAGTCATTAACGAAGCCGGACAAACCTCACCGCTAATTGGCGTAGCCTGGCAAATTTCTAAAAAGTACCTCAAAGAAACTCCAATTACCCAAGTTAAGTCGGTTTTTACTGAGACCATAAACACCCTCGAGAAGCTCATTAATCCAAAGTCCGATATCGGCATCCGCCACCTAAGCGGCCCTGTGGGCATGGGGCGTATTATTTACGACTCCGCGAAATGGGACTTTCGGATGGTTCTTTGGGTAGTTGTCATCATAAATATCAACCTCGCAGTCCTGAATTTACTTCCAATTCCGGTGTTAGATGGTGGGCACATTGTTTTCGCAACCATAGAAAAAATCCGAGGGAGAGCGCTTCCTCCCAACCTGATGATGAGCCTCCAAGGGGCGTTCGTAATCATGCTACTATCGCTCATGCTTTACGTGACTTTTTTTGACGGAAAACGGTTTTTGGCGGACCGCAAGCAAGATAAAGCTGTACCGTTTCAACCAATACCTGACTCAAACGGAGACGATGTAATTGAAAAGGCCCCATGAAGCCATACTGCCGCTCCAGACTCGTCTCAATAAGGCGAGATACCCGAGAAGTTAAAGTTGGACCGATCGGCGTCGGCGGACTGAATCCGATAAGAATACAGTCCATGACAACTACTTTGACAACGGACATCGAAGGGACGGTTAAACAGACTCGTGCACTCGCCGAAGCGGGCTGTGAAATTGTTCGCATAACCGCACCCAATGTCAAAGCAGCCAAAGCACTCGCTCAAATCTCCAGGTGTTTAAGAAAGGATAGAATAGATGTTCCGCTGGTCGCCGACATACATTTCCTTCCTTCTGCAGCTATGGAGGCGGTTGAACACGTCGAAAAAGTACGCGTCAATCCAGGAAATTATGCAGACAAGAAAAAGTTCAAAATACTAGAGTATTCGGATAAAGAATACGAATGGGAACTCGAGCGACTTCATGAAGCGTTTTCTCCGTTAGTTCTGCGATGTAAAGAACTAGGAAGATCCATGAGAATCGGCACTAATCATGGATCGCTCTCTGATAGAATAATGAACCGCTTTGGCGATTCTCCTATGGGAATGGTTGAGTCCGCATTGGAGTTCATCCGAATCGCAGAGTCACATAACTATCATGACATTATCCTATCCATGAAAGCTAGCAACCCGAAGGTCATGATACAGGCGTATCGATTGGCGGTAGCAAAAATGGATCAAGAAAATATGGATTACCCACTTCATCTGGGTGTTACAGAAGCAGGAGATGGTGAAGATGGAAGAATCAAGAGCACAATTGGGATCGGTAGTCTATTGGCTGACGGACTCGGAGATACGATTCGTGTATCATTGACCGAGGATCCGATATACGAAATTCCTGTTGCACAAGCAATCGCTCAGAAAACGAATATTCTGTGGTCAAAGCAATCTCCCAAGAAAACAATCATTGAGGAAGACCTCGATCCCTATTCCTATCGAAGGCGTGAAATAATTGATATTAGACTTAATGCAGAAACGACTATTTCATCGAAATCCCCACCAAGAGTATTTTTGAAACCAGGTGGCAAGAACACACCTTCAAGTTCCATAGAACAGCTAATTTCCCTCAAAGAAAATTATTTCAATTCAGATACACCAATTGAAGGCTGGATTATTTCTATCATCAACAATTGTGAACTGAATGATACCATCGAACCCCTGAAGAAGCTACAGGGTTCAAATATCCAAATCGTCGTCGAACTAGGTAAAGAACTGACTGACAACCCACAGAATATTCAAAATCTGTTGGAGGCATATCGTTCAGTCACCTTTTCAGTAGAATGGGAAAACCTAAACGCTGCAAAACTTGGTCTTTGGACTGCTTTTTGCGCAAGTAAAGACCTGACCTTGGCCATCGGCATCGCCGCAGAGGATCTCGGAAAGAATGCAGCAGCGATTCTCTCGGTAGATTTGACAAGAACAATTCTCTATCCCTCAACTACAGAAAATGGCATCCACGCTATTGGTCAGCATAGACTACTGGCATCAATAGCAGAATCGATGGGCATCAAACTTCCGATCTGGATAAGGTCCAACCAGCACACATACCTTGAAACATGCCCAGGCTTTTTGAATGACCTTTTGGAAACCTCTCTCCTTGCCGGAAGTTTGCTATCCGACGGGTTGGGCGACATCTTGAGTGTCGAAAACGTCGAAACCCCTGAAAAAGCGCTTTCATTGGCCTACAATGTCCTTCAAGGCGCCAGCGCACGAATTTCGAAAACTGAGTACGTTGCATGCCCAAGTTGCGGACGCACACTATTTGACCTCCAGTCAACAACTCAGAAGATCAGGGAGGCCACTAACCACCTCAAGGGAGTCAAAGTAGCCGTAATGGGTTGCATAGTAAATGGCCCTGGAGAAATGGCGGATGCAGACTTCGGTTATGTAGGAGGAGCACCAGGGAGAGTTAATCTTTATGTAGGCAAAGACTGTATAGAGTACCATGTTCCAGAGAAAGAGGCCGTCACGAAATTGATAGAATTAATCAGGGGCGAAGGGAAATGGGTAGACCCTTCTCCCCACAAAACAAGCCTACTCGCTGAAAAATAAACTCTCGCATCCAGCCTTCCGACTCAGTTCTTTACTTCGATGGAAAATAAAAGCTTGAAGCGACCAGACGGACGCCAATACGACGAATTAAGAAAAATCTCTTTCGAGACTGGTTTCGCACCTAATGCTACAGGTTCGGTTCTTTGTTCTTTCGGAAATACAAAAGTTATCTGCGCAGCTACGATTGACGAACGGGTTCCTCGTTGGATGAAAGTCCAAGGAGTAACTGGAGGCTGGACTACAGCAGAATATTCTATGCTTCCCTACTCAACCTTAGACAGAAAATCACGCGACATATCCAGAGGCAAACAAGATGGAAGAACCGTAGAGATACAGAGACTCATCGGTAGATCCCTGAGAGCAGTAATCGACCTACAAAAACTAGGGGAAAGAACACTTTGGATTGATTGCGATGTCTTGCAGGCTGACGGGGGAACACGCACTGCATCAATCACCGGTGCGTACGTGGCATGCAAACTCGCTGTTGAGTCACTCATAGCAAGTGGTCTAATTAAAGAAAACCCATTCAAAGATTCCATCTCAGCGATCTCAGTAGGTATTTATCAGGGTCATGAAATATTGGACCTAAACTATCCCGAAGACAGAGATGCATCGGTAGACCTTAACGTCGTCATCACCGGCAATGGAGATTTCGTGGAGGTCCAAGGAACAGGGGAAGAAGCAGTTTTCACGAGGAAGCAACTTGACCAAATGCTGGAAATAGCTGGGACCGGGTGTAATTCAATTGCAGAGCTTCAAAACCACGCAATTGCTCAAAAAATATCACAATAAATCAAAGCCTCTAGTCCAGTAACGCGTACAAGAAAAGGCGGGCAAGAACCCCCTCATGATTCCTTACCCGCCATCTCTGAGCCATGCAGTCAGCTTGGGTCGAGGAAGCAAATTAATGCTTCAACTACCAAATTAGCTTATGCCGTGCCAATTATCACCGATACAACGCTAGTCGCTGATTGTTAATAGTTTAAAAGTAAATCGATTAAAGATTAGATGCTCAGAAAAACCATTCGTCGCTTTTGCATTGCAATATCCATGCGTATTTTAATCTTTAAACTGCTATTCAGGGCATAGTTTTCAGGAATGTAACGACAAATATCGTAGGCAAATGATTTTTTGAGGATAAACTACGACAATAAATTGAATTTAGCCGGGCTAGCACGTATCACTCAGACAATGCGCTTTAATATTAAAGAACCTCAAATCTCCAATGATTATGCTACGAGTGAATTTGCGCTAAAGTGGCTGCCGCGCATGTTCCCATCTGCCAGTTTTTATGCGAAAATGATCAAAGTCGTTTTCATGGCCTCCAAACTTGCAAAGAACGGCAGATACACAGACGAAGCATGGATCTCGAGTAGCCATCAAATATTTAGAGCAGTCGAATCTACCGGTGCGAAAATAAGTGTCCAAAACCTTAAGCCCCTATTGGATATAAGTGAACCAACCGTAATCATCGGTAATCACATGAGCACACTTGAGACATTCCTACTTCCATACCTTGTCTGCCCAAGTAAGAAGGTTACTTTTGTCATTAAAGAAGCACTAACAACTTACCCTATATTCAGACATATCATGAATTCCAGAAACCCGATCGCAGTTGGGCGGGGAAATCCCAAAGAAGATTTTGTCAAAGTATTAAGAGAGGGTGAAAACCGCCTAAAAGACGGATATTCTGTCGTCGTTTTCCCCCAAACAACAAGAATGCAGAATTTCGACAAATCAAAGTTTAATTCAATCGGAATTAAATTGGCGAGAAAAGCGAAAGCCCCCGTAGTTCCACTCGCACTGAAGACAGACTTCTGGGGAAATGGAAAGCTCGTTAAAGACTTCGGGAAAATAGACCCCAAAAAGAACGTATATTTTAACTTCGGAAAACCGATAGCCGTATCTGGAAATGGTAAAGCCGAGCATGATCAAGTCATTCTGCATATTGAAAATTGCCTCAGCCAATGGAATCTGGAAGAACAAGGCACCAACTTAACCAAACACTTCTAGTTCAATCTAAAAAATTTATTTATGAACAAAAAAACGGATACACCTATTCCCAAATGGCCGTTTCTAACGGGAGATATCATATTAGTCTCATTAGCCTGTTTCATAGTTATTAGCTCACCGAAACCGCTGACGCCGTTAGCAATATTCGCATGTGCCCTCAGCATTATACTCGGCATGCTTATTTACGTAACGCCGTATCTCCTGGAACATCTAACCCAGCAACAACGAATTAGACTTAGGCAGTCCAAGGCTGAAGAATCCCTTCTGAGTGCGGCGGAAAATACGGATGCCCTGCTTAATCGATCGGAAGAAATTCTTTCTGAATTCACAAAAGGAATCTTACTGGCGAAACAGATCCCAGGAAAACTCCAAGAGAAAAGCGCTGCTTTGACCGAAGTTATAGAATCGGAAAGCCTAATTCAAAAAATCAAAGAATTAAAAGAAGTAGTGTCTAAACTTGAAGCGGTTCAAACTAGTTTAACCAATAAAGAATCGCCTTATGAACCCGAGGAAACTCAATCCACAGTCAAGACACTCATCAAAGAGCTATCCGAGGAGATTTCTACTAAGCTGGAAACCCAGACTCTATTGATCAAGAACTTACAACCGTCCATCGAAGACTTATCTTCAAAAGAAATAGCAAAGGAAGTCGTACCAGAGGACGACGAAATAAATACGATCGACCCAGAAATCTTTGACGATCAGAACCTTCAAAATGAAGAGGACGAAGACTCTCCAGACGCCGAAATAGGCGGTCAATCAAAGAAAGACAAAACTCATAAGAACATCGACGGAGCGACGCGACTCGTAGTTTCCGCCTTTATCGGAATATCTAACAAACTCTATGTTCGAGGAGAAGGTCCCGGTCTTAGCTGGGACAAAGGGATCCCCATGGAACTAGTCGGAATCGGTAAATGGGAATGGAAAACATACGAAGCCGTTACAACAGTAAGGTGCAAAATTCTAATAAACGACGAGCAATGGACAGATGCTGAAGACTTCTCTATCGAACCGAATACAACAATAGAAACAACGGCTTCCTTTTAAGATACCTTTGAATCTGGCCAGCCCCCCCCTGCAAGTGGACCCTTTAGTAAGTTAGCCCGATTGGGTTTAGGTTAACATTGTTAAGGGTTGTAGGGTGTTGGCAAGGCTTTGATGGAGGGTGTTGGCGTAGCCAGACCGGAATCGAAGCCTTGGTTAAAGTAGATATCTACGGGGGACTTGTAGTCGATGCCGCAGTGAGGTCTGATCGTGTTATAGGTCTGCTGGAAGTCCGCAATACAGACTTTGGCATCGAGCAGATTAATGAACCATTCTCGATTGAGACATGTCTTCGTTTCACTCGAGCGTCGTCGCAAGCTCCTCGGTACATCTCTGAACCGACTGTGGAAGCTTTCAACAAAGGGACCTTGCCACGGGCAGCCTGGCTCAACGTATACAGCGCTGCCATTTGACCTCGGGATATAACTCCGCCAAGCTTTCCACCAGCCCCAAGCATTTTTCGCTCATGACCAGCTTTACGGTAAACGGTTCAAGTTCTGCCCCCTAGACGCATGCGCTGAAAAAGCGTAAACTGC
>CAYGQM010000115.1:0-11948 GCA_964352065.1 uncultured Opitutaceae bacterium
CAAGTGGACGTTTGATGCAGGGCAGATGATTACGGCGGAGGCTGCGATCGTGGATGGCAAAGTGTTTTTAGGAAATGAAGATGGTTTGTTTCTTTGTCTCGACCTCGAGACAGGGGTGGAAGTGTGGCGTTTTCAGTCGGAAGATGCCATCACGGCGGCTCCAGCTGTGAGTGGTGAGGTGCTTTTTGTACCGTCAAACGATGGAAAATTATATGCTCTCAAATCCGATACGGGTGAAGAATTATGGCAATTTGGAGCCGACGATAAGATCAGTGCGGCTCCAATCGTCGTTGCAAATCCCACGGGCGAAGGAGAATGGGTGTTGGTGAATGGTTACGACGGAATCACCCGCTGTTTGGATGCGATGGACGGATCCATCATTTGGACATATGAAACGGAGGATTTTATCAATGGAGCTCCCGCCGTCGTTCAGAATGAATGGGTGGTTTTTGGTGGATGCGATGCTCAGGTACACGTTATCAATCTGGTTGACGGGAATCTGGTCCACAAAATACCGAATGATTCTCAGATCGTAAATTCCATCGCTACCTACGGGCATATGGCTTACTCGGGCAACTATGCGAACCAGGTTGTAGCGTTCGATGTGGAGCTTGGGATGATCGCGTGGGTGTATGAGGATAAGAACCTTCCGTTTTTCAGTTCCCCGGGGGTAAGTGACGAACTTCTTTTCATCGGATCCCGCGACAAACACCTGCATGCAATCAATCAGGAAACCGGTGAAGCTGCCTGGAAGTTTCCCACGGGAGCTCGGGTCGAAAGTTCGCCCATCGTATTTGACAATGGCCTCATAGCTGGGTCCAGTGATGGTCGGGTATATGCCTTAGATCTCGACACGGGTGTTGAAATCTGGAGGCTGGACCTAGGTGAAGGGCTGGTTGCATCCCCTGCATTTGGACACAGCACGCTCATCATCGGCGGAGAAGATGGAACCATTTTTGCTCTAACTGAAACGGCTGCTGAAACAGCACCCTAAAAAACCAATCCCTAAAATTTACCATGGATAGCGAGCCAACAAACAAGCCGAAGACTGCCAAAGAATCCACGCGGGCTGGAAATTACTTTATCTCCAACTACCCGCCGTTTTCATTTTGGTCGGAAGATCAGGCAGTGGAAGTTGAGATCGCGCTTAATTCTGAACCGGATCCGAATGCGAAGCTCGGGTTGTATCATCATATACCCTTTTGTCGTAAACGCTGCCATTTTTGCTACTTCCGGGTTTATACCGACAAGAACGCCAAGCAAATCCAGGAATATTTGGACGGAACGATTCAAGAGCTCAAGAATATGGCTGAGCGTCCGCTGATCCGAGGACGGAAACCACACTTTGTGTACTTCGGTGGTGGAACTCCGTCTTACCTGTCTGCCAAACAGTTGGGTGAGTTGACGGATAAGATGAAGGCCATCCTGCCTTGGGATGAGGCCGAAGAAGTAGCGTTCGAGTGTGAGCCGGGGACTTTAAACCCAAGCAAACTGACGGCGGTGAAGGAAATCGGTGTCACCCGGTTGAGTCTCGGGGTGGAAAATTTCAATGATCACATCCTCCAGATCAATGGTCGAGCTCACCGTGGACCGGAAGTATATCGTGCTTATGAGCGGGCCCGTGCGGAGAATTTTGATCAAATCAATATCGACTTGATCGCTGGGATGCTCGAAGAGACCGAGGAGAACTGGCAGAGGAATATTGAAGAGACGATCAAACTTTCGCCAGATAGCGTCACCATCTACCAGATGGAGATTCCTTACAACACCGGCATCTACAAAGAGATGAAAGCCAGTGGTAAACTGGAGGCCCCGGTTGCAGATTGGCAAACGAAACGTCGCTGGGTAAAAGAAGCTTTCGCGGCACTTGAGAGTGCAGGGTACTCCGTTTCCAGTGGCTACACAGCGGTTAAAAATCCTGAAAAGACCAAGTTCGTTTACCGGGATGAACTCTGGAGTGGAGCGGATTTACTCGGTTTGGGTGTTGCGTCCTTCTCGCATGCGGCTGGCGTTCATTACCAGAACATGACTGAGATTGAGCCGTATTTGAAGTCGATAGCTGACGGAGAACTGCCCCTTAAACGTGCGTTCCGCACTAACGAAGAAGAACGCATGATTCGTGAATTTATCCTGCAGATGAAGCTCGGAAAAGTAAAATTGGGTTACTTTTCCGAAAAGTTTGGGGTTGATATGGCAGAACGCTTTTCGGAACAACTTACCGGTCTCTCCAACGAAGGTCTGCTGACGGTAGAAGGCGGAGAGGTGTTGTTAAACCGGGATGGCCTGCTTTGTGTGGACAATTTGCTCCACGATTTCTTTCTCCAACAACACCGCACATCCCAGATTGTATAGTCCCACCGATCTTCGCATCCAGCCCCATTCGTTTTATGGATGAAGTGATTGTCAAAGGAATGCCTGAGGCATTGCGGTATTTCATCGTAAGCGATTGTGGTATTCCGGTTTCAGCGTTCCACATTATGGGTGGAAGTGATTTACCGCAGCCAGCAAACCAACTTTTGAATCACCCAGTGGATATGACATCCACGTTGGCAAAGTATCATGGGAGTAAGCTTTATGTAGATTGCTTAAGACGCGATATCTCAAGACGTGTTTATCTCCGTGAAGTCTTCTTAAAGGCTCAGAAAGACGATGCCATTGTTGAGTACGGGGTGATTGCGATCGTTCTTGATAGTTTTTCGGAAGAGCAACAAAAAGTCATTAAAGCGGCGAAAATACCCTTTGGAGGACTTTTGCATGACTTTCAAATTGAATTCAAGAGTGCACCCGTTTGCTTTTTCTCCATTTCTGCCGAGTTTTTAAAGGATACTCCGTTTAAGGATCTAAAGGGCCAATTATTCTATGGGAGATTTAATCAATTATCGAAAAGCACCGGGGAAAGCATTGCTTGGATCATGGAGATCCTGACGCCTACCGATAATTGAGAGAGTATCCGTTCCTAATTTAATCTATTCAATCATGACCTATCCAAACGATTACGACGCGATTATCATTGGTGGAGGCCCTGCGGGTTCCACGAGCGGTGCACTGCTGGCCGAAAAGGGCTGGAGAGTTTTGATTCTGGAAAAGGAAAAGTTTCCTCGTTACCACGTCGGTGAGTCGTTGATGCCCTACTGCTACTTTACCTTCGAACGGTTGGGAGTTCTGGATAAGATCAACGAAATGGCTTGGACCGAGAAACACAGCGTGCAGTTCGTCGGACAGGACGGCAAAGTTTCGACTCCGTTCTACTTTTTCCAACACATGGATCATCCAGCCGCAAAAACCTGGCAGGTTAAACGGTCGGACTTTGACCTCATGCTGCTAAATAATGCGCGTGATAAAGGGGCTACCGCTTATGAGGAGACTGAGGTAACGGACATTTTGAAAAGCGAAGAAGGCCGCGTAACGGGTGTGCGCTGCAAGTCCAAAAACGGCGAGGAGATGGAGATCAATGCCCGCATTGTTCTAGATGCTACGGGGCGTGATACGCTTTATCATCGCAAGAATAGTACCCGCAAACGGGATCCTCAGTTGAATAAGATTGCCATCTGGACCTTGTATAAAGGTGCTAAGAGGGATCCTGGATTGGACGAAGGTTCGACAACGGTTGCCTATATTGATGGTAAAGGTTGGTTCTGGAACATACCTATGGCGGATGATATCGTAAGTTCCGGGGTGGTCGCTGAGCGAGATTACCTTTATCGGGATACAAGAGATCCGAAAGAGATTTACGAACGGGAGATAGAGAACAACGCGTGGATTAAGGATCACCTGTCAGAGGGCGAACAGTTTGGAGAATATTGGGTAACGGGAGAGTATTCCTACCGTGGTGAATATTGTGCAACGGACGGGCTCGTAATGGTGGGAGATGCCTTTGCTTTCTTGGATCCAGTGTTTTCATCTGGAGTTTTTCTAGCTCTCAAGTCGGGAGAGATGGCTGCCGATGCTACGGATGCGGCGCTTCGCAAGGATGGTCCGATAACCGCCAAAGATTATTCAGAATATGGTGATAAGCTCTGTGCCGCCATCGAGACCATGCGGGCTGTTGTCTACGCCTTCTACGACGAGCGTTTTAGTTTCAAGGATCTGATTAAGGCTAACATGCACCTGCGTGGCACTCTGACCGACTGTCTTATCGGCGATCTGGTAGATCGTGATTACACTGAATTGCTCGAGGCGATGAAAGATTTTGCAAAATTGCCAGAACCTTTATCTCATGGTCGGGCAAATGTGAAATCGGCCGCCGTTTGATCCTGTTTGGAACGGGCGAGGCTGCTCATCCAGACCGTGAAACTTACATTTTTAACACCGGGCACTGGTAGCTACTACTGTGGCGCCTGTATGCGTGATAACGCCTTGGCTATTGAGCTTCACAAGGCCGGTGAGGACGTGGCTATCCTTCCCATGTATCTGCCACTGATGCTGGATGAGGAACCGTTGGAAGGGTTGAAGGATACGCCAGTGTTTTTTGGAGGTATCAACATGTACCTTCAATCGAAGGTTTCTTTGTTTCGAAAAACTCCGGCCTTTGTTGACCGGCTGTTGAATCGAACAGGCCTCCTTCGTTGGGCTGCGCGTCATAGTCACATGACCTCGGCGCGGGAGCATGGACAAATGTGTCTCGACATGCTCAACGTGGAGAGTAGTGGATTTAGAAAGGAGTTCGACAAATTGCTCGATTGGTTGGTCGAAATTGGCAAACCGGAAGTCATTTGTTTGTCCACCGCACTTCAGGCAGGATTGGCCGACGAAATCAAGCAGCGATTGGGTATTCCAATCGTACTTTTCTTTCAAGGCGAGGATTCCTTTTTGGACGGGCTTCCTGAGCCCTATAAAACGGAGTGTTGGCAGCGCATGGGGGAACGATTGGCTTCGGCCGACATGCTCGTTTCTCCCAGTTACTTCTACTCAAAATACATGGAGGAGCGGCTGGGCTTTGAGCCTGGTAAAATTAAGGTCATGCCCAACGGAATCAAGTTGGAGGGGTATGAGGAATCAGTCGCAGATCCGGAGTATCCGACGATTGGGTACTTGGCAAGAATGTGCCGGGAGAAGGGAATCGAAGTATTGGTCGATGCGTTTATTCACCTGAAGAAGGAGCTTAAACATCCTACGGCACGATTACGGATCGCCGGTGCGATGACTGCGGGAGACATCCCCCTGGTTAAAATGCTTAAAAGGCGCTTGTTAGCTGCGGGACTTGATAAAGATGTCGAGTGGTTGCCTAATCTGTCGCGCGAAGAGAAAATTGATTTTCTTAAGAGTCTGTCTCTTTTTTCAGTTCCGGTTACCTATCCCGAGGCTTTTGGATTATATATCATCGAAGCGATTGCTTGCGGTGTGCCAGTGGTTCAACCGAATGGTGCGTCGTTTCCAGAAATAATCGAAACGACGGGAGCAGGCCTGTGTGTTTCAGAAAACAGTTCAGCTGCCTTCGCAGAAGCGTGGAATAGCTTACTCTCTGACCGCGATCGCATGCAACGCATGAAAGACACGGGGCGTCAGAATGTCGAAGCACATTTCAGTGCTCCAAAGATGAGTATGAAGTTTCTCAATTTACTTAAAGAACTTCCCTAGAAGAAACGGTATTATGAAAGATATTCCTGCCGCATTTCACTTTGAGCACTCACGCCGTGTCGAGTTTTCCGATACGGATCTTGCCGGTATTGTTCATTTTGCGAATTTCCTCCGTTATGTGGAGTCTGCCGAGCACGCATTTTGGCGTTCGGTCGGAAAATCGGTTCACCATGGAGAGGGTGAAGAGCAGAATGGTTGGCCTCGCCTGAACATTAACTGCAACTACTTTAAACCAGCTCGTTTTGAACAGGTTCTAAAGATTTGCCTACTATTCAAGGAAGTCAGGAATACCACGCTTTGTTATGGGTTCTGGATATTCGATGATAGTGAACCGGAGCCAGCATTAGTGTCTGCAGGTGAGGTGACTATTATTCATGTCGGTCTGGAATCAAATTCTGGACGATTGACAAAACAGCCGATTCCTGAAGATCTGCGGACTCTTTTCAGGAATATTATGGAGTGAGATAATGAATGAGAAGGGAATTATTGATCTCATGGTTCCTCCCACTAAAAACTCAGAATGGTATGAAAAATATGCGCCTCTTCACCCTATCGTTTGCCTTCGTAGTATTTATCGCCTCTCAGGCGAGTTGTCAGCCTGTCGAAAAAACAGACTTCGAAAAAAAGGTAGCTGAACTGATGAGCCTCCCGCCTGTCGAAGTACCGGTTGAAAACGGCATCAGTAAGGCCTATTTTGCGAGTGGTTGTTTTTGGTGTGTAGAAGCGGTGTACGAGAGCGTCAAAGGAGTTAAAGAGTCTATCTCCGGCTACAGCGGAGGCTGGACGAAAAATCCAACGTATCAGGCGAGCAACACCGGTAGGACGGGGCATGCTGAAGCGGTGGAGATTCATTACGATGCCGCTGTTGTCAGCTTTAGCCAACTGGTGGACGTCTATTTTGGCTCTCAGAACGTGACACAGGTCAACGGACAGGGTCCTGACCGTGGATCCCAATACCGGTCGATTCTATTTTACCAGAACGAAGAGCAGAAGAAGATCATTGAGGATAAGATCGCGGCTTTGAATAGACAGTTGGGGGGACAGAAGGTGGCAGCTGAAGTATATCCGTTTCAGAAGTTTTGGGTGGGAGAGGATTACCATCAGGATTACGAGAAATTGCACCCGAATAATCCCTATATTCGAGGAGTTTCGATTCCTCGTTTGAAGCGGTTTCAGGCCCAGTTTCCCGAGTTGCTGAAAGAAGAGGCTAAGCACTGAGTTTCTTAGTCGCAAGCTATGCGACTTTGTTTGTCTTCGGCGACGAGTTGAGTCATCGGTTTCAGCCAATATGCAAAAATGGAAACGACGGGCGCGTAAACTTGTTCACAAAAATCCTTGGTTTAAACTCTGGGCCGATGACTGCGAACTTCCAAGTGGCGAGGCTGTTGCGCCGTATTATGTGATTGAGGAAAACGACTGGGTGCATATTGTGGCTCTCAATCAAAAAAGTGAAATCCTTGTCATCCGCCAATACCGCCATGCTGGAGAGCTCATCTGTATGGAAATTCCGGGTGGGGTTATCGATGCTGACGAGGAGCCTCTGCAAGCAGCGAAGCGTGAACTGAATGAGGAAACGGGGTTTACCGCGACTCATTGGGAACTCGTGTTCGTCCCCATGGCGAATCCCGCCCGGCAAACGAATAAGATCTATTGCTATTTTGCAACGGGCCTTGAAGACAGTGGTGAAACTCAATTCGACGAAACCGAAGAAATGGTAAGTGAGTTTGTCTCTATCGCCGACTTAAAGGACAAGATCGTAACGGGGGCGTTTCAACAATCCTCCCAAGTGGCCTCAGTAATGACGGTTATTGATCGTAAGAACTTAGAATGAGTAAATAGTGAAGAGCAGGTATTGCTCTGAAGCTGAAGATTTGATCTTCTCTGAATCTGAATTCTTACCCAATGAAGCTCATGAATAATTCCCTATCCCGTCGTAATTTTATCAAAGCCAGTTCGGCTCTTTTCGGATTTTCGATTTTACCGGCTGGAGCCTGGTCCAAGTCGCCGAACTCAAGGTTGCAAATAGCGCAGGTGGGAGTGGGGAATCGAGGGATGGGCAATCTGGAATCACTGTTGCGCTTGCCGAATATCGAGATGGTTGGTTTCTGCGATGTAGATTCCGATCTTTTGGATGCTGCGTCCAGTCTCGTCCCTTCCGCCAAGAAATTTAGCGACTACCGAAAGATGTTCGAGAAGTTGGACTCAGGGATCGACGCGGTATTGGTGGCGACTCCAGATCACATGCACGCTCCCATCTCTTTGGCGGCGATGGAGATGGGTAAACACGTTTATTGTGAAAAACCTCTGGCTCATAATGTCCAAGAGAATCGGAGTCTGCGGGAAGTTTCAGAGAAAAAGAAACTGGTTACTCAATTGGGTATTCAGGTCAGCTCCAGTATTGGTCAACGTATGACAGTTGAGTATATACAATCAGGTTTGATTGGGAAAGTGAGTGAGGTGCATGTGTGGTCGAACAAAAAGTGGGGTCGCGATGAAGCAGCGATGCCTTTAGGAACTAATCCGGTTCCGAGTACTCTGGATTGGAATTTGTGGTTGGGAGTTGCTGAGGAACGTCGATACCTCAACGGGTACTACCACCAGGGTCAGTGGCGTAAGCTTCTTGATTTCGGAACCGGCACTTTGGGAGATATGGGGGTTCATATTTTTGATACACCGTACCGAGCGCTTGAATTGACTGATCCTGTGTCCGCTGTCGCAACCTGTCGTGAACCCAATTCTTTTTCCCATCCAGTCAGCAATCGTGTAGAGTATGAATTTGGCACAACTCCCTATACCACCAAAAAGTTGAAATGGGTGTGGTACGACGGTGACTATGCTCCCCCAACCATTCCAGGGTTCTCTCAACCGGATGGCGTCGAAATGCCTTCCCAGGGCTGCGTCTACATTGGTGAAAAGGGTAACTTGATCATGCCTCACTTAAGTGGACCGCGGACCTATCCTCGTGAACTCATACGCAGTGTTCCCAAGCCAGAATTGGAACCGATCGATCACCATGGAGAATGGGTCGATGCTTGTTTGGGAAAAGGTAAGACACGCTCCTCTTTTTCCTACGGGGGGCCGCTTACCGAGACGCTCCAACTCGGTGTTGTTGCAAGCAAATTTCCGAAGCAGAGTCTGAAATGGAATGCGAAGTCAATGAAGGTCTCCAACGTGAAGGCGGCAAACCAGTACATCAGTCGCGAGTATCGCGCTTTCTAATTTAATCATCCGGTCATTTCCTCTATGAATAAGTTCTATTCGCTTGTAGCTTTATTTACCCTGGTTGCCTCAGCCGTATTTGCGGCAAAAGCACCAGAAGGATTCGAACCGTTGTTCAACGGCCGTAATCTTGCCGGCTGGTATGGTGATAATCCGCACACTACCAGGAAAGCTGACGATCGCTTCACTTCGATTGAGAGCCAGCAGGTCGAGTTTCACAAGCACTGGTCGGTCCAAAATGGTGAGCTGGTCAATGATGGCAAGGGACCCTACGCAACGACCGATAAGAGTTATGGCGATATCGAATTAATGCTTGAGTATAAGACCGTCGCACTCGCCGATAGTGGGATTTATCTCAGGGGCTCTCCGCAAGTGCAGATCTGGGATACGACGGAAGCTGGAGGCAAGTGGGATCTTGAGGCAGACAAAGGATCTGGCGGGCTTTACAATAACCCGACGGATGATCCAGGGCAAGACCCTCTTGTTCATGCTGATAGGCCCTTTGGTGAGTGGAATACCATGAAAATTCGCCAGCTTGGAAGTCGAACTTGGGTCTGGCTCAACGGAAAACTGGTCGTCGATGGTGCTATCCAGTACCCCTATTGGGACAAAACTTCACCCCTTCCGGCGAAAGGTCCGATTCATCTCCAAACTCACGGAGGCGAAATCCGTTGGAGAAATATTTTTATCAGGGAAGTCGATGCTGAGACGGCTAACCAGTGGTTGAGAGACGGTGAGGATGAGGAAGGTTATACGCCCTTGATTACTGATGATAAACTCAGTAATTGGATAGGAGATAAGCAAGGTAAAGAAGTTTTGGGCGATGTTCTGCATTGGCGGGATGGAAGCCATGTATTCACGAAGAAAGAATACGCGGATTTTTCCTTTCGCTTTGAGTTTATCATGGAGCCAGAGGGCAATAACGGGCTCGCGATTCGCTACCCGGGCAAAGGAAACCCAGCCTACGACGGCATGACTGAGCTTCAAATACTGGATCACGACCATGAACGGTATGCGAAGATCGATCCGAGACAGGCGCACGGTAGCGCTTATGGAATGGTCGCTGCTCATCGCGGTTATTTTCGCCCGTATGGAGAATGGAACTACGAAGAGGTGACCGTAATCGGTTCAACGATCCGAGTTGAGCTCAATGGAACGGAAATACTGAATGCGGATCTTTCAACAGTTCACGAATATTTGGCCGACAAGAAACATCCGGGGAAATTGCTTGAAAAAGGACACCTGGGTTTCGCCGGGCACGGAAGCGAGCACTACTTTCAGTTTCGGAGGCTAAAGATCCGGGAGCGGTAGCATAGGTATCAACCTAAGATCCATGTATCGATTATTCAAAAAATGTTTCTACTATTCATCGGTTGATAAAGCTCGTTGTTTATGTCAACGATAGGAACTTCGAAGTCGAAGCGGGACGAGCTCCTGGGGATCGCGTCCCGTCTCTTTTATGAGCAGGGTTATCACCGGACGGGAGTTAAGCAGATTATAGATACAGCCGGAATCGCAAAGGGGACATTCTATGCTCATTTTAAATCGAAGGAAGCTCTGGGGGTAGCGTGGTTGACGGCCCGGCATTCGGAATGGAATCGTATGTTGGAAACGTTTCTTACTGAAAATCATGGTACCGTGGCCGAGTCGAAGATTCTGGGGATGTTTGACTTTCTGGAAGCCTGGTTGCCGGCTTCAGATTTTCGGGGTTGCGCCTTTTTGAATACCTTGGGGGAAACTCCTGACCCTAGTAGTCCGTTGAGATTGGAAATTCGAAACCATAAAGAAAGCTTGATTGCTTTGATCGAGGGCTGGGTGAGTGAGCATTCTTCGGAGAAAGCAGAAACCAGGGTTCTGCAGCTTACCCGTTCAATCTACCTCCTCTTTGAAGGTGCCATCATCGAAATGCAGAATTTCAGGGATGTGTGGCCAGCACAGGCTGCGAAAGAACAGGTGAGGCAACTATTGGCCTAGAGAGGACTTTAGCCAGTAAAGGTGAATCATTATTTCAGAATCGACCAATTTATAAGTGGGTTTCTCAGCTTGATCCCGAAACGATAAGAACTCTCAATGGGGGTGTGACTATAAAACGAATCTTGCTCTTCACGTTCGCCGGTATCTTCTCGTTGTTTGCAGTTTCGCATGCTGCTACCAAACCGAACCTTATTTATATCATGGTCGATGACCTGGGTTATGGAGACCTGAGTTGTTATGGCCAGCAGGCGTTTGAGACCCCCCATATCGATCAGCTGGCTGCGGAAGGTATGAAATTCACGGATTTCCATTCTGGAAACACCGTATGTCGACCGTCTCGTTTATCGTTGTGGACGGGTTTGAGTCCTTTGAATGCTCCGATAATTGGCAATCAGGCGTATGCCTTGCAAGATTCGGATGTGACAGTCGCTGAATTGCTTAAAGAGGTTGGCTATGCAACCGGTGGTGTCGGGAAATGGGCACTCTTTGACGGGAAGGAGGGACATCCTAATGATCATGGTTTCGATTTTTGGATGGGGTACCTGGATCAGGGTAAGGCCCACAACTTTTATCCCCCGTACTTATGGAGAAACCGTGAAAAGGTAATGTTGGAGGGAAATCTTCCGGGGCCTACTCATGAACCTTACCGGGGGCGGATCGCCAATGGGCGTGAAACTTACTCGCACGATGTGATGACGGATGAGGCACTTGGATTTATAGAGCGAAACGCAACCAATCCGTTCCTTCTGCATGTGCATTGGACCATTCCTCACGCAAACAACGAAGGAGGACGAGTCTGGAAGGATGGGATGGAAGTTCCCGATTATGGTGAGTTCGCTGACAAAGACTGGCCGAATCCTGAAAAGGGTTTTGCTGCCATGATCACGCGGATGGACAAGGATGTAGGGCGACTGCTGGCTCTTCTTAAGGAACTGGGAATCGACGATAAAACCTTGGTGGTGTTTACATCGGATAACGGCCCGCATCATGAAGGAAATCATGATCATACCTTTTTCGACTCCAATGGACCTCTGAAGGGATATAAACGGGATCTTTATGAAGGAGGTATTCGCGTTCCAATGCTGGCCCGTTGGCCGGGGCACATCGAAGCCGGATCTCTATCCGATTTTCCTTCGGCTTTCTGCGATTGGCTGCCAACACCCTGAGAATTGGCTGGA
>CAYGQM010000116.1:0-11481 GCA_964352065.1 uncultured Opitutaceae bacterium
GAGCGGGGGTTGGTTCGGCGCGAGCAAAAGCCGATTCTCAAAATCGGCATCGATGTACCGAGGAGCCTGCGACGACACTCGAGCGAAGGGAAGACAATGGCTTTCCGTTGAGGACATGGTTACTCTTCGCTCATGACCGACTTGCAGCAATCTCGAGTGATCGAAGTGGTAGAGAACCGCGATGGACAGGCAGCGAATACTCTTTTCAGGTCGCTGGGTAATCAAACCGAACACATCCAGGCAGCTGCGATGGACATGTGGCCGGCCTACATGAAGGCGACCGCGTTGAATGCTCCGCAAGCCCGGATCGTACATGATCGTTTTCATGTCTCCAAGTACCTCAACGAAGCGGTTGATAAGATACGCAAGGCCGAGAGTAAGGAACTGAGCAGCCAGGGAAAGGACTGGCTGAAGGGGACCAAATATTTGTTCCTTCGTGGAACGCAAAACTGGAACGAGGACCACAAAATGATGTTTGATATAGTCAAAGAGCTTAACTTGAAGGTGGCTAAAGCGTGGGCGGCCAAAGAAGCCTTTGCTCAGTTCTGGGAGTTCCGTTGTCCTGGGAAGGCCCGGAACTTTTTCAATCACTGGAGACGTTGGATCGGACGCCTGAAGCTCGAACCACTCACGAAGGTATCCAACATGCTGAAGAAGCATCTGAAAGGTCTGCTCAGTTACGCACTGTATCCAATAAGCAATGCCGTTAGTGAAGGTTACAACTCCAAGATACAATCCCTCATTAGCAATGCCAGAGGCTATCGTAACTTTGAAGACTTCAGGGCGGCTATACTCTTTCATTGCGGTAAACTCGATATGTGCTCACTAAAAGCCCAGTAGAACCTTCCAATTAAGTATTAATTGAATATAGCTTCCCGTTGTTCAGCTGAAAAGTGAGCGGCTTCTATTATCAATGGAACTCTGTGTGCCATTGGGAACCGGGTGATTTCTATACTCAATAGAATAGGGTATTTGTAAAAAAATATTAAATGCCTCAACCAAAATTTTATCCCGCTTTCGTGTGAGGGTTCATGAGGGTTTACTTTGGACAGTTAATCAAACACCAACTATATAAAAATCAAATCTAGTGTATATCATGAAAAATAGCAAAAAAGGTTTTACCCTCGTGGAAATCATGATCGTCGTGGTCATCATCGGTCTTTTGGCCGCTATGGCGATCCCTGCGTTCAAAAAGGTTCGCGATACTTCCCAAAAGAAGGCCATTACGAACAACCTTCGCCAGTTGGCTTCAGGAGCTGACCAGTACTTCCTGGAAAACGGAGTTACCACAGTAACTTCCGCGAACCTGGTTGGAACTGATAAGTTCATCAAAGCGGTTGATGCGGTTGCCGGTGAAACGTACCCAACTTCAATCAGCCAAGGAACAGCGATTTCTGCTACGGGCGGTACTCCTGGTACCGTTAGTATTGCTTTCTAAGCAAGGCTACTATCTAGTTTTGAGCCGTTCACTGTCATGGTGAACGGCTTTTTTTTATCCTAATGGTTCCACTTGTCCTATTCAGTTTTATTTCTGCAATTTGCCTGGTTTCCGCTTTCTGGCTGATAGGTGGAGATTATCCTCTCATATTGGTTAAAAAGGGAGGCTACTGGCTGATGCTATTTACCTTCGTCGTTTTTGTGTGTTCGGCTTATCGAGAGCATCTGGTGAGCTTACGTAATCCGAAAAAATGGTTATTGGATAACAAATGGGTCTTTTTGATAACAGGTGGGATAGTCGTAGTTCTTTTCATATTACAGGAAACCTATTTTAAGATCACCATGGATGAAGTGGTCCTCGCTTCTACATCAATGCATATGCATTTAGAAAAAGAGGTTTTCACGGTGAGCCGTGGTTATGAGGTAAATGGAGTGTTCTACATTCTGGGAGGATACTTGGACAAGCGACCTTACTTTTTTGCTTTTGTGGTGAGTATTGTCCACGACTTGTTTGGCTACCGAAGCTCGAATGTGTTTTATTTCAACGCCTTAGTGAGTTTCGCACTATTGGTAAGTGTATTTTTCGCGGGTAAGGCGTTTGGGGGTATCCGCTGGGGATGGTTGGCGATGTTGCTTTTGTTGTCTCTGCCATTGTTCGGTTTTAACGTTAATGGAGGTGGATTTGAGCTCTTTAACCTGCTCATGCTATTGATAACGGTTTATTTGGGCAAGTGTTGGGTTGAAAAACCGACTGCCGGTAGCCTAACCACGTTCGTCTACTCCGGTCTGCTTTTAGCCCAATGTCGTTATGAGTCGATACTCTTCGTGTTTCCGGTAGGCATATTAATTTTATGGGTTTGGTGGAGGGAACATCGGGTTCTTCTTCCATGGACGGTCTATCTTGCGCCGCTGATGCTCGTTCCCTATGTGCTGCAGAACCGCGTGTTGAATGACTCAAAGGTACTGTGGCAATTAGAGGAAGACCAACCAACCGTATTTGGGTTGAACTACTTAGGGAGGAACTTGGAGAGCGCGAAAGAGTTCTTCTTCCATACTGGATTGGATCAAGGAAATAGTCTGATTATGTTGGCATTGGTTATCGTTGGGGTTGTTATGGTTCTCGCCCATAGGTTGCATTATGCGGACTATTTCCCCAAGGAAAAGTCGCCTTGGCGGTTGGTATCCTATGTATTTGGCCTGACCGTCGTTATAAACTTTGGCCTTCTTATGTTTTATTATTGGGGGCAAATCAGTGATCCTGTTGCGGCCCGCTTGGCTCTTCCGCTTCACTTTGTGGCGGTATTTTTTGTTGTTTATGCCTTGTCTCGGGAACCATGGAGCGACTGGGCGGCGAAGTGTAGTATTTTTGCTACGGTGGGCTGTATTTGGTTCCTCGCCATTCCGAATATCGCCCAAGCCAGGTATATGCGACTTGCCTATGAAGCCCGACAGATTGACTGGATGAACGACAGACTCGCTGAGCACCCGGGACCGATTCTTGTTATCAGTGATTACAACTTAATGGGCCTTGCCGGGCAGGTTTCTACGGTTCCGATTATCCATACGCTTGAGAAGAAGCCGGAGCTCATGTTTCACATGCGAAACAAGACGTTTTCAGAGATCCTGCTGGTTCATCGAGATTCAGCTCCAGATACAACCATACTGGGATATCAAAAACTTCTGCGGCTTGAGGAACTCGAAACTCACTTTGAGCTCGAGCGGCTTGATTCGTTCCGATTGGGTCCCGAGGACACTGCTCTTATCAGTCGAGTCAACGGATTGAAAATGTCTGAGGATGAAGAGACTATCTACCGTTCCTATGTGGACGAAGTAAAGGAGGCTTCCAAGTCCAACAGCTACGATATGTCTGTGTATTTCTCGAAGTGGCTCCCATGATTGCTGATATTTTTTCACGAAGGCGGATTTGGGTGTTGATCGCTAACGCGGTTATAGTTGGCGCCCTCGGACTTATACTTATGCCTTTGAGCTGGCTTGAGGGAGCTATTAAGTATGGGACGATTCCATTTCTTGGAGTTTTGTTGTTTCTGTTCGTCTGGGTATTGGTGAGTCAGTTAAAGCGTCTCCCTCAACAGGCGTACAAGAAACGATTTGATGCGGGTGTAGTTGTGCTAATCCTTGCAGCTTCTGCATTTCAGTTCGTACATGAGGACTTTGGATACAAGATACTCATGGATGAGTACAATCTGACGGCGACTTCGATGAATATACATTTGGAGAAAACGGCGTTTACTCCAACGCGAGGCAGAATCGTTGAAGGTGAATTTGAGGTAGTGGATGGTTACGTCGATAAGAGGCCGTTCCTCTATCCGCTCTTGCTTTCTATCATCCACGATATTTCCGGTTACGCTGAGACCAACCCGTTCATCCTTAATGGAATTCTCAACGGTCTTCTTTTTCTGGTTATCTATCTAGCGGGGTTTCATTTGGGCGCAAAGCGTGGCGGTGCCTTGGCAGTCTTGTTGCTCGCCGGATGGCCCCTTGTAGCGCAGAATGCGACTGGTGCAGGATTCGAGTTGCTCAATTTCCTTTTGTTATCCCTCGTTGTCTTTCTCTCCCTGTCCGCAACCCGACGCCCGGGACTCGAAAAGGAGACCTTGTTGGTGCTAGCTGCGATCCTGCTGGCGAATGTCAGGTATGAATCGTTTATATTTCTGGTACCAGTCATCTTACTGATCGGGTTGAGGTGGAAATCGAATACCAAGTTGAATCCCGGTTGGATTACCGTGTTCTCTCCGTGGTTGCTGCTGCCGTTGCTTTTTCAGAATAGGTGGTTTCGCAGTCGTGAAGACCTTTGGGAATTATCTGGAACGGTGACTGAGCCTTTTTCATTCGCATATATGTCAGAAAATTTGGGACACGGCGTTGCTTATTTTCTGAATTTTGGGCCTGAATATCCGAACTCGATTCTACTGACGGTTATTGGGTCTATTTCGTTTTTCTTTTTATGCGTCGCCTCAATCAGGCGATTCAAAAACTGGATAACATTTCGGCCGCGGGATTATGATGTGTTATTCCTGTGGGGGCTCGCTGTTATGGGTCATTTGGTATTGATTTTCGCATACCATGTGGGTCGTCTAGATTCTCATTTTGCAACCCGGTTGGGGATGCCGGTGCATTTGATGTTGATCCTCGCTCCGGTGTGGTTGCTCGTGAAAGAAAAAATGAAGCCTCGTTATTGGACGCTTTCAATCGTGGGAGCCTTGTTGTTTATAATCACGGTTTCAGCGCCTCACAGCTCAACAGCGGTGTATACGAAAAAGAATTTTGCGGAGCGGGAGTTCAGGTGGGCCTATGAAAGGTTGTCGAAAGAGAATGGGCGGAACTTTCTCGTAATTGATTCCCGTATCTCTCATTGGACGAGTATGCAATTTCAGGCTATGCACGTAGAGTTAGCCAAAGTGAATAGGGATCTGATTCATCAATATGCAGAGAACGGTTTATACAGCGATGTATTCATTATTCAGAGAATAGAGTTCGATCCAGCGGAAGAAACGGTATCGGTTCTCGAACCCGATAGATTACCCGATTTTGAACTCCGAATGATTGAGGAGTTCGTTTCGAGACCCTTCGAAGGTATCAGGCTAAGTCGACTAGACGTCGATGCAACAAAATGATAGATTCAAAAGAACCAACACGTCGTGGATATCTGCGTATCAGTCTTATTATATGTTTAGTCTTTCAGGCTGTCATCTTACTGACCTGGGGGGCATTGGGGAGTGGGGGGCTCAATCCCTTTTTGAAGTCTGTTGGAGTTGTACCGCTTCACGTTCCGTTCGGGGATTTTAGGACAATCTCTTCCGGAATTCAATACTATGAAAAAGGCGGTGATCCTTACACAGACGGACGTTACGACTTTATGGGACGTGAGTTCAACTACCCACCGGTATGGCTAAATCTTTCTTTTTTAGGAGTATCCCCGGAAGCCGTTAGCTACATTTACTTCGTATTCGCGACGCTGTTCTCTATCGCTCTACTGTTTCTGTTTTGGAAAGCTGATCACAAGGGGTGGTATCTAAGTTTTTTATACATACTTTCACCGCCCGTAATGCTTGCGTTGGAGCGCTGTAATAATGACCTCTTAATGTTTTTTCTTGTCGTATCGGGAATTTGGATTGGAAGAAAGAGCGTCGGTGGCCTGAATAATTGGCTTTGTGGGGTTCTTGTATTGTTTGCGACGTTTCTCAAAGTATTTCCGGTATTCGCATTCTATTGCTTGGTTCGAGAAAACTGGAAATTGACCTTACGCCTGTTGATTCCTTTCGGAATTGTATCTGGAGTCTACTTTGTCTCGATAAAACCTATACTCGACCTCATTAAGGAGAATACGCCTTGGAGTCTATATCTCAGTTTTGGAGTAAATGTTATCCCCGAATACTTTGCTGAGAAGTTCTCAGGGGTTTCCTTATTTCAAGGTTCCTTGCTACTCATTGTAGCGTGGGTCATAGCCGCAGTGGGCATCGTATTTGGCTATTTAAAGGGTAGAAAGGGTTCTCAACCAAATAATGATGACGATTATGACACGACTCTGTTTCGAACCGGAGGTGCAATCTATATCGCAGTGTTTTTATTGGGGAGTAGCTACGATTACCGACTCATGTTCCTTTTACTTACCCTTCCGTTTACTTTCAGGTCGATATTCGGTAAGTCGGAACACTCCGGGTTTTTCAGGGGTTACCTTGGCGTTATGGGTGTAGCCTATTGGGTCAATGAGGCGTCGTTTCATTATTGGTCCAATGGTTCCCTTGCAGATGTGGGACTTCTGGTCAATGAAGCTGCGAATTGGGGGTTATTTTTTATGCTCCTGATTGCTCAGTTCAGACTGCTTCCAGATTTTGTCCGAAAGGTTATTTACAAGGACTTTGTCGGATCCTGAACGTCGGCATCTACCTTCCCGAGATTTTTGATCGATCTTAGGTTTTCGGCAATCTCCGTATCCGATGGGTATTGTGCGAGGAGTGATTCGTACACTTTTTGGGCGAAAGGCCTTCGATCAGTCCTTAGGTAGATGTAGGCGAGGTTCATTGCCCCAGCTTTGGAGTATTTTTGGTCCCATGGCTTCTCCAAAGAGGTCATGAGCAATTTTTCAGCCTCCTGCCACTTTCCCAGGCTCACATCGTTCACGTAAGCGAGTATTACATAGGGTTTCGCCAAGTCCTTTTGCTTCTCTACCAGCTCATTTAGAAGGGCAACTGCCTGAACGTATTTCTCCTGTTTCAGGTGTAGCATAACCTGATGATAGTAGAATGGGCTGTACCAATCCGCCACCGCCATGCCACGGTCAAGATAGGATTGTGAAACTTCGTAGTTTCCCAGGTCCATTTCCGTATGAACCATGATCCCGAGACTGATGTAGTTGTCGGGTTGCCATTTCAGCGTTTCCTCCGCCAGCCTCATTTTACTTTTCCAGTTGTAGCTCCAGGAAGCAGTGGTCACCAGGAATCCCGCAATCCAGATGATCGAGATACCGATAGCGAAGCTGCGCATTTTGGTCTGGAGAGCCGATTGAACGAGCCAAGCCACGAAAAGTGCCAATCCGATTCCAGGAAGGAACAGGTAGTAGTCGCATATCGGGCCATTGCGCAAGGGAATGACGTTGGCCATGGGAAATAGAGCAAGGCCGTACCAGCCAAGACCAAGAAACAAAAGAGGTTGTTTGATTCGAGTCTTAAACAACAGGATGACGAGCGAAACGACTACGATGGCCGAAAGAATAACCAGAAGCTTGTGCTCCTCTGGATTGAAAACGATAAGAATACCCTGTTGTCCGAAGGGAAAGAAGCCGCGAATGGCGTGTATCAGGTAAAACCATCCCGAGCTGAGGCTGACCCACGCGTCTGAATTTGTGTGAATCGTCGCCAACTCAGGGATGTTAGTTACACTGCCGTGGTGTTTTCTAAGGAGAAAATAGAGGATCAGTGTCGTTTTTGATAAAAAGAAGAACATCCAGGTTCGTTTATCTTTCAATCGTTCTGAGTTCCGGACGAAATCCTTGAATACTAGCAAGAACGGTGCGGCCATGGCTGCCTCGTAGGAGAAACAAGCGAATGCGAGTGTAAGAAGTGCTCCGAATAACCAAGTATAGGCCAGTCCGAGTTTTCCGAGTAGCTGGGCCTTTTGGGCTTTCTCGTAGAGGATAAAATAAAGAAAAAATCCATAACCTCCAAGGATGATGTTGGTACTGCTTATCCAGGATACTACGGTGGTCGTTGCTGGTAGACTGACCCAGAATGCTGTCGCGAGAAGGCGAGACCACTCATTCTTCTGAAAGAAGAGGGCGAAGAACCAATAGACGATCGGAATCAATCCTACGTAGGCGAAGGCCGCAGTGATTCTCCAGGCTTGATAGTTTTCCGGAAAAGCGTGTGTCCAGGCGTAGAATACCAGGTTTTTAACCGGTCTGAAGAAACCAAAACAGTCGACGGTGAATGTTTCGGTAACTGAGGAAAACCCGCTGACGTGATTGAGCTGTTGTTCATCGTCGAACATCAATTCACCATCACTGTTCCAAATATAGATCAGCCCGACACACACCATCAGTACAGCAATGAGGCGTTTTGGATGTAGGAGAGATTCGAGCTTCATGAGATAAACATTGTGGGGCTAGGCCAGTAGGAACTGCCATGCAATCCGTTTGTAGGTGTGCGGTCCGTTTAACACATCTTTTATAGGCGAGCGGATTTTGGTAATCCGAGTTTTGGATACTTGCAATCCGTAACAACCTTCTCAAGAAACAGCTACCTTTTCATGAATTCTCCTTTGCCGCTGTGTGTTGATTTGGATGGAACTTTGCTCGCTACTGATTGTTTGTGGGAAAGTTTTGTTCAGGGCCTGAAACAAAATCCGTTTATCTTGTTTCAGGTGCCGTTTTGGCTCCTCAAGGGAAAAGCGAATCTCAAGAATCATCTGGCGCAGTATGCGAATTTTGATGTGATTCCACTTCCCGAGAATCGCCGGTTCATAAACTGGTTGGCCACCCAAGTGGTTTTAGAGCGGGATTTGTACCTCGTTTCAGCTAGTGATCAGTCTCTGGTAAGCGCGATAGGTGATCAATTCGGTATCTTCAAAGAGGCTATCGGTAGTCGAGACGGATTGAACCTTCGTGGGCGAAATAAAGCAGACTACTTGGTCGAACGTTTTGGGAAAGAGGGTTTCGACTATGCCGGCAATGACTTTTCCGATGTATATATTTGGGAGCGATCGAAGACTGCGATCATGGTCCATCCGGCAAAACGACTGTTGGAAAAGGTTCCTGAGTATAAACGATTGGTGATAATGGAGGACCGCCCGAGTATGCCTATGGCATTCATCAAGGCGATTCGCCCCCACCAGTGGGTAAAGAATTTACTGATCTTCGTTCCCCTTTTGACAGCCCACGTCTGGCATCAGCCTCAGTCCTGGTTGTCAGCGCTTTTGGCTTTTATCTCATTCTCCTTTTGCGCTTCTGCCGTTTATTTGATCAACGACTTGGCGGATTTAAGGTCAGACCGTATGCATAATACCAAACGGAATCGACCGTTTGCATCAGGCGTATTACCCCTTTATTACGGACTAATTGGTTCGGGTGCTTTGTTGGCATTTAGCCTATTGATTATGGTATTTGCCAATTACGAGTCGGGCTTGCCTGTGTTGGGGGTTTATTTTGTAGCAACCTGTTTGTACTCATTTTGGCTGAAACAGGTTGCTGGGGTGGATATCATATTTCTAGCGGGTCTCTACACGATCCGGCTTGCCTTGGGGGCTGCGGTGGTGGAGGTGGAAATCTCCGAATGGTTGTTGGCATTTTCTCTTTTCTTTTTTCTAAGTCTGGCCTTGGCCAAACGGTTTTCCGAGTTATACAATATCAAGGAAGAGTCCCGTGGGAAAGTGGCAGGACGGGGTTATTTCACTGCTGATCTCAATCTGATGGCCATGTTGGGTTCCAGTAGTGGATACCTATCGATACTTGTTTTAGCACTTTATGTAAGCGGTGAGTCAGTTGCCCACCTGTACCAACATCCAAAGTGGATACTGCTCGTTTGTCCGATTATGTTGGTGTGGGTTACCCGACTGTGGCTCGTCACTCACCGGGGGGCTATGGATGAAGACCCGATCCATTTTGCCGTGAAAGATGGATTCAGCTACGGAACTATATTCTCATTAGGCATTATTGCCCTCCTGGCTTCTCCATTATAAAAAATACATCAAGAATCGGTTTTGGCTTGGATATCTGCTTAACCTTTTTTTGGCGCCCTCTAGTTTAATCGTTTCTCATCCTAGAACTATGAACCGTTTCCAAAGTTGGGGTCGCTTCCCCAATGCTGACCATGAGGTCCGTGCTTTGCGCTGGCTGGATACCGCTGTCCCTGAGGCAGGCGGGAAAAAGATCCTGCCCTATGGCTTGGGACGCAGCTATGGAGACAGTTGCTTGAATGATGGGGGAACCCTCATTGAAACTTCCGGGATGAATCGTTTCATCCTATTCGATGAGGCGTCCGGAATAATACGCTGTGAGGCTGGAGTAAGTCTTGACGAAGTGTTGAAGCTAATTGTTCCGAAAGGGTGGTTTCTTCCTACGACACCGGGGACTAAGTTTATTACCGTAGGGGGAGCGATAGCCAACGACATCCACGGAAAGAATCATCATGTCGCCGGCACATTCGGGTGCCACGTCATAGGGTTTGAGCTATTGCGTTCCGATGGGACCCGCCACCTTTGTACTTCTGAATTCAATACAGAATTATTCAAGGCGACAATCGGAGGCTTGGGGCTTACCGGTTTGATCACTTGGGCGGAGTTTACACTCAAGAAGGTCAATAATGCCTGGATCGAAATGGAGTCTATAAAATTTGAGGGAATCGAGGAATTCCTGGAATTATCCGAAGACTCCGACAACGATTGGGAGTATACGGTATCTTGGATTGACTGTGTCGCCCAAGGGAAGGGTATGGGACGAGGAATCTTTATGAGGGGTAATCACTCGCCCGCGAGTGTTTTGTCTCGAAAAGTTCACGAAGACCCGAAGGTTACAGCGCCATTTGATTGCCCGAATCTGATGCTGAACTCACTGAGTATTAAAGCTTTCAATGCGGTTTATTACGGAAAGCAGCGTACCAAGAAAAGCAGGACGCGTGTGCATTATGACCCGTTCTTTTATCCCCTGGACGCTGTCAATGATTGGAATAGGATTTACGGAAAGCGGGGATTTTTTCAATACCAGTTTGTCATTCCTTTCAAGGGGGGGCTGGAGACGATGAATGAAATCCTTCGTATGATTACGGCCTCGAAGCAGGGATCGTTTCTCGCCGTGATTAAAACATTTGGGTCCAAAAGCTCTCCAGGCATGATGTCATTTCCCAGACCAGGAATTACGCTTGCACTTGATTTTCCAAACCGTGGGGATTCAACCCTGCAGCTTTTTAAGGAGTTGGATGCTGTTGTCGATGCTGCTGGGGGACTCTTGTACCCTGCAAAAGATGCGCGGATGAGTTCCGAGTTCTTTCAGAAAGGTTATCCGCAGTGGGACGATTTTTCAAAATTTGTCGACCCGAACTTTTCATCTTCGTTTTGGAGGCGAGTAACGAAGCAGTTGTAAAGGAGAATGAAAACGATACTATTGATAGGCGCAACCTCGGCGATTGCTGAAGAAGTGGCCAAATGCTACGCCGCTCAAGGCCATCGGCTAGTTCTGTGGGGTCGGAACAAAGCCCATTTGGAAAGTATAGGAAAGAACCTGGAGGTTCTGGGCGCAGGTGGCATAGACATTACCGAAATCGACTTGGATAACTGTGAACAGCATGCCGTAGCCTTGAAGAACACGGTCTCTGAAGTCGGAACTCTCGATCTGGCAATTATTGCTCACGGCGTTTTGCCTGATCAGTCGGTCGTGCAGAATGACTTTCAGCAAATTCACGCATCTATACACACCAACTTCTTAACTTACGCCTCTTTGCTCACCGTTTTGGCCGACTATTTTGAGTCTATTCGGAGCGGTACTATCGTCTCCATAACATCGGTTGCAGCAGATCGTGGACGAAAGAGTAACTA
>CAYGQM010000117.1:0-10868 GCA_964352065.1 uncultured Opitutaceae bacterium
GGGTGAGTAATGCTATCAATAATTAACGATGCAAAGATTCTACGTTTGACCCCTTTTTCCCCTTTTTCCTTCCCCTGACCTCGACCCATGACACCCAGAAAGCAGCGACCTCGCGAGCACGCGAGATCGCTTTAAAACAAAAATCGGAGGTGGTCATCCACCGGCGTAACGGACAAATCCGTGACAAAGACAGTTACGGTAACGACCCTATGCCACCACGTGACCGCAAGCACTAACGAGGCCATCAGCTGCAACTGATGGCCTCATCAACAATAAAACTTAATTGAAAGGAAAATCTATGACCTATTACGGCCAAAGATTCAAGACCGGACAAATCTGCCCTACCAAAGGGAATTACGAGTTCGATGGTTACCTGGACGGCACAAGCACACCGCCCCCAACAGCCGAAGAACGTATTATTCCGATGGATGTCGGCGACACCTTTCCGCCGGTTAATTCGGCGGATAAAGGTGCTTGGTGGAAGTATATCGGAGGATAATCCACAGAACTCAGTCAACAAAAGGGCAGCCAATCAAATGGCTGCCCTTTTTCTGTACTTTTCTTCTTGCATCGTTATTGAGATTGATACTCATTACCAATAATTTACTTCCTAAATGAGATTGATACTCATTCTTAATATACGTTCCAATTGTAGCGACGAATACACTTCCAATTGATGATTCCAGATTCAGTAAAACCGTCACAGCCCTTCCTGCCATCTGGCATGACTAGCCCTAAACAAACTTTGCTACCGGCCCCTCCTAAAGCGTCTGCCTCGAGCGACTTGGAAGAACACACAGACAGCGGAGCCACATTTCAAACATGCCTTTTCCAATATTGAACCTATGAAATTAAGAAAAACGAAAATCCTGCGATACGCGATTGGGGCCATCGCCCTGACAAGCGCGGTCATAGCCCAGACGAACGACACTTCATCGTACGAAGACGAAGAAGAAGATATTTATGAAATATCCGGTTTCACGGTCTTTGGAGATAGAAATGAGCTTGTCGGTACTGCCACCCGCCTGCCGCTCACCGACCGGGAAACTCCGCAAACAATTAGCCTGATCGATAGTTCGCGCCTCGAGAACGAATCGATGTTCACGATGGACGACGTCATGCGCAATGTGACCGGAGTCAATGTATCACTCTACGATACTCAGCGACCACTGTATTTTTCCCGGGGATTCCAGATCAACGATTTCCAGGTTGACGGAATCCCAACTTATAGCGGGAGCACCAATCAGGAGTATGACACCGCTCTCTACCAGATGGTGGAAATCGTACGCGGGGCGAACGGACTTTTCAGCGGAACAGGCAAACCCTCCGGTACGGTTAATTTCCATCGAAAAAAACCTGGCAAGGAGTTTGATGCGGACATACGCGGATCTTACGGCTCCTGGGAATATTACCGAGGTCAGGTCGATGTGAATGCCCCGCTCACCGAAGACGGAAAATTCCGCAGCCGATTTGTTATGGCCTACACCGACCGGGACAGTTTTCGTGACCGTTACCATGAAGAAAAACTGGCATACCTGGTTACGCTGGCCGGTGATCTCACCGAAACCACCACCATAACGGCTGGTTATCAGTTTCAGGACAATAATCCTACAGCATCGGTATGGGGCACCATTCCTCCCCTGGCCATCGACGGCACGCCATCCGAGTTACCCCACACCACCAATTTCGCCACCAACTGGGCGAAATGGCAGCGGGAGTCCGGTACCTTCTTTATAAACTTGGAGCAGAAACTGGGCGAAAACTGGTACCTTAAAGCCGCCTACAACCAAACCGATGGCGAAGAGCACAGTAAGAGCGTGTATGCCAATCCCTACGCCGGTAGCTTTCTCAACAAGGAAGACGGCAGCGGAGTTATCATCAGCGGCACTATTTGGGACACCGATGACACCCGCGAAAGCCTGGATATCTATGCCAATGGAACCTTTGAACTCTTCGACCGCGAACACGACCTCGTCCTCGGTGTAAGCTCCTCCAAGTTCGATAGCGATTCGCCAAACAACGATGCGGGTTATACTTGGTTCTACGAGATCCCCAATTTCTACACCTGGGATGGCTCAGCACCGGAGATCGACTTCAACTACCTCCCCGGTGCATACGCCGAATCGACCGAGCAATCAGGAATCTATGCCTCGACCCGCTTCCGGCTCAGTGATGAGCTCTCGGCTATCATCGGTGCCCGCCTCTCCAACTGGGAGACCGAAGAATTCGAGCGCTACGACAACGGCACCAACGTTTCCACCTACTCCGAATTTGATGTGGATAACGAACTGACTCCCTATGCCGGCTTCACCTACGACCTGAATGAGAAGACGACCTTGTACGCGAGTTACACCTCCATTTTCCAACCTCAAAACCGAATCGATATCAACCGCAACAACCTCGACCCCATCGAAGGTGTCAACCTCGAGCTCGGGCTCAAGATGAGTTTCGCGGACGACCGGGCAACCTTCACAGCGGCCCTGTTCGATACTTCACAAGACAACTATGCGGTGGTGCACCCCGACTACGTTGGCATACCCTCAACCCCGGATGACCCTACCCGCTACATCGGGGTGGATGGCACCAGTAGTGAAGGTGTCGAATTCCAGGTTTCCGGGCTTGTTACCGACGATTGGTCAGTAATTCTTGGATACACACTCAACGACACCTCCCGCCACGAAACCGACCTGATTTATACCAATCTTCCGAAACACCTGTTTCAGCTCTCCACTCATTATCAGTTTCCCGGAAGGTGGCGTCGCCTCGCCATTGGCGGCGGCCTGACCTGGCAAAGCGAAATCACAGGATCCCTCGCCTTACCCTCCGGCGACATGCTAGCCACATCGCAGGACGCTTATAGCCTGGTTAACCTCCACCTCAATTATCAGTTCAACCGCAAATTTTCCGCAACACTGAGTGCAAAGAACGCACTCAAGGAAATCTACTTTGCTAATCTCGATTACCCCAACTTCGGCGAACCGAGAAACATCATCTTCAGCCTGAAGTGGAACTACTGAACGGTGATACTCAGCATGAGCAGTACTTAATTTCAAAGAATTCAACCTGGTCCGCCTGTGCCAATACACGAGTGGACTTCTCTCTCTTCTATTATTTTGCGAAAACGTATTTGGAAACTCCACTCCTGGATCGGCCTGATTTGCGGCCTCGCTCTTCTGGTAATCGGCCTTACCGGCAGCGTCCTGGTGTTTCATGAGGAAATAACGGATCAACTCCACTCCGAGCTTAAATTCAATGCCCCGCAAAGTGCGGATTCCCGGCGGTTGAGTCCCTCCGAACTCACCCGCCGGGTCGAGGAAGCTTTTCCCGATTTCTGGATCCGCGGATGGTTGTTCAAATACGACAGTCCGCAACGGGACCGGGTTTATCTTAACCCACGAGGAGACGACAAGTGGCACATACTCACAATCGATCCCTACACGGCTGAAATGGCCCCCCAGCCCATTCCACTGGGCGAGACGCTTTACGGCTGGTTTGTTGAATTACACTACACTTTTTTTGCGGACCATCTAGGCATCGCCCTGGCGGGCATCTTCGCGATTGGCTTCCTCTTTCTGGGAATTTCCGGTATTTACTTGCACCGGCCTTTTTTCAAATCGCTTTTCAAGCTGCGCTTGGGCAAAAGCTCCCGCATATTCTTTTCGGACCTTCACAAAGCCGTGGGCATCGCAACCATTCCGATGAACCTGATTCTTGGGTTTACCGGCGCCTACTGGAACCTGACCCATCTCATTCACGAACTTGTGGAGCACCATGACGAAGAGCATACAATCGCCAACGAGTTCCCCGGTTACCGGGATTCGATCGACCAACTTCACTCGATCGCAGAAAAGGAGATTCCGGGCTACTCGCTCAACTATGTTTATTTCCCGGTTGATTCGGATCCAAACTTCTACCTCTACGGCCAACACCCAGATGCCGGTAGTTTCAATAGTCCCTACGGAAGTACGATTTTCATTTCAGCCGACTCGGGTGAAGTAACAGCAAGCAAAGACCTGCGTCAGGCCGGTTTTTGGGTCAAATTTGTGGACACTTTTGAACCCCTTCATTTTGGTTACTTCGGCGGTCTCATCACCAAAATCATCTGGTGCCTGGCGGGCTTTGCCCCGGCTGCTCTCAGCCTGACCGGGGTGCTGATGTTTTTCAAGCGCGGTCGCGGCAGTTCACGTTCCCGACGAAGAACCACCATCACTCAACTGAAACCCGACAACGGCATCTCGCCGCAAGAAATCGCGCATTAAAATCGATTTTCACAATATTTCAGAAACAAAGAAAAAGTCATAATCAGATTAAATGGTTCGAAAGGGACAATTAGATTTTTTCCCTACCGTTTAACTAAATTCAACACGAACTACCTCAATACCTGAAAAATCAAATCGATGCGAAATAACATCCAGATAAGAGACGTAGATATTGCTTTCGGTCATGTAATTTTTCGAAACGCCCTTAACCTCTGATCAACAGCAATCCTTTTCCTTAGTCTCAAAGAACCGATATTTCCATCAACCACAAGAATACCACTCAGATTAGCACCATTCAAAACGTTGGAAACCAAAGCGTCGCCAACTAACCGTTCAATGCACTTTCGTAGGGGAAGGCTTAAAGGGGTCAAACGTAGAATTTTAACATTGAGGGGAGCAAAAAGCGTCAATGTTAATATTTCATATCCCGCTTACGCTTCGATCTTCAACGGAATCCAATTCGTTTCCTCTGAGTATCGTTAGCCCTTTTCTTGGAAGAGTACCACAAGCAACTGGGCCAAAAAGCCGAACCATTTCAGTGATCGGACACTCGGGGTCACAGTCCCGGATCGCGACTGCCTTGTGATGAAACTAAGCTTAGTATAGGACTCTCAGAATCGTAACTGAGAAACTCCAGCTCCCAACAGTACTCAGGTCCTCAACGTTCCTGCACCACTTCGTCCCAGATACGTTTCAGGTCTTTGCCCAAGACAATGGCGTCTTCCCAAATATTCGGAAACGAGCTGAGCCCATAACTACCCTTCGGACCAAGCTCGGGCACCACCCACAATTCATTCGTGGGCCGAGGACCATTAAGCCAGTGCGTGTAAGCCTGTCGGATGAACGGCCGCATATCCTCGTATTCGGGAGTGATGTTGCCCTTGCCATCCGTAACAGCCACTTGGCAATGATGCCCATTGAACGGGCGCATATGCCATAGGTTACACTGCTGGAATGTTTCCACGTCATCGAAGAGGCGCTCGACGTAATTCTGAGGGCCCAGGTGTTTCACCGTAGCTGGATGAGAATAGTCGAAATTAACAAGCGGCGTTTTACCAGTTGCTTCCTTGTATCCAGCTATGATGGCCGCCGTTTTTTCAGGCGTCTCCGTACAGGTATCTCGGTGTACTTCGAGATGAACCCGTGCCCCTAGTCGATCAGCAGTTTCCATCAGTTGAATGGTCAGGGGAATCGATTCCTCAGGAAGGGAACGCAAAATGGGGTCAAGGGTCAGAAGTCAATATTCCTGACAACTCCCATGTAATCTTTTGTGGCTCCCTGAATAAATCAAAGCTCCTCGCTAAATATTTTTTCCGTGATCTTCCAGAACTTCCCCTGCTTGCGAGCGATCAAAAATGAAGGCATCCGGAGCTGTGATTGCATTTGTACGACTTCGCCGACCGAGCTGATGTTGAGCTTCATTTCAGGTCTTTTCATGTGCGATCTCAAGAAATTGATATTAAACTTTTTAAGACTGGTTTGATTGTTGAGATAGTGAATCTCAGCGAGGTGGCGCGCATCATAATCGTAGTACTTTACCTGCAGGTAAGGGGTCCCATTTTTATCGAAGCGCTCCAGCATTTCGATCGAATCCGGCGTGAGTACATGGGCGTCTTTAGACAGCTTTGCTTGTTTGAGCTTTGTGTCAGGATCAATCAGAACATGGCCACAGTTGCGACACTCGCGAGCAGTGATATCGTTTTGAGTCGCACACTGGTCGCAGACCTTAAATCGAAAACGATAGCCGCAGGGCGTAAACTTGTAGGTATCCGGATTTTGATGACCACCACGACACTTGCGGCCGAAGTGCTCGATCACATATCCATGATCGTCGACTATACCCCAGAAATCGTTCACAAAACCACATTCAGGGCAGGGCACCCGTACGGCTACCGATTCGGAAACGGTTTTCTTGTCGCCAATCTCTGGGCTGAAAATGCTATGCCCCATCCCCGTGTAATCTAAAACAAGACAATCCTTTTTATCGGTATCCAAACGCAAACCACGACCGATGATTTGCTGATACAAGCTAATCGATTCTGTTGGACGCAAGATCGCGATCACATCGACATGTGCCGCATCGAAACCGGTCGTCAGGACAGATACATTCACTAAATACTTAAACGCTCTCTTTTTGAAATCATCAATGATCTGATCACGTTCGCTGGCCTCGGTCTCTCCCAGGACAATTCGTGCTTCGCCCTTCGGAAGATGCTCCATCACCTCTTGAGCATGCTTCACCGTGGAGCTGAAAATCATCACGCCCTGTCTCTGATAGCTATCGGTGATATCAATGATGTTTTTGATGATCAGTGGCGTCAGGCGTTTTTGCTTATGTAGCACTTCCTCAAGTTGAGCGATGGTGTACGCCTTGCCCCCCTCGATTAACTCAGAGAAGTCATAAGACGTTACAGGAATATCTACCTTTACGGGAGGCGTAAGGTATTTGTTTCTTATCATATACTCGAGGGGCAGATCGTAGATACATTGCTTAAAGAAACGAAGCTCCTGAGTCTTCAGCTCCCCACGGATAGCGTAATTATAGATCCAGCCGAGTCCTAAGCGATAGGGGGTGGCGGTAAGGCCCAACATGCAAATACGCTCATTGTTCAACTTCAGCCGTTTGATGACTTTAGCGTACTGACTGTCTGGCTCGAGGCCGACACGGTGACATTCATCGATCACGAGCAGTGTAAAATCACTAAAAAAGTCATCATTCGCATTCGCGACTGACTGGATGCTGCCAAATATAACCTTTCGCTGGCTATCCTTTTGATTCAAGCCCGCCGAATAGATGCCCGCCTGCAGGCCATAGCTTTCATATTTCTGGTGGTTTTGCTCTACCAGCTCTTTGACATGAGCGAGCACCAGGACCCGCCCTGTGGCTATTTTGGCCAACTCAGCGATCACCAAACTCTTACCCGCACCCGTAGGTAAAACGATCACCGCCGGGGTTCGCTTCCTCCTAAAGTGATTGAGGGTGCTATCAACAGCTTCCTGTTGGTATGTTCTAAGTTGGTACATGGGGTGCGGAATCTATTTCAAGCTCCGCCCAAAGTATAGAAAATTTGTCTGGTTCATAGGATCCGCATTGCCCATGCCCTCGGTTCCAGGAACCCAAAAGGGGGCAGACGTAGTACCGAGTGATAGCGACACATTCATCTTTGCACGACGGAAGTTCACGAAAGGCCATTCCTTGTTGTTGGTGTCGCGGAGCTCGAAACTTGCTTTATTGGGAAGCTCAAAAAGGATTGAGCGACACCCCACCAACTCCTCCTTCAGTTCTCGGCTGCGGTGTTCTGTGCTCTTTGGCCTAGTGCGGACGGTTGTTCGGAATCACCGAAACTGATCGTATTCCGGATTCACAGCGGCATCGCGAAATATGGAAAGATCCTTCCAGAGATCATAGGTCGCTTTGAGTTGCACGCTTGATTCGGGGTATTGACCCTGGTCGTCTGTTTCCACGGTCCAGTCATCCAGAATGCGCCGGTGTTTCAGGAGCTCGGTCCGGTAGTGCGGATCGGCTGCCAGGTTGTTGATCTCGTGCGGATCGGTTTCCAGGTTGTAGAGCTCCTCGGGAGGGCGAACGCCAAACCAGTGTGCGGCCTGGTAGTCGGTTAGTTTACCTGCTTCGTGGAGTCTGCGCATATCCTGGGAAAATGGACGGTTGTCACGGTAGCCGGCTTGCAGCATAGGCCGGTCAGGATAGTAATTGCGGATATACCGAAAGGTATTGGTTCGGACGGTACGGATCTGATCGATGGTGTAGTCGCAGCGGTCCCGCGCTCCGATGATGTACGCTGCGGGCGTGTAGTCTTTGCCAAAGAGGTTTTGTCCGTCGTAGTAGTCGGGCAGCTCAGCACCCGCCAGGGCGAGGGTGGTGGCGGTGACATCGAGCAGGGAAACCAGGTCAGTGACCACCGTTCCTGCCTGGATGGAGGGGTGGTTTCCCACCACCACCAAGGGGACATGCATGCCACCTTCGTAACAGAATTGTT
The DNA here is from genome assembly GCA_964352065.1 of uncultured Opitutaceae bacterium. Lineage (GTDB taxonomy): Bacteria > Verrucomicrobiota > Verrucomicrobiia > Opitutales > UBA2995 > UBA2995. The sequence continues at coordinate 8,258 of CAYGQM010000117.1, forward strand.
TGTGACGCAGTGAGGTGTTGTGCCCGTGGTCCGAGAAGAAGAAGACAATGGTATTGTCGAGCTCGCCATCGGCTTTCAGCTGTTCCATGATCTGGCCGATTCTGACATCGGAACCGCGGGCATTGTCAAAATGCACCGCCCAGGCCTCGCGCAATGCCGGGGTGTCGGGAAAATAGGGGGGCATGTCCACGGTGGAGTGATCCAGAAAATCCGACTCCGGCAGATAGCGTTTGTCTCCCTTTCCACCATCGATCTGAATCTGCCCAAACCAGGGTTGGTCCTTATTCGGGCGGGATCCCCACACGTCTTCGGTAAAGGACTTGGTATGCTCGGCCCGGTTTCCCTGCCAGCCATTCATACCCACTTTATAGTCGGAGCGGGTTCCCACATCGTAGAGGGCTCTGCGGTCGTAGTGAAAATTGTAGTCGTCCTTGCCACTGTTGAAGGTGAAATACCCCTGGGCTTTCATCAGCTCAGGCAGTGTTTTGACAGCCGGGGGAAGGTGAATGCGTAAGGATTCGGGCACGATCTTACCGTCGGTATAGCGACTGGAACGGTGTTCCTGAGTCCCGGTAGTGGTTTGCATGATACCGGTGATCAAGGCCGACCGGGCAGAAGAACATACCGGTGCCGGTGTATAGGCCCGCTTGAAAAGGACTCCGCCCGCGGCCATCTTGTCGATGACCGGCGTGTGGTTTTTATTTACCTCATTGCCGTAACTGCCCATCCATGGCGACAGGTCCTCAGCAACAATCCACAGTATATTGGGTCGAGTCGTATTGGCAGTTCCTGACAAGAGCCATGAGGACAGAAAGAGGACAAGCAGGACCGGTAATCTCGAAGCGAAGCATTTCATGGTAGTGTTCATTCGATTATTTGAAGAAAAATGCAATTCTCAAGTGCCACGAACGCACTGAAGATCACCCGTTCTCAGGGGGTGAAAGGGAATAGGAAAGGGTGCTGGGCCTGGTAGTTGGGTGGTTTTGTAGCGATCCGCCTGTTCGCTGATGGCTAAACCGGTTCAGGAAAGGTCGATCCCATTCCCTTATTTAGCGGGTGGCGGAAGAGCGGATTGAAAACTGGTGAGTTGCCAGGCATTTCCTGCGCGGCGCCAGACGGCCAGAAAGAGATATTTACCTGACTTCAGGTTGCCATCTTTGCCTTTGGTCTGATCGAAGAAACCATTGAGCGTGACGATATCGGGCGTGAGGAGGTGGGCCCGCAATTCCGAGGTGTCGTATCTGGTGTAGCGCAGGCCGTTCTTGAGTGAACCGATATGCGATTCCTTGGTCTCCTGAAAATTGTTGCTGTGGGTGTAATTGAAATCGGGTGCGAGGATTTTATCTAGGGCTTTAAGGTCGTGAGAAACGAGGGCCGTGTTTCGTGCCTGATTGGCCGCAAGCACGGCAGCAATGGCGGGGTCTGGTTTTGGCTGGGCGTAGGCACAGACCGTCAGATTGAGAAGAAGAATGGTGAGTAGCGTACATGTCGGGGTAAGTTTCATGGTGGGAGATCAGCTTCAATCACACCACGAAACGCAAGTGAAAATGGTTCCTGGAGACAGAGCGAAGAGACCGGAAAAAGTGCCGGGCCTGGTTGTTGAGTCGGCTGATCTTTGAGTATTCCTGGCCTCCTCATTGACAGGTGGGAAATCAGTGAAGGGCAGCTAAAACGGGGCCGGTCCGTACTGCTGGGCGAGCCCATTGGGTCTGCCCGTCTATTTTTTAATTCGCCTCTAAAACGACTTACCCAACAATAAGAAACCGAATGACAAACAACGAAGTGATGAAAAGCGTGCGCTACACGCTTGAAATTAAAAACCGAGAGGTGGTCGAGATGATCAAAGCGGGGGGTGTGGAATTGTCGGTTCTCGATGTGGTGGGTCTCTTCAAAAACGAAGAGGAGGAAGGGTTTATTGAGTGCCCCGCAGAAATCATTCACGCGTTTTTAGATGGACTGATTTTGGAACGTCGCGGACCCAGCGAGGGACCCGTTAAAAAATTCTCAACGGCTACGATCAACAATAATAGGATCCTTCGGAAACTGCGTATCGCCTTTGATATGAAAGATACCGATATGATCGTTACGATGAAAGGTGTCGGGTTCAAAATATCCAAAGGTGAAATAAACGCCCTCTTTCGTGCACCCACCCATAAGAACTTTGTGGCGTGTGGGGATCAGTTCCTGCGTAATTTCCTCAAAGGGCTCACGCGCCGCTTTCGCCCTGGCGAGCGGGCAAGCTAAGGTCATAAGCCTAAACTGGGTCTTTAAGGTGAAAGAGTGAGGGGGCTCCCTTTACGCTTAGAAGAGTGACTGAACCAACCCGTAGTATGAACCCCTTCGCGTATCTGTGCGGATTACGTATGACCCATAGCTATTTTGTTATTCTTCACCCAAGGGCTTGTAGATGTGTCGTCGTGAGCTCCTCGGTAGTGTCCTCGGTGCGCTCTGTGGTTGATAAAAACGATTAGGATCAGGTTGGTCGGGGCCCATCAGCTTGGCTTTCGTTGAAAGCTTTGGCTAATACTCCCAATGGCGTTACACCCCGCAAGTGGGTGAGCCCGCTTAGGTTAACGATTACGATCAGGATTAAGATTCGAAATACAGGTTT
>CAYGQM010000118.1:0-10553 GCA_964352065.1 uncultured Opitutaceae bacterium
TCTCTAAATTCCGAGAAGCCGGGGGCTTCTCTCCATTAGAGGCTTCGGCGTTAGGCGAAAATAGAAATGAATCCAATCGGCTACATGGCAAAAACCGTGAAACCAAAACCTGACTGGCTAAAAAACAATCTGGTCTTGGACATATGCTCGGTAAGCAGTTGCACATCATCCGATTTCCATGACTATCAGCTAACTCCGGATCACAACGGTTATGGTCTCTATAACGATCCAGAGACAATCTTGAGGGTCGCGAAAGAGAATGAAATCGACCTATCAGATTGCACTCTCTTCTACTACGAGGGTTACGACCTTCAGTGTTACGAAGATGATCCTACTTGGGAAGCATATGAACCGAATGAAAAACTGGAAACTAGGATCATTCCACCAAAAGAAAAAGAATTACTAGGATACGATATCATTTCCTACGCAATGGGGCAGTATCCAGAGTGCTCTTACCTTTCCTGCAATCACATGGCAGAAGAGATTCAGGTAAACGAACACTGCCTACTTGATGACCTAAAATCCGCGATTAACTCGCTGAATGAGAAAAGGTTCGAGGGATGTGAACCTGGTCCCTGTCGAATCTACGCTGTTTACAAAACAAACCTGCCTAACCAGGCGCTACAGGCAACGAGCGCAAGCGCTCGCCGCCTGAGCTAGTCGTTGTATGAAAGAATTTCCGGCAATCTTGTATCTGGTTATCGGGTTCAACTTACTCCGTTGTGTCACAGGAATTCTTTCCGGAAGTTCGTTTGTCTGGCTAAATGTTCTTGCTCTGGCGATTCTGGTCTTTGCTTCAATAAAAAAGAAAAAAGAGTACTTAAGGATATTCGTGATATTCGTCGCCGCAGACATAATTCTGACCACAGTGATGTTGACCTACCTAAGCATGAGAGAAGGAGAGAATTGGATACTATTTCTGCAACCTGGGTTATGGTTGATCTTCGGATTGAATGCTTTGATGATTCTTCTTTGCTTCCACAGAACCGTTCTGGTATATTTCAACTTAACTCCATACAACAAGACACGCGACCAAATCGCGAGCAGCAGAGCTGCCCACGATTAGTCCGTTCGACGTTAGCTAAAATATGAAATCAACAACCCTCACTTCACTTTTTCTTATATTCGCCAGTTTCTGCTTTGGACAGAGCCCGACAATGGATCCGTCCAAAATAGAAGTTTACATAACGCCCTTCTACAACTCGGAAGGGCCTACCGTAAAAGTCGGAAAGTATAGCAAGGGTTTGGCCTCAAGGGAATCCGAGGAGTTTCTGAACACGATTCACACAATGAAGGAGAATTGGTCAGAACTCAACGTTGAGGAACTCTACGTTGGAGCCATCCGACTATACGATGAAGAGTATAGGGATGAGGCGGTATTTTGGTTTTATACTGCTCAGCTTAGATCGCGAGTTTTCAGAGGAATTCTCGATCAAGCCAAAGTGGGAGGAATGGGCTCGGCAGGATTCGAACTCATGCATGCCCAGAATTCATTTTACCAATTAGCAGGTCCATATATCAACGGATACGCTTTCGGATTTCCAGACCAGCTGCTTGCTGTCGTAGAGAAAGTGAGCAAAGAGAAAGAGAATTTCCCTGATCTCTCAAAGATCTACCCCAACGTATCCTTTATCCCTCAAGCTGGCAGACAGGCGATTGTGGACGAAGTGGTGGGGGGCATGTCTGGCCTAACGAGCTACATTAAAGAAAATAAAGAATCGCTTAAGCAGCAGAGGATTGAGACGGGAGCACACGAACAGTTCGGAAACCTAAAAAGCAAGGAGCTAACAAGTCGTGAGAGGTAACGGCTTACAGCCGCACCTCCACTCAACGTTAGCTCAAGAAAAAGGAATGCTTGCGAAGGTCGTCACCGAATTTCTAGAGAAGCAGATTCCCGAGAGAATTGAGCGAATTGAGCCTGGGGAAGAGCCGGCGCCATTCATCCGCATTCGGTCAGAGAATGGCGATTTCGGAGATATTGAACTCTATGACGACGGCGATGAGGTCACGATCGTCTTTGGAAGATTCACCCACTCCCACTATTCCAATTACGACGACATCCCTCTCGAACAGAAGGAGGATCAGATTGCGGAGGACGTTCTCGACGCGATCACTGACACGTTGAACGACAAGCTGGAGTTTTGGGGTTCTCACGAAGGTTCCGGAGGTTTTCAAGACGTCGAGTGGGCAGAGCCTAAGAAGCGTGGACTGTTGTCTCGGATTTTGAACCGAGGTTCATCTCGGACTTTTTACCGGTGGTCGGGCGCGACCCGGAGAACACGGAGCTAACAAGACGCTGGACACCAAGACCTGACCGCGTTCAGTCGAGACCGTCATGACAATTCGAACCATTAACTTGAAATCAACGCTCGCCCTCCGGTCAGGTCTGGGTCAGCTTTGACGTTATGAAGGCAAGAAGCTATATAGCTGGAATAATCAGTTTGCTCTTAGCATTACTAGCGGCTGTCACGACGTTCTCGCTAATAAAGAACCAAGGATTTCTTAGCTTTCCGCATCTTCTTCTCGCGATACTTGGATTGATCGGATCACTGATGGTCTTATTCGGAAGAGTATCAGGAAAGTGGGTTCTAGTCGTATTCTACCTTGTTCAAACGTTTGAGATATTCGCGGGCGACTTTAGATTTTCAGTAAACGTTGGAATCGGATTTCCAATTCGCCAGTTTTATGGAGGAATAGAAGAAGCAATGAAGAATCCTCATGGTTGGGGCATAAACTTGCTCGCTGTAGTTATGCTAATCCTAACCTTTATGATCTCAAAGAAAAGAACTCATAACAAGACACGCGACCAAATCGCGAGCAGCGGAGCTGCCCACGATTAGTCCGTTCGGCGTTATCAGAAAGAATTTTGAAACTACTCACTTCACCTCTGTTTTGGTTCTTCATCCATTTGACTTACACCGTGTTTAGGAATGTCCGCGGAGTTTTGAATCAAATAGAATATCCAGTGGAAATCCACACCCTCGACAAGTATTTCTGGGCATTGTTGGCGGCTTGGTGGGTTTGGAAAGATATGAGAAAAAGAAAAGAGTATTTCCCTCCTGATATTGTAGCTTTTTGCTACCCAATAATCTTTCCAACCTACGTCTTTCAGACAAGGGGATGGGCAGGATTTAAGATATTGTTTTTTATTATAGGTATCCTTTTACTATTTGGCGTATTGGAGACCTCAATCCTAGACCTCCTTCAATGAAAAAAAACTCTGTGATAACAAGACATTGGTGTGGAATTGCGAGTCGCTCCGCGCCTAGCAATCCCACAATTTGACGTTCGCTTCAAAAATGACATGGATCACGCAGCTCCCAGAAGGATTGCCACTCCCTCCAAAGGATCGAGTGATTCCCTGGGATGCGCCGAGGTCGAGCTTTGCGGATACGACCGATCACACTTCGGATTGGGAGGCGCAAGGTGATCGATACGGGCAGGCGATCTGGCGTGACGTTCAGGTGTTTCCCGATGCCGCTGTTGGGATTCTCGGATACTTGCGAGGGCCGGAGCTGCAACTGAAAGAGATTCAATGCGCATTTGGAGACCGTGATTCCGATGTTGACCGCAACAGGCAATATCGAATGTGGAAGGAATTGGTGGAGGCCGATCTCGGCAAGGGCGAGATAGATGACCGCTATGCCAACAGCGGCGCGGAACTCAGTCCGACAATCCGATGGACTCACAAGGGAGTTGCGATCGCGCTCGAAGACTTTTTCACCAAGGACGGAAACCTATGCGGCCTACGAATCAAACAAGCGAACAAGGCGTGGTAGGCAACGGCGATCAGCGCAACTGGTTCGCTTCGCTCTGGACGCCTTTTCGCGCCGTGCCTACACTCTGACGTTCGAAGAAAATTGTTAACTCGTTTATACACTCGGTACGAAAAAATGGGACTTTTCAGGATAATTCCAGATAACGCGGATTCTTGATTAATGTGCTTATTATCAACGACTTGATTACTCCCGATAACTTCTGTTAATTACTGATAATCTGCGGTTTCTGCATTAGAAAACCGCAGCTCTATCCACTGAGCTACACCCGCTTAAAGAAAAGTTGGAAATTAGGAAATAATACTGCCACGTCAATGATTCTATCCGAGATACGGTTCAACCGCAGTGGGGCTGTCGCTTTCAGCTCAAAATGATTCACTAAGCTGCGCCGTTTCCTGAAAACATCGGCAAATCTGGCTATTCCTATGTTGTTTCATAGAAACGAATTTCCCAGTCTCAACGGCTGACAGGCTCTTGTCAGCGATTATCCAGGATTGTGGCGATCAATGCCGTCCAGCCGGTTTGATGACTGGCTCCGTGCCCTTGACCGGTATCGCCATCAAAAAACTCGAAGAACTGGTGGTGGGGTGAAAAGTGTTCTTTTTCATCCAACAACGGATAGAGCGTATTGTACGGACGTTTTCCGGATTCAGTTTTTAGAAATAGCGTTTGTAGGCGGGCTTCTATATCGGCAGCGCATTGTCCAAGTGTTTTCAGATCCCCTGAGCCAGTCGGGTATTCGATCGTAAAATCATCCCCGTAGTATTCGGCATACCGCTTAAGGGACTCTATCAAGAGATAATTCAACGGAAACCAGATGGGACCCCGCCAATTGGAATTACCCCCAAAGAGGTAGGTATCCGAATCTCCAGCACAGTAGCGGATTTCGTGATCTTCCCCTGCCACTTTCAATGCAAACGGATGCTCCTCATGATACTTGGACAATGACCGTATGCCAAAAGGCGACAGGAACTCGTTTTCATCAAACAGGTAGCCCAGCACACTCCTCAACTGCTCTTCTGTCGGGATGGCCAATAGCATCTTGTCGCGATTGTCCTTGGTTGAGAAACGACAGTTTATGGTTTTGGTAATGTCGGTCCGGTTTTTAATATACCAGTCCATCCGTTTCCGGAAACCCGGTAAGGTATTGACCGAAGACTGATCTATAGGCAGCACCGCGATTAGTGGAAGCAGCCCCACCAGCGACCGGGCTTTTACATCTTCGGAATGTCCATCTTTGTAACGAATTTCGTCGTAATAAAATCCCGTTTCTGCGTCCCAAAGCCCGTTTTCACCAAAGTGATTGATCGCGTTGGCGATACTCATGAAATGCTCAAAAAACTTCGAAGCAATATCTTCATAGGTCGGATCGAAGCGGGAGAGCTCCAGCGAGATCTCCATCATGGTCGTACAGTAAAATGCCATCCAGGCGGTGCCATCCGCTTGATGCAGCGTAGCGCCATCAGGAAGGGGTTTGGAACGGTCGAACAGACCAATGTTGTCGAGTCCCAGAAAGCCACCACCGAACAGGTTGTTTCCATTTAAATCCTTCCGATTTACCCACCAGGTGAAATTAAGTAACAACTTACTGAATACCCGCTTCAAGAAATCCACGTCCCCTTTCCCATCGGCGTAACCCGCCTTATAAACTTCCCAGCAGGCCCAGGCGTGGGTCGGCGGATTGACGTCATCCAACGCCCATTCATAGGCCGGTATCTGACCACTCGGATGCATGTACCATTCCCGCAGAAACAGGATCAGTTGATCCTTCGCAAACTTCGGATCGATCTTGGCAAAGGGAACCATGTGGAATGCGAGGTCCCACGCCGCATACCAGGGATACTCCCACTTATCCGGCATCGATATGACATCTTTGTTAAACAAATGGGTCCAGGCGCTGTTTCGCCCATTCAATCTCGAATCGGGAGGCGGTGCGATCGCGGAATCGCCCTTCAACCAATCGGCCACGGAGTAATGATAAAACTGCTTGGACCACAATAGTCCCGCATAAGCTTGCCGCTGTACAGCCTGGTTCTCCTGATCGAGTTTATCGTTCAAATGGGCCGCCCAAAAGGCATCCGCCTCAGTCTGACGTTCTTTCAATACAGCGTCGAAGTCTGAAAACGGATCGTTGTAGGATCGCTCATCAGCTGCAAACAGACGAAGCCGCACCACCCTTTTTTCACCGGGCTGGAGCTCGAATCCGTACCGAACCATAGCCATGGTTCCTTTTTCCGGATGCACGGCCTCCTCACATCCCTCTTTTACCCACTGCGTAAACGCGGACCTCGTCGTCTGGGTATTGTTATCCTTCTGGTAAAGCGACTTGGTGTCGGTTTCGTTTTCCGTGAATCTGACGGAGGCCCCGGCCGAATCTTCATAGGCAAAATAATATTTTCCCAGACTCGACCGATCCAATTCAATCAAGCCCGGCTGCTTGAGAACCATGCTGGGTTTCAAAGTACAGCCCTCATGCTCGCAGCCCCAGATCCAGGTATTCCGATACCAAAGCTTTGGCAGTAAATCCAAGGGTGCCGGGTCCGGCCCTCGGTTCGTCACGGTGAACTGAACCAACAGGTCGTTGGGCGAAGCTTTCGCATATTCCACCTGTAGGTCAAAGTAGCGGTCCTCATCGAAAACACCCGTATCGATCAATTCGAACTCCGGTTCCAATCGATTGCGTTTCTGGTTCTCCTCCTTAAGTCGCTGGTAAGGAAACGCTGCCTGCGGATATTTGTAGAGCGCTTTATTGTAGCTGTGGGTTGGAGTCGCATCCAGATAGTAATAGAGCTCTTTGCAGTCTTCCCCGTGATTTCCCTCATGCCCCGAGAGTCCGAACAGCCTCTCTTTGAGGATCTCGTCCTGATGATTCCACAGACCCGGACTAAAACAGATACGCCCCTGTCGATCAGTCAGTCCCAACAGACCGTCGGCCCCCCAGCGATAGACTCGCAAAGCACTCTGCTCAAACGGAAAATGTCGCCAGGCATCTCCATCCTCAGAGTAATCTTCCCGCACAGTGCCCCACTGACGCTCGGGAAGGTAGGGCCCCCAACGCTTCCAGTTTTTCTCACGGGTCTTGTCTTCAGAAAGGCGATGGGTTTCCGCCAAAATGGATTTTTCTTGGTTCATAGTAGGAATCTTGAACTAAACACGGGTTATACCACTCTTCGCCGAACGCAACTGCTGGGGCCGATAATCAAAAACTAATTTCTCAACAATGCCCGGCAAGCCGAAGTTGCGCGATCCATTTTCGAATTGTCCTTTTTGAGGAATCGACCTCAATTGCTTGCCATGTTACCGCTTTTTCAGAATTCCCGACTGCTCCTCATATTGCTTACCCTGAGTCTGCCACTCGGATTGTTTAGCAAGGAGGAAGAACTGTCAGTCGGGGGAACCGTATTCGAACTTGAGCCGTTTGTCATCTACGAAGCCGAGATCGATGTCATAGATGGCCATACCGGCAAGAAATACACCGGCGACAATGACGTCGTTCTGGACTTTGCCGATATGTTTAACGAACTGCTGCTGAAATACCACGAACGTCTACTGGTATTCGAGATCCGCCATCTCAACATGCGTCTCGAAACCGGAAAAGCTTTCGTACATGACCTCAACCTGCTGGCAGAATCCTTCGGTATCGATGGGTTCAAAGTGGATCACAACAGCTGGCTCACCAAGGAAATAGCGATTGTTCATCGCCTCAATAAAGATCCCTTTTTCAAAATTGAAGCCCTGGTCGCCTGGGATCTGGATACCCTAAATGCAGCCCTACCTGATCGCCCTACCTCCAAACTGGCGCGCGATATCCGCTACAATGATGCGACCGGTCAGTGGGAACGCCGCGTAACCACCGAATGGAAAGTTTCCTTCCTGCAGAACCCCACCAATCGAAACCGCTATGGAACACCGGTCAATATCCTCAAACAGCAGGGACTCAACCTCGATACGAACGAGGGCTATCACATCATCGACCGCGGCTTGAACAATAACGTATTTCCCGATGCGTTTAAGGAGGTTAAACTCACCTACCCCATACTGGTCTCGTCCACGGAACCCCATGAGGAACAGGTTAAGCGTCTTCAGGATACCTTCGTTCAAAATCTCTACCACATCTACGATCCATTCAGTTGGGTCGCTCGGCGCAACACCCGCTTTCGAGGTGGATTCGTCAGAGAATTGGAGAGTGAAGTCCGGGCCGAGCGTATGCCCTATATCAGTGATCGAAAGTGGTTCGACCCAGTGCTGAGTCGCTTCCTCAGTGACGTGATCACCATCAAATACTACGGCACAAAAGAGATTTATTCCCTGTTCGCCTATCAACGATTTGAGCTTTCCAAAAACGTTTTAGGAAAGGATCTCGACCTGCTGAACTGGCACCCCGATGAAAAGCGCAAGGGCGAGCCCAAACCCCAAGGCGTCAAGATTCGGATTAACTATAAGAACTCTGGTAGCGCCCGCTGGATCCTGCTGGATGCTTACATGCGCTACACCGACAAATTTGTGGATGCACTTCGCACCAACCTGGAGACTCTCAAAACGAAAACGAATGGTCAGACGGTCATCCAAAAAACGATTGAAGAAGTTTCAGGCGCCCCGTTTGACGTTTATATGAAGCAGGCAATCAAGGACCAGACGCGTATGATTGAAAAATACCGTCCTCAAGAGGGTTGAACCCATTTTAAACCTCAACTCTGCGAGATTTGCGGGAATCCCGGAATCGACCATTCAACCTTGCATTTTGGCCAAATTTGCGGGAATCCCGGAATCGACCATTCAACCTTGCATTTTGGCCAAACTAGGCCTTTCTTCCTCACATCTGTTTTTAAAAGCACGTTGCTGGAAGAACAGACAATCAATCAAATAAGAATAAAAGTAAGTTATGAGTACAGGTACAGTAAAGTGGTTCAATGACGAAAAAGGTTATGGTTTTATCGCTCCAGATGATGGAGGCAAAGACCTTTTCGTTCACCATTCAGGAATCCAAGTATCTGGTCGTGCATCTCTCGATGAAGGCCAGAAAGTAGAATACGAAGTCGGCGAAGGCCAAAAAGGGCCCTGCGCCGTTGACGTAAGACCCATCTAATTAAGTCATTGAGCTAAACGGACTCAAAAACTGCTAACGCAACGAAGAGTCCTATTAATCTTTACCGCGCTAGACCCCTTGCATTAAACCGCTAGAAATCTAGCCGAAGACTTTAAAACCAAAGAGCATCACCCGTAAAGGTGATGCTCTTTGCATATCTGCCCCTGGGCGAGACATCAGTATGGGCGGTTTCAGATTTTCATTCGTCAGAATATCTGCATCTTTGATCGCATCAGAACGATGCTTCGCTTTAGAAAAACCCGAGTAACTTCTACCCTTCACAATCATGGCAAATAGGACCCAATTTTCAGTCGGCAGCTGCAATCTCTACAATCTCAACGAGCCCGGTAATGCCATATATACCGATTCAGACGGTTGGCCCCAAGCGGACTATGACAAGAAGATTGAGTGGTTGCAAAGAACCCTGCGCGACATGCCGTCGGATGTGTGGGGGTTTCAAGAACTCTGGCACAAAGATTCACTGGAGGCCGTTTTTGACCACCCGGATTTATCTGACCATCAGTGCCTGGTGCCTGAAGGCCATGCCGGACAAAAGATTGTCTGCGGTGCCGCTGTTCGAAAGAGCCTTCTGCACGGTGAACCCACCTGGATAACGAACTTTCCAGCCGAATATAGGATGATGAATGGAGGCGACGATCCGCAAAGCTCCGACATCGCGGTCCAGCTGGATACTTTTTCAAGACCTGTCCTGCATTTCAAAGTCAAACCTCGCAGTAATGGACGGCTGATCTCGGTCTATGTAGTACACCTCAAGTCGAAACTTCCTTCCAAGATTTATTACGAAGGCTGGTACAAAGATAACAAGGATTACTACAAAAAACACGCTGAAGCCATCGGAGCCGGACTGGCCACTGTCCGAAGAACCGCCGAAGCCGTGGCCCTCAAAATGATTCTGACCGAAGAAATGAAAGACTCAGACACACCGGTGGTCGTTTTGGGCGACTTGAACGACGCTCACCGAAGCAATACCCTGAACATCATAACCGGTCAGCCCAATTACATACTGAGTGGTCTCGACAAGGGCGGCGGCGATACCGATCTCTATTCGGCGGGTAGCCTGCAAGCCTTTCGCAGCGAACGAAACGTTTACTACACGCATATTCATCAAAACATCCAGGAAACCCTTGACCATATTCTCGTCTCTCAGGAATTTTACGACAACTCCCGCAAACGCCTCTGGGCCTTCAAAGGAATGGATATTCGCAACGATCACCTCAACGAGGATAACCACAAGCACGATGGCACCACCGACCACGGTGTCATACGAGCCAAATTTGAGTATCGACCGGCGAGGTAAACACACGACCGGATAACCCTCAAATAAAGCTGTCACCCATGAAAATACTGTTCTCTCTTACGACCTTGTGTTTTGTTACTGCGGTCATGACTGCCAATCCACTCATAGTCGCCCACCGAGGTGCCTCGTTTGACGCTCCCGAAAATACGTTGCCTGCATTTGAGCTGGCATGGAAGCAAGGCGCTGACGCCATCGAGGGCGACTTCCGGCTCACGGCCGATGGTCACATCGTTTGCATCCACGACCAAGACACCGACAAATATTCGAATACCAACCTGGTCGTAGCCGAGTCTACTTTTGAGGCGCTCAGGCAACTCGATGTAGGCGCTTATCGCGGGGACGAGTTCACAGGAACAAGGATTCCCACTTTGGG
>CAYGQM010000119.1:0-10407 GCA_964352065.1 uncultured Opitutaceae bacterium
GATAAGACTCATGATTGCTAGAATATCATCAAATCAGAGTTTTTAGACACCCTCTTATATTAAAGACCGCTGCCTTTTTCCAACTTAACCTGTTGGTTGGCGGTCAAGATGATATCCTTCACGGTACCACCAGATGGAATCATAGGAAGCACGTGTTCAGTGTAGGGTACGATAACATCCAATAAGTACGGGCCGTTGTGATCCAGCATTTCCTTGATGGCGTCTTTGAGGTCTTCTTTTTTAGAGATTTGACGGGCCTTTACCCCGAAGCCTTCTGCAATTTTCACGTAGTCAGGATAAATGGCATCCAAATTGTCCGGACTACCGATATTGTCGGGATCACCGAGGATGGTTTGGCCCCGTACGCCTTCATAAAAGCGGTCCTCCCATTGAACCACCATGCCAAGGTGCTGATTATTCAGGATAAGGATTTTGGCATCAATTTTTTCAACTTTCGCCGTGGCGAGTTCCTGAATGTTCATGAGGAAAGATCCGTCGCCATCGATATCGATCACTTGGCGATCCGGGAAGGCAACCTTTGCGCCCAATGCTGCCGGGTAGCCGAAGCCCATGGTTCCGAGTCCCAGCGAACTTAGAAAGCTGCGGGCATGCTTGAAATTGTAGAATTGCGGAGCCCACATTTGGTGCTGCCCAACACCGGTTGTTATGATGGCTTCGCCGTGGGTCAGTTCATAAAGGACTTCTACAGCTTCCTGAGGCAGGATGTGTTCGCTGGGTTCGTAGCTGAACGGAAATTCCTTTTTCCAGGCTGCAATCCTTTTGTACCAGGCGTGAAGGTCCGGTGCTTTAAATCCGCGCTGATCGATCAATTCGTTAAACCGTTTGAGTGCGTATTTTATATCCGACTGGATCGGGTATTGAACGACCTTATTTTTATGGTGCTCGGATCGATCAATATCGAGGTGAACGATTTGCGCTTTTTCAGCAAATTTTCGAACATTCCCGGTGACTCGATCATCGAAGCGTGCGCCGAAGGCGAGTAGGATGTCTGCGTCGTCCACAGCATAGTTTCCTGTCGCAGTTCCGTGCATTCCGAGCCACTTCATGGACAGATCGTCTGTCTCTGGAAAAGCTCCTACTCCCATGAGCGTGGTAGTTACTGGTATGCCAGTTTTCTTCACAAACTCGAACAAATCGTCGGATGCGTTAGAAGAAATAACGCCACCACCGACGTAAAGAACTGGTTGGCGCGCTTCAGAAATGAGATCCAAGACTTCAATGAGCTCCTTATCGGTCGCCTTGATGTCAGGATTGTAACCTGGGAGGTCAATATTTTCAGGCCATGCTGGATTGGCCATTTTTTGTTGAACGTCCTTGGGGATATCGATCAGCACAGGCCCGGGGCGGCCTGAAGTCGCAATGAAGAAGGCTTCTTTTACAACTTTGGGGATATCCATCGGATCGAGCACGAGATAGCTGTGTTTGACTGCGGAAAGCGTCATTCCGTATACGTCCGTTTCTTGAAATGCACTTTTTCCGATTAGGTGCTGTGGGACTTGGCCCGTAATGGCTATAAGAGGTACACTGTCCATATAACAGTCGGCTATGCAGGTCACTAGGTTAGTGGCCCCGGGACCGCTGGTTGCCATACAGACGCCCGCTTTCCCTGTGGCACGGGAATAACCGGCCGCCATAAATCCGCCACCTTGTTCGAACCGAGGGAGTATGGTACGGATCTTATCCCTACGTTTTACCAATGATTGGTGCATCTCCATTGACGCGCCGCCAGGGTAAGCAAACACATTGTCCACACCCTCACGAATCAATGCTTCGACGACGAGGTCGGCTCCGATCATAGGACGGCTGGTTTCTGTGGCAGGTAATATGTCTTCTGTTTTAGTACTCATGGTAAAAACGTAGCTTGTCCCTTATTAGGGAAAAAATTTCAGCCGAAATTAGGCTTAGGCTGCCTTTGTGCAACCCAATATCGATGATTGGAGTAATAATATGGAGGTCAAAACGAATGTAGCTTCGAGTACCGTAGCTCAAATGCCTTTCCAAATTGAGCAAATAGTCCTTAGAGTTAACCCCTTATGATTAGAATATTGGTCCTAGGCGACATCGTTGGGAGACCCGGCCGTAATTTCCTTATTCAGAGCCTTCCGAATATTGTATCTGACGAGCGGATAGACTGTGTAATTGCGAATGGAGAGAATGCGGCTGCGGGTGCGGGAATCACGGGGAAGATTGTGAAGGAGCTTGTGGATGCTGGCGTCAATGGCTTGACCTTGGGCGACCATAGTTGGGATCAGAAAGTATTTTTGGGTGAAATTGACGAACTTCCTTCGATCTGCCGACCTGCAAATTTCGTTCAGGAGGTTCCGGGAAAAGATCATCTTGTAATGAGCATCGGAGCCATCCGGGTTGCTGTATTCACTGTGTTAGGACGTAATTTTATGGGCCCCAAGGTGGATTGTCCATTCCGTACTGCTGACCGGTTGATTGAGCAGTTAAAAGGGGAGGTGGATATCATTCTTGCCGAAATCCACGCTGAGGCTACGTCTGAAAAAATAGCCCTGGGCTGGTATCTCGATGGGAGGGTGGGGGCTGTATTCGGAACTCATACCCATGTTCCGACAGCAGATGCAGAGGTATTGCCCGAGAGTACTGCGTATATCTCCGACCTTGGTATGTGTGGACCCTACGACGGTGTACTCGGTCGCGATAAAGGAGCGGTAATGAGTCGTTTTCTGGATGGGATTCCACGCCGTTTTCCTGTGGCCGAGGACGATGTCCGGCTCTCGGGTGTGATCGTTGAGTTGGATGAAGCAAACGGGTTGGCCAGAACTATTGAGCATCGATTTTGGCGTCCGTAATTATTCCGGAGTTATTTGGGCACAAAAAAGCCCCGGTGCGAGACCGGGGCTTGAAACTTGGCATCTATTTTTGCGCGACGCGCCAGATAGAGAAAACCATTCCTGGAAAGAAAAAGAGGAGAGTTAAGAGGAGGGATATCCAGAAGTTTTTGTTTAGGCCTTCTTTCAAAAATACGCCTAAAGGTGGTATCAATATGGCGCAGATTAGATGTACAATATTCATATGGTTGTTTTGAGTATGGTTAGAGACTTACTTATTTTTTCAAATCTTCCATGGCCTTCTTGGCGTCCGCTTCGGCCTTTTTCGCTAGTTCTTCTGCTTGTGCGGCTGCCTTTTCAGCCTCTGCTTCCATTTTTGCAGCATCTGAATTCATTCCAGCAGCCGCCTTTTCAGTTTCAGCTGCGTGATCTGCAGCGGTTGCGCTTTCATCTTTTTTGCCACATCCTGAAAGAAGAAGGGCTGCGAATATTGAAGCGGTAAGTGCTAGTGAGATCTTTTTCATAATATCGAATTAGTTAACTACGGTTTATGTGAACTCTAATACTAAAGGTTACTTTCTGGTAACTTCAATCTCTACTCTTCCCTACGTCCTAAGGAAGGCGATTTTCAGCATTACCCTTGCGTCGTAGGGGCAATTTCTCTTAAGAGATAATAGGGTTTAGCCGATGTTAGACGAAGCTTCAAAGTTTTCGGACTCTAGGAACACACCAATGCTTCGATATTTTTGATACCGTTTTTCGAGTAGAGTATCAGTATCCAGGCTTTTCAGCTGTTGCAGATGTTTAAGAAGGCTATCTCTAAGGGTCTCGGTACTCACGTCGGGCGCGCGGTGCGTACCTCCCAAGGGTTCTTTCATGATCTCATCGGCTACGCCGAACTTGATGAGTTCTTTTGCGTCTAGCTTCATCGCTTCTGCGGCCTTTTGTGCGTGAGCCCGGTCTTTCCATAAGATCGCTGCGCAACCCTCTGGTGAAATGGTCGCATAATAAGAATTTTCGAAGACGAGAACCCGATCTGCCACACCGATTCCCAGAGCACCTCCAGATCCTCCTTCACCGATCACAGCCGCAATGATGGGGACCTCCAATTGGCTCATTTCCCTGATATTCACCGCGATTGCTTCTGCTACGTGCCGTTCTTCGGAGCCAATTCCTGGTGCGGCTCCTGCAGTATCGATCATGCAGATGATTGGAATCCCAAATTTGTGAGCCATTTCCATGCAACGAAGAGCTTTGCGATATCCCTCTGGATGCGGCATTCCAAAATTACGAAGAATTTTGTGTTTGGTCTTACGCCCCTTCTGCTGGGCGATTATCATAACGGGTCTTCCTTCTAATCGGCCGGTTCCACATATCATTGCCGGATCGTCTCTGAATCTCCGGTCGCCATGAAGCTCCTGAAAATCTTCGATGATCTCTCGAATATAATCGAGCGCATAGAGCCGTTTGGGGTGTCTTGCAATCTGCACTTTTTGCCATGGAGTCAGGTTCTCATAGACGGTCCGTTTAGTGCGTTCTATCTTTTCAAGAATCGAATCAATCTCACTTTGTACATCCACCTTGTTTTCGCGTGAGACTGTTTCAAGCGCTTGTAGCTGCTTTTCCAGGTCGCGTAGAGGTTTTTCAAAATCGAGAATGAATTCAAATTGTTCCATAGCAGGCGGGATTTTTGTGAGTAGCCGATGCCTGTCAACGATCGAAACGGTAACGGCGGTCAGCTCTGTTGTTACCGATCTGTAGGCTTCCACGGTTGGTAATGTTTAGAAGTTCAAGATAATTCTGAGACGAATGCAAAATTATTAAGGCAAATTCCTCATTCCGGTTCATTCTTTAGTTCCTCTTTCCAGCTGATCATGCGCACTTGAGCGGCAAAGTGCTCGGCTTTTTCTTTGTCACCTTTGGCTACCCAGATCCGTGAAAGTGTAGTGTTTATGTGTAGCTCGTCCGGTCTTAATGCGTGCGCCTTTTCACCGGCTTCCAATGCATTCTCCAAGTCTTTCTCGCTCAAATAGACTTCAGCCAGAGCTAACCACCCATCAAAACAACCCGAATCAGCTTTCACTGCGTCGGTGAGCTTTTCAATGGCAGACGGGTTATCTCCCAAGGTGAAATCGAGGGTACCTTCTTCAACGAGATCTTGAATTGCTTTCTCTGACATATTGCAGGTGGATTGAAACAGAGTATTATACTTGGGCAAGTACCCTCGCTGATTAAAATGAAACGAATTGTCTCAACTCTTCCGGGTCATTGGATACTAATAAGTAGTGGCGATCTTCGCCACTCCAATAGATCGAGGAAGCAAAAGCATTTTCTTTCACCAACGGCGATGTAGTGATCGGCATCTCGGGAAAATCCTTGGAGTCGATGACAAACAAATGCGATTTGCTGTTTTTGCCAAAGCAGATGACTCCCACGGGCTTATGGTTGTATTGTAATGTCATGCACCCGACGGACGGCATGGAATCCATTTTACCGGGCAGGCTTGTCGGGGCAGGTGTATCGTTTTCGTTGAGATAGCTTACCAATGTCTTCCACTCAGTAGAGCGGGCGTTGAATCCCGTGTTGGTTTTCAGGGAATCAGCCGCAAAGCTCTGAAGATGCTCGATGCTGGTCGCGACTTCGGGGTAATTCGCATGCCTGGTCGGCAAAATCGAGAGACCTATAACTAATATCAAAGATGCGACGGCGCCAAGAGGTGAGAATTGTTTCCACCAAGGAAAATCCACCACTAAATTCGCTTTCGGTTCTACTGACGCAAGGATGCTTTGGCCTAAGTGTTCGGGGACTTCAATGTTTGCCAGTTTAGCTGAGAGAGCTTGATCGAAGAGGAGTTCGTTATCGTACCAAGCTTGAAGGTCACGATTGCTTCTCATCAGGCGGACCGCTTCCACCATTTCTGGACAGTCCGTTATGTCCTGTCCTGCTCGGTAGGCTTGTAGAATATATTTTGCTTGGTCGGCTGTCATGGCTGGCTTATTTTGCATGCGCTTCGAAGTCAGATTCCTTGGCAGGGGCTTTACTGAGAATGGTCTTCAATTGAGCTTTGCCTCTGGAGAGCCTCGACATAACGGTTCCTATGGGTATTTCCAAAATTTCAGCGATCTCCTTGTAAGCGAGATCTTTCATGTAAAAGAGAATAAGCGGAGCGCGGAATGCTTCATCGATATCGTTCAAAGCTTCCAGTGCGCTTTTCGAGTCCATTGACCGGACGACGTTGGGCGAAATGCTTGGGAGTTCGTGTTCGATCGCTTCGGCATTGATATGCGGAAATCGGGTGGATTTGCGCCGCAAGCCGAGAAACTCCCGGTAAAGGGTCGTGAATAACCAAGATTTTGCTTTGGATTTGTCCTTCAAAGCTGAACCTTTTTTCGCCCAAATCAAAAACGTCTGCTGGGTTAGATCGGATGCTTCATCGGCGTTCCTGGCCAAAGAGTATGCGAATCGATACAGGGGTTGGTAGTAGGTGCTCACGAGTTCTTGAAAATCCAATTCGTTTTGTATGCCTGTCTGAGATTCCATTTTGGAAGTTATTCCAGTATTTTTGAGCTCTTCGGTGAATTTGAGTCAGTCTACCGTCTCGTTATCTACTCCCGAATGCGTCATCACCGTTTATCTGACTGCGAGTGTCGAATCCAAAGTGTCAGCGCCAAGAGTATCAATAACAGATCTCTTACAATCAACCATGCGTAGTTCGTCTGGTTTTCTTGATCAGCATTTCCGAAACACCCACACGTTACGTCGAGATCTCTGATCCAGCCCTGAGTGAGGGCAATTACGAAAACGATCAACATTAGAATCAGCATTAGCAAACTACCCCGATAGTACCTCTTCAGAATGATCCCGATTCCGGCCGCAACTTCCAGCCACGGCAGAAACAGTGCTAGTATTACGCTCGGTTGATAGGGTAGGAGTTGGTAAGTTTCGATCGCTGCAGTGAGTGCCTGAGGGTCTTTGATTTTCATGACACCGGCGATAATGAAGAAGCCTGCGAGAACTAACCGAAAGCCGATTTCAATCCAGGTACCTAGTTCTGGTTTTCGAGCCATGTTTCCCAGCCTCCTTTCAAGACGTAGACTTCCTCAGTGCCGAGCGCCTGTTTTAGTCTTTCGGCTACCCCCTTACTTGCGGCACAGGTTCGGCTGTCGCAGTAAACGATCAAAGCGCTTATCCCATCCCAGCTTTGAATAAACTCTCCAAAAAGGTAGTCCCAATTGTTTTCGTTAAGAAGGATTGCATCCTGAATATGATCGTTCTCGAAGGCTGCCTGATCTCTCGCATCTATCCAGGTCTTGTTTTTTATCTTGAGAGCTTCTTCGAGTAGTATTTCTCCTTCTTCAAGAGTCATCGGATCCCACGAGGGTAGATCGGGATGCAGTAGCCACGTACCCGTCATCCCGATGAGACTCAGTAAAACGAGGACTGCAGATTCTCGGAGTAACGTTTTCAAGTCTTGAGAATGTGGCTGCTACCTTACTATAGCGTAGACTTTTAGGGTGCCCTTCAAGGGGTTTGAAAAACTTGTCTTAACGACAAAGGTGCCTCGGATAATACCTTTTTGGTCCATTGGAATACCTTGAGGGGTGATTACCACAGCGAATTTTTTCCCTTCCTCAAGAACCTGGATCTCGTGAGAAAACATATCATTGCTCGCGACGATATCCAGGATTTCAATCGGCTCATTCATCTTGGATTCGATGATCACTTGTTTGGAGTTTAAATTCGAGTCACTAGCCCGGTTCCACATAACGACGCTGGGGCTGAATTCCATGACGGATGGAATATTGACCTCCAGGGTAAGAAAGATTCGGGCATTTTCTTCCTGATCTGTCTCTACGCGAATAGACTTCATTTGTTTTCCCTCGCGCTCACCGTAATCAAAAGTTGCCGATATTTCTCCGGATTCCCCTGGTTCGAACAGGCGCTTGTTCGGCAATGCGGTGGTGCATCCGCAGCTCGAGTTTACTTCCAGTATTTTCACCGCTTTATTGCTCTTGTTCGTAAACTTAAAGATACCTGTATATTCAGTTTCATCCAAGGTTGCTTCATGAACAACCCGTTCTTCTTCAAACGTGAGGCCTGTTAAGAGGGTTATTGGGCAAGCGATGAAGAGTAAAAAGAAGGGTAGTGGCGTTTTCATAGATGGAAATTTCTAGGTTTAATTTAAGTGAGAAACTGTAGATATAACGAGTAAAAAAACGCCGGAGCTAATTTGCTCCGGCGCATCTTAAAACCGTTTACAAGAAGCGGGGTTCCCCAATTAGTCTTCTGAATACTGGCTTTTCAAGCTTTCCACGATGCTTGGGTCTGCCAGTGTCGTGATATTTCCCAAAGCTCTTCCTTCTGCGATATCACGAAGTAGGCGGCGCATAATCTTACCGCTACGGGTCTTGGGTAAATCCGTGGTGAAGATAATTTTTTCAGGCAAAGCAAATTTTCCGATTTTCTTTATCACCAGTTCGTCCAGCTCTTTTTTGATCTGGTCTGACTCTTCTATACCCTCCCGCAGTGTTACGAAAGCGGCCAAACCTTGTCCTTTTATCTCGTGCTTAATTCCGATAACTGCGGATTCGGCCGTGGCTGGGTGTTCGACATACACTGATTCCAGTTCTGCTGTTCCGATTCTGTGACCTGAAACATTCACAACATCATCGACTCGTCCAAGTACCCAGAAATAGCCATCCTCGTCTTTTTTAGCTCCATCTCCCGGGAAGTAATAGTCTCCGTTCCACTTACTCCAGTATGTTTCCTTGAAGCGTTCGGGGTCTCCGTATACACCGCGAGTGATTCCCGGCCAAGGTTTTCGGATGGTCAGCAAGCCAGCCTCCGTTTCCGTTCCGTCCTCAGTTACCACGGCGGCATCGATTCCGAAGAAGGGTAATGTCGCGCACCCCGGTTTCGTTGGGGTCGCTCCTGGAAGCGGCGTTAGCATGACACCACCCGTTTCCGTCTGCCACCAAGTGTCTATGATTGGACATTTCTCGGCACCGATTAATTTGTGGTACCACATCCATGCTTCGGGGTTGATGGGTTCCCCCACCGTTCCCAGTAGGCGAATGGAACTTAAGTCATGACTTTCAGGCCATTGATCTCCCCATTTCATGAAGGCTCGAATGGCCGTAGGAGCGGTATAGAAAATCGTGACACCATATTTTTCAACAATGTCCCAGAAACGTCCGTTATCAGGGAAGTTTGGGGCTCCTTCATACATAACACAGGTTGTTGCGTTGGCCAAAGGACCGTAGGCGAGGTAACTGTGCCCCGTAATCCATCCCACATCAGCTGTGCAGAAGTAGACGTCTTCCGGTTTTAGATCGAAAACGTATTTGGCAGTCAGGTACGTATAGACCATGTAGCCGCCCTGAGTGTGTATGATTCCCTTGGGTTTGCCGGTCGTTCCGCTTGTGTAGAGTAGAAAAAGCATGTCTTCGCTATCCAACTCTTCCGGAGGGCATACTTGGGACTGGGACTGAACGAGACTGTGATAATCTACGTCTCTTCCTTCCTTCATGTTACAGGTTGCATTTGCAGTCTGCTCCCGTTTCACGACGACTACATTCTTGACCGACTCGACGCCATCAATGGCCTCGTCGACGATGGATTTTAAGTCTAAAACTTTACCTCGTCTCCAGGAGTTGTCGCCCGTGATGATAAATCTCGCGTCCATATCCAGCACCCGGTCTTTGATCGAGTCGGATGAGAATCCGGCGAATATGACAGAGTGCACGGCTCCAATTCTGGCGCAGGCCAGGAGTGCCATGGGTAACTCGGGGATCATGGGAAGGTAAATGGCGACACGGTCTCCTTTTTTGACTCCCAATTCCTTTAGGCCATTTGCAAATTTATTAATTTCACGGTGAAGATCAAAGTAGGTCAGTACCCGACTGTCTCCAGGTTCGCCTTCCCAAATAAGAGCAGCCTTGTTTCGGTTGGGACCGTCGAGGTGCCGATCGACACAGTTGTAGCAGAGATTCGTGGTGGCACCAGTAAACCATTTGAAGAAAGGTTTCTCGGAATCATCCAATACTTTATCCCAAGGTTTAAACCAGTGCAGTTCGCTGGCAGCATCCGCCCAAAATGTATCTGGATCCTCAATACTCTTTTTATAAAGCTCACGGTAGGCTTCCATCCCTGAAATGTGTGCCTTGTCCTGAAACTCCTTTGATGGCGGGAATTTGCGGTTTTCGTGAAGAACAACGTTAAACGCTTGGGTATCCATGAGTCTTGAGGTAATGAAGATTAATGCTGAGGTTTCCACCAGATTAGTTGGAAACTCTCTAATAAAAGGGAAATCCTAATTTTGTGGTCAACTGCATTCCGGTAATACTCTCAAAGTTTAATCCTCGAAAGAGGATTGTCGAATCGATTTCAATCTCAGGATTTTCTTAACCCTGACGATTAGCCAAGCTGATTTACCACCCTTCATCGTGCACTCTCGAGCCTAAGGCATCCCAGCGGGTACAGTGACTTTTGAAATGGAGCCGGGAATCGGAGTCGAACCGACGACCTACGCATTACGAATGCGTTGCTCTACCAACTGAGCTATCCCGGCAATTATGCGTCGCATCTAAAG
>CAYGQM010000120.1:0-10316 GCA_964352065.1 uncultured Opitutaceae bacterium
AAACAAACTAAGTTACCGGTGCAGGGCATTTCTATCTACATATCGTTAGAGGTGAGACACGGAGGTCAGGGCGCAGCCCTGACCGGAGTTGTATCGACTGACTGGTTGGGGTCCTTTCTTTCAGGATCTTCGACTCGCGAAATACTAACTCTCAGGGTTTCGGGAATTTCATCGAAACCAAACTCTTTCTCCATGTCGGATTCGATTCTCTTCATAATCGGCCAAGTCTCATCAATCCAATCTTGGGGAGGAAGTCGATTCATCGCGAGGAGGGACTGATGATATCCGACCTTCCCTTGGAAATCACGGATGAACATCAATGTGCCACGGACTGATTCGCCTCCCGAATATCGCAGGTAGAACACTTGGTCTGCTGGCTTGATTCCAGAGAGCTTGAGCGGTCGGCTTCCTTCTCGCTCCTCCAAAATCACTTCATCAATCTCAGGGTAGCTTTCGATTTTCGCCTTCAACGCGCGAATGTCGGGAAAGCTTCGCAAGTCGGCGGATCGGGTAACACCGCTTATCGTGTCGCATCCCGACAAAAGGATCGACAGGGCAAGAGTGTATAGCGCGATAGGTTTCATATTTCCCCAACAGTTATATTAAGCGGAACTCAGTTCCGGTTATTCTGGTTAAGGGTAAGGGGATAAAATCGAGGGGCATGACTGAGATAAACAGAACTTCGTTTAGGTTATGCAGCAAGAAAAAATTCCGTAACTTTCATAGCTTTAAGGATATATAGACCAGGAAGGAGCTTGTCGGATCGGCAATTGAGCTGACGTAATAGTTCAAATTTCCCACCCAGAAATTTATGATTGAAAACGGCTAAAGCGGAACTGGCCGAGGAACGAAACAATGAGTTCCGATTATTCCGGGTGAATAAGAAGGAGAATTCCTTGATTTTTTCCTCTCTTTGTCAGGTGATTCCAGGCGCGCCAAGCCACCGCTTTGACTTTTTTGCCTACCGTAAGTCGCTATCATCGAGGGACTAGTAAGCAAACAGTGAACACATGATCACTTTTTTATTGCCAAAGCGGTTCATATTTAATGGGGTGAATTCGGTAGCCATGATTGAATCTGGACATAACGGAACTCAACTTTCCTTCCCGGAGTGGTGCGAGGGTCGGCAAAACGGGTCAGGGTCGGCAAAACGGGGTCGGCAAAACGGGTCAAACGTAGAATCTTTGCATAGTTAATTGTTGATGGCATTTCTCACCCTGCTGGGTTGACCGATATTGAGAAAAAATTAAAATGGGACGGACCGAGTTGTTTAGCGTCTTGAGTCGATTACCATAAGGACAGTTCGACTATATTTAATGACTCTACTGTGACCGCTTGCTTCTTAGGGAGATTTTCCTTTTTCTCTGAAGAATCTACTTAGAATACATTTCTACAATTACTCTATGAGCATACCAAAACTACCCCGTCGTTTATTCATCAACTTACTGGGCCTTGCATCCCTACCCTTCACCTGAAGCGAAAATGGTATGATCTAAACAGCTCGGTTTTTTGAAACGTTTGGGTTACCTCAGAGTGCTTGGTCCCAAGTAAAAGGAGCAGCTGATCATTGAAACCTGAATGAGTAAAGGTCGGCATCCTTGAGTTCGAAATAGAGTTGGACAGGTTTTCCGTTGATGGCAGCGAGTTCGGGTTCGTTGTTCCAAACAATAGTCTTCGCAACGGAGTCGCCGAAGTAGCTGGGGCAATCTTCCAGGGTAAATCCTGGCAGAGGGTCACCGTTTTCGTCTTGAATTTCTACACGTAAACTTCCGGCCGCAGAAGTGGAGAAGTTGAGTTCGAGACGACTGCCTTGAAAGGTAATCGGTTGGGTCGTTAACGCCCCCCCTTTCCATCCAGCCGAGGCAGAGACAAAGCCATCCAGGCGCAGAGTATAGCGTCGCAGAGCACTGCCGTTTCCGTGCCAGTACTGTTCCGTAGCATAAAGAGAGAGTTCGTTGGGGGCCCCCGGAAGACTAGACGGGGTTTCGACGACTCCCCAGCCGAGATACTGGGCGCCGTAGTGCCAAGTACCAGTGCGTTCAGGGCCGGGACGGAGAAACGCTTCATTCCAACGCTTGAAGTGAGTGCCATCTCGACTGGACATGAAGAGACCCTCTGAGAGCGCATAACCATACCGAGGACTGGCAACCGCACGGACCTCGCGGTTTTCGGGATCGGGCAACGCCTTCATAACTTCGGTGTTCTCGCGCTCTATATACCTAGTCGGAAAACCGATGAGAATATGCGGAGCACGCGGGTAGGAAAGCACACCGTTGGTGTAGAGTTGTTGAGGGGGAGAATCTTCGAAAGTGAGATCGGTCAGTTCCTCCCAGTTTTCAAGGTCATCGGAGAGACCGGTTCGAATGGCGCGCATACCTTTCGGTTTCCACTCGTCGTCGGTAATCGTCCCTTCGGTAAAGGTGCGCCAATAAGCCCGGTAACGGTGAATAATGGGATCCCAGAAAGCAAGATTCTGGGAATCGAAAGCCCCCTTTAATCGAAGGATGGGGTTATTAAACAACGGCTCCCAGCTGAGGCCATCCCGTGATTTGTAGACAATGAGGCCATTCGGTTCTTTAGAGCGAAGAATTGCTTTGTATCGCGCATCGTCAGCCGCATTCGGATTGCCATCCTTGAAGACGGCCGGGTGACCGGCGTCAACATTAAGCTCCCCTACTGTTTCGCTAATTATGGAAATGTTATTTTTCTTGGATCCTTCGAATTCATGTAGCCCAAGATCCGGTTTCCTCCACGTGATTCCATCATCGCTTTCGGCGTAACAGCAAAAGAGAGGGTGGCGACTCGTATCCAGTTCTCCCTTCGAGGTATCGATATGCCACGCCTTGTAATACATTCGGTATAGATCACCATCCTTGAATACACTGTGGTAGCCACTGCCCGTTCCTTCCCAAGAAGCATCATGCTTGATAGCAATCTCTCTCGGTTGAGGGTGATGAAGTCGCAGAACAATTTCTCCTTCAAGTTTTTGAACAAGATGATTGTCTGTGAAGAGTTCACGACGAGAACCTATATCAACCGGCTGAGCGACCGCAGAAATAAGTGAGAGGAGCAATAGGACAGTAAGCGATTTCATAATTGGATTAATTGGGACAGGATTGTTGATATTATACGGAATCATCTTCGCCTATTCTGTTCCATGCAACAATCCCCGGATGTAGCCAAAGGCAAACAAGCGTCCCAACATCGTGTAACCCGGATTTTCATCCCCTTCACCCTCCAACTGTGGCACATGATCAGGCCGAATCGGTCCCTCAAAGCCTACCTCTTTCAAAATACGAATCGCCCCTGCCATATCGGTGGGGCCGTTATCGTGAAAGGTTTCGACAAAGGATTCCGCCGTCCCCCTCACGTCACGAAAATGAACATAGCTTATATGTGTACCCAATCGCCGAATAGTTTCTGGGATATCAGCTCCCATCGCCACAAAGTTTGCCTGACAATAACAAATGCAGTTACTTGGACTCTGCACCAACTCGACCAAGCGCACAAAATTTTCAACACTATTCATGATCCGTGCGTTTCCAAAGAGCTCACTCAATGGTGGATCATCAGGATGCATGGCCAAACTCACACCCGCTTTTTCTGCGACAGGCAACACTGCCTTCAGAAAGCTCTCCAGGTTTTTCCACAGTGAATCAGCACCGATACATTCGTCCGACTTGATCTCAGGAAATCCTTCGCCGCCCGAATGGTCCAATTTCACTGCCTGTTCGGCATCTGCTAAATTGAATGCAGTGACTCTTGCTCCTCCGCGTTCGCGTACGTCCAGCTTCGTCCGTACCCAGTCCGTTCCAGCCATCCAGTTATAGCATAGTACCGAGACACCTGCTCGCCCCATATGCTCAATCAGTTGCTTCATCGCCTCCAACTCAGTGCCGTCGTGATCCGTTCCCAATTTGATGTTTTCGATCGGAAGGAAACCTTCTATGGCGACTAATTTTAGCCCTTCATCCTCAACCCGTTGCTTCACGGCAAGTAAGTCCTCGTATTCCGGCCCCGGATAACGGGCGACATACCCTTCAACCCCGCATTGCGCCGCAAGACGAAGATTTTCTGGAGACAGGGGCGAGAGAACCGTTGAAATCTGCATAGCTAGTTTCATTTCAACCAAAGACCTTAAAATAGCCAACTCATTTTATCCATAAATGGTTTTACGGTAACCGCGCTTTTGACGTCGCGGTATGCACATAATCCTGTCATCTATTGTTGAACATAATACTATGTCTTCTGCCCCATATACCATCACTCTGAATCAAATGAGGGAATCCCTCTACGCAGCCGTCGTTTCCGACGCACTCGACGCTGCGGGCTATCGCTCACAATCTTGTATGGCTCCCCTAAGCAACTTCACTGGGGGTGCGCCCGTCCTAGTGGGTCGTGCCAAGACTACCCTTTGGGAAGATCTGGACCACGAAGATCCCGAACCTTACAAACTCGAACTTGAAGCCGTTGATACCTGTCAGCCAGACGATATTTTTATAGCCGCCGCTAACGGATCAAATCGCTCCGGCGTCTGGGGCGAACTGCTTACAACTGCTTCTCGGAACGGTGGATGCATAGGCGCTATAGTAGACGGGTCCGTTCGAGATACTTCTGCTATGCGTAAAATGGAGTTCCCCGTCTTTGCTCGTGGCACCAATGTTTACGATAGCCTTCATCGACAGCGCGTTACCGCCATAGATATTCCCGTTGAAATTGGCGGAGTGATCTTCACCCCGGGCGATCTCATCATTGCCGACGGAGATGGCATTGTAGTAGTTCCTAAAGTAGTTGAGGCAGAGGTCATCCAAGCAGCTTGGGAAAAAGTTCACGCCGAAAACATTACTCGTGACGCTATCCGCGATGGCATGTCCGCTACCGACGCCTACAACAAATACGGTATCCTGTAATGAATACATTGCCGCCCGCTCTCGATCCCCAATCTTGCCGCTCCCGCCAGGATGCGGTACGAGGCCTTCTCGAAGAGCAAAAGCTCGATGCTGCTCTATTCATAAACCGAAACTACGTTCACGCGCTCACCGGTTATTGGCACGAACAGCCCCTCACACCGGTCGCTGCATTGGTATCTCAAAACGGAAATGCTATCCTCATTGCGCCGGGTGAAAACCTGAACGCTCCCGCAGCCGACACACACATTTCCTACGAACCGCAGGAGCTTTGCACGCTTGTTGAAAATATTCCTGCTCGTTTAAGTACAGCGCTTAGCCAAATTCTAGAACCTTATAAACGTATAGGCACAACTAATAGTATTCCGACTGCCCTCTCTCAATCAGCGGAGTGGGTCGACATCACCACTGACTATCAGAACCTCCGTCGTCATAAACATCCCGACGAAGTAGAGGTTCTACGCTACGCCATCCACGCCACCGAAATTGCTTACACTGAAGCCCGCAACATCCTCACTCCCGGCTTATCCGAATTAAGTCTTTATTCCTCGATGCAGGCGGCGGCCATCAATGCCGTCGGTGAACCTCTTTCCGCCTGGGGAAACGATTTCCGTTCTGGTGAACCCGGTGGATTCCCACGCCAACGTCCCGCCGCAAACGGAGAGATTGCGGTCCTCGATATCGGCGTCGGGGTCCGGGGTTATCGCTCCGACCTGTGCCGCAGTTTTTCAGTCGACCGGAATCCCACTGACCTGCAATTGAAAGCCCACGCTCGCGTTCTCGAAGCGTTGGATCACGCCGAAAGCTATATACGTCCAGGCGCGAGTTGCAAAACACTCTTCGAGGAAGTCCATGCCCAGCTCGATGGTTGGAACGGCTACACATTCTATCACCACCTTGGCCACGCAATCGGTCTCGATGCACACGAAACCCCACGCCTCAATCCGTATTGGGATGACACCTTCCAAGCAGGGGATGTTGTAGCCGTCGAACCGGGCCTCTATGGCGATGATCTTCGAGGCGGCCTTCGCCTCGAACAAAATTTCCTGGTCACCGAAACTGGCGTTGAACGCCTCTCCCATTTTCCTCTAGATCTGTAATCAAATATCCCAAAGGCGGTAGGCAAATTTGTGATACCACCCAATTGAAACTAACTCGGCACTGCGAGGACGCAGTTGCCCTACCAAGGACAAAATATACGGTAGGGCTAGAACATCCCTACTCTGCCGCCGAACTGCCCAAAAAAGTAACATACGTGCAGAAAAAAAGTCACTAGCACCTAGCCTTTCTAATTCTAAACATGCCTTCACTCTTCCAAACGCACGGTATCCAAGGCACCTTAGGAGAAGGTCCGCACCTGCTCATCACAGCAGGCGTCCATGGCGATGAATACGAAGGCATGGTGGCCATCAGAGAACTTATTACTCACATCGATCCCACACAGCTCAGGGGCCAACTCACCGTGGTCCCGGTCGTTAATGAATCTGCATTCGCTCTCCGTGCGCGCACCGGCAAAGACGGTCTCGACCTTGCACGAACCTGTCCCGGTCGTGCGGACGGTTCATTGACCGAACGTGTCGCATACGAGTTAGCCTCACTCATCAATAATGCCGACTATTATATCGATTTACATACTGGCGGAAGTATTATGCAGGTCGATCCACTGGTAGGTTATAACCTCGTTTCAAATCCAAACGTCCTGAATACCCAACGTCGTATGGCACGTGTCTTTGGTCTCCCCATCATCTGGGGCACATCCGCCAAGCTCGATGGACGATCGCTTTCGGTTGCTCGCGACGCTGAAGTCCCGGCCATATATGCTGAGTATCTTGGAGGCGGACTCTGCTCTGACACCGGTGTCCAAGCCTACTATGAAGGTTGCCTCAATGTCATGGCTGAGCTGGAGATGATTGAAGCTCGTCCTTCCCCGCGTCTGCCGAAAATAGATGTAGAAGATATAAGGCCCACCTCCGGTCACATGCAGATATGCCACCCCAGCCCGGCGGCCGGTTACTTCAACCCATCAGTCAGCCTTGGAGAGTCTGTCCAAAACGGCCAATTCCTCGGACAAGTCCTCGATCCGCTAGGAAAGTCCGCACATGCAATCGCCGCCGAACACTCAGGCCGCCTCATCGTCCTCCGAACCTCCCCTGCCGTAAATAAAGGTGACACTCTCGCTGTCATCCTGGAAACTGGACCTCAAAGTTTCAATCGCCTTCAATAATACAAGCAATGAGCAACTTAAGAAGAACAAGCTATGAAAATTAGCATAGAATATGGAAGCCCCCTAACCCTTGAGCTTCAAGATGCACTATTGAAGGCTAAAACAGACATGCGCAATGAGCTACGTTCCAGCCCACAACCCGTTTGGTCACGTAGTTGTCTACGCTCCCGCACGGGATTGCGGACCGCGCCTTGCTCTTCATCGCATCTCAGTTATTTGAACCCTTTGCGTAAACTCATATGAAAGTTGCTCTCATCACAGGTGCTGCTCGTGGCATCGGCGCAGCCACTGCTGCAGAATTCGCACAAGCGGGATACGCTCTCGCACTTCTCGATCTAGATGGCGACGAAGTGCGCCGTACCGGAAAGAAACTTGAGGAAATCGGTGCAGATGTCCTGACACTCGAAGCTGACCTTTCCTCGCTCGAACAAATAGAAGACGCAGTTGCTCAAACGGCAGAACGCTGGGGACGTATCGACGCCCTTATCAACAATGCGGCTACACGTGAGCTTGAAACCATTCGCGAAATAACCCCCGTAAACTGGCAGCGCGCGGTCGACGTCAATCTAACTGCTCCAGCCTTCCTCTCCAAATGGTCCGCGCCCTATATGAAAATTCATGGCGGCGTCATTATCAACATCACTTCAGTCGAGGCCCATATCCCCAAAGGAGTATGTGCCGTTTACGCTGCCACCAAAGCTGGACTATTGGGGCTCACCTGGGAAATGGCCAATGCCTTGGCTGGGGACAACATTCGGGTGATTGCCCTCTCACCGGGCGCGATTGCAACCGATTTCGGTGCAGACTACAGCGGTGGCAAAGACAACCAACCCGCTGACCCGACTCTCTCTCAAGATATGCGCGATTACTCCGAGACCGTCATTCCTATGCAACGTTGGGGCACCGTCGACGAAGTCGCCCGCACAGCTCGCTGGCTAGCAAGTGACGAAGCCTCATACATTACCGCCACAGAGATTATAGTGGATGGCGGATTGCGCCACACCTGGATGACTCGCGAGATTAAGAACCGGATCCGTCCAGGAGAATTCGAGTAACCAAAATGGTCGTGTGAGCATCTGGAAATACAGCGATCAACTGCCTTCTCCTCCGCCAGAAAAGTATCGGCTGAGCCTAGGTGAAGGTGAAACGCCACTCATTGCCTCCCGATCAATAGGGCCATCCCTCGGTCTTAAACATCTCTATTTCAAATTAGAAACCGTAAACCCCTCCGGTTCATTCAAAGACCGCTTTGCCGCCGCTGCCCTCTCCCACCTACTTGCCAGTGAAAGAAAATCGCCTCTCTGCCTTGGCACCTCTAGTGGTAATACAGGAGCCGCTTTAGCAGCTTATTCTGCAGCAGCCGGCATTCCTTGTATTCTTGCGATCGTCGACACAGCCCCCCAAGCAAAGCTATCACAAATGCTCGCCTACGGCGCAAAGCTCATTCGTATCCGCGGTTTCGGCACAGACCCTAAATGCACCTCAGAAATAGTCGAGAAGCTGCAATCCCTAGCTACTGAACTGGGCACGCTATGCCAAGTCAGTGCTTTTCAATTTGCCCCGCTTGCCATGGCGGGCGTTCAAACCATAGCTCACGAACTCGCAGCTCAATTACCAAATGGCATCAATCATGTATTCGCTCCCGCCGGTGGAGGTGGCCTGGTCCTGGCCGTAGCACGGGGCTTTGATTCTATCGGACATCCAGCAGCGATACATTGTGTCCAACCCGAAGGAAATGACACCATCGCCAGTGCCTTGTGCAATGGAGACCTTCAAGCAAGCGACTGCGAATGCACGACTCAGGTGAGTGGTCTCCAGGTAGCCAGCGTAATCGACGGCCATGAATCTCTCACAGCCTGCCGCGCCTCAGGCGGAACCGGTCACACCGTTACCGACGATACTATATTCGCATTTCAAAGACACCTCGCTGAAGAAGAAGGCATCTTTGCCGAACCCGCTGCGGCCGTTGCCCTGGCAGGAGCAGCTCAAGCAAGCGCTTCGGGTGAACTCGACCCAGACTCCGACATCGTATGCCTCGTCACCGGCTCAGGATTCAAAGATTCGCCTTCAGTGGAACGTATGACTAAAAACCGAGACGCTCCTTTAGTAGACAGTTTCGCAGAATTCGAATCCATAGTCCGAAACAAGATCTAACAACCTATGATGAATCTTTTAACAATGAAAACGGCAGAGCAGGGATGCTATTGCCCTACCAATTCAGTAAAGCTTGGTAAGCCAACTACGTCCTCGCAGTGTCGAAATTTCTTCGCTCCATTAAATGAAATCTAAACGCGTAGGCATCATCGGGCTCCTCCAGGAATCCAATACGTTCATCGAAGGAAAGACCACCCTCCACCATTTCAAAGAAGACCTACTTCTCACTGGCAATGCCATTCAGGAAAAAATGAAAGATGCTCCTCATGAAGTAGGAGGTTTCTTTGAAGGCATTCTGGCAGCGGGATATGAGGCTGTACCCATTTTTTTGGCACGCGCGATCCCCTATGGCGTCATTGAAGCAACCACTTTCGACTACCTAGTCGAACAGCTTCTCGTCGAACTACAGAAAGCCGGTCCTTTGGATGCCATTCTTGCCGCTCCGCATGGCGCGACCGTTGCGGAAAATCATCCTGACGCCGACGGTTATTGGCTTGGCAAAGTTCGAAAAGTCGGCGGCACTGAATTGCCCATCGTCGCTACCGTGGATCCTCACGCAAACCTGTCTCAGGCCATGGTCGAAGCCACGAATGTGATCATTGCTTACGAAACGAATCCTCACCTTGATCAACGCGCTACTGGTCGGCGGGCTGCAGACCTACTTGCCAGAATTCTTCGTGACGAGATTCGTCCAGTTCAGGCAGCGGCCTACCCTCCCATGGCGATCAACATTCAGTCCCAAGAAACTTCGACTGAACCTCTCTCTGGTCTCTACGAAAGCGCCAAGGGACTTAATGAAAGTAACGACACCCTTTCCCACTCCGTTATTCTGGGGTTCCCTTATGCAGACGTTCCGGAAATGGGTTCAGCGGTTCTTGTGGTTACAGACAACGAACCACAACTCGCTAGGGAGATCGCAGCTAAACTAGGCGAAACTCTGTGGGAAAATCGCCATCGATTCGAGCCCAACTTCGTTACGCCTCGCGATGCAGTCGAAACCGCCATCGTCTCAGGAGAGTTTCCCGTGGTTC
>CAYGQM010000121.1:0-10279 GCA_964352065.1 uncultured Opitutaceae bacterium
GACGACCTACGCATTACGAATGCGTTGCTCTACCAACTGAGCTATCCCGGCCATTCCAAGAACGAATGAATGGGGATTATTTTTGTCGTTTTGTAAAGTGTTTTGCTCAACGGAATCGTCTGGGGTCCAATTTCAGGTTGATAAGGGGAATAGGGATCACCAGCGTCTGAGTGTGTATGAGTATGGAACTAGAAGAAGGAAACAAATTGTCACTTGATTACCGTAAGCTTCGTAACGTTGCCTCCGGCGATGCGGATGTGATTCCCGCAGTTGCCCAGGATGTGGATTCCGGAGAGGTCCTTATTATCGGGTATGTGAATGAATTGGCATTAAAAACGGCACAAGAAGTGGGCATGGCAACTTTCTGGAGTACTTCCAGAAACGAATTGTGGATAAAGGGTAAAACCTCCGGAGACTTTCTTGAGCTGGAAGAGATCCGGGTGAATTGTGAACAGAATTCTATACTTTACCGGGTGAAGTTAAAAGGGGCAGGTTCCTGCCATACGAAAGATTCTGAAGGTAAACCCCGCTTCGGGTGCTACTACCGGCGGATTCTTCCGAACGGAGAACTGGAGTTCCTCTAGTCGGCATCGATCTGCAGGATAAGTCTAGAATGAATTAAAATCCGAGAAGGCTCCTATCAAAGCGTCGAGTCGATCTTCCACTACCAGAGTATCCAGTAGGGTCTGCTTGAGCTCTGGGTTGTTAACCATAGAATAAGCGACAAAATCAGCGAAGTCATCGGGTTCGGATAATCCTTCCATAAAGGACAAGAGCTCGGTCGGGAATTGTGTGTTGTAACTGGCTTGTTGCTTTACAAGAGTAAGCAGCCTGCTGCGTTTCTTAAGGAGTTGTTCCTGTTCTAGATGTTGCGTCGACTGTAGAGGAGTGATTTGGGCCTCTCGGTATGGCTTGTCGTCAAATACCTCTTCTATCCTGACTCGGCTTAGTCCTTGCAGGACAAGTTGGGAGGTTCCGTCTTCTTGGGTGCGACAACCGCGTATAATTCCCAGAGTCGCAACTTTGTGTGCCGGTTCATTTTCCACTGCAAATTCGATCTTGGATTTGTCGAGCCCGGCCACCGCAAACATGCGGTTACCCTCCAAGCTCGACTGAAGCATGTCTCTGTAGCGTGGTTCGAAGATAAACAAAGGCATCATTACCTTCGGAAAAAAGGCAACTTCGGGTAATGTCATCACGGGTGTCCGTGAAGGAAGGTCTATCTCGAGCTTCATGGTAACATATTAACTGTATTGATCATGATTCCAAGCCCAGGGAGTCAACTTTTTCGAGTCCAACTGATGCTTGTTTTCTGCAAAATATACGGCCATGCGCAAATACCAGAGCCTTTGGGGATCAGCTCCTGATTTCTTCTTTTTGATGGCTTCGAAGAGAGTTTCCGGACTGCGTCCTTCCAACTCGAATATGTCACGGATGCCGATGTCCATCAAGTCGCGAGCGGAATCGATATCCATTCTGGGAATCTGCATAAGACGTGAATTCAGTGCTTCGTAGTCTATTTTTTCCTTTTTCTTGGCCATCGGTTCTGTTTCTGAGCACTGCGATAGAAAAAACCAAGTATTTTGTGTGCCGTTGTGACAGTATGAAGTTCCTTGCTGAGTAGTGTGACACAGGTGTGACAGATTGCGCCAAGCTCGTATCACCCAATTTCGAGGTCAAAACAGGCTAGATTAATTTAAACTTATGTTTATCAGGGGTTTAGGTATAATGAATGCTTGGTGGCACCTCCATTGCTTAGGGGAGAGATCGTATTTAGACCTTAATTTAACATTAACTAAACCCTATACAAGAACTGCAATGAGTCAGATCAAACCTCTCGGAAATCGAGTACTTCTCAAACGTGTTGAAGAAGATGAACAAGTAAAAGGCGGAATCATTATTCCCGACTCCGCCAAGGAAAAACCCCAGGAAGCCGAAGTGGTAGCGCTTGGCACTGGGAAAAAAGACGACGAAGGAAATGCTCATGTATTTTCCGTAGCCGTAGGAGATCGTGTTCTCACCAGTAAGTATGGTGGAACCGACGTTAAACTGAACGATGTCGATTACATCCTGGTGGATGAAGATGATATCCTCGGAATCGTTGAATAATCCAAACTTAACTTTAATACACTTACAAAATGCCTAAACAATTATTGTTCAGCGAGAATGCTCGCAAAAAAATCCTTAACGGAGTCGAAGCCCTGGCTAGATCAGTCAAGGTGACTCTCGGTCCTAAAGGCCGTAACGTTGTAATCGATAAGAAATTCGGTTCACCAACCGTAACCAAGGACGGTGTAACCGTTGCTAAGGAAATAGAACTCTCTGACCCGTACGAAAACATGGGTGCACAGATGGTCCGCGAAGTAGCTTCCAAAACTTCCGATGCGGCTGGTGATGGCACTACGACTGCAACGGTTCTGGCTGAAGCGATCTATCGTGAAGGTCTCAAGAACGTTGCTGCCGGATCCAATCCTGTATATTTGAAACGGGGTATCGACAAAGCTGTTGAAGCCGCTGTTGCAGAGCTGCACAGAATCAGTAAGTCGGTTGAAGACCGCGAAGAAGTTCGTCAGGTTGCTACCGTATCTGCCAACTGGGACACCCAAATCGGTGACATCATCGCCGACGCGATGGACAAAGTCGGTAAGGACGGAACTATTACCGTAGAAGAAGCCAAGTCTATCGAAACCACCTTGGACGTGGTTGAAGGTATGCAATTCGACAAGGGTTACTTGAGCCCTTACTTCGCTACGGACACTGAATCCATGGAAGCGAATCTCGAAGACGCCTACATACTTCTACACGAGAAAAAAATCTCTAACCTGCAAGATCTTCTTCCTCTACTTCAGAAGGTTGCTCAAACTGGGAAACCTTTCATGATCATCTCTGAAGATGTTGAAGGTGAAGCGTTGGCAGCCCTCGTGGTGAATAAGATCCGTGGCACCCTGAGTGTATGTGCTGTTAAAGCTCCAGGCTTTGGTGAACGTCGCAAGGCAATTCTCGAAGACATTGCGATCCTCACAGGTGGTAAGCTCATCACAGAGGATCTTGGTATCAAACTTGAGAATGTATCTGTGGAGGACCTTGGTTCTGCAAAGCGGATTACAGTCGATAAAGAAAACACTGTGATCGTTGAAGGTGGCGGAACCGCGGCTGAGATCCAAGGCCGTGTTAAGCAGATCCGTCGTCAAATCGAAGAAACGACCTCCGACTACGATCGCGAAAAGCTGCAAGAGCGTTTGGCGAAGTTGGCTGGTGGAGTTGCCGTCATCAATGTAGGTGCTGCTACCGAGCCTGAAATGAAAGAGAAGAAAGCTCGTGTGGAAGATGCGTTGCACGCGACCCGCGCTGCTGTTGAAGAAGGTATCGTTCCCGGTGGTGGAGTTGCGATTCTT
Source organism: uncultured Opitutaceae bacterium (assembly GCA_964352065.1). Taxonomy (GTDB): domain Bacteria; phylum Verrucomicrobiota; class Verrucomicrobiia; order Opitutales; family UBA2995; genus UBA2995. Next base: position 3,396 of record CAYGQM010000121.1, read on the forward strand.
CGTGTGTCCAAAGCGATCGACGCTCTTAAACTTGAAGGCGACGAAAAGATTGGTGCCGCGATTGTTCACCGTGCAGTTCAAGCTCCCCTGAAGCAGCTTTGTGCCAATGCGGGTATCGAAGGTGCAGTCGTGGTTCAAAAGGTTCTCGAAGGTGACGGATCTCTTGGTTACAACGTTGCGACAGACGTCTACGAAGACTTGATCAAAGCCGGTGTCGTTGACCCGACTAAGGTTACCAGAACTGCGCTTCAGAATGCGTCTTCAGTGGCAGGTCTTCTGCTCACGACCGAGTGTTTGATTTGTGACATGCCCGAAGAGAAACCCGAAGCTGGCGGTGGTCATGACCACGGCGGCATGGGTGGAATGGGCGGCATGATGTAATCAGACGACTAATTACTTATTTCAAAAAGGTCCTTCCTTCGGGGAGGGCCTTTTTCTATTACAGACTCGCCCAATATTCGGCTGCAGCGACGGCTTTCCTCCAGTTAGCAATCGTCCGCTCGCGACCCTTGAATCCGGAGTCAGGTTCGAAAGTTACAGCGCCTTCATCGTGGGGTGGTAGATCGTCGATTGATTTCCATACCCCGATTCCCAAACCGGCCAATAGGGCTGCTCCCAGCGCGGTTGTCTCGGTATTCTTCGGGCGCAGAACGGTTTCGGCATTAATGTCAGCCTGAAATTGCATCAATAGATCGTTGTTGGCTGCACCGCCGTCTACGTGGAGCCTCTTGAGCGTAATTCCGGAGTCTGCTTCCATCGCTTCCAAAAGCTCATAGCTTTGCAGTGCAATGCTTTCTAATGCAGCTCTGGCAATGTGGGCTTTGGATGTTCCGCGGGTCATACCGACAAGAGTCCCGCGGGCATCTGGATTCCAATAGGGGGCTCCGAGTCCGGTAAACGCTGGGACGAGGTATATGCCACCGGTATCTTTTACTGATCCAGCCAGCGCCTCCACCTCAGCCACTTTTTCGAAAAACTGCAGTTCATCCCTTAACCATTGAATGGTCGCACCTGCCATAAAAACGCTGCCTTCGAGGGCGTAGGTCACTGAATCCTGAATACGCCATGCAACGGTAGTGAGGAGTTTATTCTTCGAAACAATGGGTTCGTTCCCAGTATTCATTAGTAAAAAACATCCGGTCCCGTAGGTATTCTTAGCCGTACCTTTTTCAAAGCATTGTTGACCGAAGAGGGCCGCATGTTGATCGCCTGCTATCCCACTGATGGGAATCCCCGACAGTTTCTCGACCTTGGTTTCGGCTATGACTCCGGCGGAATCTGCGACCTTAGGGAGGAGGGAACCTGGAATAGACAGTTCGTTGAGAAGCGCATTGCTCCAATCCAGCTTCTTTATATCGAAGAGAAGTGTCCTGGAGGCGTTGGTAACATCGGTGGTGTGAGTTTCTCCATTTGTCAGTTTCCAGATCAGCCAGCTATCGATCGTCCCGAAAGCAAGTTCTCCTTTTTCTGCGCTTTCTCGGGCACCTGATACGTTGTCGAGTATCCATTGGATCTTTGTTCCAGAAAAGTAGGGGTCCAGAAGTAGTCCGGTCTTTTCCTGAAAGAGCGATTCTTTACCTGCCTGTTTGAGTTTGGCGCAGACGGCGGACGTTCGCCGGTCCTGCCAAACGATGGCATTGTAGATGGGTTCCCCGTTCAAACGATTCCAAACGACTGTGGTTTCTCGTTGATTGGTAATACCTATCGCGGAAATATCGGCGCGGGTTGCGCCGGCAATTTTCAGTGTTTCGACCGCAGTTTTGAGTTGGGTTTCCCATATCTCGTTGGCGTCGTGCTCGACCCAGCCGGATCGGGGGTAGTGTTGTTTGAATTCGAGTTGATGTGACGCGACGACTTGCGCGTGGTGATCATACAATACAGATCGGGATGATGTAGTGCCTTGGTCGAAAGCGAGTATATATTTTTTCATGGGGTATAAGTCTGCTGGGTCTTATGTCTATTGGGGAACTGTGAGTGATTGACCATTGTCTCCCGGCGAGAGTCGGAGAATGAACGGAACCGCGAGTTGAGCCCATTCTTTGGAGTCGGGATAGGCTTCAGCGCTGGGACCGAAACAACTCTGGAGCATGTCGGTATTAACAACGCCCGGGTTCAATGGAATGGAGGCCATCCCACGCGGAAGTTCCTGAGCAAGGGCTTTGCTCAATCCTTCGATAGCCCATTTCGAGGCACAATACGGAGCAACTTCAGGAGAGGTGCTACGACCCCAGCCAGAACTAAGGTTAACTATGATACCCGATTTCGTATTAACCATTTTGGGGACGAAGGCCTTGATGCAATGAAATACTCCGAGGATGTTCACATTGAAAAGGGCGCTGACTTCACTGACTTCCAGTTCCCATAATGGGGCGTTTGAGTTGATTATACCCGCATTGTTAATGAGTAGATCCGGCGATCCAAATTGTTCTGAAATCGAGTCGGCCCAACGAGCGACTTGACCGTATTCTGTTACGTCCACTACCTCGAAAATATGGTCTGGGAACCTATCCTGCAGAGTCTGAACTCCCTTCACGGATCGACCACAACCGAAAACCTGATTTCCACTTCTGACAAAACCTTCTACTAAAGCCCGACCTAACCCGCGAGTGGCACCCGTAACGACGATCTTTTTACTCATGGGGTCAGCCTAACGAAACTGAACAGCTTGGGAAGTAGGATTTCAGATAGTTTGATGGAGCGTCTTTCGGTATACTTCAAAATCGCCTTTGAATTGCTCAATCCAGCTCCCCCGAGCGACGTCATTGAGGGTCAACCATTGATCATTTTCAACGAGTCGCGAAACCTGGGACCGGTGTTTCGTCAGAGCTTCCCATTTTTGGGATCTGACATCGCTGATCTCGGTATATACGGCATGTTTATATGCATTTTTAACCTTCCACCCGAACCATCGTTTCAAGCTGTTCTTCAGCACGAGTTTCTTTTGATCTCCACCGGCGGGTAGGCTGATCCAGGGGAGGTGATAGATGCCCCACACAAGGTACTCAAAGGTGGCAAAAGATTTTTTGAAAGAGCTGAGGGCTTTCAATGCTGCCTGACTCGTAGCCTCATGATCAGGGTGAAAATCATGGAGGTAGGGGAAGTAGATCTCTGTCGGCTGAATCCTATGGATAATCGCGACTAGCTCTTTCGCGGCCGAATCAATTTGGCTTGATAAACTGGCATCATGAAATCCTAAAAATGTTACATCCTCTTTAGGAACTCCAAGAACCTCGCAGGCTTCCAAGGCTTCTTGTTTGCGGGTTTCAACGATTGCGTCGCTCTCCATAAACTGACAATTCGCGAGTCGACCGTCGGTGGTGTAGACAACCCTTACGAGAGCTCCCGCGTTTTTTAGCTGGATGATCCTACCACCGCAACCGAGCGTTTCGTCGTCTTGGTGTGGTGCCAGGACCAGCGCTCGCTCTTTACCGGTTGGTTTTTCTAACGCTTGGTAAGTAGATCTCGGCTTGAAAAACAGTTTCGCTGAGGACATGTTCCCAAGGTCATTCTATTTTCCTCAAAAGGTTAAGCAAATTTCTTGGATGACGGATCCTGTGACGATTATTACAATTTCTTAGAATTCTCTGGCACCACAAAATCAACTACAGTTCTTTTGAGCCATCGGATTTCCTGAGTTTCTGCGTCCCGTATATGTTCTCCAAGGCTATCTCCATACATTTTGAATGATCGGTGTTTGGTCGGGATAGGTATACCTCCGATTTCGGTCAGGGATTCCAGGGTCAAAAGTTTTTCCGGTCCTGGCCCGTTGGGAGCGACCAGTGGGCTGGTGACGATGTAACGTACGCCAGCAACTTGCTTGGTTGCTGGGTGGACTAATACTTTGTAGTAGTCATCGGGAGCGTCACCAGCTTCTGCGTTGTAAGTTACTTTTACTTGATCGTAGTCCGTGCCTTCAAATTCAAAGCTGTCAGTCAGTAATTCGAAATTGGCGTTCAAATCAGCAAAAACGAAAGGAATTCCCACAAAGTAATAAGGAGTCAAAGACCAGAACCTGGGTGGTGGCCCTGGGAATTCGGCGTCGGCTGGAGAGATCCAGGCATCGCTGCCGTCCCAACCGAATCGTACGTCAGAGTTCGGGACGGTATGAACCGCCTTTAAGCTACTGGTATCAACACTTTGCTTGGTATTCACGACAGCGTCTGGTCCACGGTCGTTCATGTGATAAATCCATCGAAATTCCAGCACTTCGTTTTCCAACCAGTTCTTCAAGCCCCCGTGTGCAACGAGCGCTTCTGCGATCAGTTGCCCTCCTGGACTTTGGTTCAGATGGTCGTGAACTTTGTCCACCCAGTTGTCGAGTTCCGACTGGGGAGCTTGGCAGCTGATCAGAAAAAAAGTAAGTAATCCGAGGAGGGTTGCGGGTAAGGCGGTGATAGCGAAGGAATGTTTCATAGGAACCAGACTGTGGCAGTGAGTGAAGGTTTTAGGATTAGTGGCCCGCTCCGGCCAAGACCTTACAGCATTCATCCAGGAATAAATGAGTCAGTTCTCTTCCTTTGTCTCCGATTCGCTTTTGAAGGTCCTGGTAGTCCGTTCTTCCCTGAGGAGTTTCGATGTATATGGGTGGAAGTCCAAAGCTTTGGAGATCGTAGGGACTGGCTCGCATGTCTAGCTCTCGTGCTTCAACGGCCAGTAAGAAACATTTGAGCAAGAGTTCACTGCTGATCCATGGACTTAATTTGTAGCACCACTTAAAGAGATCCATATTGAAATGGATACACCCGAATTGTTCGTCGTTTAATCTTTGGTCTCGAGTCGGTTGAAGGGTATTCAGGGGGCGTGCTTCCTTCGTAAAGAACCGGAATGCATCGTAGTGGGTACATCGAACCGTTTGAGAGTAAATCAAGTTTTCGATCTCTTCTTGATCGAGTCTTAAGGGTGTATTTTGATGTCTGATACGCTCTTCTTTATAGACCATCGCCCACTCGTGTAAACCGAAGCAATTGTGCTGACTTCGACGTTGTAGTGCGTTTTTCAGAAGCGAGATGATCCACTTCATTCTCGAAATTTCTTCGAGTGAAATTTTTGTGGTATCGAGAAAGACACCCCGTTCTTCTTGGGTGTATAAATGAGTTTTTATAAAACGAAAGGTATTTTCACCTTCTAGGACGAACTCTACGGGAGGATGCCATTCTCTGATAATACGTCGTTTGCATTGGTAGTAATCAAAAAGGAAGTCGTGAACCGGGTGCGATTGGCCGGTCATTTTTCTTGTTTGAAATGCGGTTATCCAAGGTTCGATCTGACGGTTGTGTTCCCGCTCCATGGAAGTCCATTGTTCTTGCGAAAGGCTGGGACGTTTTAAAAATAGCGTACTCATCCGATAGAGGTCTCGTTGATCCAGGTCGTTAAGTCTTCGTCTAGGAATGCACCCTCCAAAATCTCTTGGGCCCAATGCTCAGAACGTGCGATATTTTTCAAAAGCCTGACTGAGATGACCTGAGCCGCAGGAAGTTCTGACCAAATGGTTTCGGAAAGAATTCTCCAGTGGTTGGGTTGAATGGATTTCGGTTTCTCTAGCTGTCCCACGCAGGCATTACAGAGATGAAGTACTCTTTCTAACTCTGGCTCTTTGGGGGCGATAGGTACTTCATAGATAGATAGCGGTACACCCGAGTTGGTGCACAGTTCGCACTTTGCGCGGGACCGTCGTGTAAGTTCTTTTCCCAGAAGTGAAAGCTTATTCTGTCGCTCACGGTGTGTCTCGAGTCCTTTAGCCATTATGCTAGCAAAGGTGAATTGGTAGGAAAGGGAATCCTTTTTAGTAGTTTCCAAATGAAGAGGCAGTGTCCGATCATCATGGCAGAATCGACCTGACTATAGTTCTGCAAACGGTGAATATTTGTGATTCTGGGAACCGCAGTAGAGGCAAGTCTTGTATCGGGTGTTGATTTTCTTCGCGCAGCCCAGGCAAGTGGTTACTACGGCTGTAACTTTCCCATCTTTTACACCGTCTCTTACATCGAGCTTCTCAATACGATTGATAAGATCCATGTCATCCAACTGATTCGTTTCCTTCACAAAACTCCAGACGGCCTCCGTTACGAGCGACAGTTTGGAGATACGCTCATCGATATCTCGATTGGTGTACTTGCGATCCTGAAGGTCACTTTCAATTTCTCTAACCTTTCTCGAGGTTTCTTCGATTCTGAATTGCTGAAAAAAGTCTAACATGGGCTGTTGGATTTCAATGGGAGTAAATGATTAATATCCATCGTCTTTGTGTATTGTGCGATAGGTTAATGTTGTTCTCAAAGGGTGTATTTGGCTCTGCCACTTGTGTCTTTAGCAGCTAGAGCCGCCATCGCTTTTTTGTAAGCCTCGGTTGCTCTTTCCAGTTGTTTGTTTTCGATCCTGATGTGGCAAAGAAATGCTGATGAAATCGAGTAGCGTTTTGGGTCTTACGAAATTGATGAAAGCGCGGGCCTGTCGTGAGATCAATACTAACTCGTTATCCCAAAAGTATGAGTGACTTTGGCCCTACGTGAGTCTGTGTCAAAAAGCTGACTTATTTTGGTTAAAAAGTATTGAGGGCATGGCTAAGAAACCTAGACTGTAAGCTTCCTTTTGACCAGTCGATTATGAACTACATTGAAGGCGAATCCCGCGAACAGGAACTGTTGTTGCCTGATCGTCTTGAGGACTACGTGGAAGCGGACAACCCGGTTCGTTTCATCGAAGCGTTTGTTGATCAGCTTGATCTGGATGAGTGTGGGTTTAAGCGCAGTCAGGCCAACACACGAGGCCGACCCAGCTACGATCCCCGCGATCTGCTCAAGCTCTATCTCTACGGTTACATGAACCAGACCCGATCGAGTCGTCGCCTGGAACGTGCGACCCAGGTGAACCTGGAACCGATCTGG
>CAYGQM010000122.1:0-10051 GCA_964352065.1 uncultured Opitutaceae bacterium
GTTCTATACCTACATTTCAACGATGGGGCTCGCGATGGAAGCGGCAGCCGAAAATCGAATCGCATTTATCGTGCTTGACCGGGCGAACCCGATCAATGGCGTAACCGTTGATGGCCCCCTCCGTCGTGGAGATTCCCACTTCATAGCCTATCACGATATTCCCATTCGCCATGGCATGACTGTGGGCGAACTTGCCAGGATGATAAAATCCGAAAACAAGCTGGAACTAGACCTTCAGGTGGTCCCCCTTCAAAACTGGAGCCGCACGATGCTTTTTGATGAGACGGGACTGCCGTGGATTAATCCATCGCCCAATATGCGAAGTCTGACTCAGGCACTACTCTATCCCGGAATCGGACTCCTTGAAACCACCGCACTCTCAGTAGGCCGGGGAACCGACACACCCTTCGAAGTTATAGGTGCGCCGTATATCGATCATCTGGAATGGGCCGAGGCACTTAATGGTCTGAATCTTCTTGGCGTACGTTTCGTGCCCATTCAATTCACCCCCGATGCTAGCAAGTTTTCCGGAGAGGAATGCCAAGGTGTAAATATCATCCTAACGGACCGTGAGTCCTGTCCGATTGTGGATGTGGGCATCGCCATGGCTCACAGCCTTCATCGGCTCTACGCCCCTGATTTCGATATTGAAAAATATGACCACCTCCTGAGAAACCCCTACGTGATAGAGCAAATCCAAGACAACCAACCCTGGGAATCGATCGTGGTGACCTGGAGAAATGAAGTTGACGATTTCTACAAACGAAGAGCACCCTACCTCCTATACTAGCAGATTATGTTACTCGCATTAAAAATATTGGCACGCCTCGGACTCGTTCTGACAATCATTCCATCGATCCTTTTTCTCTCGGGACACATGGAGCTCGAAGAGGTGAAATCTACGATGCTGACAGGAACGTTATTTTGGTTGGTTGCAGCTCCAAGGCTCCAAATACTCAAGCAGTACGAGCAGTAGACAGGTTCGCCGGGAAGGAATTAATGGATGGCTGATTTCGTTCATGAAAATCAAAGTCCGCTATCCACAAAAATGTCATTCGTAACGAACGAGCCCGGATCAAACCAGTGAGTAGTCCCAGGGTTTCCGCATTTCTCGTTTAGCAGTAGCCGCCGCCTCTCGATCGCCTAAATACTTTTCCTTGCGCGGATCCCATTTCAATTTTCGACCGAGTCTCACCGCAGTAACCCCCAGGTGACACATTGTTGCAGACCGGTGGCCAATCTCAGCGTCGCAGATTGCCTTTTTACGGGATCGCACACTTTCAACAAAGTTTTCAACGTGGTCGTTACTTTCGTACAAACGCTCGGCCCCGGAAGGCAACGGCGTCGTAAGAATCTCGGGAATGCTGGACTCAATGTGACCCCGGGTAACCCAGATCCAGCCGTTCGTTCCCTGGAAGCGCACACCGTGTTGCTGACCAAACTGATTTACAACACTGCCGTTCCAGGCATTCGCGTTAGTACTCCGGCAGCGGTGAACCACACCGTTCGGATAGATGTACTCCAGTTCATATTCGCTTGCCGCAGTAAAGCCACCAGGAATCATATCGATCAACGTTCGACCGGATGCAGAGACCGGGCCACTTCGCTCAAAGCCTGTTGCCCACAGCGCGATATCGTTGTGATGGGCGCCCCAATCGGTCATCGTTCCGCCAGAATACTCCCACCAATAACGAAAATACAAATGGGTCCGTTCCTTCACGTAATCAACGGCCTTCGTCTGCCCCTGCCACATATCCCAATCCAACCCTTCTGGTACTGGAGTCGATGCAAAGGGACCTTTGCGTTGTCCCGCAGGAAGGTAGACATCGATCTCTTTCAAATCACCAATCTGCTTATTCCTTACCAACTCACAGGCCAGGCGAAAACGCGGATCACTGCGCTGCTGCGTACCCGTTTGCAGAATACGTCCTGTCTTTTTCTCTTCTTTGACCAAATATTTTCCCTCGTCGATGGCCAAGGTAAGAGGCTTCTCACAATACACATCTTTACCCGCTCGCATGGCGGCCAGTGACACCAGCGTATGCCAATGATCAACCGTACCGCAGATGATCACGTCGACATCTTTCATTTCCATTACTTTGCGAAAGTCTTTCACGCCTTTCGCTTTCGGCCAGATGCCCTGAGCCTTGGCTATTTGCTGATCATCGACATCACAGACGGCGACCATATCCCCGTAATAAACCATTTCTCGAGCGACAACCGTTCCTCGCCCACCGCAACCGATCAAAGCGATTCCCAATCGATCATTGGCCATTTTCGGGCCAGGCACAGTATTTTGAGCCCTAAGCTCTTCACGAAACCACAAAGGCAGAGTTGAGGATGCAGCAGCCAATCCGGCGGCTTTAATAAAGGTTCTTCTTTTCATAGGGTTAGGGTCAAGTAGGGTAATGAGTGGAGGATAATTAAGGAATAAGGAAACGTACCTGACCGAAGCGGGCCGCCTCAAGCTTTTCAACGTTTTTCGAACAAACCCAGGCACCGGCAAAGAGCGTCTCGTCAAAGCCATCTAGGCGTATACTTTTGGATTCACTCTCAGAGCCATTTTTACTCACCACCATGGTGAACTCACTCCCCTCCTTGGTTAGCCGGATTTCTTCAGCTGCTTTCATTTCAAAACGAATCCCTTCAGTCGGTGCCCCTTTAACAGGACGGTATTGCAATGAGACAAGTCCATCGCCATGAACCGCACAACTGATATGCGCAGCATCTGGATCAAGCGATTGTCGAACCATCCAGCCGGCTTTCCGATGGGGCGCGTCCGTCAGATCAATAATCGTGAGGGTTCCTTCCATCGAAAAATCTCCCCTCAAAGGCATCCACAAAAACCCGAAGCTGTCGGCGCTGCCCCACACATTTTCGCCAGCACCTTTCAGATAATAGGCACCTTCCGATTTCTGAAAGAAAGCGCCGCCTTTCTGACCGGTCGCACCGATGTCGGACCACTGGTAGAATATACCCAAATCGGTCTTCTCTTCAGCCGAGGCTAGATTCACCAGGCACACAAGGAAGCAGATCAGTTTCGAGTATCGTTTCATAGAGGTATTTCGACAGCTTGGGAGTTAAAACAGAGACTGCCATCATGAAATCCCGAAACATCCACGAATAGAAGCCCAAAATGGTACAGGCTTAGCTTAGAACATTCGCCAATATGATCGTTGACCCGATCCCTCCTTTAACTCTTTAACTCGAACGCTTGAGCACTTCTGATACTTCCCAGCCTCATCGATTAGCCGGTATTCTTTGGATCCTTACCAGTGGCTGTTGCTGGGGCTTCCACGGAGTTCTCATAAAGTTTGCTTTGGGGTTCGGCGTTTCTTTTCTTCAGGTATTCCTGGCTGAGACACTCTTCGCAGCCATCTTTTTCGGTAGCTTTGCCCGGTCTTTCTTCAAAAAAGTGCGACCCAGCAAGCCGAGTCATTGGTGGAGCCTGTTGGGGCTAGGGCTATCGACGATCGGTGTGGGAAATCTATTGTTCTATGCCTTCAGCGTTGGACCTGTCGCCATCGGAGCCACTCTGATGTTCATGTATCTGCCAGTCGTGTATGCCTACTCACTGCTGGCCAAGCACCAGTCTTTCTCGCTAAGAAAATTGATAGCGATCCTGTCGATACTGGTGGGCGCATTCCTCACCACCGAGATCGCCACCAGCTTTAAGGAACCCGGAGCCCTACCGGCCGTGTTCGCGTCTTTGACCGCTGCCATGTGCTGGGCGGTCGTCTTCATCATCACCCCCGGCGTCGCGGGACACACCACCACCGAATTCCGCTGTTTCGCCGTTTCTGGTATCGGATTCATGGGAACGTTAATCTTACTAGCTTTTGTTCCAGACTTGTGGTTTCCCATCAGCGGAAACCTGTGGGCGTTTGCCGGACTGGTCATTGTCCTGGGAGCGGTAGGGCAAACCCTTCCCGTCATTGCTCTCATGAGAGGGCTGCCCCTAACAGGGAGCAGTTTGGGTGGGGTGCTTTCCTCGATCGAACTACCCATAGCGGTTTTCAGTTCTGCGATCATTCTGGGTGAATCATTAAACCTCCTGAAAGTGGCGGGAGTCGTCCTGGTTTTAACCGGAATCGTATACTACAATTTGAGTGACCGGGATCGCCGGTAAGCCAACCGTTCATCCACCAAATCGCTTGCCTAGTCTGCTCTGAACCTATGCGCTAACTGCATGTTCCGAAAACTAGTTGCTACCCTTTTCATCATCCCGAGTCTACTAAGCGCCGCAGAGGGGCCCCATATCGGTAACGGCGTAAAAGTCGGTGAGGTCGATAATCAAAGCGCAATCGTCTGGGTTCGCCTGACTCAGGAAGCGGAAGCGGACTTTGAACGACTTCCCATCTTCACTCTCGGGCTTGAAAACGACGAAAAAGACAGTGGCACGATGCCCGACGATGTCTTCCCTGGCATGGAAGGAGAAACCCGTGTAAATTATTGGCCACTCGATCATCCATCGAAAACGATCTCCACCGATTGGGAGACGGTTTCGAAGCTCTCCGACTATATTTATCAGTTCAAACTCACCGGACTTGAATCGAATCAACCTTACACCTACAAAGTCGAAGCCCGTGCCGTAGGCAGCAAGACTGCTTCAGCTTCCACCCAAGGTCGTTTCCTTACCGCTCCCGAACCTGACCAGGCGGAGGCGATCCGATTCATCGTGACCACCTGCCAGGCAATTCGCAGTATCGACTCGGGGCGTGAAGGCCACCTGACTTACGAACAAATGCTCGAGTTCCAGCCCAACTTCCTCGTTCATACAGGCGACATCGTTTACTACGACAAGGCACCGTTGGCCAAGACGATCGCCCAGGCACGTGCCAAATGGAATCTGATGTTTGCCTACGGCAACAACCAGACCTTTCACCAAAACGTAACTTCTTATTTCATGAAGGATGATCACGATACCTTGAAGAACGACTGCTGGGCCGGACAAACCTACGGCGACCTCACGTTCGCAGAAGGACTCGAAATCTTCCGCGAGCAGGTACCGATGGGGCAGCACACTTACCGGACCTATCGCTGGGGAAAAGACGTGCAAATCTGGATGACCGAGAATCGGGATTTCCGTTCTTCCAATCGCATGGAAGATGGTCCGGAAAAAACGATTCTCGGGGCTACCCAAAAGGCCTGGCTCAAGCGCACGATCCTGGAGTCAGATGCCACTTACAAGTTCGTCATCTCACCGGGACCACTCGTAGGTCCCGACAAGGATGGTAAAGCAGACAACCACGCGAACGATGTATTCAAGACAGAAGGACAAGAACTCCGCGACTTTCTGAGTGCCCAGAAGAACACGTTTGTCATTTGTGGAGACCGCCATTGGCAGTATTGCTCCCAAGACCCCAAAACGGGTCTCATCGAGCTAGGTTGCGGGGCCATCAATGACGAGCACAACTACGGAGGCAATCCTGGACTTGATAACCTTTACCACCGCTATTTTAGCGGTAAAGGTGGCTTTCTCGGAATTACCGTTGAAGGCGACAAAGCCAAAGCCGAGTGGTATGGTGTGGATTATACGACTGATAAGCCTCCCGTCTATCACACCGAAGCTCTTTAGAAATGTGAAACACACAAACACCATCGTCGCACTCGCTCTGGCAACTGGGCTTCAGACCTGCCTACTGGGCCATGGAGACCCCAATACCCATGGACACCATCCAACACACGATACCTCCGCTCAAGGCATGGTACTCGGCCACAATGGGCTGACCTTCAAAGTCGACCTGAATTGGGCAAAGGCAGATCCAGCAGTGGCGCCCGTCATCAACTCGCACGCCCTGACAGAAGGACGGGATGGTTTAATTTATGTAATCACAGATCATCCGAAAAACGCGTTTCTGGTCTTCAAGAAGGACGGCACATTCGTCCGCGCTTTTGGAAAGGGACTGGTTGGCGGTCACGGCATCGAGATTTTTGAAAAGGACGGCGAGGAATTTCTGATCCACGTCGATTGCGGTTGGCACTTTGCAGCGGAAGGCTGGAATGCCACACCCAGAAATGGACGGGTCACGATCCTGAGAACGGATGGAACGATCGTTAAAGCCCTTCCCACCCCCTATGAAATGGGTATCGGAGAAGCAGGTGACAGACAATTCATGCCCTGCGATGTGGCAGTCACACCGCAGGGAACCATCCTCATAGCCGATGGTTATGCCACCGATTATATCTATGAGATGACTATGAACGGGGAACTGGTGCGGCGCTGGGGTGGCAAAACCGATGACGCCAGCAACCTCAGTAATGCTCATGGGATCTCCCTTGATAATGCAGACCCCAATCGAATTCTTGCTTGGGTACCGTCACGCAGCGAAAACCAGCTCAAGGCGTTCACGCTCGACGGAAAACATGTCGAAACCGTTGACTTACCCGGCGCCTACGCGGGCCAATTATTTTTCCGTGGAGACAAAATCTACACCGCGGTCTGCTGGTCCAAAGAAAACGGAACCGGAGACAGACAACCCCAGTCGGGATTCTTGATCATTATGGATCGCAATTCGAAACGTGTAATCAGCGCGCCCGGCGGCAACAATCCGACCTACCTGAAAGGCAAACTTCAACCACTTTTCCAAACCCACAAAACGTTTATCCATGGTCATGACCTGTATGTGGACAGCGAAGGTGCCATCTATTTTGGAGAATGGAACGCTGATCGAAGGTATCCTTCAAAATTGACACCGGTGAATTAAAATACTCCGTCCGATGAAACTGAATACATTCATTCGCATTGAATATAATATGGCCTCAAAGCCACCGCAAGAATCAAGGAATGACGCTTTTCTCTGACCTGTTGTCAAGAGTCAAGACCTGACGTCATATAGATTCTTTTTAGTACTTCCTTTCCTGAGAAAAAGTAAAACCCGTTCGTGCACAAATGCATACTTATTTCTGGATCATCATTGACAATTCTTACCTCTTCAATTTTCGAGTCTTCAGTTATTCGATAAAACTTTTTTTCAATAATACGCTTCGAAGAAAATCTCTCAAAAATCTCATAAATCAGGTCTATTTCTTTCTTTTCTTTTAAAATGAAGAAGGGCTTTACCTCCGTCCACTCTGGACTCGATCCATAACGGATCTCGGTGACCTTATCTTTTTTTGGTAATGCTGGAATAAACTTTTCGATTTTCTCGGTTCCGACGATAAAGCCGGTTGGCGTACCATCTTCGCTGAGAATGGAGGCATACCTAAAATCTTGATTATCGTCGTGGGGAACTTTCTCCCACAACTCATCCATCTTTCCCGAACTGATCGAGTAGTAGAAGTCATCGTCTTGGCCAGCGAGTGAAGCCGCGAATAGTAAGAGGACTGCCATATACCTTTTCATTCTTTCAGCGAACGCTAAGGCCTGAAATCCGGCTTGTCCGGATTTCCAGAGCCGCCTTGTTCGCTTTGTATTTTTTCGTAGAGGTATCGAATTTGATTTATGTTTAGAGGAAGGGAGTTTTCTCCCGGATTGATTATAATACCGTGATAATCACCTCCATTCAGAGCCATGTGCCATGCATCTTCTGCTGGAAGTACCCATGAATTGACTGGCTTGCTTATGTATTTACCAATCGCGTTCCAGTCTGTAAACAATGGCAGGTAAGGATTTCCTTGGTCATCAGATGTGATTAAAACTTTAATTACACTATCCTTTTCTATTTCTGTTTTTCCTTCCTCATCTGGTTCCGACGCGTGCATTTCATCTGTGTATACCGCTGCCAAATAAACTGCTTTGTTTAGTTCTATAGTAAGTTGGCTCCTCGCTTCTTGAGTTGGGGACTTTGCAAGCCGTAACATCGAAGCGACTAATGCAGGATTCTCAACGGGTTTATTGATATCTATTTCAGGTTCCATGGCTTTGTCTTGACCCCGCATTGCGTATACAGAAATAAGCAACGTGACGGTAATCTGAGTCAGTAGTTTCATTATTCAGCGAACGTTTAGCGTAGTAATGGAGTGGAGGCGGAGCCTTCACGGAATTTACTAACGCGCCTTGTTGTATGGTTCATTTATTAAATTTACTTAGTGGGACATCGTGGTAAAGACCTTCGCTAAAGGCTCGTGGTACGATGATGAAATCTGGATAATAGGGATGAGAAAAGGGAAAATTTTCTACGTACCAATAACCTTCATAGTTTATCAGGTACAGAACCGTATCCAGTAAATAGCTCCTCTGGTTTCTCTCCACTCTCAACCTCAGTACACAACGAGCTGTTTTTCCAGTTCTCGTCATTCCAGATGAACTTAGATAGGCGATCTTCCAATTATTCTCTTTCGAGGAAGAAACGAATACATCTCTCTTCATTCCAACACGAACCCAAGGAGAGGTTAGTTCGAAAATTTCACTAAATCGACCTTCTTGAGAATAATTGTAGATGTTGGATATTACGCCTTCAGGAGAGTTTGGTCTTGGTTGCTCTATCGCGGATTGAATGTTCAAACCAACTAATTCTTTATTACCTTCATTTTTTTGTATTCCTTCCTGGCAACCAGCAAGAAGCAGATAGAAAAACGATACGAGGATAGCTGTCTTGACCCTAGTTTTCATACAACGCTGCGCTTACGAAACCGGCTTGTCCGGGTTTCGTAAAGCATCTTGTTCTATGTTGAGGTTGGCTTCAAAATATTTGGTCTTTTGGGGCTTCCACCACTTTAGCCAAACTATAGAAGAAATAGCGGCGGCTCCCACTTGCGAGACGATAATCCACATCATGAAAACCTTATCTTCTTCTCCGAGTGCGAAGCGTACATTCGATAAAAGTCCCAAGGTTCCTAAACTGAAAGCAATTGTGCCAAGCCACCATCCATGAATCTTTCTTTTCTTTATTCCGAACGCCCACGCTCCTAGCAGTAAAGCAACGAAAGCGTTCAGAAACCTTTCCAAGACAGTAGCGTGATCTACGGAAGAACCCGCGGTGCCAAATTGATATTCGTTAACACCAGTGATGGCATTGATTGCTGTAAACACACAGCCAATCGTTAATATCCAGAAGAAGACTTTCATTTCTATAGAACGTCGAGCGGTCTAATCGTGAGCAGTGGAGCTGCTCGCGATTTGGACGCGCGTTTTGTTCGGTAATTGACGTTTAATCCATCCTATAAAAAGGAAGATGTTGTAAGTTCCTACTATAAAGGTAATCAGAGTAAGACTTTTCATTGCCGTAGTGTATGCAGCATATGATCCTTCTTGATTCCAAGAAATCCAATCCTTCAAAAATGATAAGTGTTCTTTCTCTTCTTCATTCAGATCGCTCCTCAAATAGCCTGCTTCAATTCTTTCGAGGGCAAGATCCGTTGGTAATTTCAATATGGGAGTTTGCAGAGCTGAATAAACAAGAAGAAGTAACGATATTAAGAATAGTAAGGGTGCAATCAGTTTCATTTTCTCCGAACGTCGAGGATACTAATGGAGAGGAGGCGTAGCCTTCTCGGAATTTAGTAATCCGTTTTGTTCTCCCTGAATTCCTTTACTTTTATAAATTTTTCCTCCTCAGGGAATAACGCTATCATTTGATCGAGAAATCCAGTTCTGTCCATATCGAAAACCGAACCAGATACGTATTCTTCTTTTCTTCTGATATTCATAATAGAACACAAAAAACAAAAATCGATCTCTACTTCTTCATCGCCTCGATTGAACCTGAGACGTGACTGAAAAATCGGTACGCATCCAACTCTAATACCCCACCGATAGCTTTCTTCGCTAAGAAGATTCTTTTTCAAATTAGAGGCTATTTCGTCAGGAACACTTACGAAATCACCCTCGACGTATTTGCGTTTTGTTAAGTCTTTCGGTCCCCAGAAAATATACTTTCGCATGGGATCCTTAATTTTCAGCATGCACGCTTCAATTGTGTCGGGGTCCTCAATTATCTCAATAAACTGAGGTGATAGGAAAAGTTCCGATACGGTTGTCGGATCATTTCTCGCCAGCAGCTGTGCTGATAGGAGTAGGATGACTGAAACGAACAAGGATCTCATTGCTTTGGAGAACGTGGAGGCCACTCGATAGATGAGCGGAAGCGAAATCTATTGAGTGCGCCGT
>CAYGQM010000123.1:0-9897 GCA_964352065.1 uncultured Opitutaceae bacterium
AGACTTGGCAATCATTCTAGTTTCAACCCCTACCCACTAAATTCCCAGTAGAACCGAAAAAAATTGAACACGCATGTGCAACCCGCTAGTCGATAAGAATACTAGTAAAATCAAAACCGCGGATACTAACCACCCAATCCCAGAATGATTATGAGTATAAAATGCTGCTATCATAAACTATCCTGGCAAATCGTTTGCTTGGCGATGATGTTACAACGCACGCCCATCCTACGTTACATTACCCAGTCGGAACTCACACTTTTACCTCGTGCCCAACACATCTGGAAGGTGGTTGTAGCTGGCATTTCGGTAGGTGCCTATAATTCCGTGACAGCGGCATCAGGGGATCTGGGGTTTTCAGCCGGAGCTGACAAGACAACCATCGATCTTGGCGAGAGCCTTCAATTGGTCATTCAAACTGAAAGTAGAGATTTGGAACCGAAATCGTGGGAAGTCAAAGGCCTACCAGAAGGTGCTACCTGGGCAGGCAATATTAACGCCAGACGCTTAACCATATCAGGGACTCCCACTCAGTCAGGAACCTTCAGCGTTACCGCACAGGGATGGGAAGAAACCAACATGCAGGGCGATGCGACTCCCATCTTTAGTTTCACCATCACGGTGAATGGTTCCGGCCCTACCTTTACATTACAACCTACGGATCAGACTATAAATTGGGGTGAGGCCTTAAACTTGTCGGCTGCGGTTGATACGCCCGAAGGATCCACCTACCAATGGCAAAGAATCGTTTCCGGCGACATCGATTACTCCAACCTCGAAGGAGAAACGAACAACACACTCTCGATCAGTCAATTAGCCCGAAAAGACGAAGGCATGTATCGTGTCGTCGTTACAAACGGTGGAAACTCCATTAATAGTGAATCTGCGATGGTGACGGTCGTTACTTCTGGATTTCAAAGCTGGCAGGAATCCCGATTCCTCAATCCTTTTTCCGCAGAATCTGCGATCGATCAAGATCCAGACAAAGACTTAATCATCAACCTGCTGGAATACACGTTCGGCCTGGATCCAATGACCCCGGAAAACAAGGCCCTTGTTGAAATAACGAGTGAGATGATCGATTCAGTAAGCTACGTATCCTTCACATTTCCACCCATCTCTACGGATGCTCAAATGTCAGTAAATCTGGAATCGAACGATACCCTGTCTTCTATTGACTGGAAACCACTTACCAATGGAATCGATGGTGTGATTATCAGCGCAACCAACGAGGCATACATTGTAAAAGTCCCCACCTCCAGTGCTGGGTTTAATCGCCTCAAAGTGGTGAAAAACTAACCCCATATTCGCTTCTGGGGCGCTATTACTTACAACAAAAAGGACCGAAGTGTCCCTCACCCCGGTCCTTGGAAAACTCTGTGAACTTCAAATTAACCAGCAATCTCTTCTTTGTGAAAGATCGCCCAGTCATCCAGGTTGTTAAGATTCACGGCATCTCGTGCTGAACAGGAAGCGTCGCTCAGGCCAGCTCCACTGAAGATTTCACCGCGAGTGTCATCGTCATGGATATACCCGGTCACTGCCGCATTGTGTGCCGCAACGTCCGCATCTGATTTCATATTGGCTTTCACCCAGGCTTCAAATTCAACGTAGCTAGGCTTGCTCTCAGCAATATAGGCTAATGTCGCATCTTTTTCGAGACCAAGGGCATCGAGGGTCATTTGGTCATACCCCGCGCCGCAGGCTGGATATTCATCATGGAGTTTACCAGCAGCTCCCAAAGAAGCTTTTTGCCAGAAACGTGGAAGATGAAGCACGCCGAGGGGACCGCAGGTGCCAGAACTGATTGTAGGAACGATTTTGCTCATAATTTTTAACTTAGCGATTTTACACTGAAGATTAGAACTCTACTAAAAACTCATAATAAGCGAACGTTCAAGCTCTGCTGGAAAATAACTTTAGTTATCCTCCTCCTACCCCTCGTTAAGAGTCTGTCAGACTCATGAATAGGAAGCGACGAATCAGCTACCCTTGCACGATACCACTTATATCTACCGAATACATCTGGCGTTTACCGCCGATATGAGTGGAGTCGAAGAATACGCGCGTTCCTTGCTGGTCACAACGCGGATGTAAGTCGCAGCGCCACTCGCCGGCAAATTCCTTCGGTTCTAGAAACCGTCCCAATACGACCTTCTTTTTCGTCGGAACGTGATAAAGGTAAAGCGTTTGCTTTCTGTCATCAGGATCCGGATACGTGTCATTCAATATCCACTCGTAATTTGTGCCGGGTACATATGTATTATGACCATTAACCCGCATCGCATCGTTATCGAGCATCGTAAATTCCTTGGTTTTATCGGGAAACTCGTAGAAAGCTGCTTTACGACTGGTTTCGGTGGTGGCCCAAGCAGTAATCACGTCATCCCCTTTCCAGATAAAGTGGGAGAACGTTCCGCTGTCATTAAGGGTATACACATCGCTACCGTCCACGTTGGCAGTAATGGCTCGCGTCACATGGTGACTGCTGAAACCGGCCTTTCTCCAACTGGGATTTTCCTCAAGAAAAGCACTCATCTCATCGTAAGAGGCTTTGGGCCGGGAACGATTGAGAAAGATGAAGCGGGTTGCACTCGGATTGACCAGTAAGTGGTTAAACCAATGAAAATTTTTAGACACATCGGAGGGAAAGCCAGGTAATCGGGCAATCTCGGCATAAGAGATAATGAGTTCCGAACGCCCCGTTTTAAGGTCCATTTTGTAGATGCCTCTATTCGTAGGGGCTTTCGTAAACTCTTGTGGTCGCTTGGTGGGATACCCATACCCCGGACGGAAAAACTGCAACCTATCCATGTCGACGCAGAGCGCAAAAGATCCATCCGGCGACAGTGTATATATGGCCTTTGGAAGGGTCCGCGTCTGCTTAGTCCGAATATTGTAAACCCGACTCAGAAACCCCTGCCCACGGTCATGGTCATTCCAGATAATTTCTTCATCTGACCCTGGAATCCATTGTAACATACACCCCTGCTGCCACCCCCAGGCAGTGGAACTACCTATTTCAGTCCATTCGTTCCCATTTTCCAGATCAATCAGACCGATTCTAAGTGGATCTTTCACAGTAGGGGAACGAAAGAAAAGATCCACTTGGTTTCCCACAGCATAACGACCACTCGGATCGACCGGTAACTTGTCGTAGTATCCCATCCAATGTTGGTCAGCCCCGTCCGTAATTTGGCGAATCTGGAACTGAGACTCGTGACTGGCACCAAACACAACTGCTCTCGTTGCCACCCATGGCGCTAAACCCGCATAGAGCGACCGTTTGATAAAGTGTCTCCTTGAAACCATAAGAATCACTAGAGACTACCAACTATCGGCTTCCAATCTTTTAAACGGCAAAAACTGTGATAAACGCCAAATTAACGAAAAGTCTCCTGTGCCGCTGCAATCAAAGTCGTCGATAAACGAAAACTTAGAAATTAAAAATTACCTACAGATAATGCCAGCCGACCTCCAGAGAACTGCATAATTGATGCACGAGAAATACATAATTGAAGGTGGAAATGTTTGAGGCATTTCCATACCATCAGAGTGTCGCATTTAATCGAATTGTAACTGAGCTAAGATCTGAAATAGCGTGTCCGTCTGAAATTATCTATACTTCGTGTTTTTCGGTATTAACAATGAACCAATCAATCCGTCTGGTGACCCTTCGCTTCGGCACCTGTAGTTGAGCTTCAGTATTATGCGATCAAGTAAAGTAAAACAAATCTGGAAAGACGGAGGACTGGCACTCGGAACCCTCGTGAAATCAACCGACCCCGTTCACACCGAGATCCTAAGCCAGATGGGATTCGACTTATTGTGGTATGACCTCGAGCACAATGACAAGAGCGTGGAAACCTTCGCCAACCTCTGTCGTGCTGCCCGGGTGGGTGATGTCGATGTGTTGGCCAGACCTGCACGCTGGGAAACCATGCGCATGGGACGAATGTTGGAAGCCGGTGCCCATGGGATCATGTATCCCCGTTGCGAGTCCGCCAATGAAGCCAGAGAAGTCATCCGCTGGGCTAAGTTTGCTCCTCAGGGTGAACGCGGATTCGATGGCGGTAGTGCGGATAATAACTTTGGTTCGTATCCGGCAGACGATTACACCGTGAAGGCAAATGAAGAAAGCTGGATCCTTATCCAGATTGAATCACCAGCCGCACTCCCACACGTTCGGGAGATCGCGGAGATTGAAGGCGTCGACGGTATCTTCTTCGGGCCAGGAGATTTTTCCCTCCTTTCCGGCAAGCCGGGGCAGATCAAACATGAAGATGTGCTGTCCGCTGCCAAACGTATCGCCGACGATACGCTCGCTGCAGGGAAGGTTTTCGGAACTCTGGTATTCGATACTGATCATTCAAAATTCATGCAGGATGCAGGAGCAAAGCTGCTAATTCACGGAGCCGATATCATTTACTACAAAAACGCCTACACGAAACTCCTGAAGGAGTATCAACGGTAGAATGAAAGCCAAGGTCCAGTGAATCCTGGGGTGAATTATTTACCCAAAAGAATGAAGCGACTGCTCCTCAGCCTCTTGGTATTCTCTGTTTCCCTTTCGCCGCTGAGAGCTGAATCAGCTCCCATGAACATCCTCATGATCTCGGTCGATGACATGCGGGACTGGACGAACTTTCTCGGAGGGTATGGCGGTGAAGTCTATACCCCTCACATGGACAGACTCGCAAGCATGGGTGTAAACTTCACCAACGCCCACTGCCCATCTCCGGTCTGCAATCCCAGTCGAACTGCCATCATGACAGGGCTGATGCCGTCCACAACCGGCATCTATAACAACGGTCAATGGCTGCGTCCCAATAAGCCGGATACGATGACGCTGCCACGATTCTTCAAGGAGAACGGTTACACCGTCGTGGGCGCCGGAAAAAGCTTTCATCATACCGCCGGAAACAACCCACCTGACCAATGGCATGCCTACATGGCCAACCCCTGGTCGGACTTTCCCTGGGCTCGCAGCAACAAACTCAACTACCCTTGGACAGAGTGGGAAGAAGCCCCTCCTGGCTATCCATTCAGCAATGTGGAGTATTTGCGAGGTCGGGATGAACGCGATTGGGGTATCCTGCCAAAACCGGAGCACGACTATGACGACGTTAAAATCGTCGATTACGCCATTGAGTTTCTGAAAAATCATAAGGGCGGGAAGCCGTTCTTTCTGTCCGTAGGCACCTTTCGTCCTCACCTACCCTGGTATATTCCCAAACGCTTCCGCGACCTCTATGCAGACGCTGAAATCCACCTGCCGGAAACTCCCGATAATGACCTGGATGACATACCACCCATTCCTTTAAAGTGGGCGGCCACGCGCCGTGACGAGATGGAAGCCGCTAAAGCCGCCGGTGAGTGGGAGGAAGGTGTGCGTTGTTATCTCGCAAGTATCAGCTTCGCCGATGCCCAAGTCGGGCGAGTACTGAATGCCTTGGAAGGCTCTCCTTACTCGGGCAATACCATTATCGTACTCTGGTCCGATCACGGATGGCATCTGGGAGAAAAAGAGCACTGGGCAAAGTCCACCCTGTGGGAAGTCGCAACTCGGGTACCCTTTATCATCGCCGCACCCGATAAATTGCCTGCCGGTTCATCGAGCCAACGATCCGTAAATCTCGTAGATATTTTCCCCACACTCGTAACGCTTACAGGCCTCCAATCAGAAATCCCATTCGACGGACAGGACCTCTCACCTTTACTTGAAGATCCTGATGAAGAATGGCCCCACCCTTCTGTTACCGAATTTGGTCGTGGCAACGCTGCCGTCCGAGACGAACGTTGGAGATATATCCACTACTCCGATGGGACGGAGGAGCTTTACGACCACCAAACCGATCCCAACGAATGGACTAATCTGTCTTCAGATCCTGCGTATCAAATAACTAAGAACAGGCTAGCTCAATACTTGCCCGACACTTACGCACCCAATCTTCCTTCCAAGTCAGCGTTTGAATTCGATCCTGAAAACTGGACCTTCACTCACAAAGAAACGGGCGCAGTCGTAACAGGCAACCGGGATTAATTTTCCCTATTTCAACAATCCCGAAACCGAAGAAGAAACAGCAATTTTTCCGCTTCCCGAATAATCTTCGTGATAACGCTCAATGCGGTCGAGTGGGTAGAGATAATTGATCATTAAACCCGCCGAATTTCGAATACCTTTGGCTGAGGTATCCCCCATCCAGTTCAACTGCTCCAACCGTGCCCCGTTACTCAGGTGAAAATGAGCAACTGGATCTAAAGCTCGTTTTCCGTCGCGGCCCTTTGCTTGCAATAGATAAGTGGCCGCAGCCCGTAAAAGGACCGGTCTAAGGGCTTCCGAAAGTTTATCATCCCGGGTCCACTTGCTGGAGGCTAGAATGCCAGCCAATAGTTCCGTCGTCGCCTCTTTCCCCAAAATAGCCCTGAGCTTCTTTTTTTCGGAAGCGTTCAACGTTAAGGTCTTTTGGGTCAAATAATCTTCCATTAACCAACGCATATATCCGGGGATGGGCGACAGGGTGGAAAACTGTTTCAGATTAGGTTGATCATGCCGTAATTGATCGACTACCTGCTTAATCAGAAAATTGCCGAAGCCAATACCTGCCAAACCTTTTAAGGTGTTAGAAATGGAATAAAAAATAGCAGTATCGGTTTCATCAGCATCGAGTATCGGTGCACCTTCATCGAGCAGCCCCTGAATCTGTCTGGCCAAACCATTGACCAGGGCGATCTCGACAAAGATGAGTGGCTCTTCCGGCATACAGGGGTGGAAAAAAGCAAAGCAGCGTCGATCCGTTTCCAAACGGTTCTTCAAATCGTGCCAGCTGCGTACTCGGTGCACCGCTTCATATCGTCCGAGCTTTTCCAGAAGGGAAGCGGGTGCGTTCCAATTGATGCTGCGTAGATTCAGAAATCCCACATCAAACCAGGTAGTCAGCAGCTCCTTCAGATCGCGCTCCAGAAATCGTAGCTCCGGATGAGCCTCCTTCAGTTCGAGTAACTCGCGTCTCAATTCCACCAAAAACCGCGGACCCGATTGCAGGGTATTAAATTTTCGCAAGAGGGCCACACGCTTTGGCTCCAAAGCAGATCTTAACGCCCTTTGAGAAGCTTCGACTTCCTCCTCATCCTTGGCATGCTGCAAGGCAGCTATCGCAGTATCCACCTTTGCTTTTTCTACCCCGAAATCTTTGGCCAGGATTTCCAAGAATACCAGACGTTCGGACAGTGTGAAATCGAGATAATCCCGGGCTAGCCCAGCCGCCCGGCCCCGGGCAGACACTTCGCCCCCCTGTCCTGCCAGACAGGCTTCAATTTGTTTCCGCAGGGCATCGGGCCGAGTATCTTTGCTGGAGCCCTCCCGCCTCGATAAGCGAGCGATCTCGCGCCAAGCACGGCTTAGATTATTGAGAGTACTGTTGAAAATCCCTTCCTGAGCGGACCGATTATCTTCCTTGGTTTTAGCCATATTGAATGATTAAATCCACTAACGTCCCCGACGCAATTATACTTAGAACAATGCGCTCATGATTCTGAACAAAAAGGTCTACCGGGGAGGAACACCGGGAGGAACCCTTCTTTCTCTACCTCGCACACTACGCCGTACACGGCCCGATCATGGCGAAGGAAGAACTGACCCAGAAATACAAAACAAAGCCAGTCGATGAAACGCAAGTCATGAAATGGCCCGGCGTCACACGGGCCTTCAGTGTATCGGATGGGATCATTATTTCCCCTACTACCCCACCATCCTGGACATGGTAGGACTCCCGAAAGAACCGGAGCAACACCTGGATGGCTTGAACCAGGCTGAGGTGTTGAAACACCAAGCCTCTTTGGAGCGCGGAGCCATCTTCTGGGACTTTCCTCACCATATAAACAAACCGATCGAGGGAGATTTTCCCACATCCACCGTTCGCCAGGGAGATTGGAAATTGATCCAATCCCTCGAAGATGGATCGGTAGAATTGTTTAACCTGGTTGACGATCCCAAGGAAACCACCGACTTGGCCTCCGCCCGCCCTGACAAAGTCTCAGATTTGCGAAAGATAATCGTGCAACATCGCATCGAAATCCAGGCCCAGAACCTGAGACCACGAATTCATTAAAACGAATTTCTATACTTTCGCGTAGCGGATGTTCTACCCCATCGCTTGAGTGTTTCTGTTCAATCGATGTACCAAAAGACGGACCTTGTTAGAAATGCCCTACCTGCGAAACTAGTGAAGTTCTAATAACATTTACCTTTTCGTGGATGCCCGGGAGGCATGTCCTAAGAATAAGCCACTGCATACCGGTCTACTTAAATGTCTTTCAAAGCCATAGGATTTATTTTGCTGCCCATCGCGTTTCTTTTGCAGAACCTGCAAGCAGAACGATCTCCCAACTTCCTCCTCATAATGGCCGATGATCTGGGTTGGAGTGACTTGGGCTGCTATGGTAACGATTTGGTCGATACGCCCCACATCGACGGGCTCGCAGAAGCAGGTATGCGATTCACAAGCGCCTATGCCATGCCGGTTTGCACGCCGACACGGGTGAGCATACAGTCCGGTAAAAATCCCGCTACCCTCAAAATCCAACATCCCAATCCTCACAATCGTCCCTGGGGAAAAGTAACCACTCCAAGGCAATACTGGCAGCTACCACTTGAAGAAACGACCATCGCCGAAGCCTTGGCAACGAGCGGTTATACCTCTTTTCACGTCGGAAAATGGGGATCGGGTCGATCGCGCCAGAACCACGGGTATGCTCAGACCCCAGATTCAAAACCAACCGGGCCTTACGCAGACAAAGTCCTACGGTTTGAAGCAGATAATCCGGAAAAGCGTATAGGTCAGTTTCTTAGACAGGCCGTTTGTTTTATTGAAGAAAACAAGGGCGGACCGTTCTTCTGTATGTTCAGTCCAATTCAAGTGCACACGGGTCTGGAAGCGCGCGCTGACCTGGTCGAAAAATACAGTCATCGATTTGCGCGACAACGAACCTCCATCCATCCAACCTACGCAGCCATGGTTGAAATCTTCGATGAAACGGTCGGATTGCTACTGGAAGTCATTGAGCACTTGGGGTTAGCCAACAACACAGTCGTCGTGGTCTGTTCCGATAACGGAGGCGTTTTGAACGAACGCGGTTACGTCCCCGGAGGCTGGGAAGAAAACGTCACCAGCAACTGGCCACTGCGCAGTGAAAAAGGTTCTCTTTACGAAGGGGGCATCCGAATACCATTAATCGTGCGTTGGCCGGGCCATGTGCCCCCCGGAAGCGTTTCCAGTGAAAAGGTGACTTGTTATGATTTCCTACCTACCTTCGCTGAGATCAGTAGTGCTGATACCGAACCGCTCGACTTGGATGGAGTATCCTTCCTATCTGTCCTCAAACACTCTGCCGCCCTCGATCGTGACACACTCTACTGGCACTATCCACGCTACCATCACTCCACTCCTTCTTCGGCCATTATCTCGGGGCGTTACAAACTCATCCACTTCTATGAAGATGCACGCAATGAGCTTTACGATCTGGAGTCTGATATTGGGGAACGTTTCAATCTGACCAATTCAGAACCGACACTCGCGAACGAACTCAAGAAGCAGCTCGATAGTTGGCTAGAGTCGGTCGATGCGGCCATTCCCCAAGCCAACCCCGACTTCGATCCTAATAAACAACTCATCTGGGGTACCCGTGATCGGGATACCTGGCAGCAACAATTTGCCCTACCCGAATGAACCGCCGTTTCATCCATCTAGTAGCTTACTTGCTGGTTTGTTTTTCATGCTGTTTCTATTTCATGGATTCTCGGCCAGAAGGCGATATAAGTCGGCCAAACATCCTCCTCATCCTGATAGATGATCAGAACGATCTGGCCTTGGGTTCTGAAAATGCACACGTCTTCAC
>CAYGQM010000124.1:0-9889 GCA_964352065.1 uncultured Opitutaceae bacterium
TCGTAAGCCTCCTGCAGGCGCAGCAATTCAGTTCTGTTGGCATTGGCCGGGAAGGCTTTTTCAAGTCTGATGGCCATTTCCTGTGACAATGATGCTTTTCCGTTCAGCAAGTCCGAAAGCGCCTGCCGTCCAACATCGAGTAATTGGGCAGCTTTTGTTATTGATAGAGCCTTTGGGATTACATCCCTTCGGATAAAAAATCCCGGGTGCTCGGGCTTTTTGTTGTCTGAATTCTTCATAATTTTCCTTTGTTGTCTCTGTTCGCCCCAAAATATTTAAAAATTGATTTAAAATGTCGCGTGTCGCACGACACAATACAAAAAAGTGAAGCAGGGCTATTTTCTTGAGAAATCGGAGCAGATTTAGCTGTTTTGGCTTTCGAGTTGATCCCCGCATTGGCGATTTTGGACCCTTTTAAACACCAAAAAGCGCCCCCATCTCTGGGAGCGCTCTTTGTTTACGTCTTAAGCACCTGCTCACGCCATAGATTCTAACGGCTTTGCCCTAGTTGAGCGGAAGCGGTTTGCTCCCGGCTTTGGCTTGTATGTTTTTCTTGTGAAGAGTCTCTGCCCACGCCATTGCTGCGCATTTCCTCATAGTGCCGATCCAGATATTCTTGCGGAGAATGGCCAAATTGATCGGTGAATCCGCGCTCGATTTCCATCCGGGCCGCTGTCGCGGTGATACCTTTGCCTGCCGCATACCCCGAGGCCATGTCCTGAAGCCTGTAAGAATAACGTCCTCTTGAATCAATCGCAGCTTTTAAGCGGTAGAGCATGTCCTGCTCGGACTGGAGTTTGTTTTCGTCACCGTCGGGTTTCGTTGGCTTTCCTTCGGTGCGGCCATCGCCGTTGGTTTTAACAGTACTTATTTGAACGTTACTTTGTGTATTCATTTTTTGATATGGTATAGTGTTTATCTTATTAGGCATTTTTTGTTTTCATTCACCAATTGCCTTTCTTACCTATCATTACGTCCCTGCAGCATGAAATATCCGGAATTCATCCAAATAAGATTCGACTGGTTTTACAACAGACGGATGGAACTGAATCCAACGTTTTATAAGGAGATCTAGTGCTTCCTTCTTTGAGACTTAATCTGATTCTTATCAATGTGGGGAAAAGCCTTTCCCCTGGTCCGAGCCTGTAGTCTCAGACACACCCCTTTCGAGCAGGGGAGAGTTCCCCCGCAACGCCCCCTGCGATAGCCCGTTTCTTCATCCGGTGAAAGAAAACCATTACGCACGCTTCATGGCTTACAATCACCCTTGTGAGGCGTACGGCTTCAAGAGGGCTGATGGCTAACCGGTACTCACACATTGCGAGCCCGGCTGGTCGCCTCCAGCCCACTTTTACAAGCCTCCCTCCATTTCTTGGAAGGCTAAGGGGCGCTGCCCCTGGCGCGGCGCAAGGGTTTCCCCAATCTGCGGCGAGCACACTCGCCTGTAGATCGGGTGATCCCCCTCCCTATGCGCCTTGCCTCCCCGTTCTCGGCGAAGGCCAAGGTTTCATGCGAGATGCGCTTCGCTCATGAAACCCATAACTCAAGGAGAAGAAAATGTGTGCTAATAATCCAGTCTTAGAACCAAGAATCTATGTGGCCTGTCTGGCCTCCTACAACGCCGGGATCCTGCACGGAAAATGGATAAATGTCATAGACATCGATTCGATCTGGAAGGAGATCAACACCCTGCTGGCCGATTCTCCGGAAGAAGACGCCGAGGAATGGGCCATTCATGACTATGAGGGCTTTGGCGCCCTCTCCCTATCTGAATATGAATCCATTGAACAGGTGCATGCTCTGGCTGAATTCATCGAAGAGCATGGAGAGATGGGCGCAGCCCTGCTGTCTCATTATGGCAGCAATCTCGAAGACGCATCCACCGCTCTTGAAAATTATTTGGGCACCTACGAGTCTCTTGAAGACTACGCGCGCGAGTTGACTGAGGAAACCACCCAAATCCCCGAACAGCTCACATTTTATATCAACTACGAGGCAATGGCCAGAGACATGGAAATGAGCGGTGATGTCTTCACGATCGAAGAAAGCTTTGATTGCGTTCATATATTCGCACCACACTAACATTTGCGGCTTTTGAAAGTCTGGCGCTTGCTGTGTTGAATTTTGCAACAGCAAACGCTTGATTGGGTGGTATGAAATCACCCTTTGGACGCAAAAAAGAACCTGGCCCACCCAATCCTGATGCCATTCTAGATGATTTGCCCAGGGGGCAGGAAAGACGTCTCAAGGGGGACAACTTTTTGCCCTTCGGTTTTTTCGAGCTGCCCGAGGAACTTGCCACAGTTGGATTCTCGGATCAATCCGGAGACAATTTTCTGGGACTGGTCAACGGATCCACAAAAAAAGTAAATCGCAAAGATGGGCGAATCGAGTTCGTCACCACAGGCGGTGTTCCCGTAGGTTGCAAAGACGACCGCCACATAACCGTAGTTGCCGGAAGCCGTTCCGGCAAGGGACGGAGTTTTATTATCCCAAATCTCCTATCCTATAACGGTTCCACCATTGTAATAGACCCCAAGGGCGAAAACGCCGCGATAACCGCCCGTTACCGGGCTGAAACACTGGGGCAAAGGGTTCACATTCTGGATCCGTTCAGGATCACTCCGAAACACTGCGAAACCTACCGCAGGCAATTCAACCCGATGGAAATTTTATCCATCGACAATCCGACGATCGTTGAAGACGCCGGACTGATTGCAGATGCCTTGGTCGTCTCCCAACATACGGCAGAACCTCACTGGGACCAAACCGCCAAGGCGTTCATCGAAGGCATTCTCCTCCATGTGGCCTCCAGCTTCTACCCTCCGGAAGAACAGACTCTGATGATGGTCGCCGAATTGCTGACTGGCAAACAATTGCCCCTGAAAACACTGCTGCAGGAAATGACCCAAAATCTTTGGCTGGATGGCCGCGTCGCGGCAGCAGCCAATACCATCCTGGAAATGCCGGACAATGAGCGCGGTTCGGTCATTTCAACCGCCCGGCGTCACTTAAAGTTTTTGGACTATGACGCTCTCTATTCAGTCTTTTCCGGACATGATTTTGATCTGGATGAGCTCAAAACACAAAAAGCGACCCTCTACCTGGTATTGCCAGCCATGCGTATGCACAGCTGCAAGCAATTCCTCAGGCTTTTTGTAAATCTGACCCTGGGAATGGTTGAGCAAAACACCACCGTACCAGAATATCCGGTACAAATGATTCTCGATGAAATGCCTACCCTATCCTACATGGAGGAATTAGAACGAGCCATAGGACAGGTGGCCGGATTGGGACTTAGATTGATCTGCATCCTGCAGGACCTGGGCCAATTAAAGGCTCTGTATCGCGATCGTTTTCAATCGTTTTTGGCTAACTCTGGAGCACTCGTCTTTTTTGGCAATGTAGACCAATTCACCTCCCAATGGGTGAGCGATTACTTGGGGAAAACCACCATACGGGTCGCCGAGCGTACCGCCATTTCGATTGATGACCGGGCTCAAGGCCGCAGCGGTCAACATTATCGAAACCAAACCGTTGAACTCATGGCACCGGCGGAGGTGAGACGCTATTTTGCTCGCGATGACCGCTACAACCGAATGCTGGTATGTATTCCCGGTAAGCGGCCATGGATTTTGCAACGCGCCCACTATGATTCCCATGCGCTGTTTGCAGGGCGGTTTGATTCCTGGCGCTAGCATCAAGCCACCTCAGCCGTGGGGTCCATTTCATAGGTCTCCATTTCATCGGTGAGCGTAAGCGCCATGTTGCAACTCCCTACAATGCGGGAAGCAGCCAGGGGATCGAAAATTT
Organism: uncultured Opitutaceae bacterium; assembly: GCA_964352065.1. GTDB lineage: Bacteria > Verrucomicrobiota > Verrucomicrobiia > Opitutales > UBA2995 > UBA2995. The sequence goes on from CAYGQM010000124.1 coordinate 3,814, forward strand.
CGGTCAGCTTAATCCGGCTGATGTCATCCAAAACCAAATACAACCCACAGGAGTTTTTATAGGCAGGCTCTCGACTGCTTTCAAACCGTTTCAATCCGAAAGTTACTCCATAAGAGCGGTCATACTCCTTCCGAAAAGGCCAACGGCCTATCCAGATACGTTGCCGCGTAATTTTTATTCGCATACGTTTCCCTAACAATATCCGGGTAAGGCTGTAACGAGACATCCGCTCAGTATACCAGGGCAAAGGTGCCAGCACCATCGCCAGGTAGGCCATTTCCCGACTCATTTGCAGGTGAAAAAACAAGCTCCAAACGCCCAAGCACCAAAGGAGAAGATCCACCACCAAAATCACAAGCAGACCTTTCCAGATTAACACTGCGGGCTGCATCACGTTATAATGCACAAAGGAAATCCGTAGCGGCGTGTTGACCTTAAAGGAAAGTAGTACCGCATTCTGCTTGCGCCAGAGTTTTGGACTTTCGTGGAGCCGCGGATCGCGGATTCTAGTCATCGGCCATTCCTTCCATCACCCATTTCCAAACCAGGCGCATGCACGCTGGCCTTCTGATTGAATTCACCGCGAAACTTTACGGTTTGACTGAACTTTATTTTTTCCTCCAGAAACCGGGAGCCAGCCAATTCAATACGCCGCGTTTCAGTCACTTTAATGTTTTGGGTGGCTTCGATCTTTGCGGATCGCATGAGAGATTCCCGACTGGTTACCACATACTTGGGCTTGAGATGAATTCCCTGTTCCCGGATGTGTTGATCAAAGATGTCACGGGTTAGTTCCTTGACTTTATCGGGGCGTTCACGCTCCAGCGTTTCCAAGAGGTGTTTCATCGCAATTTCCTGACGGGCCACGAGGTCCTGGTAGGCGAGCTGATCAGGTTCACTAAAGCTTTTTACTTCGTGGGCCAATTTCTCTTCAGCGCTCAGCGCTGAGTGTTGATTATAATAATCGGATAAACGACTGGGTGGATTTTCAGGCATGATTCGTGTATAATGAGGTTGTTTCTTTACGTAATATGAGAGGAGTGAGACCATGGAACGTGAACACTTACTGAAACACCATGCAGCAGTCAGTCAGGCCGAAATGGTGGCGACGAAAGCTTTTGAGGATATCAAGGCCCTGGGGGTAGAACCCGCTTCGGTAGCCGTGTTGTTTTTTCATCACTGCGTGGTTCGCCCGTCGATTGGAATGGATCATAGAGATCAGATTCATTTGCTTAAATTCATTGGAGACTTTGTGGAAGAGGCTCAGGAAACATTGAAGGCATAGCCGGTTTCATAACGAACCCATGAGCCGGGTGCATTGCTTCCAGATCCATCCCCCCACGCTTAATCTGGGATCGATCATTATGACCAGGGGCCGTTCTCCTTCGTATGTATGCTCTTCGCCCAGAAGACTGATAAACCGACTGTGGTGTGCCTGGCGCGTGGCATCCCACTGGCTTTGATACCGGACGGCGGGGTGACCGAAGCTGGCTTCCAACACCAACACAATCACCAATACCATTAGGAGATTTTTCGGAAGCCGGATTAAACGGACCAGGTGCTCGCTGCTCGAGGTCGGGGTCGTTATCGTATAAGCATCAGGCTGCGAGGAATACGGTGAATGCGATTTCATAAGCTTAATAATACTCGAATGGGTAGGGCTACATAGAGCCGAGGGTCACGCCCGCAGGGAGCCATTTCGTCGGGGTGTCTGAATAGGTCGGCACAAATTGCACCCGGTGACCGGCTTGCTGTAATTCTTTTATCAGGGATGGATAACCAAGGTGAGTGGGACGGGTTCCGCTCTCAGCGGGAGCGACATCAGCAAAGATCAGGATTTCCACGCCGTATGCCTTGCGCGTCTGGAGCAGGTCACAGGTAATCCGCATGCCATCAGACAGGGCATCCGCGCTATCCATGCCCCCTGAATCCCTCGGCGCGACCCGAAAGGCTTCGGCCATTTCTTGTGGGTTCGAGCTCTCACGATAGAGGTACGCTGCTTCTCCGGTAGTCGCATCTGGGTTGGTAAACAGGACCAGCGCGTAACGGATATAGGGGCTCTCGGTTTGCTGACTTAAGGTGCTTTGAATCTTTTCAATCACCGGGGTTTGAGACATGCTATTGTCGACCAGGAAAACGCGTGTGATTTTGGGGAGTTTTCTGGAAGGTAAAGCTGCCGGTGCCGATCGTCCGGTAAATTGCTCGTCGACCACCGCTATTCGCTCGAATGCGCTTACAGGTTCACTTAGACGGGTCATTAGCGATCGCTGATCGCGGGTAATTCCATGAAGTCCTCCGGAATTCAAGGCCCCCACCCAATCATTCAGAAATTCTGTGAGTCCGACTTGATAACGGTTATCCAGATCTTCATCGGCACCCAGGTCGTGCAGGAAATAAAGATGAGCCCCGTTCAAATTGCGTGCTCCGATGACTCCGAAGGGATGCTCCGCCGGTGATAGCCGAAAACTTTCCCGACTGGGGATGGTCCGATAGCCTTTCATCACGAAATTAAACTGAGGGTCCTCGGGATTCTCATAGATAGGGCTTCCGCATACTACGATCCGGGTCGCCGCCGAAAGTGGCAGATTCAGCTGATTGATCATTTCAGGATATTTCAGCGTCTGCGAACCATTCGCCCGTGTGTCTTGCGCCGCATTCTTGCTGAACCAGCGCCGAAGCATCGCGTATTCGGTTTTCAGTCGGTAATTCCGTTTGGCTCCCGAGTATTCGGGGACCTGCATCTCTGCGATGACGCTTCTGGTATCCGTATCGATGAAGCTTATACGGGTTCCACTGTCAACCTGGGGGATCAGGTACTCTCTCAGCTGCGTTTCAAAGTCCCGCTCCCACGTATCCTCAAAGTTGGAGGAGAGCAGAAAAATGATTTGTTCAGTTTCTGAAGCGGAGGCTGCGGCCTGCCGGGAGGACGCCCATCCGATCAGGATAGGCACCAGGAGTATGTTTAAGTATGGTTTCATGTTATCAAAAGTAATTAGGATGCACAGTAGTCTTTCAGAAAGCCCTTGGCTTCCTGATCCAAATGGGTCAGCTCCCCGAACCGTTGACGACCAGCGGTTAGCTTTTCCTCTACCTCTTCACGTTCTTTGAGAAATGCGCTTTCCATGGTCAGGGGCAGAAAAATCTGGTGCTGAATCTCCAGCCATTGAAGCCGTGAGCGAGCAGAGCTTAATTGCCTCAGCTTCTCTGCTTGCAAGGTCAGCAGTTGAGCTTCGTGGTTTAGCGGGAACGCGATCTGATGCCAAACTTCCAACCATTCCAGACGCGCTCGCGCGCTGCTCAGTTGCACGATCAGATCCTCTCGCTGCCCAACCAGTTCTTTGAGCGGCAGGCCCACATCGATCCAATAGGGATTCGCCTGGGGACGACGCCGCTCGATCCCTTGTTTGCGGATCAACGAGGCCAGAATATTCACACAGGCAATTTCAACGGCTCCCTGTCCAGCAAAGAGCAACCACAGCCAATGAGTGGGCCAGCCTTCAGGTGGCATCTCGACCAGAAACTCCATCAGAAAGCCGAAAAGAAACGCCACTATGCCCAAGGGCTTGCACAGGGTGACCAGTCGATGAAGGACTTTCTTCAATGAGCCCTGTGCGGTGAACAGCATTTCTTCGATGATGAGCCCACTCAAGGCGAGGGGCACACAGAAGAGTATGGCCGACCAGGTCGAGTCCGTGAGCAGTTGGGCATACTGGGCGGCGTTCCCTACCGCCAGGATCATGATTCCGAGCAAGGCGGCAACCAGACCCCAGGTCCGCAATCCATAGGGTGGATTCACGGGGTGATCTATGTTCGCATACTTACCTCCTGCCCTCATGCTCGGCCCTCCCCGTTAACTGATGATTTCAGAGCTTCGTTTTCGACCGGGCCGCTTCCCACATAGGGGTGAAATTTGGCTTGGTCCGCACGAATTGACTCAATCGCTTCTTCCAGCGACCGGAGTTTGAACTCCAACTCCGGTATTTCATATCTCAACCGTACCATTTCCTCGGTCTCCTGCTCCGTGGGGGCACGAGGAGGCTGGTACCCCTGATGCTTCAGAGCTTCGAATCCGTAGGCTTGTTTGACCATGTTAACGAACTCTTTTCTGTCCTCGGGTTCTTTCGGAAATGGAACCGATACGTCTTTTTGAGGTTCCTCGGCGGATGAAGATGCTCCGGTTGCTATGCTCATTATTGATATGGGTTAATGATTAATACGATTGTTTGACTATATTAGGCGGTAAAACAGGCCTTAGTAAGGCGGATGCATGTATTTACTTGCCGTATGTAAGGAGATAATTCCTACGGCGCATCCAAGTCAATATAAATACATACATATCTATTTGTTACTTGATGTATTTATTACATCATACTGCAAAAAAACCTCAGGACTTGACGTCTCGCCGTATCTCTGACTCCCTACTCTCTTTATTTATGAAGAAAATCCAGGATTCCCATAAACTCACCCTACTGCTGCCGAAACAGGAATTAGCCACCTTTAAGGAATTTTGCGCCCGCGAGAACACCTCCATGGCTCGAGAAATCCGCAGACTCATCACCTGGCGCATGTCCCAAAAAGACAAGACGCCTACCGAGGTTCAAAACTTCATGGTGGCCGAATCCATCGAACTCCTTCGGGAATTCGCTTCCGACATTACCGACTCAGTAAGGCAAAGAGCAGAGGGTTTGATCGAACAACATTACGGCACTTCTCAAGGCCGAACACCCGAAAACAGTTTACTCAAGGACTCGGATCAATCAGATCACCTTACAAACACCCAGAGAATTAGCTATCAGCTGGAAGCAGACCTCATAGATAACGGCCACCTGGATCTGAACTTCGGTTTTTTCGAAAACCCCGAACTTAACTAACGATGCCCGACCCCGCACCTCACGACCCGAATACACAAAACCTCCTCGCTTTGTTCGAGCAGGCCCACCAGACCAATCCAATTTCCATCGGTCTGGCGGTGGGGTATTTCTACAATTTCATTGATCCCATATGCCGGGAAGTCGAACGGGACAACTTTTTCGTTTACGAAGAACGCAGCAAAGACAGTGAAAAGCGCAGTTTCGAATCCGAGGATGTTTATCTGGATATTATTCTGCCTATTCGCCTCGATACGGACGTGTTCGCCCGTTGTGTTACCGAGTTCAAGCACACACGACAGGGATTTGTCTTTCTACCGGCCAACAAACGGTTTTACGGAATCAACTACGCCATTAATGACCTCGGCAAAAGACAAACCCTTACGATCATTGATCTAGCCAGACCCATTATGGCCGTTAAGCAATTTTACGAAACCGTGGGAGCGGTCTATGAAAATATGGGAAAATCCTGGGAGGATACTCAGGTAAGCGAGGTCAACGCCTTCAAGCAGACCCTCCGCATCCTCCAGAGCAAGGGATATGGCACCTTCTCAAGCAGACTGGATTTTAGAGAGAGAGGTTGAATCCCCGAGGCTCATATGCTATCCATAGACTGATGTTGGCCGCCTAATCCTCAGGAGGAAAAATGGTTTCACGACAGCACAAACTAACCGTTTTACTTCCTGACGATCTTCACCGGGAATTCAAACTCGCTTGCGCACGCCACCAGACTACCCTCGCCCGCGAAATCAGAAATTTTATCAAACTAAGAACCCTACAGCTCAACCAGGAAGGCGGATCGATTTCTCCTCTCGATATCAACAGGATGCTCAGGAATTTGAAAGCCATCAGCGCCAGTCTGGAAGAGGAAATCTCGGAAATTGATTCCAAGGATATCCTACCTCCCCCGAACCCTAATTAGGAATCTCTTTTTACCCTCAGTAATTTAGTGGACACACAAAACACAGCCCTCTCCGGAGTCCCGGATAATGAGATCCGGCTGAAACGCGTGGAAGCGGCCATCGACGACTACGGCTCTTACCTCCTCAATTACCTCAATAGCATGACCCGAAACCACGCAGATGCGGAGGATTTAGCCAGCCAACTGTGGATCACTGTTCTCGAGAAATTTCCGGATGACCAGATCACCAACCTTTCCCTCCTTCGACGCAAGGCCTACCAAATCTTCGTGGATGGCTGGAGACGTA
>CAYGQM010000125.1:0-9597 GCA_964352065.1 uncultured Opitutaceae bacterium
TCGCATGAGCTCGAGCTGTATCAATCCTGCCAATGACTGGCGCGACAAAATCCGCATCCGAGAGCTTTGAAGGAACTCTTCTTTAAAGACTTCGAGTAGCGCGACACGGCTCCATTATTTCTAGCATTATATCGGCCGTCCTTGCCCATTCCTTTAACAGACTCTAAGTTAGTGATAGGATTTCGTTTTTTAGCGGCGCAGCCGCTGAGGTGGGGTTTTCAATAAAATGGGTTAGTCAAATAGTCAATTAAAGGGCTTAATCTGGTTTGCACGAAACGCTTAACCGGGTAGCGTCGCAAATAGATCCATGTCACCCCGTTGATCCTACCTGAATTGTCTTATGTTATCACCTGCTTTCATGATAATCCTCCTGCTTGCGGTATTGGCTGGAGAAGTAGCCAGCAAGGAGGGCCCTGCGTTTTTGCCCCGGCTCCATGTCGGCGAAAACGGCCGTTTTCTGGTAACTGAAGCAGGAGAACCGTTTTTCTGGCTGGCGGATACCGCCTGGTCCATCATCGATCAATCGGTGCGCGAATCGTCGGACAAGCAGCCGGGAGTAGAAGTCTATTTTGAGCACCGCAAAGCGCAGGGATTTAACGTCGTTCAGACGCATTTCCTGACGAACATGGTGCGCGGTCCGATCGATGCACCTAATGCTTACGGTCTTCCCCCTTTTATCGACGGTGATTTTGCGCGGCCGCGAGTCCTTCCAGGTCCGGCAAACGACTACTGGGACTATGCGGATACGGTGATCGATCTTGCCGGTGAGTATGGCCTGTATGTGGCTATTGTGGCTGCCTGGAGCAACAGCCTTGAGACAGATCAGCACCCGATGGTCCGCGATCCGCATGTGGCTTATACCTACGGGCACTTCCTGGGCGAACGCTATAAGGAACGCAAGCACCTCATCTGGTTATTGGGCGGAGACACCTTCGGTCGTCCGGACCGGGCGATCCTTTCCCCGTCCCGGCTGCAGATGACAAGGGCTTTGGCGGAAGGCATTGCCGATGGCGTCAATGGCGTTAGCGACTTCGACGGTCAGGCCGATTGGACCAGCACACTGATGTCTTATCATCCGCCCGGAGGTGGAAAATCGTCATCGGAGTTTGTGCACGACGAGTCGTGGTTGGACTTCAATATGATCCAATCGACAAGTCGTTTTGGCTTTAAGAACTATCAAACGGTTGCCGCTGACTATGACAAAAGGCCCATCAAGCCTACCCTTGATTCTGAAGTCGCTTATGAAGACTCGTTTCCCCTCAACCAACGCGAACTCCTTCAGCGCCCCGGCGACCGTATCTCCTCATGGGACGTCCGACGGGGAGCCTATTGGAACGTCTTTGCCGGTGCCCTGGGTCACACCTACGGCCACAGAAACCTGATTGGCTGGGTTTGCGTGGGAGACGAACCGATGAAGCACGGCGCGGACCGGCCTTGGTTCGAGTCGCTGGAGGCTCCGGGGGCCCGGCAAATGAAACATCTGAAGGCATTGGTCGAGTCGCGGCCCATGCTGATTCGCGTCCCTGATCCATCGCTGGTGGTCTTGTCGCAAGAGGGTGCTGTTTACCCGGTTCAGTCGGCGCGCGGGGCCGATGGAAGCTACGCCTTCGCCTATCTGCCAACCGGAGAACCGGTGACGGTGGACCTCAGCAGGCTAAGCGGGGAGACGGTCGTCGCTTTCTGGTACGATCCGCGAAATGGAAAATCTTCAATGATTGGCACCTTCCCATCGACAGGCCTCCACCATTTCGCTCCGGCCAGCCTAGGGCCCGAGGAGGATTGGATCCTGGTTCTCGACGACGCATCCCACAACTATCCCCCACCAGGTGAGAGGTAAAAAGAGGTCGACCCTTGAGTTGTGCTAGGTCCTCAAGGAACGGGTGACCGCAGATTACTCGGCCAAACGATCCTGAATCATTCGAGGGGTGCAGCAAGACCATCTCTGGACAGTCAGTTGCAAGGACGGCACCCGGGGATAAAGTCTTGGGAGCCGGGACGGCGATCCTCTTTATTACTGATCGGAATTCGCTTTGTTATGTTGGTGGCGCGTTGTTCGAGTCTCACGGTTTTCTGGTGATCATGTCGTCTTCGGCTCGGAACGCTCGTTGAGGTATCGTCGTTGGGCTGTTGTGGTCATGTCACTTCGTTCGGCATACTCCTCGGTATAGCCGCCGAGTTGGGGGGTTGTACAACCAGATCCTTTTCTCGATTTTCAAGGCAATTTAAAACATCCGACATTAAGCACTAGTGTCCTCCTTAGACAGTCTTTTACCGATGTGTTTAGATCGTTCCCACGCCTTAGCCGCACTCTTAGCTCTTGAGACCCTTCGTCCCCACCATCAACGTTTAACCATGATCCCGCACGGTAGTGCGCGTTCTCCGCTTAACCACCACCACGCCAAGCAATACCAAAGCTCCAAAGATCAGTGCGTAGGTCGAAGGTTCCGGAATGGCGGTTGTGATTCGGATGTTATCCAGGGCCAGTTCATCAAAATTCGTTTCCAATGCGTCGAGATTTGTGCCAGCCCAGCGAAAGATGAGATCGTTTCCCGTTGTCCAGTTTAAACCCCAAACGCTTCCAGATTGGGGTTTTGCAGCCTGCCACGTGTTACTGGCAGGAGGGTTATCTCTGCCTGCATCCGTAGTTAAACTACCAGCAGGTCGAATATCGTTCACTTTATCTTCACCATCCAGATACACACCGAAATCCAGTTGGTATTCAGAACCCCGGTCGTTAAAGACAAAGATATCGAAGACAAAATTAATACCCGTTACCGTGGATGAGGTGTCATTTCTAACACGTAATTCAAGCGCTCCCGGATTGAAAATGGTAGTGCCTGAAGCACTGAGAGTATTCGGCGTAAACCCTAAAGTTCGATTCAAGGTTCCACCATTACTTACATCAAAAGCCCAAAGACCCGAACCGCCGTCATTTCCGACGCCGATACCTTGTCCATAGCGAGCATTGGTTGGTGTATCTCCAAATGCAGTAGAAGCGCCTGCATCTTGGATGCCCTCGGTACGCCAATGATTGGAATCCAGGTCACCAGCACCCCCCGCCAGAGCCGGGCTCATTCCAGTCCCGAGGTAGGAGGAAAAATCAAGGACCGTCCCGCCATTCATTTCAGAAAGTAATATCTGACCAAAGGAAGATACAGTGGCAATTAACAGCCCTAACAGAGAAGCAATAAAGTATTTCATGATTGGATGGGTGATCTATAAACCGACGCTGACAGACAAATCAAAGTTTTACAATGTAGAGCACCGAAACGGGCCCCATCAACCCCAAAGGCTGTCCCCCATAAGATATAATACTTTTACCCATCCCAAAGCATGGTTTTTACCACACACCTCCGACGGCGACCTCCTCTCTGCTCTTACCTCCAAGTTCAGCCCATAACCATCCATAATCCGGACAACTAGTGTCGGCGTTCCGCTTTATGACCACCACGCCAAGCATGGTCAAGACGCCAAAGATCAGTGCGTAAGTCGACGGTTCCGGAATGGCAGTCGTAATGCGGATGTTATCGAGCGCCAGCTCGTCAAAGTTTGTTTCCAAATTACCTGCTACAGCAGCACCATCCCAGCGAAATACGTGATCGGTTCCACTGGTCCAGTTCAAGCCCAGCACGCTTCCCGATTTTGGGATTGCGGCGCTCCAATCCGTACTACCGATAGGTATTTGCTTGGTTATGCTGATGTCGCGTTGCTCGAAACTCACTTTGCTCGTTGGGCTCTTGTGGTCATGTCACTTCGTTCGGCACACTCCTCGGTATAGCGGCAGATGTGTGGGGTGTGTTCCCCCTTTCTCCAGGATAATCTTGATGAAGGCTAACCAATAATCTTAACTGAACCACCTCACAGCGGCCGTTTACTCTCAGTTTCCAATTAAGGTGTTTACCTAAGTGATTTAGGGTTTTTTCGAGTCCTCAGGCTCAGTATCCCGTCTGATTGGGTTTTCGAAGTCCCCCGATTCGAACTCCCATGCAATCGTAGCCAAAGCAGTCTCTTCGTCCTCTCCGGACACCTCGAGGTCTATAACAGTGCCCAGACTAGCGCAAAGAAGTAGCACACCAAGAATGCTCCGGGCATCGGCCACTCGTTCATTTGCATTTAGGAAAATGGTGGACTGAAAGGAGAGAGCAAGCTTCACCAACTTTGCCGCCGGGCGAGCATGTAATCCTTCCTCCCAAAGTACAGTAACTTGTTTGCGTTTCATATTGAGTCTTTAGACTTCTAATTACAGGGAAGGGTTCATTTACCGATAGGAATTTGTTTTGGGTGATGTCACTGCGTTCGGTATAGCGGCGCAGCCGCTGAGGTGGGGGACTACGAAGATGAATCCAAGCTTGAGTGAATATCGGACATTGCCTTTAAATGAATGGAATATTCGCGATCTGATTATTTGCTAAATGGCCGACCACTTTCTTTTCCATTCATCAAACTCATTCGCTGTGTCTGTATTTTGGACCAACCCTTGGCTGCCTAAGGTTATCAAGTCTGCGATGGTCCTTCTGTTGATTGGTTTGTTTTCTTCAGTCAGTCACGCCGAAGAGAATAAGGGACTTCCCCAAAATCGACGGGTCGATCAATACAACTCAAGGGATGAGTTTTTGCAGACTGCGGCAGAGTTCGAAACGGCGAGGCTCTTAGCACGACCTTGGCGCTTTGAAGGTGAAGATAAGTTCTTTTCGAATTCTGAACCGGTTGTCGTGACAGTGTCAGATGGTTTGGACCTTCGCCTTCGTCGAGTCGATGGTGGGCGGTTTATTGATGGAATCACACCGGAATTGAAGAACCGCCTGCTCGACGTCGAGAATCGTAATGGAGACCTGCGTCGTTGGGAGCATATGTTTGATCCCAAACGCCGGGATGAAGTTTCAGTAGACTACGTTTTTTTCGTATCTGAAACGATTATTTCTAACGCGCTATTTGCCGCCTTCGTGCGAGACACCGGCTATCGTACGACGGTCGAACGCTATGAAACGGGCTGGGTCGTCGATTCGCAGGCTCATTGGCTGCAGGGTTTCGCCAACTCTTGGGATCACCAAATCTATCCAACCAGCGAGCCCGATCATCCTGTGGTGCAGGTAAGCTGGTTTGATACGATGAATTTCGCGGCGTGGTTGAACGAAAAAACGGGAGTGTTCTTCCGCCTGCCTACCAAAGAGGAGTGGTTGCTCGCTGCCCGTCCTGCAGACAAGACCGGCGAGATCTGCGTATTTCCATGGGGCAATGACTTCGGGGAACTGGCGGAACGAATGAATTTCGGCACCGCGGAACTTTCGGATTATATGTGGATACACGAGCAGTTCCGCGACGGCTATGCGCGTAGTTCTCCGGTGAACGCGTTTCCTGTAAATAACCGAGGTCTGCACGACATGTTGGGCAATGTGTGGGTTTGGAATTGGACGAATGAGGGGAACTACAAGGCCCGGTTGGCTGGAAAACGTATTACGCGTCCAGAAACGCTCGGGCAACTCAAAGTAGATGGCAATGCCAGGATGACCATGACTGGTGGTTGTTATCTTGCACGCATGTCACACGCCAATCTTCTCTCCAACATGGGCCATCCGGCTCTCGACGGGGCTGAGGATATTGGGTTCCGCCTGGTTGCGGTGCGTCAGAGCGAGAGCGGCTTTTAGATTAAAGTTTGGGACGGCGTCGGCTTTACGAAGTGCTGCTATGCGGACATAGAAATCGCAAAAAAAAACTTCACCTCATTTCGTCTATTTCCACTTTCTGTTATTCATCAGCATTTTGTAGCCATGTCTGTCGATGGTCTAAATGCATATGGAGGAACTAATGCGAACGCGTTGTTACAAACAACTTGGAACTCTTTGATACCAGCTTTCCAGGTTTGGTTGATTCCCAATACTGATAGGATTTCGCTTTCTTTTGTTGGTGTCGCGTTGCTCGAAACTCACTGTTTTCTAGCGGTAATGTCGCCTGTGTTCGGAACGATCGTTGAGGTGACGTCGTTTGCTCCTCGGTATAGCGGCGCAGCCGCTGAGCTGGGGGGTTGCGATGAATGGTATTAGTAAGATGCCGGGTTTATCTGATTGGCAGAAACCGCTTTTTAGTTGATACGGCCTCCCTTATTTGGGTGTAATAGTGCCAACACGGTTTCGATATCAACCCCATTGTCAGAAGGAAAAATTTATGTCTACAACTGCAACTGCCCCTGCCACCTTTCAAGCGTTTACGGCTGACGATTTTAGGGCCCCAGAAAAATTTACCCGGTTCTGTCAGAACGGCGGAAAGCCACTAGGTGGAATTATTGGAGGCAAAGAAGTAGCGGGTTCCATGAATGCGGTGATTGACGCTATTAATCCGGGCACTATGGAAGTGTTGGCACGGGTTTCGGAGATGGGCTACGATGATGTTAATCTTGCAGTTGAGGCTGGCTATAAAGCGTTTCACGGTGGCTGGAGGAATACCTCCGTTGAAGAACGTGCGGCTTTGCTCATGAAGTTGGTGGAACTTTTTGAGCGTGACCTCGATGTCTTTTTAGCCTGCGAAATTCTGAATGGTGGAAAAGTATCCGAACTGGCCGAGGGTGACATGGATGCGGTTCGCGGCTGTGCTGAGTATTTCATCAAGGTGGCCCGTCAGACTCAGTTTGGTGACAGCGCGATCATGGATGTCGACCCGGACGTGAATGCTTATACCCATGTCGAACCATGGGGAGTCGTTGCTGGAATCATTCCTTGGAACTACCCGGTGGTATTGACGGCTTGGTTTATGTTTCCGGCGCTGATGGCCGGAAATAGTATATTAGTGAAACCCAGTGAGGAGACACCACTCAGTGCTCTCTACTTTGGGAAACTGGCGGAAGAAGCAGGGTTTCCTCCGGGTGTGATTAATGTACTCCCTGGTCGCGGAGAACTCTCCGGAAAATTTATTGCCGAACATCCAGGGGTGCGCTACATTGCTTTCACCGGATCCCCCGGAGTCGGGCAGAGTATTTTGCAAGCAGCAGATAAACACGGCACCCGCGTTAAGCGTGAAATGGGGGGGAACGGTTCGGCTATTGTTTGTGCAGATGCGGATCCTGAATTGGTCGCTCGCCTGATCGGCAAACGGGTCAATCAACACTACGGCCAAACCTGCTGCACGATTCACCGAGTGTTTGCTGAGAAATCCATCTTCGACGACTTCCTGGGAGCATCGGAAGCGTTTTTCAAGGAACTGAAGATTGGAAATCAGGCAGTGAAAGGTACGCAATTGGGACCTGTTGTTAATTCTCGTCAGCCTCAACGGATTTTAAATGGAATTGAGTTGGCTAAGGCCAAGGGAGCCGAAGCAATTCTGGGGGGGGGCCATGCTAGTGTGGATGGTCATCAGGGGTTGTATTTAAAGCCCGCTTAACTGACCTCACCCACTGGCTCCGATTGTAATCCTAATGAGATCTTTCATACCTTTGTAAACGTGCAGCCTGTCGATTCCGTTGAACAGGCCATTCAGTATGCCAACAATACGCATTACGGATTAGGTTCGAGTGTATGGACCAAGGACCTTGAGCTCGGCCAACGCATCGCCAAGCAATTCCGTGACGGTACGGGACAGGTTAACTGTCATAATATGGGTGCCTATGGCATCCCCTATGGAGGACAAGGTATTTCGGGAGGCCCCGGTGGTGGAGTGAACTGTGAGGAGACTTTGCAAGACTACCTTCAAGTAAAAGCGATCTTCGTTCAGGATTATCCTGGTTAACCGATATTTCTGATCGGAATTTGGTTTGTTATGCTGATGTCGCGTTGCTCGAAACTCACTTTGCTCGTTGGGCTCTTGTGGTCATGTCACTTCGTTCGGCACACTCCTGGGTATAGCGGCGCTGCCGCTGAGGTGGGGGTTCTGTCAGGAATCAAGGGGCTGTTGCCCAAAGGGTGCCGGATCAGCCGATCTAGGCTGTCATGGGTTTAGTCGAAGAATGTGGTGAGTAAACCGTTTCGGCCTTTGCGAGGTTTTACTTTCGCTATGAGTTCTTTATAGAGCGAATTTAAGGACGTATTCAGGTTTTGGATCTTATCCTTTAGTCCAATTAGGGCCTCTGCAGTCATTTTGGGAGGCAGGCTGCGGGTAATAAGGATGCGGGCGTTCTGGATGGCGCAGATGATGTGGTCTTGGATGCGTTGTTTGTCCAAGCGTCTCCACCGGGATCGTTTGAAGTGATGCAGGTTGGCGCCTTGGGCAAAGCTGCCTTCCATCAGATAGCGTCTACGGATACGGTCCCGCCACGCTTCCTTGCTCCTGGATTGCTTGATGGCTTCATCCAGGAGTTCTTGTCCCAGGTGCCGCTTGAGAGTACGACCCGTCTTGGATTTGGTGCAGCTTTCCCGCAGCAGGCACTGTGAGCATACGTTTTTAAGGGTTTTATATTCGGTCGCTTTGCGACGGGGGTTATAGTGCTTTGGATAAAGAGCTTCTCCCGCCGGGCAAATAAACAGGTCTTCTTCGGGTTTATAAATGAAGTCACTCGAGGGAAAGATGGAGGGATCTTTACGGGCGTTGCCTGCGTGCGTTTTCATGTGAGTACGGATGCCGCGTGCTTGCAAACTGCGCATGACTTCGACCGTTCCATACTGGCTGTCTGCAATGGCGGCCTCAATGCTGGTTCCGCAGTTTTGTTCATGTTCGTTGATCAATCTTTCGGTCTGGCTGCCTTCGGCGATGTCGCCGGGCGTGGTAAGCGTTGCGGTGATCACCCCGTGTTTATCATCGACAGCACGGTGGTTTTTATAGCGAGGACGAGAATCGCCGCCGCCAGCGCTTTTCTTGTGCGATACACAGGGTGCGTCCGGGTCGGTCGTGCTAAGTAAGGTACGGTTGATAGGCTGGTAGTAAGGATCGCCCAGATGGCCTTCCAGCTTCGCCTCCACTGCTCCGTAGGCTTGGCGCAGTTGCTCGATCAGTTCAGCCGAGGCCTTCACCACTGAGTCTTTCGAAGCATCAGCATCGATCAGACTCCCATCCATGTGGATCTTCGATCCTTCCACCAGTCCGGTCTCCACGCACTGGCTCACGCTACGAATGAACAGGCTTTCAAATACTTCCAGGCCCCAACGCTTGCGGGCCTTGGAAAGCACACTGTGGTTGGGGATCTCATCATCCAGGCTGTAGCCTAAGAACCAAAGGTAGTCCAATCGCTCAGGCAGGATCTGCATCAATTCGCGTTCACTGCGTATATCATCCCAGAACAACAGGAACATCAGCTTGAGGATGATCTCAGGGTCGATCCACTCGTTGCCGTTCTTCCCATACTTGGTTTTGACTTCTTTTCGAACGAACCCGAAGTCGATCCTCTCAGCTACTTTACGCAGAGGATGATTTTGACGGACTCGCTTGTCTAGATCGACACTGTAACTGAACAGATCTTTTTGAGCTTGATGCTTTCCCATCATAATTGAAAAAGACTAAATCATTGAAAAAGCTGTATCCAGGTTTAAATGACCGATTTGGGCAACAGCCCCTTGACTCTTGACTGAGTAGTCGAGGCCGAAAAGCGGCATAATTGAGTTTGGACATGTTATAACTTTTAGAAGCGGCTGCATTTACTGAGAGTGAGGGTATTTAAAACAGAGGGTAGACCATAGC
>CAYGQM010000126.1:0-9374 GCA_964352065.1 uncultured Opitutaceae bacterium
ATTCGAACAAGACGATGCACCTGCATGGCTACGCCAAGCAAGTGATCTTAGCGTTAGCCAAATAAATTTTGCTGAATGTTAAACCTCAAATTAAAACACTCTGCTTTCGTCATTTCGACTACCGCAGTGTTTGTAGTATGCTGCTACCTCTTGCTTACCTTACCAACTTCCTATCCAAGCGAATGGAATCAGGTCAAAGAAGGAATCGAGAGGGGTAAAGCTAACGCAATTCTATCACCATCGAGTTGGCAGAAAGAGAATTCCGCCTACATGCTGGAATACAGATCATCGCTCCGCCTTTGGCGAATTGACGTGAATTTCACTCATGATAAAGTATCCCAAATAAAAATCTATCACGAGGATCCACATGATACGCTTATCAAAGAAATTAGATACATATGGAGCTATCTTTAAAGATGAAATCACGGCTAACAAGACGATCATCTTAGGTGAGTTGAACAAGAAAAAAGATTAGAAAAATGGTTTCATAGGGAGCCTGGCGGGTGCTAAGGAGGATCGCGGAGCGATCCGGATTCAGGTCGATGTATAAGGATCTTCGATACCTGCAATGGGAGTCAAAAATAGTGTCAATGTTCATATTTCATATTCAGCATCTTTGCCTAGGTGATATTAAGTATGGGTATGGACCCTATATTTTGACATTCAACCTCCCGGTCATTCGTCGGGAATGACGTACTGGGTGCCGTCCTTCAGCCGGTTCAGGTAATCGGCCTTGCCCGGAATAAATTCGTAACGACTGGGAAGCTTGCGGAGAACGAAGGGATCTCCGAGCTGGCGGAAGCCGGGGCTTTTCGGATCGAAGACGTTGAACGTCGAGATCCCGTCTACGCCCGCCTCCCAGGCACGTAGCGCTTCGCCGCGCCACAGAGGAAGGTCGGTTGACTGATCTCCCGAGCTGGGCTCCAGCCGTGCCGTTGATAACCCGGCGTAAACCTGCTCGGCGTGGCGTCTCCCTAGCGAGACCAGATTCTTCCAGGGTTCAATGTGGATCTGTCCTGCACCGATCAACAGGTCGACCAGGTCCTGCTCGAGCCACGCCTCGAGATCGAGTCCGATCGCCTTGGAATACATGACGCTGTCGGGCACCCGAACCGCGATCAGCACCGGTCGCTCGCGCTTGCGCCCAACGTCGTCGGCCATCGCCCGAACGCGTGTCAGTAGGTCGGTCATCATGTCGCAATGCTCCTGCGTCACTCGGATTCCTCGCTACGGTGAGTGTAGCTGTCGAAGATACCATCGCAGTAGAAAATCGCATCGACCTGCGAGCCGGCCAGCGCTGCGGTACGCCGGGCAAGGAAAGTCTCCCGCGTATACGCCTCTCCCGGCGGCGTGCCCAGCGTGTCGTTGCCGTCGTTGTTCATGATTATACGGCGATGCCGAGCGGCGTAGACCTTGCGCAGTACGGCCATGTCATTCGTCTCGGCCAATAGGAGCGGCGGCGGCGCGAGTATCGCAAACAGGGTGACAATCAGAATGAGGCTTCGGGCGTGTGTCATGATGTTTCCTTCCGGGCAGTTGCGGGCACTGGTTCAATTACTCCTTCGCCGGGGTCGCGTACTCCGCGACCCGGCTTTTCCCATTCGTTGATAGGAAATTTAATCGAGTGAATTCGCTTCAGCATGAAAATAAGAGGTCACCTCTTGGATATTGATAATAGAATTTATTAAGACCGGGAAAAGGCGATTTTTAAACGGTCTCCGAGGGGACTGCAGGGTGTGATTCTTTGTTCGTGGCAATTTTATCTAATCCCAGCCCAAGGTGTAGTTGTACCCTCACGCTTGATCGCGTAGGTAGGGCCACAGCGTCCTCGCTGTGCCGTGTGTTTCCAGCGGCAAAGCAGGGATGCTTTTGCCCTACCATTTGAGAATTCCTAAAATGGAAAAAGTCTAATTCGTTCCTTGGATCCCCGTAAAAAGAATCATACCCGGGACTGCATTTGCTCGGGAAAATGCGAAAGAGGCAGGGTGGGAAGGAGAGATTGTGACTGCGCGCTGGAGTTTTGGGTTATCCTGCTCCACAGAAGTTACGCAGGACATATGAGTAAGGGAAGAGACTAAGAAAGGCTGGCAGATGATTCAAAAGATCGAAAGCGGAAGTCTCCAATTGTTTTCAAAAAAGTGCCGTCTAAACAACATTAGCTTAAAGGCGATGAAACGGGGTCAATATTGACCCTGTTGGACGTCTCCCACAAACGATGACAATTCGATGTAGGCCAGGCCAACAAGGGAGCTTCGTATGGGTTGCTCTTTCTTAAACGCTACTCGTTCCCCATCTTAGTGACGCGGACATCATCAACTTCGACAATATTGCCTTTGGTGACGAATCCAAAATCAGATTTTGTCGGGTGACCCATACCTGGCGACCGGAAGGACCCGATAGGCGCTCCGTCAATTATCACTTCCATCTGATCATCTTTTAAAACGACGCAGGCTTTATACCACCGCTTCGGATCAAACACTTTGGGAAACGTCTTATTCAAATGTTGCCGCTCAATCGTTCTGCCTGATTTAAGAAACGCCTGGTACTGATCCTTGCGAAAGGCTCCCTCGCGATCGTCAGAAATGGTCACCTGGGAGGGGGTAATGGAAACGCGACAGATATGCCCGGAATGAGCCTTCTCATAGGTTTGATCGTTGAACACCAGATGGAGACCCTCGCCATCGGTCAGACGAAAAGAAAACTCAAAAACGGCATTACGAAACGCCAGCGGGACCCGGGAAATCGTCGTGTGTTTCCGGTCCGACTCTTCATGTCCCACCAGCCGTCCATCCTTTATCCAAAATGAAGGTACAATAATACGCCAAGGGTCGCCCAATTCGGATCGATCAAATGAGTCTTCAAACACAACCAGGTTGTCATCTCCGGTAGATTCAATGCCAGCGGCGACGCCGCAAAACGCCAATAACCCGAGCATAGTAGTAACAATAGTCCTGCATTCTCTTCTCATGTTCATCCGCGATTTCATCTGGCCTAATTTCTATGGTTAATTCGCCCCCTGGCAATGAGGTATGGGGAGAATGAAAATACAATTTTTTCCAGTATAAAGGAGTTGATACTGGAAACTATCCTGTAAAAACAGGATACTTGAAAGCTTGTTAAAAACTACTATAACCAGCACCCAAGGGTTAGCTCCCCGAGAGATTTATTATTATACCCAAGTAAATGAAACGCATAATTACGCTATCCATCACTCTATTTCTAATTTTGATAGGGCCACAGGTGCACGGACAGGCTGACTTCTATGTCGCTGCAGATGGCTCTGACGATTGGTCCGGCACTTTGTCGGAATCAAACTCCCAAGGAACGGACGGTCCTTTTGCGACCTTGATGCGTGCACGTGATGCAGTGCGGGAATCTAAGAGTCGTTCGTCGTCGAAGGATTTTGTCGTTCACATTCGTGGAGGGCGCTACGAATTGATTGAGACGGTGGTGTTTGGTCTGGAGGATTCCGGGGAAGGCAACTCGACAGTCACCTATGGCGCCTATCCGGGAGAGAAACCGGTATTCAGTTCGGGACGGATGATAAAGGGATGGAAACGCGCGCCAGTTGATTTGCCGGGTTTGCCTGCAGAGGCACTTGGAAAGGTTATGGTGGCAGAGGTTTCCGGAAACTTCAAAACGCTCTATGACGGCGAGGGTATGTTACCACGCGCAAAGTCTGAAGGATTCATCACGCTAAAGGGCGGCAGTAGAACAGAGATGCATTTCCCAGAAGGCAGATTGAAGAACTGGTCGAATATTTCAGACGTGGAAATAATTGTTCGGCCGCATCACGCATGGATTTCCAATATTCTACCACTGGAGTCGGTCGATGAGAAAGCGGGTATTGCCCGGACTTCCATTGAGGCGACTTACGCGATGAACGCTCTCCATTTCTTAAAGACCACTGACAATTGTTGGGTGGAAAATGCTCTGGAAGAGCTCAACCAACCGGGTGAGTGGGTGCTGAACACGGATGCAGGGAAGCTTTATCTCTGGCCGCGAAACCAAACGCCCGTTTTGGCACCGCAGTTATTAGAGCTGATTCGAGTGGAGGGAGAAATTGATAAGGAAGGGCCGACGGATATTCCGGTTCGCAACCTCGTTTTTCGCGGCCTTACCTTCATGCATGGCGAGCGCTATACATTGGCTGAGAATGACGCCGGCCTGCAACATGATTGGGACATGCTAGATAAGGCTAACGCACTGGTGCGTCTGCGAGGTACGGAAAACTGTACTATAGAGCAGTGTCATTTCACCCACAGTGGTAGTGGAGCTATTCGAGTGGATTTGCATGGGATGGAGAACACGATTTCAGGCAATCACATTGAACAAATGGGCGGTGGAGGTATCTTGCTATGCGGTTACGGACCGGGAACCAAGGATGTAAACCGAAAGAATCTGGTTTATAACAATCACATCCACCACATTGGAAAGATCTACATCCATTCGCCTGGAATTTTTCTCTGGCAGAGTGGCGAAAACAGGGTAGCGAATAACCTGATACATCACACGCCATACAGTGGAATGATCGTTTCAGGATTCATGACACACTTTTTTGAGAGGGCTGATAATCGGGAATTGGTGCGAACCATTCGCTGGCAGGAAGTAGGAGGAGAACGATCGGAGAAAACTGAAGCAGAAGCTCTCCCGTACAAGCACTCCCATGACAATACCATCGAGTACAACGAGATTCATCATGTGATGGAGACGATGGGAGACGGAAACGGGATTTACGTCCGGGGCGCGGGCGCGGGGAACGTACTTAGAAGAAACTACATCCATCACTTGGTTGCCCCCATGCACATGCAAGCGGCTCTACGAACGGATGGTGGGCAAAGGGATACGCTGATCACGGAAAACATCATCTACAAGTGCACCGCCCAAGGTATCATTTTAAAACTGAATAACCGGGCAGAAAACAACTTGGTGATAGATCTGATTGCCCCTCCACGTGGGTATTACATGTCACTTAGGGAGGGACCTATGACGGAGGCGGTGATCAAACGGAACATTTTTTATGCTTCCACTGATAATGTGACTTTTATCGATGAGCTGAAGCCCGGCAAAGGAAAGCAAACGGAAGACAGCAGGGGAAGGGAACTGGCGCTGGCTAAGGATGCAGATACCGATTACAATATCTACTTTTGCGCGGAAGATCCCACGCTTGGCGATGCGATGCTTACAAACCAGCAACGGGATGGAGTCGATGCGCATAGTCTTGCTGTTGATCCGTTGTTTGTGGATCTGGAGAAAGGTGATTTTCGACTGCGCCCCGACTCCCCGGCGCTAAAACTGGGCTTTGTCCCGATCGATGTTTCCAAAGTGGGGTTGCGCGACGAAAATTGATCCTATTTCATCAAGGCTAATAGGACGGGCCTTGCTGTTCAGCGTTTTCGTATTGGTAAAAAAAAGGACAAGTCGGTCGGGACGAACGTAACAGATTGCTCGTTTCGGTCACCGGTTTGGTTTCTTTCCAGGGCATAAGAGCCGGTAAAAAGAGTGACCGATGTCCTCGAATGACACCTCCCCAATGTTGAAGATGCAGATCTGTTTTTGTTGGAGTTCTCGAACGGTTCCCAATAGCCGAACCACTTCTCCGAACTACATACCAAGCGCTTCTCGAAGCACGGGTTCAAAGGCATCCGCCTGGCGCATAAAGCCAAGGTCATTTGGGTGTGAGGCATCCGTCGCGCCTTCACCATCGTGGCCTAATAGATTGTCTCCTGGTAAGTAATCGAGCTTCTTCATCCCGCTGCCCAAGAGCGTTTCATAAGCTTCCTTCAATGCAGCGTGATTGCTATCATGATGCGCGGTTCTTCTCAGAAAGAACAAATCGGTCGGAGACTGTTGTCTACGAAAGGTCAAAAGAGCCGATCTTTAATGGAATGCGGTTCGCAGCCGCTAACTCCAAAGTCGATCCCAGGAGCGGATTTCATCCCATTCGGGGGTGGGGGCGAAGAGTTTTTCTCCGTCGACCAGGAATTCTTTTACGACCTCTTCATTGAGCTCCACACCCAGACCGGGGGTATCAGGAACGGTTACGTAGCCGTCCTTGACGATAGGTTTTTCGATACCGGTTACCAGGTCTTCCCACTTGGGCTTGTCCACCGCATGGTGTTCAAGCCACATAAAGTTTTCGGTGGCAGCCGCACTATGAACACAACCAAGAAATGAGACAGGACCTGCAGCATGGTGGTGCATGAAACCGATGCCGTGCTTGGAAGCGTAGTCACCGATCTTTTTAGTTTCCAGGATGCCACCAGCGGTGTTGGGGTCCGGATGCACGATGTCGACCGCGTGCGTGTCGATCAGTTCTTGAAAGCCGTTATCCAGCATGAATATGTCTTCTCCAGTCTGCATGGGAGTTGTGGTTGATTGAGTGATCTCTTTCCATTGCTCGGTATTCTGCCAGGGAATAATATCCTCTATATAGGCGAGTGTATACTTTTCCGTTGCCTGAGCGATCTTGATGGCTTCATTGAGTCCTACATGCCCCCAATGGTCTGTGCCTAAAGGAATTTCATAGCCGATTTTTGAGCGCATGACATCGAGAAACTCCATCAGTTTATCCATTCCTTTTTCCGTGATCTGCGTCCGGGTGAATGGGTGTTTGGTCATCTGGTAATTACGGTACTCAGCATCCCAGGGGGTGCTGTCGCCGTAGGGCGAATTGATAAGGGCTCCCGGAATATCTTTGATCATGCCGATGCCGATATCCATTTTTAGGGCTGTATAGCCCATATCGATGCGCTCCTGCATACGACGAGCGTACTCATGGGGATCCGTAGACGTGGTGGTGTCACAGTATACGCGTATTTTGTCGCGATACTTTCCTCCGAGTAATTGATAAACGGGTACGCCATAGGCTTTCCCAACGATATCCCAGAGCGCCATCTCGACGCCGGAGACGCCGCCGCCCTGGCGTCCGTGGTGTCCAAACTGGCTGATCTTTTTGAATAGCCGTTCTACATTGCAGGGATTCTCGCCCAGTAAACGGCTCTTCAGGAAAAGAGCGTATTCCTTCGCTGCGCCATCGCGCACGTCTCCGTGTCCCACGATTCCCTGATTGGTATAAATACGGACAATCGGGGTACGGAAAACCACGCCGGATATCTCTGCGATTCGCATGTCGGTGATTTTTAGTTTCGAGGGCGCTGAATTGCGGTTCACGTTTTGAGTCGCATAGGCAATCTGGTCTTCGATGGGAGCCGCCGTCATACCGGCCAGACTGAGGCCGCCGATGCCAGTAGCCTTTAAGAACCTACGACGTGTTTGTTTCTGATGGGGGATATTCATGAGGTATTGATCGGGTTGTAGGGTGAAAAACTTCGTTCGTTTGTAAGCATAGGATCAATCATGCCGTTGATGCAAACTCCTTTCACCGATTTGCGACACCAGCCTGCATTCCAAATTGCAGGAGCTTAGGAGAAAACTCACTTTTCAGAGGCGGCCTAGAGATTCATTCCATATTTGAAGATAGAGTCGGTATTCGACGCCTTGCCTATTGGGACTGAGAAAACGAACATCATCCTTTAAGCCTTCGCTTTGATTAAACCCCAATAGTGGTATTAGAGTTGCTGGGTAAACAGTCGTGGAAACAATACAATCTATGAAATTCCCTACTCATGCTCTTAAGTATTTAATCGTAACCGGTGGATACCTGCTGGCGCCGTTATTCGCCCAGGCTCAGTCGGAACCCATTGAGGTGAAGGTGGTCGTGGTGGCCATGTTTGAGAGGGGCACGGTTGACGATGGTAATCTTGGTGAATTTGAACTGTGGGTGCAGAACGAGGAGCTGGATCAGGTGTTTCCGTTTCCGATGGGCTACTCGGATTTGCGTATGAATGATGAGGGGGTCCTCGGCGTGGTAACAGGCGTTGGCGTAACCAATGCAACGGCCACGATCATGGCCTTAGGCACCGATCCCCGTTTCGACCTTTCCAAGGCCTACTGGTTGGTGGCCGGCATCGCGGGTGCGGATCCGCTGGATGCTTCCATGGCCTCAGCGGCCTGGGCGGAGTATGTGGTCGACGGCGATTTGATTCATGAGATTGAAGGACGCGAAATTCCGGAGGATTGGCCGTATGGAAAAATGACATTATCAGGTAAACGCCCCAACGAGCGAGGCCCACAATCCACGGACGATGTGATCGTTCACAAGCTCAAGCCGTCCTTGGTTCACTGGGCATACGAACTGACGAAGGATACCGTGATTCCTGATGGACCGGAGATCGCCGCGTTTCGCAAACAGTACGAAGGCTACTCGAACGCAGTGAAGCCACCTTTCGTTTTGATCGGTGATGCCATGGGGTCTAGCACCTACTGGCATGGAGATATTTTTAACCAATGGGCGAATGACTGGATCAAGCTGTATTCAGATAATCTGGGGAATTTTGTTATGACTGCCATGGAAGACAATGGTACGGCCACCGCGCTTATGCGCCTGGATCGGGCAGGGCGGGTAGACTCTGATCGCCTGCTGGTGCTTCGCACTGCCAGTAACTATTCCACGCCGCCTCCCGGTGAGTCCGCCAGCTGGCACATTTCAGCGCCGTATGTGCTGGGCGGTCGTCCAGCGATGGAATCCGCGTACCAGGTAGGGAGCATAGTCTTAGCAGAAATCCTCGATAATTGGTCCGACTACCAAGATACGATTCCGGGAGAATGATCTCCACTCTCAGGGTAGGGAACTAAAAGACGTCATGTCTTGATTTTACCGCAGTGGCACAGCGCCCAAAGCTCTGTGCGCTAAACCTTGAAGCGGATGCAGGTTACGGTGGAGAGGATGACCCGCTATTAATAGCAGCAGGTACGGGGTATGGACCGGACACATCGGTAACAGATAGACCGGGCACATAGGTTACAGTTACAAAGGTAAAATGCCTTGGAAAACTGTAAACCTGATGGATGTTTCGAGGAACGAATGTGACGACACTCGAACTTTGTGAGACAAAACTAAGATTTATTCACCTGGCCCGAAGCGGTCGTTTTACGATCACTGAGCTATGTCATGACTTGTTATTCTCGCATCGCTCGTTGAGGTGTCGGCGTAAACGCCTCGGTAGGTATCAGTCGCAAAACCGGCCATAAGTACCTGCACCGCTATGAGCAAGGCGGATCGGATGGATTACATGAGTTGAGCCGGAGTCCGCACTGCAATGCTCAACTAACAGATAAGGCTGTTGAAAAACTGATTTTGCATGACCGTCGTATCCATGGGACCTGGGGCCCGAAGAAGCTGAGGGATTTACTTTTAAAGAAGCATGGCATTGAGCGGCCACCTTCTTGCAGTACGATTGGGGCAATCCTGAAGCGCAACGGCATGCGTTGCGATCCCCTGACGGTCAAAGACCTGAAGAGCCACTATATGA
>CAYGQM010000127.1:0-9235 GCA_964352065.1 uncultured Opitutaceae bacterium
CCAATGATGACCGTGGTGGATTCTTCGGGCGCATGCGGACGAGTTTTACCCTGGTCAACTTGAGCCTCAGTGCCGGCGTAGCGTTGGTAATCGGTCAGACCATGGGAGAGTTTCACTTCAAGATCATCCTGGCGATCTGCGTGTTTGGTTGCATGAACTCCATATTCTGGGCCCGCCTGATTCCCGAGCCTCCCAGACGCGGTGAAAACGAAAGCGAGCACGGAGAACACTCCATCAAAGGACTTTGGTCGTTGGTAAAGACGTCCCCGCTCTTTCGAATTCCTCTATTGGTCACCCTCACGATCTCCCTCGCTCAGTTACCCATAGGCATCGTTTATTTCCGGGAGGCACTGCACGTGCCTGCCAACGTCATGGGTGCCCAAATATTTTGCTCAACATTGGGACAAGTCATCTCACTCATCATGTGGGGCAAGATTTCGGATAGCCTGGGTTTTCGTCCGATGCTCGCCGGTCTGATGTGGCTCACCCTGGGACTCTCATTCCTTATCTGGTTCATACCCGTTTTCCCAACCGGTGCTCAGGCCTACCAAGACCTGCTCGCCAACTACACTCCAGGTCTGACAGCATTGATGCTCTATGGATTCGGAAACGGGGTCTTGATGGCTGGTCTGGGAATCGCCACCACCGCGGTAAACCACTATCACGTTAACGCGAAGAACAGCCTGGCAGCTCTCAACCTCTTCGCTCTTGTCCAGTTGGTGTTTCAAGCGGTGATCATGCTCTTCATTGGGATGTTACTGCAGAACGTGGTAATACCAAACGCAGCTGAAGTGAACCCTGAGGTCTGGTTCTCATTTGATTGGTTCAAAGTCTATCGCGGAGCTCTCGTTCCCTTAATTATGCTTCTGGCAATACCGGCGATCCTGAAACTCCCCAACTTGAAGCCCTGGATCGGGGTCAGCGATTTTTTTGCGGTGTTCCGCTACAATCCGGTAAGAAGTATGCTCGGAAGTCGGAGGATTTACGACGAAGACGAAACTCATCGCATTCACTTTGCCCGGTCCCTCGGTGAAACCAATAATCCGATGAACCTGAGTATGCTCGGCGACCTGCTCAAAGATCCTTCTTACGAAGTCAAGGTAGAGACCATACGCAGTCTGGCCCAAAGTGGGTCTGATTTTGCCGGAGAACGGTTACTGGAGATTCTTAAAGACCCGGAGTGGCGAGGGCTCTGGGGCCAGGTTGCCTGGGGACTGGGCGAGCTTCGCTACCAACAAGCCGTCGATACACTCATCGAGCGCCTCGATCTCAGCAACCCTCCCCGTGCAAGGGGCATGGCTGCCCGGGCCTTGGGAAAAATCAAAGACAAACGCGCCCTACAACCGTTGCTGGAGACCATTAATACCGAAGAGGAATACCTCCACATTATCTCCGCCTGTAGCTGGGCCCTGCTACAATTTGAAAACCCCGAGTTCACCGAGACTGCCTTCCTGAGTATCATTAAACTCCGCAATCGTGAAGAACGCTACGAGTTGCTAAGCATTCTGTCCCGCATGATGAACATATCCGATCGATGGATACTGATATCGGATAGCCGGGCTTCGGCCGCAAAATGCCTGGAGGACTACATCGAAACTTTTTCGATAAAATGGCGGCAAGAGCGGTCGGATTTAATCACTGCCCTTGAGCAGAAAGATAAATCAACGATCCATCAACGACTCCGCGATACTCTGGCCACCCGTGCGAGCGGCGAGTTAAGTCCTCAAAAAACGCTATTGAGCGCATTGGATCAAACAGACGAATGGACGCCGATCGCTGTATTGGCTGCGGCCTGGTTACTTTTGAAATGACACTAAAAGAGCTCGCCGGCTTCGATAACATACTTCCTGCCTGTAGCATCTGATTCAAGAATACGAATCTCACCGCCTTCATAATTGAGTCTGGAGACACCTCTAAAGTCTTCGGGAATTTCCAACAGAAACATAGCATAGGCGTAGGTCTGAGTCTCCGAAGCATCGATGTAGCGGTAAAGCGGACGATCAAAGATCGTACCTTTTGCAACCAGGTCATGACCAGGCCGGTGGAGACCGGAGGTACCAAATTCCAGACCGCGCGCATAAGGCCGACCCTTACGCGCATTGCGCCACAGATTAACCCAGGGCATCGTGTCACTCTGCCAAAGGTAGCCTATGAGTAGACGACTATTAGGACTGGCTGCGGTTATCCAACCCAGGTCGTCTTCAACGATATAAGACACCACACCGGGTTCATGGTCGCCTTGCAAGAACCGGATATCGACCTCCTCTCCATCGATAGTGAGTGCGTGTGGCCACTGCACCTCAGGTGACTCTGGAGCCGGCATGGGTCGATTTTGCATGAACCCGCGTGTCGCGTTGGTATCAACGACCGTTTCTTCGTCTAGAAACGGCCCGCCGATACTCGGGTGCTGCACGCTGTTATAAATACGGCCAATCAAATTCTCGTTTGTAACCGCTTCGCTAACGACTGCCACCGGCAGGTCATTCAAAAGGCGCACATCACGGGTAACAGATAATCCTGCAATCGGTAAAGCGGCTGAAAGCTCCGCTACGATCCACTCCTCTTCCGGCGATGCCCTGCGAGTCTCTGACCACCAGACGGTGGTCGCTTCTCCATGATTAGTAATACCGTTCTTCTTTTCTGCTTCCGATGCGGATCCCCACCGATCCAGACACAGAAAATGCCCCATTGAGCGCGGCAGGTCGGCGGAGCCACGGGTTTCCGGAGGAGCCATGGCGTAAGAATCCCAAGCCAATGGGTTTAGCCCGCCTTTAAGCGAAAAGCTCGAGATCGAACCACCACCCAGATCAATCGTCATCGAAGCGGAGACGCTTTCAAGAGTGACCGTTGGGCGGGCAACGACGTCAGATGTCAGGATAAATGTAAGAGATAGAAAGTAAGTAACCAGAAATCGCATACTCGACTAGCATGCAGAAACGGCGTCTGAAATGCACGATCCGATTCGAGCCTTTTTCAGGCCTCTCTTCGAAGCGTTCCATGCCGGTTTCGCCAGGCGCGCCGATGTCGGCGGGCCCACAACAACAATGCCCTTTCATAGCCGATATCCTGACCATGCTTTTCAGATTCGAGCCATTTGAGTTTGTTGATCTCCTCTTTCTCCCGAAGCAATTCGCAATAGACTGAAGATCGCTCAAGAAGCCGATTTTCCTGACGTCTCGTCATAGACCTCTTCAGGTGTATGGAATTGGGGTTCATTGGGATTTTTCTCTATAGTTAACCGTTTAGAACTGAATCTTAGAATGAATGATACGCAATATAGCGGGAACTGGATTTAACAGGTCTTATAAATGAACCATTGAACGGTTATACCTACCCGCTTAAATTCCCACCAGTCTGCGGCTCCCAGTCTTTGACAAAACGTTGCTTCATTTCAAAAGTGAGCATTCATGACATGCCTTAGCAAAGATTGCGGGCAGTCTGCCCCGAACAACGATCGTGGGCATATTAGAATTGGCAATCAGCGGGAACACTCGCGATAGTTTCAGTCTAACAGATTGAATGAAATTCCTTGGATACAGTGTTATTGGCCTATTGACCTTCGATGGATTAATCAGCGGAGCCCAAGAACCAGAGTTTACTTATGCTCAGACCATCGCGCCGATCATCCAAAACCAGTGCGTGATTTGCCATCACGACGGAGGAATCGGACCCTTTGCCCTGACAAATTACGAGGAAGTTAAAAAGCGGGCGCGCCAGATAGCGGAAGTCACCCACAGCCGTTATATGCCACCCTGGAAACCGGATATCGGCTACGGGCCTCCCCTTCAGGGTGAACGCAGATTAACAGACGAACAAATCGAAATCATCGACCAGTGGGTCGAAGCAGGGAGTCCGTCCGGAGACCTTTCTCAAATCGCACAGGCACCCGGCATCGAAAAAGAATGGATACTCGGCGAGCCGGACCTGATCATTGATTTGGAGGAAGCCTACACCCTCCCCGCCGAAGGACTCGATGTATACCGGAATTTTGTTATTCCCTTACCTATTGAAGAGACTGTCTACGTCCGGGCTTTCGAACTCCTTCCACAAACCCGTTTGGCGATTCACCATGCTCTGCTCATGCTCGACCCGACGGAGCGCTCCCGCCAGCAGGACGCAGCGGAAGGCGGTCCCGGCTACGATGGCATGGGGATCGGATCCAGTGTGCCGCCGTCCGGACACATCGTAGGTTGGACTCCGGGTCAGATTCCTTACCAAGCCTATCCGGGAACAGCCTGGGAAGTAACCCCCGGAACCGACCTGGTCCTCCAACTCCATATGCTTCCCAGCGGCAAAGAAGAATCGATCAACCCGAAAATAGGACTTTACCTGAGCGATGAACCTCCGACCAAACCGTCCTTCGTATTTCAACTCCGCAGCTACGAACTTGAAATACCAGCCGGAGATCCCGATTACCTGGTCGAACAATCCATCGAGGTCACCGCTCCCCTAAAGGTTATCAGCGTGTACCCGCATGCTCATTACATTGGCAAAGACCTACAGCTCTTTGCGATCTTGCCCGACGGAGAAAAACAGTGGCTCTTGAGGATTTCTGACTGGGACTTTAATTGGCAGGGCGATTATCGCTATGCGGAACCTCCTGTCCTTCCCAAAGGATCTGTCATTCACATGTCCTATCACTTCGACAATTCGGCTGACAATATCAACAATCCCAATGATCCTCCAAAAGATATTTTGGGTGGCTGGCGCTCCGAAGATGAAATGGCAGAGGCCATGATTCAAGTCATGCCGATTGACCCTGCCGACTTACCCAAACTCCAAACGGCACAGAAGGACTACGATTTCAAACTGGCAGGCGGCGAAGCTCGTTTTCATTATTTCAGCGCCATCTACCTGGAACAACAGAACGAGTTTGAGCGAGCAATGACGGCTTACCAGAATGCCCTTCGACTCGATCCCGGTTTCGCCAGCGCCTATTACCGCATGGGAGCCCTCTTCGAACAGCAAGGAAATATCCAGCAAGCCGAGGCCCTTTACGAGGAAGCGCTCGCTTACCAGCCTGATCTCATTTCTGCCCGCCTTGCGGTGGCGAAACTTATGATGCAGCGAAACCAGATACGCTCTGCGGGCTTTATTCTGGAAGAAGTGTATTCGAATAACCCCGACCACCTTTCAGCCTGCCTCTATTTGGCACGCTATCATCTGGCGAGAGGTGAGACCGCGGCAGCGATTAAGATCTTTGAAGAGGGAGAAAGCGATTTTTCAGAATCCCCCCAGTTCCACCTGGACTATGGACTGGCTTTACTCACAACCGACCGTGAGGCGGCTCAACAAAGGTTCATCCTGGCAACCAACACGGTTCCCGAGCACCCAGCACAAGGAGCTCTACAACCCATCAACTGGCAACACGCTGAGGCACATTACCAACTCGCGTTAATTTTTGAAGAAGATGGGGATGAAAAAGCCGCAGCAGCATCTCTCGATGCATGCCTACGCCAAAACGCTGATCATCTGGATGCCCTCCTGAAATCTGCCAATTACGCCCTTCGCAATGATGACAGGGATAAAGCAAGGAACCGGTTGTATGCACTTATCAACCGTCCAGCCAAAGACACCTTTTCATACTACGATATTCTAGGAAATCTCGAACTCCCTTCCGGAGCTTTGGTTCTCGCCGATGCCTATCAGGCAATCGGTTCGGAAGCGATCGCCGCTGATGCACTCGCCTACGCCATTCAACTACTGGCAGATCGAGGGACTCCCGGTATGACCCACCCCTTAAAGATCAAACTGAAATCCTTGAGGCCATAAAAAAGGCCGGACACCCGAAGGTGCCCGACCGAAACAAACAAGTGCTCTAGCTCAACTCCTAAATTAGAAGGAGAACGTAGATCTCAGGCGGAACTGACGACCTTCGCGCCAGGTAACCGCGCGTTGGAAGCCGTTTGGCTGAACTGCGGTGGTGATGATCTCACCACTGCTAAGCACATTGGCTACGTTCAACTGAAGTTTCCAATCGACCTTGCCATCCATGATCTTGCGATTGTAACCAAACCAGAGGTCCAGACGCTCAATCGGATCGTCGGTGTAAGGACGTGTCAAATCAGGGAGTGCCAATTCTTGGCCATCCACCGTTTGCAGCGTAATCGGGTATCCGACAGCCTTATCATCTTCCCAGCGAAGAGCTCCACCCACACTGAAACCACCCAAAGCTGAGTCTGGGTCAAATCGGTAATTGGTAACCAAATTGGCTCTCCATTCACGAAGTTCACCTACCAACTGACCTTCACGAGCCAAGGCACTATTCAGGTTGTTGATAAGCGTATCAAACACTCGGATATTAACCGGTTGATCTGACTCATCCGCAATAAGCGAAGACGCCGGATTGCTCGTGTTCGTCCACTCGTCCAAACGAAGTTCCAGATAACGCTGGGTTGTTGGTCCAATATTACTGGTTGTCGCTTGCTGTTGTGAAACGTTAAGTGAGATTCGCCAGTTTTCAGAAGGGTTATAAATCAAGTCGATTTCCTTACCTTCGGAGGACGTACTTTGCGTATCGGTCAAAGTAAAGTCCGGTCCGTTTTGTTGAATGGTCTGACCGCTCTCGGTATTTCCATCTATGATTTGCCAATTCGTAAGCTGCTTGTAGAAGTCTGGAGGCCCGACATAACCTGCGTCATCCCGTTCTGCTTGCGTGTTATATTGAACGATTCGACGGTCTGTTTCGAAAAGGAATCCAGGATATCCAAAAGATACGTTCCCGGCTACCGTTTCATACCAGTTAAACTTCATTTGGAATTTGTTGTCCAAGAGCCCGATGGTGAAGCCATAATCTTCCGTCGTTCCCTGTGGAGGTGCGATCATGTCACCAAACACATTGATGCGGGGCGCAGAAATTTGGAAGTTTTCGGATTCGCCCCAATGGAACTGTAGGCTCGTTCCGTCAGGTAATGGAATGAAATCCGGAACCTTCACAACAGCACCGTAAGACTCGGTAGTTGCTTTGAACGGCGCTTCGGCCGGCTCGTCATCCACCACTTGCGAAGTGGGATCCCAAAGCTGAGTGACAGGGTCACGCGTTGCAGAAGATCCATAGGAGGTGACTTCATCCGTGCGGCGGCCGTAAGTTCCAATCAACCATTCCTGACCGAAAAAGTAAGCTTGGTGCACATAGGCCTCAGAGTCCGTAATCTGACGGTTCAATGAGCGACCGGAAATCGCACTGTAGAATGAGTCGTCATTGCGAACGTCTGTGATATTTACCTGACGTGTGACCCATGCGCCATCTCCGCTTCCGTCTCCGACCGCGTTGTTATCCCAGTACCAACCGGTGGTTGAACTCGTGAAAAGCTCTTCACGAATGCCTGGAATGTTAGCTCCCACAGCCGACGTCCGGCCAGCCAAGCTGGGACCGACATAGACCTGAACGCGAGCATCGGCTCCTCCATTAGTCAGGTTGGTGATATTGTTCGACGCCAAGGCATAGGCCGGATCAACAATACTGCCTCCACTCATGTTTGCGCTATCGATTTCGTATTCCTGTGCAAAAACAGTGCCTGTGTGACGCCCGAGAAGTCCACCGAGGAATCCGTCTACGGCTTCTTTGAGATCCACTTCGTAGAAAGCAGTGCCCCGCTTTACTTCACGATCAAAGTTATTTTGGGCACGATTATCATTGGATGCATAGAAAGGACGACCGAAGTTGGGATTCGGTGCACCCCAATTCAATGTTTCGTTGATGTCGATCGTAAGGAAATATCCACGGCCACCACTGATTTGGTCATACCAACTGCGTTGCATCGACTCTTCCATATAGGACAGCTCGAAACCATAGGAACCCAAACTGTAATCCCAAGACTGGTCGTAGCTCAGATTGAGAACGTCAAAGTCCTCTTTCTCCCACTTGTTGGGACCTGTTAAGAGGTTCTCGACCCAGTCAAAAACGGAACGGTCAACGATTTCTTCGTCCTGGTAGAAGGAGCCAAATTGGATACCTTGGGCAGCTGCCGTTGGCGAAGGGTAATACTGGTCACCTTTGGTAAGACCCACTGTGTAGGCACGGAAACGCTGGCCACCACGCTGAGTATCTTCCCAAGCGAAGTTCAAGCGACTGGCTGCTTGACCATCGTTTTCGTATACCAAAGCTGGCTGATAGAACCAAGCACCCGGGGCACGCACGATATCACGATCGATACCACCAAACTCATCTTCGAACGGGTTGTGAGTCACCTGGTTGAACTCAGGATTCCACCACCAAAGTAACGCATGACGAGGTGCATTTGGACGTGGACGACGCGCATCGATCTCACCCTTTTCAAAACTAAAACGCAGATTCGCATTCTCGAAAGGCTTGTACAAACCGGATATGGTCAAACGGTCGTCATCTTCGAACGAGAAGCTTTGTCTCCAATGTTGGCGATCCATCAAACCAGCAACACGGATGCCTAGTTTACCTTCGATCAGCGTGCGCTCGACGTCGAAGTTCAAACGATAGCTGTCAAACGATCCCACCGTGACTTCAAACTTAGTCTGATTGATCAAGTTGGACTGAATCACGGAATTGTCGATAATACCTCCCGGAGAACCGAGTCCAAACAGAATCGAGTTCGGTCCGCGGTTTACCGTCACACGCTCGGTGTTGTAGGAATCGAAGCTAATGCTGGTCGGCATATAATTCCGTGAATTGTCTGCGCTAGCCAATCCCCGGATCCGGTTATTGTTTTCCGGGTTGCGGTTTGCCCCCTCCAAAACGATTGCCGAAGAACCCGTGTTTCCACCGGAAAAGGTTCCGTCGATACCGGATGTCTCAATGTTTCCGAGAAACGGAAGCATGTTGGTAGCATCCGTTACATTCAAGTCCTCCATAAACTCCTTGGTTGCCACCGTAATGGAATTGGGAAGGTCACCAAGGTTCGTTTTAATACGGGTTCCAGCAAGCGTAGAGGTAGCCAGATATCCGACTTCGGATGAGGTTTCTACGGTGAAAGGCGAGAGTTCATAGACATCTTCGTCTTCCACGTCGTCTTGCGCAAAAGCGAGGCCTGCGGACAAAAACACTGCGGGGAGCAATGCTAAGCGGTTTAGTTTATAGTTTTTCATTTTGTTATTTGTAGTAATTATTAGCTAATAACAGAGGTCTGAGGTTGGTTCTAGTTAAAGACAGAAAGGTAAGTGCGGTAGGAAGAGGAGAAGTCGTTACATCCGGTATGAAAGGCTGTTTAGGGTAAGAAAAACAGGGGAGCATTCGAGGAATCAACCAGGCGACAAAACATTA
>CAYGQM010000128.1:0-631 GCA_964352065.1 uncultured Opitutaceae bacterium
ATGCAAACCTGAAATTTTACTTGCAGCGTTACCTCAGAGCTAAGCGGACTAATCGGTGGCACCTCTGGTGCCGGCGATTTGGTCGCGCGTCTTGTTGTGTAGTTTCATTGCCCAGATGGTCCGGAATTGAAAGGTGATGAGCTCACAAGTAAAATAGCTTCTTCTTTTGTGAAACCTTCTTTCAGGAGTCGGTCGTAGTACTTCTTATTTAATTTCGCGAATCTGGCAATGACCTCTGGCTTTTCGTAATAGGTCAAAGATGTCTCTGCCATAACACTGAACATTTGCTCCATCATTTTCATCATTTCGGCGCTCGCTTCGGACATGAACTCATTTCTTTCCTGTTGAGCTTCAGGTGGCCTTATGACCTTGTTCTGACCGCTCATCAGGCAGGGGAGGAAAATGGAAATAAGTAATAATTTTTTCATACGTTACATTTATATTTTCTCACACAACGTCATAGGACACCAACCCGCTACCGGGGGCGGCCGTTGACGAAGGGGTTGAAGGTTAAAATTATCATTAAAATCTGACTACTCGGCGGGTAGCGGGTTGGGTGCTCCGACTTGTTCTCCGCTGTTGGTTTTCAGGGTCATCGTTCGCGGAAGAATACATACCAGACTACCCCGAC
>CAYGQM010000128.1:641-8562 GCA_964352065.1 uncultured Opitutaceae bacterium
ACCCCGACAATCAAAGCAACCCGCAAACAAATGCTGAACGCAGAATACTTGAGTCGCCCTTTGGTTCGTGTCACTTCGAACGGCAAATCTCCCTTCCAGAACTTGTTACCGTTGAGCCCGAACTGAAACGTATTTTCGGCGGTTCGCGCCTTGAGTATGAAACACGGGATGATTCCTGAGCGTGTCTGAAACAGCACCGCCTCCTCAATCGCACTGTAGGGAATATTCCAATCACCGCACTCGAACCGATCTTGAAACACCTTCAAGAAGGCTCTTCGTGACGTAACCCACTTCAGCCCGTATTCGAATTCCTCTGGTGCCCCTCGAACGCCCTTCGTCATGCAGCGATAAATCGGCACAACATCGTCATTCTTGGGTTGTGATGCGTCGGGCATTTTTTCGGAGAACGTCGAAGTCCTCTCACACCTGCCCGAGGGCGAGGCTTCGACTGTGGGTTGAAGGTTGAATGGTCATTGATAATTGAACTCGCGGCGGGGCAGGTGTTGAGAGCGACGCCTTGTTCGCCTTGGTTTTTTCGTTAGGTGTCAGATGGCACTTCGTCCCAATCGGCCTCCACTCCGATGACCCAATCGAGGGCTCGTCGACGCTCCCGCAAGAATCCCTCCCGAACTGGAAACTCCGATCCAGAAAGTCTGGCGTTCCGAGCAGCCCAGTGGAGTCGGTAGTGAATGTCCGCCTGCTGGTAAATCTCCCCAAACGGGCGGAGCGATGCTGAGGCGATGAAGTCGGATGGATCGGTGAATGGATCAGGGAACTTGGATGCCAGATCATCGTCGCAATCCTTGAAGTGTTCGAGGGAAGCAAGTCCGAGGCACCACGCTAAACTCTGCATGCACTCAACGAGCCACTGCGCATCGATCTTCTCCTGCTCGGTGTGATCGTCCCGCATCAGTATGTCCCGCTCGTGCTCGGAAGCCGAATCCATCAATCCGAACTTCTCTACTGCGTCACGAAGCTTCTTGGTGTTGCCGCCGAATCCGATCCCCACGACATGAATGATGACCATGCACCTTCGAGCAACATCCTCAGCGCTCTGCGGAGAAAGCTCGTCCTCGGTCTCGAGGGTTGGCAGATGATCAACCGCCGGAATATCCCACGAGCGGATCAGTTTGATGCTCTCTCGCTTTACGAATTCCGGATCGACTAATGGCATATTTTCGAGGCGAACGCCGAGCTTACGAAACCGGCTTGTCCGGGTTTCGTAAAGCAACTTGTTCTACTATTAGATCTTGTAGGAGTCCGCGCTCGTTGTATAGCCATAATCCTATCTCATCTACTTCATTTATAGTAACTTTTCCTCCGTAGATGTTCATAATTTCCAGAGTCCGATTCTTCAAGACAGCGTCAGCAATCGGAGAAATACTATTCACTACTCTGCTAAACTCTATGAACTCAATTGTTTTTGGAGAAGGGATTTTTACGAAGAGATACGCGGTTTCTCCATCAAACTTCTCTTTTATTTCTTTCGGCATCCAAACCGTGTCCCAATCTAGGCAAAAGACGAGATCTCCTCCATATCCGACCTCGGAAATGAAACCGACCCAATGCGAGTCATGTAAGGTGCATCTTTTTTCAAATTCCGACCAAGAAACGATTTGGGCTTCCGCATCATTGAGTTCAGACTCAATCAACATGCGATTCAGCCAATCAGGGTTCATACTCATTTTTTTCGTAGAACGCTAAAGTGAGGAATTCCGAGCCGGAAACCGAGGAATAAAATTATGAATACAAATACACATAAACCTGAAAACGTAGGGGAAACCGGCGATGCTCGGAATTTCTCTCAACTGTCTTGTTGGAATCTTAATCGCTGAGGCCATGGGAAAAATAAGGAAATTCGAAATCTGTATGTCTTACTGTGAGGACCCAAAATCCGAAGTGACTCTTTTTTCATTCATAGATGAGGTCTGCCAGTGGGGGTCTCCGGAAATAAAGACTAAGGATCAGCTTATGAAAGTGATAGATGCTCACGTCACTGATTGGTGGTCGCAGGCCGAAAAGTTGCGAGATAGTCTATCTTCTCAGGATTCGTCGGATGCTTCGAAGGATCAAACGTGACCCTCATTCCATTCTTTTCTGCTAATTCTTTGATATCATCGCAGCCACGAAGCCCATGAAGATAACCGTTTATCAAACTGACAACCGATTCCTGGTAAATGCCAGCGGTGTCCACTTCTGCTTTAATAATTTCAATTCTCATTTTTGTTTTTCCAACGTCAAGGGTGACCCGCCGCCTACAGGCAGCGCCACTCCGCAACAGGGTTAAGGGTTGAATTAAACAGGGTCATGCCGACTCGGCGCGTGTAGGCGGTTGGTGTCCACCCGCTTGTTCTGTGCTTGTTAGTGTGATGTCCACATCCTCGCAAACCACTTCGACAACATCATCGTATGTCTGCACAAGGAAATGCCGATGCTTTGGAGTGACCTTGCCGCCAAGCTCCCGAATCCACTCTGAATCCAATACCTCATCGAAGCTGGATTCAGAGTTCCAGTCCCAGGAATCAAGCTCGATAACCTTGAAGGCCAGAACACCGGTGAATGTAATCCTGCATCCGTCGAAATCGATCGAAGCTCTATCAGCGTCGCTGCAGAGTGCCGTATTGAATGCTCCCTCAAGGGTGAGTCTATTCGTTCGCTCTGAGACCTTGATGTCATCTAGGTAGATCCCATCGCGCCCATTCACGATCCCAAGCGGGGTCTCAACTGGTTGGAATCGTCGCGGCACTTTTTTCACAGAACGCAAAGCTGAGCGACTGCCGCTGGGAATGCAAGGTCGAGCGTGAAGGGAGCGTCCGACTTGAAACCCAGCGTCGAGCGGAATCGCGGGGCGGCAGTTCGTCTCCAGCGTCTGGTGTATGCCCGTCATGGGCATCAACTGATGAGGTTCAAGTCCTCTATACATAAACCTATAAGTTAAATTCAAATTGAAGTTAATTAATGAAAAGTATTAGCCAGAGGCAAGTGCGTAACCGTGAGGTTGGGTGCGAAGGAAGCCCGAGGCAAAGTCGCGAGACGATGGACAAGAACGCCATACAAGGCCCAGCATCCGGGGCGAGCCAGCACCACATGGCGAAGCCCGCAGGTTTAGGAGGTAGGGTAAATGGTGCGTTTGCGCGATGGAAGTTGATGTTCTTATCCGGGGAGGCCTCTTTGGGTGGCTTAGGAGGGTTTAAATCTACCCGCCACACCGAAGCACTGTCGGCAGTAATGCAGGCGGCATCACACAAAGAGGAGTCAGCCGAGGGCATAGTAGTCGTATGAACCGAGCCGGGAGTAGTTGCCGACGGGATTCCCGTCCAGCGAAGGTATCCGGAAGTCTCACAAACGACGAAGGCCCGAACCGAAACGATGAGTCCGAGCCCTTTTGCTCAACCTGCGGCTATTCACCGACTGGTGAAGCGCAGACGTGGCGCGAAGAGGATAACGCGGACTCAGGAAGAGATCTGCTCGAAGCGATCCTGGAGGCAGGTAATGTTTCCAGAGCGTGGAAGCAGGTGAAGGCCAACCACGGAGCTCCGGGAGTCGACGGCATCACCGTCGATGTTTTCCCGGATCTGTTTCGTGGCTATTGGTCCAAACTGAAAGAGGAATTGACGCAGGGGACTTACATTCCCTCGCCGGTTCTTCGTGTAGAGATAGACAAGCCTGACGGCGGTAAACGCAAGTTGGGCATACCCACGGTGCAGGACCGGCTGATCCAGCAGTCCATTGCTCAAGTGATAGGTCCGGTCTTTGATCCGACCTTCAGCGAGAGCAGCTTCGGATTCCGTCCGGGGCGTTCCGCCCATCAGGCCGTGCGGCACGTGGTCGAACAGATGGCAACCGGCCGCCGCGTAGCGGTGGATCTGGACCTGTCCAAGTTCTTCGATTGCGTGAATCACGACGTATTGATGTCGCGGGTAGCGAGAAAGGTTCAGGACAAGTGTGTTCTGGCTCTGATCGGAAAATACCTGCGGGCGGGAGTGATGGTCGAGGGCCGTTTGCAACGAACCCAGGAAGGAGTGCCTCAGGGAGGTCCTCTTTCTCCGTTGCTGGCCAACATCGTTTTGGACGATCTGGACAAGGAGCTGGAGCACCGTGGTCACGCATTCTCCCGCTACGCGGACGACTTCGTCATACTGGTGAGGAGTCTTCGGGCGGGAGAACGGGTTATGGGAAGTATCCGGAGATATCTGGAATCCAAGCTTAAGTTGAAGGTGAACGAGGAAAAGAGCCGGGTGGTCAAAGCCTCCCAACTTGAGTTCCTCGGCTTCGCCTTCAAGGGCTCCAGAATCATCTGGTCTCCCAAGTCCCTTCGCGTGTTCAAATACAGGATACGCAAGCTGACTGGTCGCAGTTGGGGTGTGTCGATGAAGTGGCGCCTGTTCAAACTCGCTCAGTATATGCGGGGCTGGATGGGCTACTTCGGTATAAGCAGGACCTACAAGGTGATCCTGGAAATGGATCATTGGATACGGCGACGCTTACGCTGCTGTTACTGGAAAGAGTGGAAGACGATCCGTAACAGGATCAGAAACCTGCTCAAGCTGGGAGTGAACCGCCGCAACGCGATTCTTCACGGCTTCACCAGCCACGGATTCTGGCACATGTCCAAAACGCCCACGGTAAACGAGGCCCTGTCCAACGACTGGCTATCCGCCCAGGGACTGTTATCTCTCAAAGAGCTGTGGATTAAAATCCATTATCCAACTACGGTTCGATAACGTTTCGGAACCGCCCGGTGCGGACCCGCATGCCGGGTGGTGTGGGAGCTGGGGGTTAGATACCCTCAGCTACCCGATTATGCCTATTCACTTTTTTGATTTTGGATTATTGCCTTAATCTCTTCAATCTTCTCAAGGGACTGCAATCTTTTTGGGTATCCGACATAAAACCTATCTGCATGCCACTCAAGTATCCAAATACCCTCGTCCCCTACATCGAACCGATGATCAAATGAACCGCCGTATCGACTGGAGTACATGGTAATGGGAATTTTCAATTCGGAAAAATCTTCTTCGTCAGAACCTTTCCATTCAAATTCGTTTTTGAGAACTGCGGAAACTTCGATAATTGCTAGGTCATTGAGCATGCCTTCATTTCTTTCTGCCCAAGGCCAGAGCACTGATTTAGTAACTTCGGTAATTTTACCGACGACGACCACCTCACTATCTTCAATTAACTTTTCTAACGGTACGCCGACCCAACTTGTGCCAAAAATACCATTCGAAAATGTTAGAGTTATGACTAGAAATAACTTTCGCATAACGTGAAAGCCATACGCGGAAGTCAGCGCGGAGCGCTGACTGGAGTTGTATGGGCTGCCTTGTTCGGATATTTTTCGTAGATCAGCAACTTTCCCTTTTCGTGGTTTGATTCAGAGATCTTTTTGTATCCGCATGACTCGTATAGTCTCTTTGCTCGGTCGTTGTAATCGAACACGTCGAGCCATATCCTCAATCGATCGAACTCAGTTGTGCAGATATGGTCGATTTGCTCAATCGCGTTGCGGCCAATTCCTTTTCCTCTATCGGAGACGACTATTCTTCGTAGTTCAATCGAATCGGGATCCTTGTCTAGTGAGAGGATCAGGAAACCGACGATCACGTTTCCTTGATTGAGAATTGCCTTGTAGCTAACCGAGGGATCGCGAAACTCCTGCTCGTGACGGGGTAACGAATAACCAGTGATGTACTTGGCTGCGTCAGCCTCTCTTTCCATTTCTTCAAAGAGTGGCAGATGATCGAAGTTTGCGTTGCTGAGTTTTACGTGTATCTGCGTTTCTTTCATCTCCGAACGTCAAAGCCACACGATGTCGGCTTCGGTTGAGGTTCCAGTACTGTTGAGGTTGATTTCCATGGTGTCGTTATGAAAGAGGCGAGCGTTTGCCGACATTGTGTGAGCTGCCTGGTTGGGCTGATTTATCATTCTTCAAGAGGAGTCGGTTTTCCTGTGATGAATCCAATGATTTCTTCTCCATTTTTGTATTCAGGATTCCAATCTATCGACATGATTTCTGTGAATCTCCACTCTACGGTTTCATCATATTTGTTTTTGTATGATTCTGTTTTTTCGCCTTTCAGCATGACCTCGACGTTTGTGTCCTCTGGGATGTCGAAGTATCGAACTTTGTAGTCGACTGAATCGCTAGGTTCGTTTGCTACGAAACAGTCATATCTAGCTATGAGGATCATTTTTATTAGTTTTGCCCAACGCCGAAGCCTCTAATGGAGAGAAGCCCCGGCTTCTCGGAATTTAGAGGGCTGACTTGTTGGACTTTGGGTTTACCAGGGAGGTTCATATTCAACCTTGAGACGATCGGGTTTTTCTTCTTCTGATGGAAGGGGTAAATCTCCCCAGGGAGTGCTCAAATTCTTCGCCAGATCCAAGTAATGGAAAAAGAATACAACTCTTCTCTTTTCTTTCCATTCGTCTTTTTTGTTCGGGATTTCAAAGTCTTCGGCAATAGGCGTCGAGCCATCTTCGTCTAGCAACTGTTCCATATAGGGAGACTGCCAGTTATCTCTTCGCTGACCTGGGACTTCCTGAGTGATTTGTCCAATGTTCGCATAAGAGTCTTCGCTCTCAATTTCCAACTCCGCGAGGTGGACAGGTTCATCTGCTTGGATGGGGTATATGCCAACTACTTTCATTCTCGTCCAACGCGGAGGTGGCTAATCGCGGGCACCTCCGGTGCTCGGGATTTGGCCAACCGACTGGTTCTGAAATTCTCCGTTAGTATAATAATAACTTGGAATCTCATCCAGAAGTTGACCGGGATTTGACTTCGCCTTTCCATTCAGATTCATCAACATCCAAGTTTCACCGTCTTTGTAAGCAGATATTTCCCAAAATGTTATGACCGTGGTATGGAACATGACTACTATTCCATATCGTTTGATGTTGTCTCCGAAATTAACGCAACTAATTGAAATTGACCCTGGTCGCTCGTAGGTGCTTTGGATGACGTCGGTCATCGGTTCAAATTCTTTTAGTACTTTTTCGATCCTTCCTTCTGGCTGGACGTATTGGAAAGCTTCCTTGAATTGCGATTTCGAAAATAGACTGGCGAACTCATTTATTGAAGCTTCTAGCTGTGTCTCTGAGGAGAAGGTAACAGCGTTATTTCTCTCATCCTGACCAAATGAGGAACCTATGCTTAACAAAAGTAGTAACAAAGTTGTTTTTAGTATTTTCATATTTATTCTCAGAACGTCGAGCTCAGGAGCCCGGCTTGTCCGGGTTTCCTGAAGTGATTTGTTCGATTTTTTGTTTCTTAAATTCACGCGACCGAAGTTCCCATTTGGAAATCAACTGCTCCCTGTATAGCGTCCAATAGTCGTTTTCCCGAAAGTCGAATCCAGTGGCTTTGATTGTAAACAATGTATCACCGTCAATTAATCGCCAAATCGATTCACTTTCCCCTTCTTCCTTAAAGACTACTTCGTAATAAAGCCTGAAGTCTGTTCCACCAATATGGTGCCAATCCCTTTCTTTATTCCTTTTGCTCCAAAAACAATCGCCTCTTAGATAATCTTGGAAAAACGAGGCTGCCGTTGCCTCGTCCGAATATTCCCTCACTGAGATACTGATTCCCACCCAGGCATCGGATTCAAAATTAACATAGCGATATTGCGTTAGTGTTAGGTCTCCATAATTCTCTTCCTTGCATTCCTTTTCTTCTATTCCAAGGCCAACCTCCTGGTAAAATGCCTCACTCAAATCTGGAATGAAACATTCTTCAGCGTTTAGAATTTGAGTTGGTGGTGCGACGTCAGTGCCAACACTGAGACATCGCCCAATTATTAAAAAGGCAATGGACGCGAATATCTTCGAAATGGTGTTCCAGAATCTCATTCTATTATCGAACGTCAAACTGATGAATTGCTGGGAGCGGAGCTTTCAGTAATTTCATCAAGTG
>CAYGQM010000129.1:0-8326 GCA_964352065.1 uncultured Opitutaceae bacterium
AGCGCTGCAGCAAGGTCACGAAGAGATTGCAGAGCGGCAGGTTCTTTCCGTTGGTGGCAGCGTCTATGTGCCCGAGGTGTTGGAAGCCGCCTCCTGCCACCATAATTGGCAAATTGCGGCAGGAGTGAGTGCCTCCATAGCCCATGCCGCTACCGAAAAGAACGATGGTGTTGTCGAGCATGGAGCCGTCGCCATTGGGTTCCTGGATTGAATCCAGTTTTTGGAGACAGCGGGAAAGTTGTTCCACTTGGAAGGTTTCGATCGCGACCAGCTCCCTGGTAATATCCGGCACCTTTCCATTGTGCGTGCAGCTGTGATAGCTCCGAGTGACGGGCTCGATGGCCGTGTAATCCACGGTTCGTGGAAATGCCACCGTCGCCACCCGGGTCAGATCCGTCTCGAAGGCATAGGAGACCATGTCGAAGATGGCGCTATAGTCGTGACGCAGGGTGGGCTCGACGTTCGCGTAGTGACCGGAAATATCAAAGGTCGGTTTATCCTTGCCGATCCACTGGCGGCGATTCTCAAGGACCTTTTCAAATTCGCGAACCGAGGTCTGATACTGATCCAGTCGTTCGTGATCGTAGCGGCTGGCCGATTTCTCAAGAAACGCAAATTGA
This sequence comes from uncultured Opitutaceae bacterium, assembly GCA_964352065.1. Classification (GTDB taxonomy): domain Bacteria; phylum Verrucomicrobiota; class Verrucomicrobiia; order Opitutales; family UBA2995; genus UBA2995. Next base: position 621 of record CAYGQM010000129.1, read on the forward strand.
TCGGCGACCTTATCGAGCACGCTGTGATTGCGGTCGATCAGATCCAGCTGCCTCTTCTTTTGCTGTGCAGTGGGATTTGAAAACAGATGATCGAAGAGCTTCTGAGGATCGGTGATGACCGCGTCCTTTACGCCATTGGCCGTCCAGCTCATCTCGATACCATCCTGGAGAGCGGTATTGATGTTGGGGAAGCGCACTTCACTGCCGGAGTGACGAGCCATCAATTGATCGAAGGACACGTTCTTGTCCGGGAATGAGCCGGCATCCTTTGGCAGGACCCCATTGAGAAAGGCAATTTCGCGGCCATGGCCATTGACCATATTATGGTCGGTATGGGAGAAGATGCTCAGGCGATCTTTGAGCCAGTTCAATGACTGCAAAGACGAAGGTAGCTTGAAGTTCTTCCCATACGTCTTGGGAAAGAAATGTTCCGGATGCATGCCCAACGGGTTGGCGACAATGAGGCAACGGGTTTTCGACGCCTCCGAGGCAGCGCCCAGGCACTCGAGGGAGGGGAGGGCCATTGCCCCGCCCATGAGCGTGAGAAAGGTTCTTCGATTGAGTTTCATGTTTAATTTAGGGGTGAAAAATGAATGGGTGGGGTTTTAAGCAGATCTTAGCTGACGGTCGATCTTGTTTTTCTATGGGTTGATAATTTGAAATGAATGTCGATTTGTTTTCTGTTATGTCGTTGTTGTCGTTGTTGTTGTCGTTGCACTCGAAACTTCACCGTTGTATTGTGATCATGTCGCCTACGACTCGGTACGGTCGATACGACTGTTCTGATATGATTCGGAGCTGCTTGAAAGGGGGCAGCGGAGTGAAAGATGACATTGGATTTGTCGGGCGGGGAAAGCGTCCCAGACGTGATAGTTGATGAAAACAAATAAAAACACTCTCCTGTCGCAAAAACTGACTGAGGCCGAGGCCGGCGCTAACAAGCTAGGATTGGACATCCACAAGTATAAGTATGTTTTGGTTGTGCACGTAGACGGTTCGGCTCCCAAACGTACTAAATCCCTGGATCCGGATACGTTTATTTCCTCGATAAGACAGCAGTTGGCGCAAACTGATGAAGAGCATAGCTGTTAGGACGCTGGCTCGACAATTGTGGGACTCAAAGTGGGGCGTTGTGCTGCAGAGACATGGATGGGCCCCCCTTTGGCCTCGCAGAAATCAAAAAGCAGTTAAAGGGTTATGGGATAACTATCGACCCTCCTACTCATGCCCCACGGGGTTTAAAAAGCGTTAAATTATGAATACCCAAGACCATACGCTGGAAGCAGCAACACCCAAGAGATCCTCTATTTTAGGCAAGCTACTGTTGGGGTTACTCGTGTGCCTATTCCTCTGTACGCTTACCTACACCGTAGTCAGGGAGAGTAAGGACGCATGGCTTTGGAAGCACCTTACTGGGACTCCCGTGGAGACACCGATTGAGACTTCAGAGGAAATTGCAAAAGCCGTCCAGCCCGTCGACGAAGCGATTGAGGTCGTTCAGATACCCGAAGTAGCGGTGGTTCTGAATTATGAGGGTGCTGAAGACAGTTTGAAAAAAGAGCTACTGCTTGCTCAGTCCACACTGACGCTGGCCATGGAAGACAGGCTAAAGGCCAGATTGACGCAGTTGCAGGAGGCCTATGACGATCAACGGGACCGTGCCATGGATGTGCAAACCGCGGTCAACGAGTTGGTGGGTGAGACATTGCAGCAATTTAACGAAGAGGAAAATGGATGGGAGCCTGGCAGGCTGATCGATGACATTCGTAACGGATTGACCGCTCTCCAGCTGGCTTCGAATGATCTGGATCGCGCAACCCAGCTCTCGGAGCAAACGTATAAGCGTTTAATGGAGATGGGTGAGGTCTCAGGCACCCTCTATAATGAGCACAATTATAATTTTAAAACCTATCAGGTGGGCCGAAATGAAACCCTACTTGAGATCACAAACAATGTTCAGAACACCTATGCGATACCGGATGCCAATCTGAGTTTCCTGATTTCCATCTTTAATGATGTCACCACGGGACCGAGCCGGCAGGGGAACCGGAGGGCGACTAAACGGGTAGTCCTGAACGAGGAGTTAAGAATTCCAGTGCCCAAAGATGCGGGGGAATTGGCCGCCGATTTCAAACTGCCTGAAATCGTAAAGGAGCAGCAACAGGTAATAACGGCCGCTCAAGAAGAACAGCAACTTGTATCCGGGTATTTGTCAGAATCGATTGGATCCTTAAGGTCTATGGTGGAGCGGATGGAAGCGGTCAAAGAATTGGCGATTTTAATTCAAGAAACTACGAGCCTGGCAGCGTCCGAGTCGTTTGTTGTTCCCGCCAGTGACCTTACGGATGAGCAGCGACAGGCATGGAATGCGTTTAATGAGGCCATGAACGTTTTCGAATTTGGGGAAGTGGAAACCGAATCGGGGAATTTAAATCAATTACGCGACGCGACGCGGGGACTCATGCAGGCTTATGTCTCGAATGATTCAGAGCTTCCTAGTGAGGAAAGCCTGGACCGAGTCAGCGATATCCATTGGTTCAAAGAGTTTATCCAGCGCTATGATCCTGAACAGTCCTCTCTAGATCTCTCATCAATCGAAAGCACCGCTGAGGAGTTGTAGGCAGCAAGGACACAGCCACACGGGCTACCACCATCCATACACCTGGTTGTGGTGTAATGTCCTTGGTAACTTCTTTAAGCCAGTCCTGTAGTCGCCAGTCAGAAGTTGTAATAGAAGATTTCTACTTGAGGTAATAGACAAACTGAAACGATACTGCGGAGGATTCGTATGATTACTCGACCTCTTTTCAGCTCCTTTTCCCCTTTCTTCGCAGCTTACATTTTCTGCTTGCTCAAAGGTAGCCTCCTGGGTGCGAGTGATACGCATACTGATTGGAAAATTTACAACGGTGATTATGGAGGAACGAAGTACTCTGCTCTGGACCAAATCAATCGATCGAATGTTGGTGAGCTTGAGTTGGTATGGCGGTATCGCGTTGATGATATGAAGCCCGGCAGGCGTTCAACGATACAGATGAATCCGATCATGATCGACGGAGTTCTTTTCACGGTTTCTCCAGGACTGAAGGTGATCGCTCTAGACGCGCAGACGGGCGGGGAGCTTTGGCGTTTCGACCCGTTTCCGGGGGAAGGAGCTGGTGGCGACAATCGAGGATTGCTGTATTGGGAATCCGGGGATGATAAGCGGATCTTTCACGGGGCTGGGAATCACTATTACGCGATCAATGCAAAGAACGGAGAGTTGGTCTCCAGCTTCGGAATAGAGGGGCGCATTGATCTCAGGGAGCAATTGGATGGCTATGGAATCTTGCGTAGGTATTCGGCCCGTGCACCGGGTGTTGTTTACAGGGACCTCGTCATATTGGGAGGTTCAGTCGGTGAGGGACCGGACCCGGGTGCGCCAGGGCACATACGGGGGTTCGACGTAAGGACCGGAGAACGGAAATGGATCTTTCATACGATTCCAAAGCCAGGTCAGTATGGCTATGAAACCTGGTCGCCTGATTCTTACAAAGTCAACGGCGGTGCGAATGCTTGGGCGGGGTTAACCCTCGATGAAGAACGGGGTATCGTATTTATGGGTACGGGGTCGGCCAGTTACGATCATTGGGGAGGAAACAGAATTGGAGATAACCTCTTTGCTAACTGTGTGCTGGCGCTGAATGCTGAAACCGGAGAACGTATCTGGCATTTTCAAACGGTGAAACATGACCTGTGGGACTACGATCTTCCTGCGCCGCCCACCTTGATCAAGCTGATCAAAGACGGAAAGGAAATCGATGCGGTCGCACAACCGACCAAGATGGGGCATCTGTTTGTGCTCGACCGCGAAACAGGTGAGCCAATCTTCGGCGTGGAGGATCGCCCGGTGCCTCAGTCAGTGATTCCCGGAGAAGTCAGTGCAGAGACTCAGCCATTTCCCCTGAAACCCAAGCCTTATGCCATGCAGGGATTTACGTTGGATGACGTGACGGATTTATCTGAGGAATCGAGGGACTATGTGTTGGAGCAATTGAGGGACTATGAGTTGGGGCCTTTATTTGCCCCACCCAGTTTTGAAAAATTGGTCATCATGCCTCAGTTTAATGGAGGCTCCGAATGGCCAGGGGCCAGCTTCGATCCGGAGACGAACCTTCTATATTTGAATAATAGTAATGAAGCGGAGTGGTTCTCTATGGAGGCAGCGGAACTCGAGAAAGAAATTCCACTGCCAGAACTTGGGCAAAAGATCTATCAGTCGATTTGCTCGAATTGTCACGGACTCGACAATCCCGGCAAGGTTCCAGGCATGGAGTTGCCAGCTTTGCGTACGGTCAAGGACCGCATGAGCAGGGAGGAAGTCTTGAAAGTGATCAATGAAGGGCGGGGGTCGATGCCGTCGTTCCTGCCATTTTCTGATTTAGAGAAAGAGAGTGTGTTGGCGTTTTTGTTTGGTGACCGCGACGACGTAGTTGTTGACACAGAAGCTGTTGAGTTTACCTGGTCGGGAAATATTCCCTACGTCAATCAGACTGGGCACCGGGATTTTCACGATCAGTTTGGTTACCCTATCAATAAACGACCCTGGGGGCAGTTACACGCGATCGATATGAATACGGGGGAGTTTGTGTGGTCAAAGACTCTGGGAACTTATCCCGCACTGGAAGCGCAGGGACACCAGCCCACGGGGACTTTCAATATCGGAGGACCGGTCGTAACAGCCGGGGGTCTTGTGTTTATTGGTGCGACCAAGGATGAACGCTTTCGCGCATTCGATAAAGCTACGGGTGAACTGCTCTGGGAGTATCAACTGGATGCAGCGGGATACGCGACGCCTGCTATCTTCGAAATCGATGGGCGACAGTACGTAGTCATCGCTGGCGGTGGAGGTAGTAAGCTGCAGACGAAGTCAGGGGATAGCTTCTATTGCTTTGCGCTGCCGGAGTGACTGTTTTCAGCTTGTGGTGAATTAGCAAATGCTGGGATACTTCTGGCAGATACCTATCCGAAAGCTACTCCATGTCTTTTACCCCAAATTCTTCTTTGTTCGTTTTAATGCTAGCTGCCTGTGCGGTTATCTGGGGTTGCAGTGCGCCACCAGAGAAATCAGCGATCGTCGAGGACGTCGAGTGGCGTTATTACAACGGCGATGTGGGACGAACCAAGTACTCGGCGCTGGATCAGATAAACCGGTCCAATGTGAAAGAGCTTGAGTTGGCTTGGCGGTTTCGGGTCGACGATTTCAAGCCCGGTCGCAACTCCACCTTTCAGTTCAATCCGTTAATGGTGAATGGGAAGCTTTACCTAGCGACTGCCAGGCAAAAGATCGTTGCGGTGGAGCCGGATACCGGGGCGAAAATCTGGGAGTTTGATCCTTACGAAGGTACGGAGGGGGCAGGACAAACGCGAGGGCTATTGTATTGGGAAAACGGTGACGATCGAAGGATTTTTCACGGTGCGGGCAATTTTTATCATGCAATCAATGCGGATACGGGGGAGCTGGTTGAGAGTTTTGGGCAGGGTGGAAAGATTGATATGTCTCAAAACCTGGATCATGATGGCATTCCGCGAAGGTTCCAGACGCGTGTGCCCGGTGTCGTATACAAGGATCTCCTGATTCTGGGGGGTAGTGTGGGAGAGGGACCGGATCAGGCGAATCCTGGGCATATACGAGCTTTCGATGTGCGGACCGGTGAACGCAAATGGATCTTTCATACCGTGCCTCACCCGGGTGAGTTGGGTTACGAAACCTGGTCGCCTGATTCCTATAAATACGTGGGTGGAACGAATGCCTGGGGTGGTCTTTCGCTGGATGAAGAACGTGGTATGGTATTTATGGGTACTGGATCTGCCACCTACGACCATTGGGGCGGTAACCGAATCGGCGATAATCTATTTGCCAACTGTGTGCTGGCGCTCAATGCCGAGACCGGAGAACGTATCTGGCATTACCAGACGGTGCATCACGATCTTTGGGACTACGATTTACCAACGCCGCCGACCTTGATCACCCTTGTGAAGGATGGGAAAACGATCGATGCGGTGGCTCAGCCGAGCAAGATGGGGCACCTGTTTGTATTGGACCGGGAAACGGGCGAGCCGATATTCGGGGTCGAAGAACGTCCGGTGCCCGCTTCGGAGATTCCGGGCGAATTGAGCTCCCCAACGCAGCCCTTTCCCTTGAAACCGGCAGCTTATACGGATCAGGACTTTACGCTGGATGATGTGACCGATCTTACTCCCGAAGCCACCGATTACGTACGGGAGCTATTGAAGGACTTTGAGTTGGGTCCTATGTTTACGCCACCCGGATTCGAGAAGCTCGTTATTGCTCCACAATTCAATGGTGGCTCGGAGTGGCCCGGTGCGGCTTTTGATCGTGACGGGAACATCCTGTATATCAACTCCAGTAATGAAGCCGAGTGGATCTCCATGAGAAAGGCCGAACTGGACAAGGAAATTGCCCTGCCTGAGTTAGGTCAGAAGATCTATCAGGCGATCTGCTCGAACTGTCACGGGTTGGATGACGCGGGTAAGATGGCGGGAGTTGAACTTCCGGCATTGCGTACCGTAAAGGACCGACTTACGCGGGAGGAAGTTCGCAAGGTCATCAATGAAGGGAAAGGGCAGATGCCGTCTTTCAGCGCGTTTCTGGACGTGGAGAAGGAAAGCGTATTGGCGTTTCTTTTTGATGACCGAAAGGATGAGGTCATCCAGACCGAAGCTATCGCATTTACCTGGACGGGCAACATTCCCTACTTGTCAACGGGGCATCATGATTTGCATGACCAAGATGGTTACCCCATCAACAAACGTCCGTGGGGACAATTACACGCGATCGATATGAATACCGGTGATTTTGTATGGTCAGTTCCACTTGGAACGTATCCTGAACTGGAAGCGAAGGGGTATCCTCCGACGGGCACGTTCAACATCGGTGGCCCGGTCGTCACCCAGGGTGGCCTGATCTTTATCGCTGGCACGTTGGACAAACGGTTTCGTGCTTTCGACAAAGAGACCGGAGAGGAGCTATGGTATTTCCAGATGGATGGTTCCGGCTATGGAACTCCGGCTACTTACAAATACAAAGGACGCCAATATGTGATCATGAATGGCAGTGGCGGCGGCATTCATCAAACACCCTCCAGTGACAGCTACTACTGTTTTGCGCTGCCAGAGAATTGATGGAGCGCTGGGTTAACGGTCGAGATCTTGGAGTTTTAGAAATTGTTTCCTTCCTTGTAGCTTCGGAAGTATCGACTCGTAGGGTATGTCCTGGACGGCCACTCCGTTGCGGGCAGCCTCGGTAGCAGCTATCCCGGCGCTTTCACTGAGAATCATAAAGACGGGCTGAAGATCAGAGACAGGGTCAGGAGAGCGATTCGTTTCATCAGTGGTTAAGTTTGCTGGGTGTGAACCATTGGATAGTTGCCAGAGTGGGGGAGATTGGCAAGGTTTACGGATGTATGAAGCGACGAGGATTTACGTTTAGCCCTTGGGCCGCATTTGTTGTGGGCTTTCTTTTTACCAACCTTTCCGGAACTGCGTTGGCTGAATCACCCTATCCGCCTAGCGATGTCTTGAAGGGTATCGAACTGGATTGGTCGACACACCAGCGGTTTGCTCCGGGTAGCGATAACTTTCAGTTGACCTGGTCGGATGATGATCACCTTTACGGCGCCTGGGGTGACGGGGGTGGTTTTGGT
>CAYGQM010000130.1:0-8104 GCA_964352065.1 uncultured Opitutaceae bacterium
GACAAGGCAAGGTCAGGCTTTTTGTCAAGAGTCAAGACCTGACGTCATTTGATTCCGTTTGACGTCATTTGATTTCTTGTGACGTCATTTGATTTCTTGAAGGGCAGGGCACGCTTCCTGGGGGTGGCGATTTCATCTAAATCAAGCTGCGAAAAACAAAGGAAACAAATACTCGTTTTCGATCTGCTTGCCTCTGGTTATGAGATGAGGATGTCGATCCCTTTGATTGCCCTCGGATCTTTTGAATTGCTGCGTGATGGAACGGTCGAGTCGCTTTAAGAATACTTAAATACTACCGTGTCCCTCATAGCTCATGGTGCGACGTGGGAGGACCGTCCCCTTATCTCTCTCAGAGCATATAAGATACCTGATGATCGGAAATGCTTGCGATGGTCTAATGATGCTTTCCTCTCATTTCTAAAGGTTAGTTAACTATTGACCTAGTAAATACTCCAAAAGAAGGGGAACTTGATCATGGTTTTGTCGGTTATGGACTATTATTTAGGACGAGGCTCCTGATTATGTAGTGTTTTATAAATATCGAAGCTCGTTTATGTATAGTCCTGTTGTTTTTCGATCCATTGGAAATGAGAGGTAATGAATGCAATCTATTAGTAATATGATCAAATCGATTCTCAATAAACTCGCTGCAAGTATCCTTATTGGAGGTATGGCCATTGTTATCGGCGCGAATCTGGTGATGGGCGCCGTATCCACTCTGCAAACACCTCATGCTAGCTCGCGGATCTATAACCCGTTTCCCCACTTTACCTGGTCTGAGTATCCAGATGCTTTTATGGAGGTCGGCGAGCCGGTCAGCTATGAGATCCAAATCGCCTCGGATGTCGATTTCCGAAATATCATTGATCAGGATAAGGTGCTTCTCAACCGGTACATACATGACCACCCGTTGACCTATGGCGCCTACTATTGGCGTGTGAGAGCAATCTTGCATGAGGAGGCACCTGCCGCGTGGAGCGCGTCGCAGTCATTCATCGTTCTCCCATGTGATGAGGAAATACGGGTCAATCATCCTGAAGAAAACGAAGATCACGCGGCCCTGATTATGGAAGCAGTGGAAAGGGCCCAGGAACTATCAGCTCAAGGGCGATCGGTAAGGATTGTTTTTCCGAAAAAGGACTACCATATACGCGAGGATTTTCGGGGCGCACTGATCGACCTGGATGGGGTTGAGAATATTACGATCGACGGTTCCGGCGCCCGGCTTTTCTTTACGAACAAGAGGCAAGGAATTCTGCGGGCTCAATCGTGTCGCAATATTCAACTGATGAACTTCAGGTCCTATTTCGCCGATGGCGTATTGCGAATGCAGGGATGGGTGACCGCAGTTGACCTGGAAGCCAATAGGGTGACGGTCAAACCTGACCAAGGCAGCCATTATTTCAATATAGATGAAGTAGAGCCAACTGATATCGCCTACTTGTTGCATCCTACCATCGATGGGCGATTAAAAACGGGAGCCCACCTCCACTTTCGCTCGAATGGCGATTATCAGCGGAATCCTGATGGAACCTGGTCGTTTACCTTGCAACGATTCATTGAGGACTGGGAAGTGGGCGATCGTTTCGGTTACAACTTCAGGAAAGGATCGGAGAGTCTGGTGCACTTGGACGAATGCGACTCCGTGACGGCCTACAAAATTGCCACTGGAGGTTGGGGACATTTGGGCTTCGCTGCCTGGGAAGGCTCCGTCTTCAACGTTCTTCACTGCGAGACCTTCCATCAAGAGGGCAAGTGGATGACGGGAGTTGCAGATGGCGTGCACGTCCGCGGTTACCGTTATGGGCCCTGGATTGAAGGAACGCGCATACAAGCGATTGGCGATGACGCTGTGGCATTTTACGCCCGTCCTGCTTCAATCCAATCGTTGCATCCTTACGGCAAACCCAGGACGCTTGTTTGCAAAAACCACTTCTTCAATTTGGAAAAAGGAGATGAGGTCACGTTCTTCCAGCCCACTGGAGGCAAGATACTGCTCGAGACCGTCGTTACGGAAGTCCGATGGTCATACGATAGCTATCATGAAGTCACCTTTCGCGATGAAATCCCAGAAGACATCGTCATTGAAGCGCCTTTGCTCGATGCGACGCAGATCTGGAATCGATCGAAATCTTCAGGCGACTTCGTGATCCGAAACAGCGAATTTAAGAACATTCGCCGATTTGGGCCGGTTTTCAGAGCGAAACGTGGGGTCGTTGAGAATAATGATTATAGCGGCAATTCATCGGAAGCGATTGTGTTCTGGAATGAAACGGCCTGGCCGAATGGTCTCTATGCGTCGGAGATTATTATTCGCAATAACCGTATTGCCGATGTGGGGTTCGATGCGAAAGCAGGCAAAGCTCCGATTTCTATGCGCTTCACGGCGCGTCATGAGGGCCCGGTGTCCTATGGACCCCGTGATATATTGATCGAAGGTAATACTTTCGAGAATACATCGTCACCTGAAATTAGTCTTGTCTGGGCCAAGAATATCGTCCTGCGAAACAATCGCGTCAAAGGAGATTCTGATAGCTTTGATGCGGCGCGGTATAAGGCGTCGAATTCGGTAATGATTAAGGAGATCAAGGAATAGCTATGAGTCTTACTGTAACGGAAATCTTGATGCCTGTAGTTGGTTTGTTGCGCCGCTATCGGAGCACTGCCTTTATTGTATTTTGTCTGGCGACGTTTGCCTCAGGTTTTTTGCTCCATGCAAATGAGACTTCCCATTCAAGGCGCCCCAACATACTCTGGTTGGTCATCGACGATATGGGCTGCGAGCTCTCCTGCTATGGCGAGGAGGTCATTGAAACGCCGCACATCGATAGGCTGGCGCGTGAGGGTACTCGCTTCACCAATGCTTTTCTCACTTCCCCGGTTTGTTCGACGGCCCGCTCTGCCATGATCACCGGAATGTATCAAACCACGATTGGCGCTCACAATCACCAGAGTGGACGAGGCGAGCGGAAGATCCATCTTCCGGGTGAGGTCGTTCCGGTTCCCGAGTTGTTTCAAGCTGCACGCTATTTTACTTCAAACGGCGATTACCCAAAGAAAGGGGAAGGACTGGGCAAAAACGATTACAACTTCGAGTGGGATCCAGAGATGTATGATGCACCCTACTATGGCGGAAGAGATCGCGCCCAGCCGTTCTTTGCCCAGCTCCAGCTATGGGGTGGGAAATATCGCAGTGGCCAGAAATGGGTGGATGAAGTCAGGCCAAGGGCACTGGAAAATCTGACGCCACCGGAGAAAGTGCATTTGCCGCCGTATTATCCTAGGGACCCCCTTATTCTTAAGGACTGGGCCCATTACTTGGATACGGTTCAGTATACGGATCAACTGGTTGGTCAGATCTTGGACCAACTGGAATCTGAAGGTATTCTCGATGAGACCATTATCATTCTTTTTGCGGATAACGGCATCAGCCACGCCCGCGGTAAGCAGTTCATTTACGATGAAGGCATTCGTACGCCCTTGATTATTCGGGGGCCGGGTATCGAAGTCGGCAAGATCCGTGATGACCTGGTAGAGCATATCGATCTGGCTGCGACTTCTCTAGGCCTGGCCGGAGAATCCGTTCCGGATTGGATGCAGGGGGATGACATTCTGGCCCAAAACTATCAGCCAAAGGAAGCGGTGTTCGCTGCCAGGGACCGCTGTGGGGAGACCGTCGACATGACGCGTTCCGTTCACACCGGAAAGTATAAATACATCCGCAACTTCTTCCCGGACCGTCCGCATCTTCAGCCGACTAACTACAAGGACACCAGACCCGTCTTGATTCGCCTGCGTGAACTGCATGTCGAGGGCAAACTGAATGATCTACAGGAGGAGTTGCTCTTTGCTCCAAGACGCGCGCTCGAAGAACTCTACGATATTGAAGTCGATCCCTATGAAACGGTTAATCTGGCCGATAGGCCTGAATATCAGAGTGTATTGAAATCTCTGCGACAACGCCTCGCTGAATGGATGGTGGAAACCAAGGATCCAGGTCCGGAATCTGCCGAGGCCTATGCCGCCGAGATGAATTATCAGATCGGCCGGAATCGAAGAAATCCATCGGCCCACGCAGCAGTAAAAAAGAATGTAGAAATGTATAAGCGCTGGGCTACCGAACGGCCTTATGTGCCAATACGGAAATAGAAGATATATTAGGGGCAGCCGAAGGGGTCAAACGTAGCGTTTAAATATGTCTACTAGGGGACAAAAAAAGGAGGCAGCCATTCCCACTACGCTTGCTAGCTTACCACTTCGCCTTTAGGCTATGAGGCACACGTCCTACGTCGCCTTTTACAAGGCTTCAACCGCTATGGTCGACTAGGACGCGACGAGGGACACAGTGATGATTGGTGACGAACGGTCCAGGTATTGAAGGATGACAGAGAATAATCCCGTTAGCTTTCCTAAGGTCTTCCGGCATCCACACCGATCCCTAGTATGGGCATAAACACATCCTTTTGATTCTTCGGAACTTTGATGGTTAGTGTATGTTCTCTTTCAGGATCTACAGTTTTGTAAATCCAGGTCCAGCGGCCCATGGATAGTGTGCCTTTGATTTTACTCTCACCACTAACTTTATCTAAAAGTTTTCCGTCTACGTAGAGCTCTATGACTCCCGTAGTCTTATTATTACCATCCTGCTGGTATCCCCAAAGAATTGTTGGACGCCCTTTGAATTTTAGAGTTACAGGCTGACTGTCTGCTGTGGCAATCATGACCTCCCTTCCATTGATAGCGGGGAAGCGACTTGAAGCTTTCTTGAGAGTCCAGCTCTCAGTTCCTTCGAAATCGTTTGGGGTATAGAGTCGTGGTTCCAGAGGGAAACTCTGATAGTGTTCTTTTGCGATTTTACGGAACGAAAATTTCCCAGCGCTAAAAAGCTCTTTTAGGGTTTCGTTGATGGCATGGGCATAAACCTTGTGTCCGCCATTGTCAGGATGAACCGCATTTCCTGGATTATCCGCTCCTGTAAATAGAAGGTCCTCTGTCAGGCCAGCTGGTAACGGTTTTTCGTAGCAGGCCTGATATAGATCGACAAAGGGAACGTGCTCCATATGGGCAAAGCTGGTAAACACCTTGTGGCTTGCCTTCCACTTGTCGTCAATGGCGGCCTTTCTCATGGTGGTAATCGGCATTACAATGGCCATATCCGGATTGAATTGACGGGCTCGGCGCACCAGGCCGGAAAGCGTGCGATAGGGTGACTTCTCTGTGTGCGGATTCTCTAAAGCCGTTGGGCCACTACCCCTATCATTTACACAAAACTCGATGAGGAGCAGGTCAGGTTTTTCGTTTAGAACCTGATCCTGGAAACGGAAGGCGCCCAAGATACTGCCGGTGCTGCCGATACCGCGATTAAGGAGTTTGATCTTTGCTTTCGGGTAGGTGTTGGTGAGCCAGGTCCCTACCTGTTCGCGGTAGGATTGACCTGCGCTTGCCTTGGCTCCCATGGTGATGGAACCTCCTAGGAAGACGACGGTGACCGATTCGCCGTTTGAAAGTCTTTTATGTAATTGGGGAAACTGATTCAGACTAACAATTTCGCGTTCATCTTTTTCTGTATTACTTACGGCCGGCAACACCGGTAGAATACCGATCAGGATCATGGCAACCAGCCATTTCAAATGAGTAAACTTTATCATCAAGGCCAATACTCTCTTAAGGTTTTGCTTCTGTCTATTACTAATAAGGGTTGAGTAGATGGGGTCATGTCTTCCCACTACGCTTGCTAGCTTCGAGGGACACGGTGATGCTGATGTTGCGTTGCTCGAAACTTGACTTTCCTTGAACGAATCTGGAAACGGATATTAGTATGACAGGGAAGGAGTTTCCTGACGTCGTATGCTGATTTTCACTCGCCTCGGAACAACGGGCTGTTCACTACAGCCGCGATCGTGTCGACGATGCGGTATTCATTTTCTGAGGACTTGGCGAGGATCTGGTCGATGTCGGAAAAGTCAGCAGCGGTAGGTTCGGCTCCGTTGGCGTAGGTCAGTAACTTGGAGATGAAGCAGCGGATAAAGCGATCGCGATTGGCGTCGGTCATTACAAGTTGTTTGAACTCCTCGATATCGGAATAACTCGTTCCATTGCGGAAACGGGCGCTTGCATCCACGGGCTTCGCCTCGCTTTCCATGGGTCTCGCTTGCCTGTCCGGCATGGTGATATTTCCCAATTCCCGGTAGTCATCACGCCACGCGCCGGTAGGAGAAAAGTTTTCAAAGGCGAATCCCCACGGATCGATAGTCGCATGACAAGAAGCGCAGGACGTATCGTTGGTGTGGGCCGCGAGCACTTCGCGGATCGTCTTGGCATTTCGCACATCCGGTTCCGTGATTACAATGTCGGGTGGCGGCGGTGACGGGTGGATGCCCATGAGGTTCTCCATCACATAGACGGCTCGATGAATGGGCGAAGTTGTCTGCGTGTCTGCGGTCGAGGTCAGGAAGGCTCCCATACCCAGCAAGCCACCACGGCGCCCGTCGGTGAAGGTGTATTTCCGTAATCTTGAGTCCTCGGGAACACCCTCAAGTCGATAGATCCGGGCGAGATCGGCATTCACGAAACTGTAGTCGGCCGAAATGAGCTCGGTGACCGGGCGGTTGTGTTCCACGAGGTGGCGGAAGAACGTGAGCGCCTCGTTGACCATATCCTCGCCCACCTGCTTTCGATCGTAGAAGGGAAACCGTACCGGGTCCGGAGACATGAAGTTGATGTCGGCGAGCTCGAGCCAGCTATAAGGGAACGCTTCAATGAGCGCTTCGGCCTTCCCTGTATCGATCCGTCGTTTTAGTTCCCGACGGACGCTCTCAAAGGAGCTTAACTTACCCTGGGTGACTTTCGTTCGCAGATCGGTTGGGGGAAGCGTGGCTTCCAGGAAGTAGCTCAGCTTCGAAGCGAATCGATCGCCGGCTGAGAGGTCCTCGCCATCCAGAATGAGAGAAGTGGGCGATATCAGCACGCCGAGAATTCCCTCTTTATAAGCGTCCACGATTCCCAGTCGTTCCGCATTTTCTTCGATCGAGGCCACCATGGGCGCCAGCTCGTCTTCTATAACGGGACGGCGCCACGCGCGCTCGGCAATGGGCTTGAGAATCTCCAGGGCCTGTTCCACAGTCGGGTTCTCGCCCAGCAGAGCTACCTGCCGCTTCGACGGCCAGCTTTCGTAGAGCGGCCCCTCGATAGCGACGCTGTAGAGGCGAGGTCGGGCTCCATGCCACTCGTTTCTCCAAAATACCGAATGAATGGCGGGTCGTTCGGGAAATCGTTTCCGAAGGGATTCCTGCTCTTCGAATATTCGCCTAAAGGCAGTTGGATCATTTTCCTTGAGGTAGACGCCGGCGATCGCCCGTTGATGTTTGAAACCGCCGTTGTGCAACATGCGGAAGGCATCGGTCTCGTGCCACAACTTGAGCTCTGTGCCTGCGGCCAGCCACTCGTCGAGTTCAATGTCCGTCGGTGTCTCATCCGGCAAATCTATGAGTCGCTCGCGGTCGCCCATCTGTATCTTAAGCTGAATCGGGTCGGCGTGGTAGTAGCCGGTATCTTCGGTGGCGTAAAGGGTCCGATCTACCCCGGTAGCCCTGACCGTGATTCGGTAGCGTCCCGTCGTGGGAATCGATGGCAGGTCTTTCAAGACGTAGGGATCTCTCGGATCATCGAAGTCTATATACTTGGTCGAAGGCCTGCGTGACGGTGGCCCTGCCCGGCTTCCCTTCTCGATTCCCCGGGCTGAAATCCGATAGCGTTTCGCCTCAGGCTTCTCACCCGCTTGCAACGTCGCATCCAGAATATTGCGAATGGCTTCGACATAGTTTTCCAGATGAAACCGACTCATGCCCAGCGTTTCGCCGTGTGTATCGAAACCGTGGTGACGGGAATCTCCTACGAGACCGGCGAGGGGGAAGTGCGTGCCTACATCCTCCAGGAGCAGCGCGTCGCGTAAGCTATTGGCAAACTCGCGATTGTTCATTCGGCGTGGACGCGATGTGATCCGGGGCGCTTCGAAGCTCTTAATGTTCTGCTCCAGATAAGCCACGAGTTGCTCCCGCTCGTCTGCGGTGAGTTCGCTCTCATCCTCGGGCGGCATATCTTCGAT
>CAYGQM010000131.1:0-8038 GCA_964352065.1 uncultured Opitutaceae bacterium
AAGCCCCCAAAACATTCACCCCGCCAGCACCCCAGTTTAATACGAAAAAGCAGCTCGTCATCGACGGTGAGACCTTCCATTGGAACCTTGGAGACAAGAATCGCACACGGTAGTTGTGGTAATTCATCAACGCGATACACTTCTGTAGTAGAGACCAAACCCACAACCCCACAAAAGTTATGCGATACGTTGTTGAATCAAACAAAACACCGGACCAAGCCGTCACCGATCTGAAAGACTGCGTGAAGAAGCATGGGTTTGGCGTCCTTCACACCTACGACCTGAAAGAAACTCTCGCTTCGAAGGGTTTCGATTTACCCGATGCCTGCCACATCCTCGACGTCTGTAATCCTCAACAAGCCATTAACGTGCTCAGCGAGGACATGGGCATGAACGTTGCATTACCCTGCCGGGTATCAGTGTATTCGGAAGCAGGAAAGACTAAGCTTGCGATGGCACGCCCGACAAAGCTCCTTGCAGCGCTTTCAGACTCTACCGAACTTGCCCTTATTGCCAAAGACGTTGAAGAGAAACTCAAGGCCATGATCGACGACGCAGCATAGAACTCGATTTCGTAAACGGTGTCCTTTGAACGGCCTAACACTTCCAGAGTCTTCTTAAGCATTTCTCCTTCTCCAAGAACGAGTTTTCTTCGAGTCTTAACTGGATTTCTTTACGGCCATTTCCGAGGCTGTAATGGGGAACAATAACGTTGCCATCCACCGTATACATGCCAGCAGCGTGAAACTTGCCAACTAATGGTTTTCCAGCCAGGATGGTCTCGAAGGGCCCATCACTGCGTGAGGCTGCGAACAGTAACCCAGAAAAAGATTTACGCGGAACAAATTGCCGGAACTCCTGGTTGCATCACGGTGCGAGTGTTGTTCTCCTGACTCCCGTTACGGAGTTCGATGAACCACCATACCTTTAAGCCAAGCCCACAAGACCAACCGTGATCGTAAAAATTGCCTTACCGCTCGTCCTCGCATTCATCATGTTCTCGCTCGGCCTCGGTCTGCGAAAAGCGGATTTCGGAAGGGTACTGAAGTTTCCGGTGGCATTCGGGGCCGGATTGTTCAACCAAGTATTGCTGCTGCCGCTCGTAGCGCTCGGCCTCGCTCACGCGTTCGGGCTGTCCCCAGAGTTTGCCGTCGGGCTGATGATACTGGCGCTTTGCCCAGGCGGGGTAACCAGTAACGTCCTCGCCAAGCTCGCAGGAGGGAACCCGCCTCTTTCGATCTCGCTTACCGCGATCACCAGCCTGCTGTCCATCCTGACCGTCCCTATCTTGGTCGCATTCAGCGTTGGTTACTTTATGGACGACACTGCGCCGAGGGTCGACACGACCAAGCTGGGTTTCACCATGTTTCTGATTACCGCCGTGCCAGTGGCGCTCGGGATGGCGCTCACCGCTAAGTCACCGGCGCTCGTCGAAAGGATCGCACCGGGTATTTCGCGCACCGCGGTCGTACTATTCGTTTTCATCATCTTAGGAGCCTTGGTCGCGAACTGGGAAGTCTTCTCCAACAATCTGGCCACAATCGGTCCGATAGCGATACTCCTGAACGTTTTGATGCTCGGTGCCGGAATCGCCACGGCCAAAGCGATCGGGCTCGGCCGCAGCGACGCGACGACTATCTCGATCGAATCCGGCGTGCAAAATGGTACGCTCGCGATTGCTGTCGGGAGTATTATAGCGGGTGTTGACGGACAAATCCTCCCCCCGGAGACCATCCCGGCTGCGGTTTACAGTATCACGATGTACTTCGTGTGCGTGCCGTTCGTGCTCTGGCGGCGGCGGTAACCAAACGACGGCTACTGTGGATCAATGACTAGATTGTAGGCCTCATCCCATTATCGTATACTAACATCGAATGCTACCAGTTGTCAGCAGGCATAGTTATAAACTCCGAAAAGTCTGGCTAGGTCGTCATATCAATTCCGTTACGCACTTCGGATTTCCACTCCGCAATATAAGATGCTGCTATCCAAATTCCGGACCGCAAATCGCAAAGTTTCGATTCGCGTTAGCAATACTCACGTTGTTCCCAAGAAACATTCTCGTAAGCGATCGCTGACGGACAAAGCCAGCAGCCAATAGCCAGTCCACAAGCTCCTGTTGACTGGCCACCACATCCAGGACAATCGACTCAGCTCTTAACTGATCGACAAGCCTAGAAATGATTACTTTGGCATCAGTCAAGGAGGTCGCCTGAACCGGCCCGATATGATTAAAGCGCGTTCCTCTTCGCACCAAAGCAGCCCCCGCTAAACCGTCTTTGTTTCGAATGATCCAGCTGGCCTCAGGATTCTCCTGAAACAAACGCTGTATGAGCTCTGGACGATCCGTACCCATAACTGATGCATCGAGGCTCACTACTTCTGGCAGGTCCACAGATTGCATCCGCCGTAATTCCGCGGGCTCTGTATGCCTTGAAAGACTCACCAAATGATCGCCCGTCATCCGGAGAAGTCCAAATTCCGCTGCGAAGCCCAGTTTTTGATAAACAGGCTGACCGGCTGGCGTAGCATCAAGCTTGATGACTTGGCAGGTCTCTAATTTCTCAATCACCGTAGAAAGCAGACGCTTCGCTATGCCCTGCCCCCTCACATCCCTTCGCACCAGCATCATTCCTACCCACGACACCGTATCGCCATAGTTGATCGCAGCGACAGACCCTACCACTTCACCACGCAGACAAGCCACAAGACACAGCTCAGGATTGTGACTCAAGAAAAACAGCCAGTCAGCTTCGGTCTGATTCCATCCCTCCGCGTCCTTTAGGCGCATCAGTGCCCCGAGATCGGAGGACTTCATTTGTCTCAGGTAAATTTCGTGCATAATCTAACAGCCAGTTCCATAGTCAAATCGTCGTCTAAATGTGGATACACTATGTAGGCTACGTTAATTACCATAGAATCTTCAGAGAAAGTAACAACGAGAGATAGATATTTATCACAGTATCCGCAAGAAGAACTCCGAACAACGACCAGCAGAATATAGTATGGTATGCGATAACGGTATCGGCCTCTCAAACTGCCATGCTATCGTTAGGACGCTTGTTCCTGCAGCGGATCGCCTTGTACGCGCCGTATCGAAAAAAGATATTTGTACGAATCTAACTAATGGAGACGGCTACCCGACGAAGATAGTCCCGATTTCGAATTCCTGCGGAATCTAACCAAAGACGCCTCCAAAATTCTTAACCCTAATCGGAAGGTGCCAGGACTACGCGAAAGCCCGTTTCATCATTGCGACTATTCGAGAACGCCAAGTTCCGGCGTGAGGTCAGTAAATAGGCAGGTCGGTCACTTCCCCAACAACCGCCTCGTGCCAGGTAAGAAACACTGTCGGCTGTAAAGGTCGAATCGACCCACTCCCAGACATTCCCGGAAAGGTCATACAATCCTAGTTCATTGGGCGGAAACGTTCCTACCGGAGCGGTTCTCGGGAACGCATCCGTGTAGCCACCGGGAATCGTACCCCACCAGGATGGCTTGTCCTGAGCTGATTCAGTGCCCGCGTAATTGCCAAAGTCTTTCGGCGGGGGCCAACTGTCACCCCAAGGATAAAGACCAGGACCGTTCTTCATTCGCAACTCAGGCGTATCCGAAGCAGCATCCTCTAACCCGATTGCCAGACTCCATTCCAGATCGCTGGGAAGACGGTAAACAAAACCGTTAAGATGCTCAGCCTCTCTTTCATTTAACCATGCGCAAAAGGCACGCGCATCTTCCAGGGAGACTCCGACTACCGGGTGGTCATCAGTCTGTGCATAGCCTGGAGAGGACCAGGTATCGCCATTGGGCGCCCAGTCAAACGCATCGGCTCGTAAAGAAAACATACCTTGCGTGGCATCGTAACCCGTATCCGCCACAAACTTAGCAAACTCTTCTCGACGGGTTTCGTACTTGCTCATCCAGATTTCCGATCCCGGCAATTGAACAAATTTCATACCCAGATTATTCGTCTTGGCGACCACAGGATTGCCGATGGCCAGGCTTCCCAACAGAACACACAGCCCTATCAGGCATGGATACCACCTCATAAGAATACCTTCGAAATCGCTTCGATCCGCTTAGCTAACTCTACGTCTGTTTCCGTCACCTTGTTCATCACGTCGTGGGTGGTTGTTGAGATGGCCACTTTGCTATACACATTATAAATATCCGGATGATGGTCAATCTCCTCGCAGTCGTAAGAGAACGCTACGATAAAGGTAATCGCTGCCTGGAAGTCTTTGCATCTAAAGGTCTTTTTAAGCGCGCCATCTGCGTGTTCCCATCCGGGAAGTGATTCCAGCGCAGTTGCGATTTGTTCGTCCGTTAAAATTACTCGTTTCATATTGATCTCCGTATATACCGGTCCCAGCGCTCCTTGATCAATAGCGTTCCCAGCGATTTGAAATAGCAAACAGGCGGCCAACACACCCACCCGATGTCTGGTTCGATTCATTACTCAAGCTTGTATGGATTAAAGCGGACCTCCTCCTGGAAGCCTCATTTTAATCAGAGGTAGCATGTCTTGTTCCAAGCAACTATGTGAGTGATCAGCAATACCAGCGAGCGCTCTGAGGACGGATCGGAACGCATTTCTTTCCATTACCAATTTGTTCTGATCAGAGACGGTTTATCCATGAACCTTTGCCGAATTTTTAGGCATCCTGCTTGAACCCCGGTATTTTGTCGTTTAGCTGACAAACAACTTTCGTCACCCCTATCCACATTAATCTTTAAAAAATCAAAGACGATGCATGCTCTGAAACGTTTATCTTGTTTGACTCTACTCCTGCTGACGTCCCTTGCCTGCTACGGCTCTAACTGGGGTCAATGGCGGGGTCCCAACTTCAACGGCTCCACAGACGCCGGCAGTCTCCCGACCCAATGGTCGAAAACGGAGAACGTCGCTTGGAGTATCGACCTCCCCGGACCCAGCGCGGCGTCACCGATTGTTTGGGACGATCATGTCTTCATATCATCCGCCAACCCGGAGACGGACTCGCTGCATGCCTTATGCTACGACCGCAATACCGGGAAACTGCTGTGGCAGCAGCAAGTCGCCACCGGTTATCGCCGGGATGACAGGAGTGATTTCGCCTCCAACTCACCCGCGACCGACGGCGAGGTGGTCGTCTTCTTTTATGGCAACGGCTTGATGTTCGCTTTTGACTTCGAGGGTAACGAACTGTGGAAACGCAATATCGAGGAGGATTTTGGAAGACTGGCCTACGGATGGACGCCTAGCACCAGCCCACTCATCCATGACGGCCAACTGATTCTTCAAATCCTACAACGCGACGTTCCGGTGCGCGGGAATGGAGAGCCCGACCGGTTCAATGAGTCCTATCTCCTGGCAATGAACCCCAAGACCGGTGAGAAGCTCTGGCGCACGCTCCGTCCCAGCAATGCACAGGCCGAGTCACTGGAAGCCTTTACGAGTCCGGTTCCGTATGAATTTAATGGGCGTAAGGAAATCCTCGTCGCGGGAGGGGATGCCATCTCCGGACACGATCCCAAGACCGGAGAAGAACTCTGGCGATGGGGCACCTGGAATCCCACACGTATCGGGCACTGGCGTTTGGTTCCCTCACCGGTTGCCGGCGATGGGATCATTCTGGCCTGCGCGCCGAAGCGCGATCCGATCTACGCCGTGAAGGCGGGACTCAGCGGCACCTTAAGTGATGATGACCTTGCCTGGGTGAGCAGAGATCAACGCGACGTAACGTCGGACGTTCCGACACCCGCTTTTTACGACGATGACTTTTTTATACTGAGTGACGTACGAAGAGTTCTATCCCGCGTCGAACCCAAGAGCGGTGAGGTGAAATGGAGCATCGAAACACCCGGTCGGGACAAGTATGAAGCGTCCCCTCTAGCGGCCGACGGCAAGCTCTACTTGATGAACTTCAATTCTGATATCGTGGTCGTGGATACAAAGAATGGCGACATCCTCAGCGAAATAGCCATGGGCGATGACGGTGAGCAGTATTCGCGTTCTTCGATCGCAGCTTCGGACGGCCAGTTGTTTATCCGGACCAATAAAAAACTCTATTGCATTGGCGATCGTAACTGAGCCGGTCTTGCCAAGGATTCCGGAGGAACCTGCTTCAAAAATAGAAGCAGGGTAATAGTTTGATGGTTCGTTCCGGAAGGAACCTCATCAAATCTCAAGATGAGCCTGCCGGTTTATCCTTGCCGAAGCTGAGTCGTCGTAGGTTGATAAGAATCAAGAAATGACCCGTTTCCGTTAGCCCTGTACCCCATGAAATACTTACTCCTACTCCTTTCCCTATTCTCCTGCGTGGTTACGGCACAGGGGCAAACTCAAGATTCGCCTGCAACGGTTGTGACTACAACCGGCAACCAGCCGACGCAGGTCACGGTGAACGGCGACGGAGAATTGGAAGTGCAGGTATCCTCCAACGATCACTTTAAGTTAAAAGCGGCTGGCTGGGTTAGCTACAGTGACTTCGGCGCCATAGGCGACGGCCGTACCGATGATATGGATGCGATCGCTGCGACCCATGCCTATGCCAATCAGCAAGGCCTCACAGTAAAAGCCGACGAAGGGTTCACCTACTACATCGGCGGTAAGAAACGTACCGCCATTATCATGACGGACACCGATTTCGGCACGGCAGCCTTTATCATTGACGATACTGATGTTGAAGACCGTACAGCCTCCATTTTCAAGGTCAGCTCCAGTCTGCAAACGCTCACACTCGAAGGCATAAGCTGTCTCAAACGAAACCAGGAGCGGATCAACGTCCCCTTACCAGGCCCCTGCCTCATCACTGTTACTGATTCCCATACCAAGCGCTACATACGCTACGGGCTGAACCAGAACAATGGGTCGCCACAAACCGATATTTTCGCCGTTGATAAAGACGGCTACGTGGATCCAGATGCGCCCATCATCTGGGACTTCGATCGGATCACCGACATAACCGCGCTTCCCATTGACGAACTCCCCATGACAATCACCGGCGGACGTTTCACCACCCTCGCAAATAATGCGCCGTCCAAGTATACCTACTACAGCCGCAACATCGCGATCAGGCGTTCCAACGTTGTCGTGGATGGCTTGGAACATCGCATCACCGGTGAGGGCGATCAGGGTGCTCCTTATGGCGGCTTTATCAACATCAGCGACTGCGCTTACGTAACCGTCCAAAACACCCTCCTCACCGGACACAAAACCTACAGCACCATAGGGGCAGCGGGAAAACCTGTGAGCATGGGCACCTACGATCTACTGGTCTCCCGTGCACTGAATGTGTCATTCATAAATTGCAGCCAGACCAACGATATCAACGACCGCACCTACTGGGGAATCCTCGGTTCCAACTACTGCAAGAACCTCCTCTATGATCATTGCATTTTATCCCGGTTCGACGCACACATGGGCGTTGCCAATGCCACCATCCGCAACTCGACCCTCGGACACATGGGCATCAATGCCATCAGCACCGGTGTCTTAACCCTGGAGAACTCCACCCTCAACGGCAGGACCCTTATCAACCTGCGTAGTGATTATGGTAGTACGTGGCAGGGCGAATTCATTATCCGCGACTGCGTGTTCGTGCCCGCCGGAGGCAGGGAGATGAGCGCCAGCCTGATCGGCGGTTTCAATTCCGGGCAACATGATTTCGGCTACACCTGCTATATGCCGGAACGAATAACCATCGAGAATCTGCACATCGACGATTCCAATCATCCCAAGGATTACGAGGGACCCGCCCTCTTCAGCGATTTCAATCCCCAGGTGACCGACGACTCCTACCAGGAAACCTTTCCCCACGTAAGAACCCGGGAAGTCATCCTCAGGAATGTGACGACTGCCAGCGGCAAAGCCCTGAGGCTCAGCAACAACCCCTTCCTTTTCAAGAATCTGAAACTAGACACCGATTAGTAGAAAAGCGGAATTCGATCCGGTGGGTCTTCCACAGCAATGTTTAAATTCAAGGGGCTGTTGCCCAAAGGGTCTAAAATTGTGGTGTTAAGTTAATACTGCGGATGGGCGGAAGAGTTAGTCTTC
>CAYGQM010000132.1:0-7514 GCA_964352065.1 uncultured Opitutaceae bacterium
CATCAAGGGGTTCAGTTCCGCAGCGGGAACGATCCCGTTCTTTATCTGAATGATCCGAAGGGAATCAATCGGGAGCTACGCCGCACCATGCTCGACGGTTTGGGCGACTTGAATGAGCAGCGTTTTGAACGGGTGGGGGATCCGGAAATCCAGGCCCGTATATCCCAATACGAAATGGCATTTCGCATGCAAGCATCGGTGCCTGATCTGATGAATACCAAAGAGGAGCCGGATCATATCTACGACCTCTATGGCCCCGAATCGAGAGACAAAGGCACCTTCGCCGCCAACTGTATTCTCGCCCGTCGGATGGCCGAGAGTGGTGTACGATTTGTTCAACTCTTTCATAGAGGCTGGGATCAGCACAACAATCTGCCAAAGGACTTGGCGCACAATTGTAAATCCGTCGATCAACCGGCTGCCGCTTTGGTCAAGGATCTTGAACAGCGTGGCCTGCTCGAAGATACCGTTGTCATCTTCGGCGGCGAATTCGGCCGCACCATCTACAGTCAGGGTAAACTCACCAAAGACAACCACGGCCGGGATCACCACGGTCGCTGCTTCAGCACCTGGGTTGCCGGTGGTGGGTTCAAGCCAGGGGTCGACCATGGGGAGACCGACGACTTTGCCTACAACATCGTCAAGGATCCGGTTCATATCAATGACTTTAATGCGACGGTGCTAAACACTCTCGGTATCGACCACGAACGGTTCACCTACCGCCACCAGGGTCTCGACTCCCGCCTTACCGGTGTAGAGCACCGTCGTGTAATCAAAGAGATTTTGAGTTAGAACCGTTTGTGCGTTTCTGCTGCACGTATCAAACGGGAACGATTTACCTTCACAATAATTCCTGAGTTCGTTCCTGGGTTGCGAGCCTGCTAAAGTGAGTTAACAAATAAGAGTCATGCCATCTCGTGGACGTCACCAGAGTACTTCGAAGGAGTGCCTTCAGGTCTTGAAGAAGATCGAGGCATTGGACGGCGTTGTCGGTACGATCATCGGACGCTCCTACGGCGGGAAGTCTCTGGGCCGGATGAATCGAACCGGGGCCGTTAAAATTCAACGTCGTCAATCCGGTGGGTTGAAAGCAGTGATGCAATCCGAAAAAGGCTTGCAAGAACTCTTTGTCCGGGTGGAAGCGGGGTTCGAAGACACTGTCGAAAAAGCCATCGAGCGGATGAGCGAGTAGTCGGAGCGCTGCCTGGTCCGAGAGTGCTCGATATTCGATGAATTAAGCAGCTATGATTTATCCTTGGTAGAGTCCGGGGAGTTGGTTCGACCTTATGCCCTGGCAGCTACTTCCTGGAATCATCTATTCCGTTCTCTCCAAATTGGTTTTCTTGAGAGCGTCCTGGAATGCGTCGTCCAACTGTGCGGTCAGCGTGATTCGATCCCCACTGGCTGGATGTATAAAAGAGAGTCTTTGTGCATGCAATAGCAGTCGGTGGATACCCCAGTGTTCTCGGAAAAAACGGTTGTGCACGCCATCCCCATGGCGCGTGTCTCCCACAATTGGATGACGAAGGTGGGCCAAATGCCTTCGTAACTGATGTTTGCGGCCCGTCTCAGGTTTAAGTTCCACCCATGAGTACCGGGTGGTTGGATACCGGCCTACCGGTATCGGCAATTCGGTCTGAGCCAGACAACGGTAGTGGGTGATAGCGCTTTGATTCACCCCCGTCGCAGCGTGTGAGTAGGAATCGACCTCTCGCTTGAGCGGATAGTCCAGGGTCCCGTCGTTGCTTAAATAGCCTCGAACAATCGCCCAATACGTTTTCTCAACCTTTCGCTTAGTAAACTGAGACTGCAAAGTTTTCAGAGCCTCCCCGTTGAGTGCAAACAAGAGTAATCCGGACGTGGGTTTATCCAGGCGATGCACCGGATGCACTTTCATGCCGAGCTGATCCCGTAGTCGTTGAACCGCGAATACAGTTTCACCGTGGTCGAGAGACGTCCGATGCACCAACATCCCAGCGGGTTTGTTGATGACAACGCAGGTTTCATCTCTGTAAACAATTTCCAGCATGCTTGAGTCGTTGGAAGCATGAGTATTCTCACCAGGAAAACGAGAGGAAATACCAAGAAGCGGGGGCTTTGAAGAATGATCCCTAGCTAATTCAAGGGAATGAATTCCGGACTATATTAAACGCTGCGCGCCGACCCCTCTCTGGTTTTCGAATGATGGGATTGTTTAGCGGCCAGCGCTAACAACTTGGTCCATCCCCAAAAACATTCGATTGTAGCGTTTTCCCTCGTGATCGAATCGAAAAGAGCTACATTTTGGTCCATGAAATCCTCACATATTCAGTTTGATCGTCGGAGTGCTCTCAAAGCGCTGGGTTTAGGTACCGTTGCAGGAACGATGGGAATGATGGGTAACCAGGCTCTGGCCAATAGCCATGCTTCCGTATCGCCTCCAACCGTGGGCGGAATGGATCCCATTAAAATCAAAAAAGTGCATGCCATTCTTACCGCGCCTTATGGGATTAACTTGGTGATCGTAAAAGTGGAGACGGATCAGCCGGGGCTCTATGGCTTAGGCTGCGCTACGTTTACCCAGCGGGCTCACACAGTCGTAGCGGCGATAAAAGACTATCTCGATCCCTTCTTTCAAGGGAAGTGGGTAAACACCATCGAAGATAACTGGCAGATGGCTTACCAGAGCTCCTATTGGAGAAATGGACCGGTGTTGAATAATGCATTGAGTGGAGTCGATCAGGCACTTTGGGATATCAAAGGCAAGATGGCAGGGATGCCGGTGTATGAATTATTGGGCGGGAAATGCCGGTTCGCGGTGGATGCTTATGGACATGCGTCTGGAAATACGCCGGAAGAGGTAGTGGATCGCGTCCAATGGTTCAAAGAGAAGGGCTACCGGAATGTTCGGATTCAGCTCGGGGGGTATGGTTCTACAAATCTTTCAGAGAATCCTCCTTACAAAGATGCCGGTTTTGGGAGTCCCGATGATCGCACCATGACGCCTCAGGTCTACAAAAATGGTACTGTGGAGATTTTCAAGAAAGCCCGGGAGCGGTTTGGTGACGATGTGGAATTGCTCCACGACATGCACGAGCGGCTCCAGCCGATGGACGCGATCGACATGATTCAGCGTGTGGAGGAATACCGACCCTTCTTTATCGAAGACCCTGTGTCTCCAGAGAATATCGGGTGGTTTAAGAAGTTGAGGGAGCAAACGACGGTTCCGATCGCCATGGGAGAGCTTTTTAATAGTCCGCACGAATGGCTGAATCCGATGAGCGAACGGTTGTATGACTATATTAGGATTCATATTTCCCAGATCGGCGGTATCACACCTGCGATGAAAGTTGCCCGGCTAGGGGAGTGGTTCAATGTGCGCACGGCTTGGCACGGGCCTGGAGATACATCGCCAGTTGGACACGCTGCCAATTGCCACATCGATCTAGCGGTGTGGAATTTTGGTGTTCAAGAAATGGGCCTTTTCAAGGAAGCCGCCTATGAAGTGTTTCCCGGAATGCCAACGATCAAGAATGGATTTATACACGTAAATGAAGCACCAGGCTTGGGAATTGATATCGACGAAGGGTTGGCCAAAAAATATCCACCCGTCGAATACAATTATAATTGGACTCAGTTACGCGCCATCGACGGCACACCGGTGAGGCCGTAAGTGCAAGCGGCGCTTTCGGTTTCAAGGAAAGATAGAATCAAGAGTCTATGATAAAGGAGACTGAATAGTCTTTAGTGCCTCCACGCCGAGCGCAAACAAGAGCAATCCGGGCGTAGGTTTATCCAAACGATGAACTGGATGCACCTTCATCCCGATCTGATCCCGCAGTCGTTGAACCGCGAATACGGTTTCTCTGTGGTCGAGAGACGTCCGATGCACTAACATGCCAGCAGGTTTGTTGATGACAACGCAGGTTTCGTCTCTGTAAACAATCTCCAGCATGCTCAAGAAGTTAAAAGTATGAGTGTTCTTGCTGGGAAAACGAGAGGAAAGGCGAATAAGCGGGACAACGTCGGGAGATAAAGGGGAGGGCCGTGAAAAATAAGCTCCTCCCAATAGGAAAGGGGTTTATCCAGACTACACCAATCTTCACGGGCTTACCGCTCCAGTCGTCCCTGCTTTTTCAAGTTCCGAATGAAAACTACCTTTATTGAATGTGGCATTTGCATTGAAGCATCGCCATCTTTGACTTTTAATCGGCACTGTAATGAAATCTACTCCGGTCATTTTCCTGTGCGTCTTTATTCAAAGTATTGTGCTATCCGGCGGTGAAACGTCGCACCGTGATTGGACCCAAGAATACCCAAGAGAGGAAATCGCACCCACGTTTTCCAAGACGGAAGCTGGTGACCTGGTCTTGGCTTCAGTTAAAGCCGGCACGAATGGTCACTGGAAGCGAGTATTTCCGGTCGAAGGTGGACAGAGCTATCAATTCTCAGCGTGGCGCCTGGCCGAAAATATAGACCACGAACGCCGTAGTTGTGTAGTGCGGATCGAATGGTATGGGGCGAATGGACA
This sequence comes from uncultured Opitutaceae bacterium, assembly GCA_964352065.1. Lineage (GTDB taxonomy): Bacteria > Verrucomicrobiota > Verrucomicrobiia > Opitutales > UBA2995 > UBA2995. The sequence goes on from CAYGQM010000132.1 coordinate 4,511, forward strand.
GCTGGTTAAAAGCCCCTATGAAGTGAACCCGGCGTATATGGGGGCAGATACGGATATGGCTCGACCTGATTATCCGCGTGATTGGGAACGAAAAGAAGATGGATCCGTCCGGGTCAAAGATACCTACCTTGCACCGGCTGAAGCAACGGAAGCCCACGTCCAGCTTCATCTCCGTTGGACTGATGGTGGAAAGGTCACTTGGAAGGACGTTGCGTTCTTAAAAACGAAGGCTCTGCCACCGCGACTTGTGAAGCTGGCGGCCGTGCATCATAATTTGTCGGGTGAAGGAGCGAATACCGTCGAGTCGAACCGACAGAAGCTGGTGCCTTTGATCGAAGAATCAGCCAGTCAAGGCGCAGACCTGATAGTGTTGGGAGAAATGGCTTCTTGCAAGGGGGTCACGGGCAACTTCATTGAAGCGGCTGAAACGATTCCGGGACCGACTACGGATTTTTATGCGACCATAGCCAAGCAGAATGACTGCTACATCGTCGTAGGTCTCCCGGAGCGGGATGGACATGAAGTGTTTAATGTATCCGTGATGCTGGGACCGGAAGGGGAGATTGTCGGCAAGTACCGGAAGGTTACTCTACCGCGCGAAGAAATTCAGCAAGGCATCTCGCCTGGCTACGAGTATCCGGTTTTTAATACACGGTTCGGGAAAGTGGGTATGATGATTTGTTACGATGTTTTCTTTCCTGAGGTGGCCCGTGAGCTGGCTACGAATGGTGCCGAAGTCATCGCCTTACCCATCTGGGGAGGAAATCCATTGCTCGCTGCCGCCCGGTGCGCCGAGAACGGTGTGTTTCTTGTGAGTTCGACCTATAGCAATCATGATGCGAATTGGATGAAGACGGCCGTTTGGGACCGAGAGGGTAACCGTCTCGCAGAGGCCAATCAATGGGGAACAGTCATAATGGCAGAGGTCGATTTGAATCAACCCACTTACTGGCAATTTCTGGGCGACTTTAAATCAAGGATTCAGCGCGAGTCTCCGATAAGAAAGGCCGAGGAAAACGGTTGAAATCGTTAGCCTAAGAATAACTGCATCCCCCGGGCGTTCTCGCGCCGCTTATGACTCGGTGAACCGTCGCTGAAGCCTCCACCGATAGCGTTCGTTTTACCCCTGCCAAACAAACTGAACAACGGAACCCGTTATTCGTAAAATTTCGTTTCACCGGATAGAACGTCAGCCCAGCGGATGGGTTTCGTTTTAACGAATGCTTTTCGTTCTTTGGGGATATGTTGTTTTAAGGATTGTATCACTCCGGCGTATTCAGGATTTCCAGCCAGGTTCTTCCATTCTTCAGGGTCTTTTTCCAGGTCGTATAATTCCTCTTCTTCCTCGTTGTAGGAAATATAATGCCAATCGTCCTTCCTGATTGAGAAGTAGCTGTCCGAGTGCATGGAAATCACAGGGTGATTCCATGAGCTCTTGTTGGGATCTTCAAGGAGAGGAACCAAGCTTCGTCCAGTGACACCTTCTTTAGGGGGAATTCCACAGAGTTCGGTAAGCGTAGGAAAAAGGTCGACCAGGGACACATTCCTGTAGGAGTTAGTTCCTTTTTGAAGTTTAGCAGACTCACTCAAGTATTGATCGGGAACACGAACCATCAGAACGCTCTTGATCAGGTTTTCCCATAGGGCAAATTTTTGCCAATGCTCTTTCTCTCCGAGGTGCCAGCCATGGTCTGAGAATACGATGACGATGGTATTATCCGCGTGTTTGCTCGCCACCAATGCGTCGAGTACTCGACCTGTCAGATCATCGGCATAATTGACAGCGGCGAGATAACCCTGCACCGCTTCCTTCCACTGATTGGCTTCGATTACGTTTATGTGATCATTCCTCGCACCCGCAAGTTTCCTGGCCGTTGAAGGAACATCTTCCAAGTCATCGGCAAGGGTTTTTGGCAGTTGAATCTCTTCGATGGGGAACTTGTCGAAATACGCCTGAGGAACATAGAGCGGAAGATGTGGGCGATAGATCCCGCAACCTAAAAAGAATGGTTTATCGTGATCACGACTCAACTGGTCGATCACCCACTTTGCGGAGGCATAGTCGCCCGTCTCTTCTGTTTTATAGGGGAGCGGTGCCCAATCAAATGCGATGTAGGAACCTTTCCAATACGGCATGTTAAACCGAACGCCTTTAGGATCATCTTCCAGGATTTCGTTATCTTGTTTTCGGAATATCTTTTGACCCGTCGTTGGATCAATGTCCGGTAAGAAATAGTAAGGAAAGTGTTGTATCAAAGACGGGTAGTAGTCGTCCCAGGATCTGGGATCAGGCATGTTGTTGTGAAACAGTTTTCCCGCCCCGCCTGTCCAATAGCCTGCCTGTTTAAAATACTCGGGAAGCGTTGTTTCGTCTGGCAAGATATGCCTCCAGATCTGCGGATTGGTATAGAGCCCTGTAACGTAGGGTGCCTTGCCCGTCATCAATGCGGTTCTGGAAGGATTGCAGGATGGAGACGCACAATAGGCATTCTGGAAGGTAATCGCTTCTTCAGCGAACGATGCCAAATTTGGAGTCAGGGCTTGTGGATGTCCACCCATTGGCTCGATCCAATCATTGAGGTCATCCAATGATATTAACAACACATTGGGTCTGCCCTGCTCTTCCATCTTAGCATAGTGAGAATAGGAAGCTTGCCAAAGCGGATCGGTTCCGTTTTGTGCCGCTAATCCGGACTTATTATTAGCCAGGACCGCTACGATCAGCAGTAGGAACGCAGATTTCTCATAATAAGACACCCATCAGAAGGTGAGTATAATTTAGAAGACCGCAATCATACAGTAATTGCTACTCTTGTCTTCCTATCGATCTTCTGGGCAACCTCCATTGCTTTCCTAAGGCTTTCGTATGATTGCTGCGTTGGATAGTTGACCTACTGGTGCTTTATTACTACGTTTGTCTATTATGAAAGTCCCTAAAACCCCAATTAAAACGAATCGACGTAAATTTCTTGCTGCCACCGCCACCACCGGCGCCGGCCTCTTG
>CAYGQM010000133.1:0-7298 GCA_964352065.1 uncultured Opitutaceae bacterium
AGACTCATGATTGCTAGAATATCATCAAATCAGAGTTTTTAGACACCCTCTAAGAGGTGCCCCCGGAGAGGACTACTTTAACGACTCAGAGCTGATCGCCATTCTCAGTTCTGTCAGAATCAACCCTGCTTGGCAGGTATAAATGGACAAATACAAGAAAGAGATAGCGCGGATTCGCCACAAGGGAAACAGGGACCGGATGAATACGCTCAACGAAACTTCGGACAACATCATGAACGGCTGGAAAAGCCGCAACGCATCCATAGATCGAATACAGGTACAAACTCTCGATGCGATCCATAAACAGACTCCGCATCGGACACCGACTAGCGAAACCGTTAAACTAACCAGCTTCTACGACCAGGTGTATACCGACGGAAACGGGCGCTACATACTCAACAACGACGCTTTCTATAATCCCAACACGGACCCATCGATCAACAACCAGAATTGGCAGCGGATTGAAGCGGCAAGGTAAACTACAAATCTCAGTAATCCAACCCCATGGAACTCGCATCGCAAGACACCTGCCAAGCGATGAGTTGAGAGCGCATTTTCTTCACGACTTCCGGATGCTGGTCGGCAATGTTGCTCGTCTCAGACGGGTCAGCGATTAGATCGTAGAGCTCCCACTCCGCTATCGGGGTCGTTCCATTATCAGAACGTAGCCGCTCTTGGTTGGGATTATGAACCAGTTTGAAACGATTGTCATTCAAGGTGGCAAGTCCATGGCCATCAAAGCCAATCGGCCTGGGTCGCACTTTCAAGTCGGCCGAAATAACCGGTAAGAGAGAAACGCCGTCGTAGGGACGGCTATCCCATTCTGGTATCCGAAATCCAAGCACGTCTAAGATTGTAGGTAAATAATCGCTCGTTACCGCAGGAAAATTGGTTTCCCGACCGACCGATACTTTTCCAGGCCACTCCAGAATCCCAGGAACGCGCACGCCTCCCTCGTAAAGCGAACGCTTGCGGCCACGGTACGGACCGGCTGAGCCCTGGTTACGACCCTTGGCCTCTGGATTCCCTTCCGGACCGTTATCGGAGCAAAACCAGACCATGGTGTTATCGGCAACGCCCCACTCCTTCAGTGAACTTCTCAGGCGCCCTACCTGTTCATCGAGTGCGGTCACCACCCCATAAAAATGCTGCTTCCCTTCTTCCTCTCCCGGATACATAGCCAAATATTCTGGCCCTGCCACAACGGGTGTATGCGGTGCATGGAACCAAATAACGGTAAAAAAGGGTGTTTCAGCTTTTATCTGCTTTTCAATAAACGGCAGCGCCCTGTCCATAATGATGCGGCTATCACATCCGACCAGGCCCTGCTCGACTCCATCGACAATATTCTTTCCGTTTTCCCAATAGAGCACGCGAGGATCCACTACACCGCCATGCGCATTGGCCGGATCATAGGGATCCCAGGTCGAAACCGCGTATTCGGTGGCAAACCATTCGTCGGATCCGGATGTCCCAGGCGTAGCATAATTCACTTCCGGCTTACGGCCTTTCTTTCCCGAGTAATCGGGCGTCATCGTACCCAGGTGCCATTTCCCAAAGTGCCCCGTGGCATAACCCTGCGTTTTTAAAATCTCGGCGAGGGTCACTTCCTCTTCCTCCAAATGCCCTTGGTTCGCCGTAGGAATACCGTAGCGGGACGGATGCCGCCCCGTCAGCACGGAGCCCCGCGTAGGACTGCAGACCGGAGCGCCCGAGTAAAAGCGGTTAAACTTCAAACCATTGGCAGCCATGGCATCCAGGTTAGGGGTCCTAATCACCGGATGCCCATTGTAGGCGACGTCCCCCCACCCCAGGTCGTCGGCCATGACTAGGATGATGTTTGGTTTACCGGTTTCAGTTATTTTCGACTCCGTTTTGGAATCGGAAAGTGAGCAACCGGCAAGCAAGAGAAACAGGGGCAGAATAAGGATACGAAGCATTCCTCATTAGAATGCCGATTTAATCCAAAATACAACTGTCATTTCAGTCGATGCCGCAGAGGAGTCTTCAAGGTTACCCCCGCCAATTAACTACCGATCGGCCTGGTCATTGAAACCAAACAGGATGACATACGTTATGTCATAGCATCGGCTTTCCGAAGCCACTACCTTGCAAATCAGGTCAGCGTACACATACTTTTATTTATGAAAGCGGGCATAGTCAGCTGGTTGCTTGTATTCGTAACCTTTCAAACTCAGATTGCGGCCACCTCCCCAGATCAGACCGACTTAAGGGAATCGGACGGTCCGCCGCACGCCTACTTTTTTATTGGGGCGGAGTTGCTCACGTTCATAGACGATGTGCCCTATCCAGCCCTCACCGTCTCTGGAAAGCGCATATTCGCGAAGAAAGACGACACGGTCGAAGCTGTGAAACTGGACGCCCCCATTGGTCTGAAACTCACACCCTGCGTAACGAATGACTTTTTAGGCCTGGAAGAACCCGCTATCACCTATTACAATTCCTATGCAGCACGCAGAGAACTGAGACTGTGGTCGGAATTGAGCTACAGCCAATCAGCAAGCGACGCCGAGATTGCGGACCTTAGGACTACGATCCCTGGAACACCACGCGACGAACTGCTAAGCCAGGAAGAAGGTTACCGTGATTTGATTGAGGACAGGATCGATGAAGGACGTATGCACGAAGACGTACATATCGATACGGTGAACCTGAAGTTCACCGTGACTCCCAATGCGGACATGAACGGTGTCTATGTGGCGATTGGAATCTCATACGACCTACCAAAAGGACAGTCAGAGGATATTCAACGCGGCTCCCGAATGGCGGTCCATTACCTCGGCAAGTTGAGCGGGAGCAGTTCCGAAGCCATACGAATCCGAAAAACCGTTGCCCCATTCGAACCGGTAAACGTGAAGTGTGAACTCTTCTTCTATAAAGGAGAAGCGAACCCCATCGCTCATACTTTCTCACGGAAACTCCGAAAATTGACCGAGACGGAGGCGTCTCAAGTCAGGGAGCTCATTCACTAGAAGTTATCCCAAAAAAATATCTGTATCCATTTTTGAAAGTTCTTCGTTCACATTTTGGTAAGTCTGCCTATGTGCAGCACTCTTACAGCACACATCCCCCAACAGATGAAACACTTTTCACTCGTTATAAAAAGAACAGTATTACTGATCCTGATAGTCAGTACTTTGGCATCAAACAGCCAGGCGGCCTCACGCGTTATTATCAGCGCCGAAGCCAGCATGGACTATGAGCAAAACAAGAACTCAAAAAACAAAGACAAAGTAACCCGCTATCATTTTGTAGAAGGAAAGTTCTTTAGAGGCCATGCGAACGACAACAGCCTTACGGATATCAGTTTTTTCGAAATCGCTGAAAATCTGGCCGGACATCTCGCGAACCAAAACTATGTGCCGTCGGGCAACGTCAAAGAGAACGAGGTAATGCTGCTCGTAAACTGGGGTGTGACCGCCGTAGAGGAAAGTCTGGAGGATCTTCTGGGAATCACATCCAACGAGGAGTATGACCAGATGTTCGGATCCCCCGTCACTTCGGAAGACTCGTCGGGCGATACCGTAACCACTTACGAGCCCGTACAAACGACAAACTGGAGTGCTTTGGGAAAACGAGGCAACGCCAAGATGCTTGGTTTCTGGAACACCATGCACGACGGGAGCCTTATGCCCAGCGAGCACCACGAGTTTCAGACCCTGTTGAATGAAGAGCGCTACTTCATTGTAGTCATCGCCTTCGATAACCAAAAGTTTGTCCAGAACAAGGAGAAGGATATCCTCTGGGTAACCCGTTTCAGTATGCGCGCTAAAGGCACATCTTTTGGCCGGGCTTTCCCTGAGCTGACCGCCACAGCCGCCGACTATTTTGGGCAAAACCTGAAGGGCCTAACCCGCAAACGGACTGACGATAACAGCCAGGTTCTGGTAGGTGATATAGAAGTGATTAACGAAGAGGAAGACAGCGACAGCCCTGAATAGACTTTTTTCGGATTTCAGGAGTAACGGGTAGACCACCGTGCGCTGATTAATGTCGTAAACCCCTTAGAACTATAAGTTTCCATAATCTTCGGCAGTTCATACTCCAATACCTGTTAAGTCCCTAACAAATAAGGATTGCCAGCGGCTTTCATTAATATTTTCTACTTGTAGCTAACCACTCTTTTTCCCCAGAGCCACTCATGTAGCGTCGTGAATCAACCCAGTTTCACGAACTTCGGTTGGTTTGATTGAGTAGGTTAGTCTAACTCTAAAAACTAACGATTATGAACAAACGACCCTTAAGACAGCTGCGGTATAGCATCCTCCTATGTGCAGGCTTAACCGCAAGCCTCTCTGCCCAACAAGCAGACACCGACGAAGTCTACGAAATCAGCCCCTTCCAGGTGGATGGCTCAGGTGACACAGGCTACCTCGCCGGAAGTACTCTGGCAGGCACCCGCCTCAATTCCAGCCTCTCCGACGTCGCTGCTGCGATTTCTCCATTCACCAAGGAGTTCATCAACGACATCGGAGCCGACAGTATCGAACAATTGCTCGAGTACTCCAACAACACCGTTCGCTTGGATGCCACGGAGCTCGCCAACGACAACCAGGTCATCGAGTTCGAATTCCAATTTAACGTCCGCGGGTTACCAGCCTCCCGTTCCAGAAACTATTTTGTCTGGGATGTCATCTCCATGGATAATTTCAACATCGAACGGGTCGACGAATCCCGCGGCCCCAATTCGATTCTATTCGGCGTTGGTTCTGCGGGTGGGGTTGTAAATACCTCTACAAAACAAGCTCGATTTTCCGAAATCAATGAAGTTCAGGTGATGTTCGGTACGAACTCTCAGCTGCGCGGTTCAGTAGACTTCAACCGCGTATTGATCGAGGACAAATTGGCCATCCGCTTCAACGCCATGTGGGACGAGGACGAAACCTGGCGCTTGTGGGAATTCAAGGACCAGGAGCGTTTCCATTTTGCCACCACATGGAAGGTAGCAGACAACACCATCGTGAGAGGGGAAATTGAATGGGGCAACGTACTGGACAACCTCGGTCGCTCTTTTCTGGGAGACGACCATGTGTCCCAATGGATAGACAGAGGGATGCCTGACCGCTCATCATCCACTTCAAATAATGGCCAGAGAAACAATGCCTGGATTGTCGTGGAAGATTCCAATAATGAAGCCTATTTCTCCGGAGGCTTTGTCGGTCCGTTCTACACCAATGTGGGCGGTGGCGCAGTCGAGCTGATTAATGACAATAGCACTGTCATGCAAAATGGACTCATCGATTGGGAGGCGAATCCTGGCGGACCCGATAACATCCGCGACACGGACTACACCGTTTGGACCGTTTTTCTCGAACAAAGAATCGGTGAAAAATTCAACATTGAAGCCGCTTTCAATCACCTGGAAACCACCTTCGATCAAAAAGATTCAGGAAATAATTCGTACAACCTCCGAGGCGACACCCAGGATCCCACTCTGGATAACAGTCCGGCCAATGATTACTCAGGTCAGTATTTCTATGAGACGAACTGGACGCGGAGAACCCGTGATCGTGAATCAGATATTTTCCGCCTTACTGCCTCCTACGACCTTGAGTTGCCAGATTTCTGGGGACGGCACCGATTTGCGGCCATGTATGAGACTCAGGATACCAATGCAGCTCGTGAATCTTCTTTTGAACAGTTCGCCGATTCTAACGGGATTCTTTACCGTCCAACCGCTCCTGGAGCGGCGACGACTAACGGACAAAATCGTGTATGGCGTAGGAACTATATAACACCGGGTGATTTTAATACCTACCAACCCGGCACTTGGCGGGATCCTGTATCCATAAGCGCAAACGGCACGACCTACACCAACCAATGGTTCCCAGTGAATCAAAACGTGCAGGATGACGATGTCGAACTCGACTCGCTACTCGTATCGATGCAAAACTTCTGGCTCGATGGAAAAGTGATTACCACCTTCGGTTACCGCGAGGATGACATTACGATCAGCAAAAGAAACCCCACGACAGACCCCAATAATCAAAGGATCATCGTGGATTATGATACACCTCCCGAAATCTTCTCCTACGAGGGCGGTGAAACGACCACCTTTGGATTGGTTGTCAAACCTGTCGAATGGCTGTCCTTACTCTATAATGACTCAGAGAACCAAGGCCTACCGGACGTAAACCGCTTGGTCCTACCCAACAGCACCTTTGCTGATCCCTCAACTGGCGAAGGTAAAGATTACGGGATCATGCTTAATTTGTTGGAAGGACGCCTGTTCGCCCGAATTGCAAAATATGAAAGCAGCATGATCGGACTTACCGCCTTTGGAAACCGCGGAAACGTTGAAAATCCGAACAACCGCATACTCGACACGTTACTGGCAGCAGGCTTGATTGACGATGCTGAACGCGAAGCTCGTGACGTCATCACCAATACCTATACCTTTGGTCGCGATTCGGAAGGAACAGAAGTAGAGCTGACTGCCAATATCACTGATAACTGGTCAATGCGCGTAAACTATTCTGAAACAGACCGCGTAAAGTTCAACATCATGCCGGAAGTTTTAGACTGGTATCCTGAACAAGACGCATTCTGGCGCTCATTTGGAGACGATGTATACTTCAACCGGGATGAGAACGGAGTAGATGAAGCAGGACCGTACACGCCGCCTTCAGGCGATGATTCGATCGCCGCAGAGTCTAATCGCGTTCAAAGATTCCTGGATAACAATGTCGTTTTTGACGGCATTGGAGATCAGGGTTCACGGAAGAGAAGTGCCAATCTCTTCACCAACTACCGCTTCACCGAAGGACCCCTCAAAGGCTTCAACCTCGGTGGTGGTGTGCGCTACAGCGGTCCTTTGGCTGTTGCCGTAGATCTTGCAAACGAGAGCGTCATTTGGGGTAACTCCAGCACCCTGGTTGATTTCCTCGTGGGATATAAGACCAAACTCACCGAGAAGATCGATATCCGGTTCCAGTTGAATATCCGAAACCTGTTGGACGAAACAGACTATACCATCGCTGGACTCCAAATCGATGGCCGCCTGGATAGAATCGCGTTGCAAACACCGCGCGAGCTCCAATTCAGAACCACGTTAAGCTGGTAGTCTTCATTCGAATTACTCGTTTATTTTCAAGGTCCGCCTCCTTCAGGGGCGGGCCTTTTTTCTATTTTAGTTCTTTATCAAAGAATGCGAGTGCACGACCAAATAGCTCCTCAGCCGATTCCTCGGCGGGGGGGGGGGGGGGGGGGGCGGGGGGGGGGGGTGTGGGGGGGGGGGGGGGGGGGGGGGGGGGGGGGGGGGGGGGGGGGGGGGGGGG
>CAYGQM010000134.1:0-6668 GCA_964352065.1 uncultured Opitutaceae bacterium
GCCGTGTGTGAGGCTTCTACTGACCACATTCTTACGCGCATCGAAGAACATACGGAAATTTCACGGGGTCCGACTGGCATCACCGGCTATTTCGGTGGAGCAGAGCGCGATCTGCGGTTGGACACGATTGTCTCGCTCAATCTCTGGGGATTTTCGCCCGACTTTTTGTCGTTTCTCGCGGATCAGTTCGAGGCCTTTCTCAGAACGATACAAGACCCGCTGAAAGAAGAGTTCTTTTTACCAACGGCCGTTTTCAATTGGATTCAGACTCAGGGGGCTGCCGTGGAGCTCAAGCATTCCAGGGAGAAGTGGCTCGGTTTGACCAACCCGCAGGACAAAGTCGACGCGGTCGCCCAATTACTCGATCTCATTGCACGTGGCGTGTATCCGGCCAACTTGTGGGGTTAGGAGACCGGGACTAACGCAGGTCTTCGAGTAACGCGGATACCTCGGTTTCCGGATCCTCGTGGAATTGCTCTTTCGCCAAAATCAGTGCTTTTTCCAAATAGGGTATCGCCTCATCTTTCCTATCAAGTGCCACGTAGGCTTTTCCCAGTAAGATATGAGGAATCATCCAGTCGGGCTTTTTCCGGATACACAACTCGAGGTGTTCGAGACAGGCTTCGTATTTGTCTTCATTGAATAAGGCTTCACCGTAGCTGAATCGAAACATTTCGTTTTCAGGGTTCGATTGAATGAGGGACGCGAATCGTTCTGAACTCATGGTAGGATAAGCTGTTTTGATGGAAAGTAGATCAGTCGGTGCAGCGACTCAATCCGATTATTCTGCAAAAACGACGACACCGGTAACATTGTCAGGCGCCCCGTTGTCAAGGGTTAGCTGTATGAGCTGTTCCAGGGTCGCTTGGGGTGTGTCCTGCACATTCATGACGTGAACAAGATCTGCCTCGGGAACGGGTCCCGAAATGCCGTCGGAGCAAAAAAGCAGGCGATCGCCACTGAGAATCCGATGTTCGGTGTGCTCTGGCTTGATGAGCTTGCGCTGCCCCAGGCACTGTGTGAGCGTGTGTTTGTAGTGATCGGGTATGTCTACGTCGTTGGGGAACTGCTTTTGCTCCTTGGCAAAGGTTTCCAGGGTGTGGTCTGTGGTGAGTTGCTCTATCTTTTGGTTTCGAAAAAGATAAATGCGCGAATCTCCAATGTGGGATATCTCCAAATTTTTATTCCGTATCATTCCGAGACTGAACGTCGTGCCTATACCAAGGCCGTGGGCAGATATCTGCCCCGTTTGGATCACCTGGTGATTGAGCTCCCGCATGAGCATATGCCAATCGATGCCGCTCCAATCCTCGCTGCGGCGGGCATGGGTCCAGAGCTCAAGATACTGAATCGCGGCTTTGCTGGCGAGGTCTCCAAAAGGTAGGCCTCCGAGACCATCCGCTACAGCGAAAACCAGACTCTCGTTATCGCAAAAGAAGCTGTCTTCGTTCTTTTTACGGACAAGGCCCACATGGGTATTTCCGGCTGCCGTGAACTTCATTAGCGGGGAAACGTGTTAATTCGGGGGGATAAAGTCAATAACCGCGCAACAAATTGACTGAAAAGTATCTGGGATCTAAAAAACGGATTAACTTTTGCCTTCTGGAGGCGGTTGGAGCTTACCCCGGTTGTGGGGATTGTTCCCTTGCACAGCCTGTAACGGAATTCTGGATATGACTTGGTCGTTACAATGAATATCAAACGCAAATTGACCCGGAGCAGGAAACGGGAGGCCTTGCATATTTACGACAAGGTTCCGCGAAAGAAAATATTGATCATCCGGTACATTCGCGATTTGAATCCCAAATTTTAGCGGGCCACTGGGCAAAAGTTCGTTCCCATCGGCATCGACGAAGACAACCTTAAACTTGTGATCCCCTATATCGGTTCCCGTGAATAAAAATCGCAAGGCCAAGGTACAATGAGGGTGCTGCGTGGGAAACTTCATGCTCCAGATGGTATCGAAGGCTCCCAGTATACAGAGTTTACCGTTATAGTCGGAGGCTGAGTCGCATATCACTGAGGTTAACAATTCCATAAAGATAGTTTCTTCGGCTTTTTTCGGATTCGCAATCCTGCAATTTTATCGAGTCAGTGCGCTATCGGATTAGCAATTCTACGATTGCTTGCGGTGAGGTAGCCAACTCGTCGGCTCCAGCTTCAATCAATTCGGTTTGCGATCCGTAACCATAGAGGACGCCCAGCGTGCGGATGGCATGCTGCTTGGCCCCTAGGATATCATGCTTGCGATCTCCAATCATAACGGTGTGTGCCGGCTGAATATTCTCCATGCGAATGATATAGTCGATCAGTTCACTCTTATGGACACGGTCTCCATTCATTTCGCTCCCATGAATGTGCTGGAAGTAGTGATCAAATAAAAAATGTTCGGCGATTCGTTTGGCGTAAAAGTGCGGTTTGGAGGTGCAGATAAACAACTGCAGTCCGGCTTCATGGAACTCAGCCAGACAGTCGTGAATTCCCGGATACACTTCATTTTCAAACATGCCCACCGTTCCGAATCTTTCCCGATAATAGTTCAGGCCCTTGGCGGCGAGCTCTGCGTTCTGGCCCACTAGCTCAAAGAGGGTGTCGTATAAGGGAGGACCAATCGCAAATTCCAGTTCGTCCTTCGTAGGGACCCGCAGGTTCAGCTTCTCCAAGGCATATTGAATGCATCCGGTAATACCCGCTTTCGGGTCCGTCAAAGTTCCATCCAGGTCAAACAGGCAGGTCTTGAGTTTCATTGAGAGGACACGAATCTATATCCGAGGAACTTGCAAAGCGGAAAACCAGCAGCGTCCCGATTTCTGTTGGTCGTAAGACCAGGTTGAATACATTTACTGACGGTTTTAGCAGGTTGGGCCTAGGCTTAAACTATCCGAATGCGTTAAAGCCAAGGGAGGTTTCCCAGGTCTACATTACCGCCCGAGAGGATGATGCCCACATGCTGACCCGGGATTTCGTTACGTTTTTCAAGCAAAGCGGCTACGGGAACGGCCGATGAGGGTTCAATGATGATTTTCATTCGTTCCCACACCAAACGCATGGCTTCAATGATGGCAGCTTCCGAAACGGTCACAATACCGGCACAGCGCTTTTGCAAAATGGAAAAGGTGAGGCTGCCGAGACTGGTGAGAAGACCATCGGCGATGGTCTGGGGATTGTGGGATGGCTGGATGGACCCCGTTTCGAGTGAACGAAATGCATCGTCTGCTCCGAGAGGTTCTGCGCCGAACACCCGTACCATGGGTCGCGATTCGCTGACGGCGATCGACGTGCCACTGAGTAGTCCCCCGCCGCCGACCGGGGCCATCACAATCTCCAGATCGTCGACTGCTTCGAGTAGCTCGAGTGCCGCAGTTCCCTGACCGGCGATGATCCGCGCATCGTTGTAGGGGTGGATTGGAACGCGACCCTCGCTTTCGACGATGCGTGCAAGTGTGTTCTCTCTGGCTTCCAGCGTAGGTTCACAAAAAGTAATGGTGGCGCCATAACCTGCGACCGCCGCTTTTTTAATAGCCGAAGCGTTTGAAGGCATGACGATATGCGCGGTCGAACCGGCAAGTTTGGCTGCAAGCGCCAGGGCGGCAGCATGGTTGCCTGAAGAGTGGGTTGCAACCCCTCGACCGAGTTCAGTCTGGTTAAGGCTCATTATCGCATTACAAGCTCCTCGGAATTTGAAGGCGCCGACCTTTTGAAAGTTTTCACATTTGAAGCTGAGCTCTGCGTCGAGGATGTGGTTGAGGACCGTACTCCGAAGCACGGGCGTCCGATGGGTATACGAGGCGATTCGGTCGGCCGCTGTTCGGATGTCGTCGAGGTTGGTGCAGAGTTTGTTCATCAGTTGAAGTGAAGCGTTTCTGAAAATTGTTCGCTACTGGATAACGGTTGGATGGGTGGCTGGGTAATTGAGGTGTTGAGATGCTTGGATCTTTTGGGGCTGTGTGGAATTCAAACTTTAGCAAAAAAACGGATCAGATTTTCGATATGTTGCTGGATGGGGACGCCCAGGTGTTCGCAACCGAGGTCGATGGTTAAGCGGTCAACTTTGGCAGCAAAGGACTTGTCCTTGATCTTCTTGCGGATCGATTTTGCTTTCATCTGCCCGTAGGGCACGGGGTTCATTTTCTGATAGGCGTAGAAAATACCGCAGATTTCGTCACAGGCGAGAAGACCGGCAGCGAGTTTTGTGCGGGGTAGGGTGCTGTACCCATTGTATCCGTATGCATGGGCTTCGACGGCGTGGATCAGCGTGTCCGGATAACCCCAATCGGTAAACCAGCGGAGTGATACGGCCGGATGGGTTTCGGGGTGTTTTTGAAAATCAATATCGTGCAAAAAACCTGTGATCCACCACAAGTGGACATCTTCATCAAACAGTTGGGCATACCCGTTCATGGCCGTAGCGACCATGAGTGCATGGTGTCGTTGGTATTCGTCCTGAACATGGTCGTTGAGGAGGATGCGTGCTTCGTCTACCGTCGGGAGATTCATAGTCGTGTTGCCTATCTTTATGAAGACAACTTTTGTGGGCGTGGTCGAATCTGATCTTTTCGTTTCCTGCTTGGTGTGCGCTTCTTGTTCAAGGATTGGAAATATTGGATCTGATTTGAGGTGCTGTATTTTGAATCGTCTAACCGTCGCTTTATCGGACTATTAATTTTGTACTCCTGCTCCACATGCGTGGGTTTCTTTGTCAGAATCCAAGATGTGTCCCCTCATCCTGCGCCTAGCTTATAGCTTCTTCAACTTAGGTCGCATCCCTTCGAGTACATAACCGAAAGGCTGTTTGGTGGATTGACACGTTTCTTTGATCTCCGACCACAGCTTAACGGTGATCTGAATGAAGTCCCAATAGCGCCAGCCACTTTTTCCGGGCTTATAAAATATGACTCCCAGTTGGTATTCCTGACATAGTTTCCACTGCGCCCGCATACGGTGAATATTCAAGTCCTGGGTGATTGCTACACCATGTATCGAAGCCACTTTCGGGATCCAGTCTTCATCGGCAACTCCTTCTCCGAATTCTTCTTTAACGGAATGAATCGTGAAACCTTCCCTTCTACGGCCTTCTTGAAAAGACCGCATTCCGGCAATTATATGGGGTGAAAAATTTTCGTCGAAATAGATCTTCATGCAGCTTGATGATTTTCAAAACGGAGAGCACTTTGGACCTGGTCCAACGTTAATCCGTAATCATCAGCAATGTCTTCCAATCGATCTCCACCTCTTGCCAGGGAGTTCAAGGCTTCGGTGGTAATATTGGTTCCTGAGATTACCGGTCGCCCAAAGGCATGCCTTGGATCAACCACAACGTTTTTATCGTTGTTTTGAGGGAAGTAACGCTCGGCTAGTTTGGTCGTCATATCGAAATCGATTTTCTTACAAAAAGGGGAGATGAGCTCTTCGAAGGCTTGTTGCCCATTATTGCCTAATTCCAGGTAGACGGTTTCACCCATTTCTTTGACCATCTTACGGCCATTGACGAGCAGACCCTGCAGAGCAAAGGGGTACTCGGTATCAAACCGTTCAGACAGTTCGGTTCTACAATTTCTAAGGGTCAAAGGTGAAACACCTTGGTCACGTAGTTCGGCAATCGTGAACACTTCAATCAGACTCAGAAAATTAAAATGCCGATCCCGCCCCCGCTCCTCGACAGAAAACTCTCCTACGGGAAACCGTTTTGAACCAGAATCATGCACAGCATAGCCACCCACCCACCGATGCAGTTTCGCCAACGGAAGATTCAGGATTTTTGCCGCATCCGGGAGGGTATAGACTCCCATAGCCAAGCTAGATGAGGGATTCTCAGTCATGGGAACCAGTGAACGCATGTTTATCTTTCAGGCAATTATAAATATGGGTATTTTTATCCAAAACCCTAAACAACTAGGCCCGGCACTTTTTCGTTTCCGGCACCTTTTCGTTTCGCCTAAGTGATCGGCAATCCATGGGCGGATCGCCAGCTCGGGTCCACTTTTAGCAAGTCGATACCCCGCTGGGCGACCGCAAGGAATTCCTCCTCATTCAGCGCATCCACTCTACGGAAGGTTTCCAGCAGTTGATCCAGGTGTTGCATGTTGTTTATTCCGACTACAGCGGTGCAAAGCCCATTCAGGCTGAGCGTATAGCGGATAGCATTGTCGTAATCCTCCACGGGCAAACGAAAATCATTCCCTTTGGCCCCGCCGAGCACCTTCATGGAAACTAGACCGATATTCTTCTCCTGAGCCCGCGCCCACACCTTATGCTCAAAATCGTAAGTGTGCTGGTCTACAAAATTGACCGCGTTCATCAACACATCAATTTCGCCGGAATCGATCGCATAGTGAAAACGGCTGGGATGCAGGTGACCGCTGGCCCCAATAAACCGAACCTTACCTTGCTCCCGGGCTTTCCGCAAAGCTCCCATCGCACCCTTTTCGCTGAAGGCAAAATCCAGATCCTTCCACCGCTCCAGGTGTCCCAGATTGTGGAGGTGCACCAAATCGACGTGATCGGTTTGCAAGTGTTTTAAACTTTGTTCCAGAAGCTCCATGGTTCCTTCGTAGGTATCGGCCTCTGTTTTAGTAACCAGGAATACCTGATCCCGCTTGCCTTTCAAGGCATGCCCCAGGCGCCGCTCCGATTCTCCGTTGGAATAATTGGGAGCCACATCCATATAG
>CAYGQM010000135.1:0-6271 GCA_964352065.1 uncultured Opitutaceae bacterium
GACAATCCGTAGCAGTGTATCCAGTTTTAAATGACCGATTTGGGCAACACGCCCTCAAGGAATGAACCCGGTTGCGATTTAAAACCGGGGTCTAGTGAATGCTTGGTCGGGTTAAACCCTATACCATAACCAGCTATTTCAGCGTATACTACAGGGATAGAATAGTAACCCATGACGGGTCCTCTATTCATAAAGAATCCATCCGCATATTTTAAATTATGAGAAATACAAAAACAAAGGATACGACAGATACCAAAACCACCCACAACACTTCAAATAACCTATTGCGGGAACTAAGAGCCCTACTTGCCGAAGCCGAAAAGTTAATGGCGGGGTCGCCAATTGATCCTTCATCAGAGGATCCCACCCATCTAGGCGATAGATTTGGCGCGGCTACTAAAAAGTTTCGGAAGCTTACAACGGTGCGAAGAATCAAACGGTGGAGACAGCCAAGAGCACCGATGCATTTATTCACGATAAGCCCTACGTGTCCATCGCTATCGCAGTTGCCACCGGAATACTGACGGGACTGTTAATCGGACGTCACGGTTCTACTGAAACCCAATCCAGCTAGTGGATTCCAAGACGACTGACTCGGGCCCTTTTCTCAGCTCACTCCGATCGCTTGGCTACGGCCTCTTGGCGACGCTAAAGGATCGGGTCGAACTCGTTTCCCTGGAACTACAGGAAGAGAAATTCCGGCTGATCCAGATCTTTATCTGGATCAGTGCGGCCGTTTTCACGGCTTTCATGATGGTTGCTTTCGCCAGTCTCACTTTGGTGTACGCGTTCTGGGAAAGTGCGCGTCTAGCGGTGATGATCGGTTTATCATCCCTCTACGGTATTGCACTTCTGGTGATCGTTCTGACCTTCCGCCGGTTTCTGGAGCGCCAGCCCAAACCGTTTGCCGGGTCACTGAAAGAACTTGAGGAGGACAGCGCATGTATCCAAGCGGAGACCTAAAGCGGCTTTCCAGCCACAAAGCAAGGCTTCACCGCAGGCTTGCGCTCCACCGGAATCGCATCGCGCAAGACGCATCCCGGGTAATCCGGCCTTTCATTTTTCTGAAGCCTGTCCTGGAAGTCTGGCAGGAGGCATCACCGCTCGTAATCCTGGCCCTGGGAGTGTTCGTTCGCCAAACGATTTTCCCACGCCTGCATAAATGGCGCTCGTTTTTGCGATGGACTCCATTCGCTGGAGGTATTCTTCGCTTAGTACTTGGCTGGTCCAAAGGCCATTGGGATATCGACATCAAATCAAAATGAACGGGACTGAGGATTCATTCTGGTAACACCCCATAGGCGGATGGGAAAATTTTTCGTATAATCGGTGGACCATGAAAAAAGAATCTTATGTTAATCCGAAAAACGAAGAGAAAACTACATCGAGTAAACCGGTAAGCCGGAAATCGGTAAATGAGCGCACTCACGAATTAGCCAGACTGGCCAAGCGTATTGATCCTGACATTACACAGGCCGATTACGAACAGGCCAAACGGGAAATCACTGGAGAAACGGACATTAGCAGGCAGAACGCTGTGCTTGACGCCAATGAGTAAATAATAATGGCGAGGGTTTCGTTACCTCTCCATCCACCCACGGTAAGCCAATGTACTTGCTCACCAAAAAAAGGATTTTTAGTTTTGCAAAAGAGTCTTCACAAAGACGCTGGCAGCTTACGCTTTGATTGGGTGGTACTTTGAATACTATTCTCAATCACACCCGTCGCGATGGCATACCGAGTGAGTCCGGCAGTGTCGTGGATATCCAATTTGTCCATGAGTTTCTGACGGTGTTTCTCAACCGTTTTGATGCTGATATCCAATTCGGCAGCGACCTGCTTGTTGGCCAAACCTTCGGCTACCAATTGTAGCACCTCTGCTTCACGCACGGTTAAGTGATGTTTGGGTGTTCCCGCGGGAAGACCTTCTGCGCGGGCTTTGCGCTCGGCATTGCGAAGGCGTCTCAAAATGGCTGCACAAAAGTAACGTCGCCCCTTGGCAACCTCCATGATCGCCTCAACCAATACACGGCCGGAGTTTTGTTTCACTACAAACCCGGATGCGCCCAACAGTGCCATGTGCGCCACGTACTCGTCGTCGCTATGCGCAGAGAGCACGAGGATTTTGGCTTGTGGATTGGCAATCAGAATCTGACGAGATGCTTCGAATCCATTAAGACCTGCCATGGCAATATCCATCACTATAACGTCAGGATGAAGTTTCGCTGCCAGGGCCACAGCTTGATGACCATCAGAAGCCTCACCCACGATGCTGCAGATACCTCCGAGTTCCAGTAACATGTGAAGACCTTCTCGGACAATCGAATGATCTTCAACGAGTAGTACGGAAATAGAATCTTTGTTCATTCGCTTAGAGTTTGTTCAGCTGGTTGATCACCGATCGGAATGAGTGCCCTGACAACCGTCCCTTTAGTCGCAGACGAGGTAATAGAAAATACACCATCCACCATTTCAACCCGTTCACGCATACCAAGCAACCCGAGCCGATTTTTCACATTGGAATTGAGAATACGGTCAACATTGAAAGACTTACCGTCATTAGTGACTTCGAGTAGGACATTGGTGTCAATTTTGCTCAGTTTAATCGCCAACTTCTTCGCTTTGGCGTGACGCAGTACATTGGTAACAGCCTCCTGAGCTACCCGAAAGATAATGGTTCGCTTGAGGTTGTTCAGTTCCTCCACCTCCGGAATTGCCCTAAAGCGTATGCGCAAGCCCTCATGGCTGGGCAGCTCTCTGATAAAAGAACGCAATGAAGGGATAAGTCCAAGGTCGTCGAGCATGACAGGGCGCAACTTTCGAGCATAGGTGTGAACCGCATCGACAGACTGTTCCACGAGCAGCTGCGTTTGGCTTATGCGATCACCAAGGTTTTCATGGTCGATCGCAGCTTCTGCCTTTAAGGCGGCGAGGCGAACATTGATGCCGGCGAGGACCTGAGCGACCTGGTCATGCAACTCACGGCTGATTTCCTTGCGCTCTTCCTCAAGCGCCAGGAGGAATTGACGCGCAAGCTGCTTTGTTTGTTCGTGGATCTCTTGTGAATTAATAATCTCGCCGCGATGGGATTTGATTTCCTGTTCCAGTTTCTCCTCGGCCACAAACAGCGATGTCCGCACTTTCAGTATCTCATCTTGGTGAGACTGCTCGAACGGCGTCAGAGCCTCTAGCAGGAATTTACCTGCCGCAGATAGCGGAGATTTCATTATCAGTTTGAAACCTTCGTTAGAAGGAACGTCCAGCGATCCGAGAACCTGTTCGTGGGTGCGGGCAAGGTCTACGGCGTTCATGCCCAAAGATACTCCTTCACTACCAACCGACCGAGCTGCATGCGAAGTCATTCTCCCATTCAGTTTACGCTTTAAATGGATTCGCAGTGCATCTCTGTATGTTTTCTTAAATCGCAGTTTGGCTGAATTAGTCATCCTTTTTTCACAAATTGACGGAGAATGAAGTGATTTGCAGCTGCTTAAGCAGTCATCCAGCTCCAAAGTCCGATCTACAATAAAGAGGTTACCAGGCACCTAAGATGAAAGCGAGGACAAGTTTTTGGGGTATTTCCCTACCAGTGAAACGACACCGATAATATCCTATGCCATATTCATTGGCTCTTCAGCATCTAAATCAGCTTTGGAACCCTACCTGGGGAGCTGAGTGTTGGGACCATTCGCTCTGGCCAAATAAATATTTGGCCAGAGCGATCAGTAGGTGTGTTCAGTAGACCAATACCTTTCCAAGTAATGCCTGCTCTCCACTGCCTTCCTTAAAATTTTAAAAACTAGGACCCGACCTGTCCAAGAGGGAAAAAATCGTCCGTTTCTTGAATGTATTTCCTGAGAAGTCTTCGGTGATCATCAAGCGTACTTTGAAAAGAGGAATCCGACACCAAATTGAGCATTTCACCTGAATCATTTTCAAGGTCGAAGAGTTGCTCGTGATGCGCACCTTCGGAGTAGCAGACGTATTTAAAATTCTCAGTCCGAATCATGCGACCGTATACCCCTCCACTTTCCCCGTATTTGCGATGCAAGTCGTTTTCAACGATGAGGTAGTCATGCTTGCTTTGTGAACTCAGCTCGTTATCCGGTCGGGCGCTGAGCCCCCTCAATCCTTTTAGCGACGGAATGCCCGCATAATCAAACAAGGTAGGAAACAGATCCAGCCCCATGGATACGAGGCGCTCCTGATCGACAATCCCTTCAGTTGGATTCCGGGGATCGTAGATCACAAAAGGCACTCCGGCGCTCTCTTCATACAGGAGCGTCTTCTGGTTCCATCGGTGAGATCCGTTGCCATCACCATGATCACTGGTAAATACCACCACCGTATTATCGGCCGCGTCGTAAGCATTGAGCAGCTCCATCACTTTTCCGATCTGGTGATCGACCAATTCAACCAGGCGTGCGTAGGCCCAGCGGTATTGGCGCCATGTGTCCTTATCCCAATCCACCGTAGGATAGGTGCCGCTGTTACCAGGTAGCTGCTGATGCTTACGAATCACCTCCGGTTCATCCTTGGGAATTTCAAAATTGGCGGGAAGCTCAGGACACTTCTCTGGATCCGGAAACGGGGGTATTTGACCGTTCTTGAATTTATCATCTATCCCACTCAGGATGCGGGCCGTCTCGCAGATATCGTGAGGGTTGACGAAGGATGCGAAGAGCAGGAAAGGCGCATCGATTTCGGATTGCTCGTCGAGAAACTCCGCACAGCCATCGGGTATGAGAAAATCCACGAAGTTTCCCTTCGGATATTTGACTGAGTCGATGCCATTCCAAACGGAATCATGAATCGAACGGGGAATATGCCACTTACCGACATAGCCGGTCCGATAACCCGCTTTCTTGAACTCCATTGTCAACGGCGGCGTCTTCGGACCATAGGAATCATCATTGGTATTGAAGTTGACGCCATTCACATGCGGCATCGTACCCGTCAGGAAACTGGCTCTCGAAGGAACACAGATGGGATTCGTGCAATAGGCTTTGGTGAAACGGGTTCCCTTCCGAGCCAGGTCGTCCATCGCAGGAGTATGCAAATCGGTGTTACCAGCCAGACTCATCATGGTGGCCGATTGTTGGTCGGTCATAATCACGAGTAGATTCGGGCGACCGTCTTGCTTGCTAGTCTTACCAAATGCAGGAGCGCTCAAAGCACTCGCAGCCGCTATACTGGTTGCCGATAAAAACGTACGTCTGTCCATAGAACCAAGAAATACCAACCCATGCCGGAACTGAAGTAAAAAGATCAGATTCCCCTACTCGTCCTTTCCCTTGGAAAATAAAACCTGATGTGTCCTGAGAAAACTGGACATGAGATTCTCTTAGAAAGAGGATCTATACATGAAAAAGCAACGCTACACAGCTGAGTTTAAGAAAGAAGCAGCGAAGATGATGATCATAGACGGAGTCACCGTAAAGGAGGCGTCTGATCAGTTGGGAGTACCTGCCGGAGTATTATACACTTGGAAGCATAAGTATCTCGATGAGATGGAGGCCAACAACTCGGGAGGTTCTGTCAGTCCGAAGGCATTGGCCGCTGAGAACGCTGAGCTGCGCAAGCAGCTCGCTAAAGCTAAACGGATGAATGCGATTCTAAAAAAAACGGTCGGTTACTTCAGCACGGAGGAATGATGCAGTATCGGTTCATTCAAAAACACACATCGGAGTTCCGGATCGATGAGATGTGCGAGTGTCTGGAGTTAAGTCGCGGTGGTTACTACTCGTGGAATCGTCGTGCTCCCAGTGATCGCTCAGTTCAAGACGCTGCGCTCAAAGGTCGTATCGGTGAGTTGCATCGTCAGGCCAGGGGTCGCTACGGTCATCGACCGATTCACAGTCATCTCAAAGACGAAGACTTAGACTGTGGACGTGACCGGACACTACGCTTGATGCAAGAGCTCGGCATTGCCGGGGTGCAACGCAAAGGCTTCAAGCCCTTAGGCACTGACAGCAAGCATGACTTCGGTTACAGCGCAAACCTACTCAAGCTACTAGGTAAACCCGAACGGCCCGATCAGGCCTGGGTGGCAGATACCACCTACCTACGTATAGAAGGCGGTTGGTGCTACCTGGCTACCGTCATGGATCTGTTCAGCCGTCGCATAGTTGGCTGGAGCGTGAGCAACTACAATGATTCCAAGCTGGTCAGTCAGGCCTTACACGCCGCAGTACTCACACGGGGCGGCAAGATACCGCATGGACTGATTCATCACAGTGATCGTGGCAGCACTTATGCGAGCTACGATTAT
>CAYGQM010000136.1:0-5958 GCA_964352065.1 uncultured Opitutaceae bacterium
TTTTTTTCTTTCTCACGCTGATCGATCCGTGTCCACACTTTCGGGGGAGGTCCACGTTGGAAAGCACACTGTGGTTGGGGATCTCATCGTCCAGGCTGTAGCCTAAGAACCAAAGGTAGTCCAATCGCTCAGGCAGGATCTGCATCAATTCGCGTTCACTGCGTATATCATCCCAGAACAACAGGAACATCAGCTTGAGGATGATCTCAGGGTCGATCCACTCGTTGCCGTTCTTCCCATACTTGGTTTTGACTTCTTTTCGAACGAACCCGAAGTCGATCCTCTCAGCTACTTTACGCAGAGGATGATTTTGACGGACTCGCTTGTCTAGATCGACACTGTAACTGAACAGATCTTTTTGAGCTTGATGCTTTCCCATCATAATTGAAAAAGACTAAACCATTGAAAAAGCTGTATCCAGGTTTAAATGACCGATTTGGGCAACAGCCCCTATAGACCTGACGTCATTCAGACGTTGACGTCATCTGCTTCCTGTTGACGTCATTTGCTTCCTGCAGTGCTCGGCGGCGTTTTCGATGTAACCAAACGGTTGGTTTCTGCAGCCAGCGGCTTCACTTTGTTGAAGAGCGCTTTCTCCACAGCGTCCTTTTTGTTGCTCATTCTGGGGTTTGCCTTTCTCTTGAAGAAGCCCCCAAAGACGAGTCCGCAGCTTGAAACTCCATCGAAGACCAATGGCCAACAAGACAGTGGAAGGCAACGCCTGACGGCTCGCCTCACTTATGCCGTTGTGCGAAAAGAAATTGACATGGGTGCGTTAATGCGTACGCATTGCCTATAATGACTTCAATATCTGCAACCAAAGCAAGAGCCAAACTTTACAGCCTGATCGACGAGGCAAATGCCTCGCACCACCCTATTCAGATCACCGGGAAAAGAGGTAACGCTGTATTGCTTTCCGAAGACGACTGGAGATCAATATCGGAGACTCTTCACCTAAGTTCGATTCCTGGTATGATGGAATCCATAAAGAAAGGAATGAAAGAAAAGTTAGAAGATTGTAGCAAGAACCTCGACTGGTGAACTTTGAAGTTGTTTATACCAAGCAAGCAAAGAAGGACGCTAAAAAAATTGCAGCCGGCAATCTGAAAAAGAAGGCTGAAAAGCTAATCGAAATTCTGACAGAGGATCCATTTCAGTCTCCTCCTCAATTTGAAAAACTTGTAGGTGACCTAGAGAGAGTTTATTCACGCAGAATAAATATCCAGCACCGATTGGTTTACCAAGTCTTCGAAAAAGAAAAAGCAGTGAAGGTAATTAGAATGTGGACACACTATGGAGAATAATCGCCAACAAATCAGCTCGCTAAATTCCGAGAAGCCGGGGGCTTCTCTCGATTAGTGGCTTCGGCCTTGGCAATAGGGAGGGTTCTTCGATCGGTCGTGGGTGTGTCATCCGTGACTCGAGAAAAACACCCTCAAAAAAAAGACAGATCTTAGCATGATTGATCGCATCAGGTTCCTCATCAGCCGAATTCGCGAGCGCCTCTGGGTTAGGCCCCTCGCGATGTGCGTTTTCTCGATTGCGGCTGTGTTCCTCGTCAAGGCCGCCGACTACGGAGACGCGGCCGGGTTTCTTCCGCGTGTATCCTCTGAAACGATCGAGACTCTCTTGAAGATCATGGCCTCGAGCATGCTCGTCATTGCCACTTTTTCGGTGGGTTCCATGGTTTCTTCCTACGCGTCCGCAGGTGGGACGGCGACGCCGCGCTCGTTTCCACTGATCATCTCCGACGACGTCTCGCAGAACGCTCTGTCGAGTTTCATCGGAGCGTTTATTTTCAGTATCGTCGCCCTGATCGCGCTCCTGCATGGATTCTACGATGCCGGTGGTCTTTTTGCCCTCTTTTGCCTAACGCTGTTCGTCTTCGCCGTGGTCATTTTGACTTTCGTGAAGTGGGTCGACTGCATTGCCCGGCTGGGCCGTCTCGGGAACACGGTCGATAAAGTGGAATCGGCGACAGCGAAGGCCTTCAAGGCAAGGCGACGCGCCCCCGCGCTTGGAGGTGTCCCTGGGCGGGCACGGCTTGATGGTGGCGTGGCCGTCTATGGGGATGTGGTGGGGTATGTGCAACGGGTCGACGTTGCAAACCTTCAGGAACTTGCCGAGGAAGCAGATCTCCGCCTTGGGATCGCCGCTTTGCCGGGCACCTTTTCCACCCCCGGCCAACCTCTCGCCTATATCATCGGAGAAGAGCGTGATTACACAAAGGCTGACACGGCACGAGTCAGGGCGGCGTTCAAGATCGGCCACGATCGAACTTTTGATGGTGACCCCCGATTCGGACTTGTGGCCCTTTCGGAGATAGGCAGCCGCGCGTTGTCACCAGCAGTGAATGATCCAGGGACGGCTATCGACATCATCGGCACCCTGGTGCGTCTTTTTCTGCTTTGGGACAAACCCGTCGATGACGATGACGATGGGCCCTGCAAATACGACCGGGTCGAGGTTCCCGAACTGGACATAAACGATATGTTCGACGATGCCTTCATGGCGATCGCCCGCGATGGAGCGGGTTCCGTAGAAGTGGGAACCCGTTTACAGAAAGCCTTCCTTGCACTCACACGAGCCGAACACCGGGATATGAGAGAGGCGGCAAGAAAGCATTCAGTTCTGGCTATGGCACGGGCGGAGCTCGCCCTTGATTTGCCGGGAGACCTTGATGTCCTGAGGGAACTGAGTAATTCAGTCAACGCGACCTGATCATTGTTGCGCTGCGATCGAGAACCGAGAGCCCCGTAGAATTCTTCAGACGCGCAGAATCCCAACAAGTGCATGGAGAGCAACGGCTGACCTGCTTCGAGTTCGATTGATCCACGAAGGTTCCAACCCTAATCCTGCGTCGAGTGCACGCTCGCGGTCAGCCTCGCCTCATGCTTCACGTTGGCTGAATGAAATATTGACGTTTTAGCGTTAAAACGCTCTATTCACATCTATGAAAAGAGCAACCGTATATTTTGAAGAGGACCTACACCGTGCTTTGAAGCTGAAGGCAGCCGAGGCCTCCTCCTCTGTTTCAGATTTAGTTAACGAAGCCGTCAAGGAAGCCCTCGCCGAGGATTTGGAAGACTTGCAAACTTTCCGGGACAGAGAGTCTGAACCTACATTGGACTTTGAGAGTTTCCTCAAAACCTTAAAAAGCGATGGACGGATATAGGATCGAAATCAAAAAGTCTGCCGCGAAAGAACTGAAAAAAATAACAAACAAGGATCGGGAAAGAATCATCGAGCGAATACAAGGTCTGGCACAAGATCCGAGACCGGTAGGCTCAAAGAAGCTATCTGGAGAAGAGAAATACAGAATCCGTCTAGGTGACTACCGAATTCTGTATCAGGTATTTGATGACATTGTATTAGTGGTCGTTGTCAAAATTGGACATCGAAGGGATGTATACAAAAAATAGAGAAATCGGGTAGCTGAGGGTATCTAACCCCCAACCCCCACACCACCTAGCATGCGGATCCGCACTAGGCGGTTCCGAAACGTTATCGAACCGTAATTGGATAATGAAAGCGATTGGCCGAAACAAGCCAACCCCTTCCCGCGTCCAGAGAACCCTCTTCGCGCCGCGCCTGCGCTTCACCGGTCGGCGAATATCCGCATTGCGAGCAAGAGGACCAGACTTTGTCGTTGTTCCGGTTCGCTTCGCGCCCGGTCTTGTCGTAGGCTCGGAACCCACGAAATCTCGCGGCTTCGCAGTTGCCATCGGCTAATACTTTTCATAACTTACTTTCATTACTTAACTTACTGGTTTTATGTATAGAGGACTTAAACCTCATCAGTTTATGCCCATGACGGGCGTACCAAGTCAGCTCTCTAAATTCCGAGAAGCCGGGGGCTTCTCTCCATTAGAGGCTTCGACGTTGGCATCAAAATGAAGATCCGAAAAGCCACACAGAATGATGCGGACGCTATCCGGAGCGTTCATTTGGCAGCCTTTCCTGAAGGCGAACGTGATCTCATTTCTGACGTGGCAGTCGAGATGCTCTCCGAGGCGGCATCCCCGCCTGTGCTCTCGTTCGTTGCAGAAGTTGATGACACCATCATCGGACACGTCACCTTCAGTCCGGTGACGTCACGCGACACGAAGGAACACCTCGGCTACATCCTAGCACCCCTAGCCGTGAGCCCAGGTCATCAGAAGCGAGGCATCGCGTCACAATTGATCAAGAGTGGCGTTGAGCGTTTATCGGAATTGGGATCGGGAGTTCTCCTTGTCTACGGTGATCCGGAATTTTACAGCAGGTTCGGATTTGGAGCAGACCGTGGAGAGTGCTACACGCCGCCCTACCAACTTCAATATTCGTTTGGATGGCTGGGCATGGCGTTGGGAGATTTCGATTTCCCGTCTTCTTCGATCAGCATTTCCTGTGTATCTTCTCTCCGTAATCCAGCCCTTTGGTAAGAATCAACAATGCCAAATCGGGTAGCTGAGGGTATCTAACCCCCTGCCCCCATACCACCTAGCATGCGGATCCGCACTAGGCGGTTCCGAATCGTTATCGAACTGTAGTTGGATAATGGATATGGATCCACAGTGTTTTAAGAGATAATAATCCTTGGTTGCATAACCAGTTGCCGGAGAGTGCTTCATTGATAACAGGAGTTTTAGACATTACCCAGCAGCCCTTACCCGAAACTCCATGGAGAGTCGCATTTCTACGACCTATCCCCAGCCTTATCAAGTTGCGGATTCGGTTCCTGATTGTCTTCCACTGCTTCCAATAACAACAACGCAGACGACGCTGTATCCAACTATCCTAACTAAGAACCACTCTGTAGGTGTGGCTTATCCCGGAGTAGCCCATCCACCCGCGCATGTATTGCGCGAGCTTCGTTAGTCGCCATCTCATGGATACACCCCAGCTTCGACTCGTTAGCTTAAGGATGCGGTATTTGAACGAATGCAGTGACTTGGCACTCCACACGATTCGTTTGCCTTTGAAGGCAAACCCCAGGAATTCGAGCTGGGAGGCTTTCACCCCCTGGCTTTTTTCCTGGTTCACCTTCAATTTGAGCTTCGTCTCAAGGAACCGTTGCATGCTTACCATCACGCGGTCTCCCGCGCGTTGGCTTTTCACAAGAATGACATTCCGAGCGAAGCGACAAGACCGGTCCGAAGGAACCGGAACAGTCGTCGAAAAAGGTTCCAGTAGTCCGATCTGCTACGCAGTCGGTCATGTCGTCACTTCGTTCCTCGGAACCTTGTCCAGATCATCCAACACGATGTTTGCTAACAACGGAGACAGAGGACCGCCTTGCGGCACTCCCTCCTTGGTTCGTTGTAGTCGGCCTTCGACCTGGACGCCTGCCCGCAGGTATTTGCCGATGAGGGCCAAAACACGCTTGTCTTGCACTCTCCTTGCCACGCGCACCATCAGGACATCGTGATTCGCCCTGTCGAAAAACTTCGACAGATCCAGGTCCACCGCAATCCGACGGCCCGTTTGGATGACTTCAGATATCTTAGTGACGGCTTGTTTGGCGGATCGTTTCGGGCGAAACCCGAAACTGCTTTCACTAAACTATGGATCAAAGAGCGGTCCGATGATTTGAGCGATTGATTGTTGGATCAGACGATCCAGTACAATCGGGATTCCCAACTGGCGTTTGCCACCGTCAGTTGATGTGCCCTGAGTTTTGCGAACACGGGATTCTCGATAATTCTTTTATGTGATTAGTTGTGTGATAGGCAAGCTGGTAAGCTTGCCAGTTGTTTGCCCCCATGGGGGCAAATGGTTTGTTCGTATTGAAGGGGGCTTTTGTAACCCAAAGAAGAGTGTTTTCTCCAACGGTTATAGAAGACTTCGATATACTCGAAGGCATTGCTTCTGGCCTCTTGCTCGGAGGCAAAGATACGACCTCTAACCGATGAGGTTTTATATTGGAATTCCCCCGAAATAATGGACACGGATCCCTTAGCGTATTTTTAGTTTAGG
>CAYGQM010000137.1:0-5229 GCA_964352065.1 uncultured Opitutaceae bacterium
ACGATCACTTCGACATTTAGGCCGACGATAATACGCACTACGGCTCAACTCAAGCCACTCACAAGCCCGCCGCACCCAGCACATCCCCAACTCAAGGATATGCTCTATCGCGTATCTTTTATGCAACGGGCTTACCATTGGCGGGGTGTCGCAGCTACGCTGCTCGGTATTTTGAGTTCACCTCCTTGAGCACGTCAATGTGAAGTTCCTTCTCAGCAAGCAACTTCTTCAGTCGCCGGTTTTCTTCCTCCAACTCCTTGAGCCGCTTCGCGTCATCAAGATGCATGTCCGCATATTTACGACGCCAACGGTAAAGGGTCTGTTCGCTTATCCCATGCTCTCGGCACAGTTCCGTGATTGATCTTCCGCCATCGGCTTCGCGTAAAATACGCATGATCTGTTCTAAGGTATGTCTCTTTCCTTTCATAGGTCTGGTTGATTAAGCCAACCAGACTAACAGTTCAAGTGGTCCTATTTGCGGGAGTCACGCCAGGCACCAACGATTGCTTCTACTCGAAGAGCCTCCAGTACAACACTCCTGTTCGCACCTACCCCACCCAAGCCTCAGCAACCGAAGACATACCCCGCCTCCGCAAACTAGGCATGGTCATTCCCCTGCAAGCCATAACCGCCCCCGACCTCTCTCATGACCGACCGGACCTGTAACCAGTACAAGAAAAAACCGTCTTAGGGCAGACGGTCTCTCTATAGTAGGGAATCTAAGGGGGAAAATTAAGCGGCAGCTATTTCCTGGTGTTCAAGAAAATTTGCCTGAGTCATAACAGTTCGAACCTTTCGGTCAAATTCTGGCTCTGAGTCCGGTTCTGCCAAAAATTCCTTAAACGATTGCAACGAGGCGCTACCCAACGCCCACAGAAACCCACAAATGAATTGGATCAGGTAAATTCCTGACGTCTTCAAATAGAGTTTGAACAATGCAAGCCCAATACTGGATACCACTTCATCAACGAGCTCGATAATGTCCGGATCTTTTTGATTAAAAATAAGCAGTTGGTCTGATCGGAAGAATTCCTTGGAGCGAGTACCGCCGGTAAAAAACCTTAATGCGCCCATGATTCTAAAAATCAACATGTAACGGTACGATAGCACATGCGCATAGGTAATTACGCCATTTAGGGTACTTCGAAGGTCTTTGTAAACGGCATCGTCTCGCGTTACCGGTCTCGAAGGATCACCGGCCAGCACAAACAGTCGGTCTCTTATCCGGAAGATCTCCTGGCGAAACTCATCGAGCGCCAAGGGTATCCATACATAAAAATAAAGAACGAGGGCTAAACAAAGACAAACTAGGTTAGCTATCGCAAATATCGACATTTCGTTGCTCATACGGAATTCTCCTCTCTGTGGGTGCCTTCACCGGTAAGGTTACTGGTGGTTCGGTCGGGGTCTAATTGTAACTCTAGTTCGTTCTTGGTCTCAGACAAGTGGTCTGTTTGTTTTTTACGAAGCCTTCGTTCCTTGTAATTTGTAACTCCTAAAACTGCTGCCAGAAACCAGCCAAACCATTGGGGAGCGCTAAAACTCCCAAAGAACTCGATGGCGGAATTAAATTCCGTTTCCTTGCCTGCAAGCTCTTTGATTGCTTGAAAAATATAATAAAAGATTACCGAAAATATGAAAGCCCTGGCAAGCGTTCTTATTACCGAATCCAACGTCCGGCAAATGGTAGTGAAGCGCATCCTGCGATAGGACCATTTTTCCTGAATCTCCAATTGCTTAGACGGCTTAGCGCTCACTCCGTAAGCTCCTTTCGTTCCTCTACCCATAGTCTAATAATACGTTAACAAATAGCGATTTCCTACTCAATTCCGATACCGATGCGCTATCCGCTCCGCCTCTGCATCGATCGAACGGGAGGCTTCCACAAAGTCCCGTAGACGCTCCGGCCTCTCCGTCGCACGGCGCACTTTGCGGCTATGCAACTCGTCGGAACACGCTTTCCAGAAAGGCCCGTCGACGAAGTCCATCGCCCTTTCCTCCACCAAAAATAATTGCTCATAGCTGAGATCTTCCAGCTCCAGCGTTTCTTCTCTCCAGGCCGATTCCCAGGCCCGTGCCTTCCGGGCAATTCCACGACCGGGCATCACCCAATCTAATAGTACGCTTACCGGGTTCATATTCGTGTCCCTTCGTGTTCTCTGTGTCTAACAATTTCCTCACCCATTCCCCGCACCCCCGCTATCTTCCCGCACAATATAAATCCGCTGGAAGCCCATCGCCTCTGCATGATCTATCACCGTCAGCCGGGCAGTTTCAAAATCCATTTCCAATCGATTAATCAAGGTTTCATAGACCAGGTGCCCGTCTTCGACTTGGATCGAGACCGCCTTCGCAAGCATCACCTCCGGGTGAATCGGACTTGGGTAGGTGGTAAGTTCAATACAGCGGTTATCGGAGACAGGGCTAGAGCCTTCTATTTCTTCTATCATGGGGAGGTGAGGGTGGACTACACAGCTGATCGAACTCATTTTAAGAAAGTCCTTCAACTAAAAATGATAGCGACTTCTAACTGACCCGTCGTGAATTCACACCTGACCATGGTAAGCTCGGACTAGCCATCGTAACGGAAAAAAGCCGAGAAGCTCCTAGAATGCCAGAAAGCACTGCTAGGAAATGGGATTAATGGTTGGGTAGTGAATGATGAATTCTTGCAGAAACATTTCCTGCTCCACCTGATCCATGGTGACAATTATTAGAAGGATTACAGCGGGATTACCCTTTTCAATTTTTTATCAATAGGATCTGGACGGCAAATTGACTCTTCGCCTTGACAATCAGTTTTGAGCATTCGAGTACGTTTGCTGCATGATCTGATTTGAAATCTTATTCCCAACTGAAGAAGCACTCGCCTGAATGGAATTTTCAAGTGATTTCAAACCAAGAAAAACAATAGTCGCTGAAAGAATGAGTGAGGCACTGACGATTAACGCCGGGATGGTGTTTTGGTTTTTCATTAATCTAAAAGAAATATAAGAAAGAGGGTAATCCTAGTAATCTATGATTTCACGATCGAAACATTTTTTTTATGCTTAGTAAAAACAAAAATGGTTAAACTTCGAATCAGGCTTACTTCACCGACATACTCAAAAGACTTCCAGCTATGACCAACCACCAAGCTGCTGAACTTACACCAGATAGATGAAAAGCTCAGAGCAACTGATACGCCGGACGCTTACCGCTTGATTCCTGATTTTCTCACCCAAGCAGTTTACCAAGAAAATAGGGCCTCAGTATAGGAGGCAGACTTTGTAGTAAACGTCCGGCGTAGCACGTCTATGCACGGCCCCTAATTTGCGATATGCTTAATGGATGGAGGTTTCCAGATCAGATCGTTGTTATGTTTATGGGGGAGTTGTTGATTTACGTAAAGGAGCACCAGGCCTGTGTGCCCTGGTAGGCAAGCCTGAGGAAGACGCGTTGTATCTGTTTAGCAATCGTCGCCGCAACCTGCTGAAGTTTCTGAGTGTGGACAAATGGGGGACCTGGGTAGGTACTCGCCGTTTGCATCACAATCACTTTGACTGGCCGGAGGACCCGCGAGGTCGACAGAAGCTGACAGCCCAGGAGCTGGCTTGTCTGCTGATGGGAGGA
This sequence comes from uncultured Opitutaceae bacterium, assembly GCA_964352065.1. Lineage (GTDB taxonomy): Bacteria > Verrucomicrobiota > Verrucomicrobiia > Opitutales > UBA2995 > UBA2995. Next base: position 3,613 of record CAYGQM010000137.1, read on the forward strand.
GACTTAAAAAAGTTACGTCTAAAGAAACTCTTGGCTGGTAAATAGCAGGAAAATATGCTGTATTCATAATGTGCTTACATTGGAGCAGCAGCGTGAACTTCAGAGCCGCAATGCGGTGCTGCAACGTCAGCTTGATGCAAGTAAACGCGAGGCGAAAGCGCAGGAGGAGCAACTCGCCGAGCAGGAGTATCGCATCGAAAAACTGAAGTGGGAGATCGCTGCCCTGAAGCGCAAGCTGTTCGGAGGCAAGCAGGGCGAGACAGTCAGTGACGAGCAACTCCAGTTGGCCTTGGCCGAACTGGAGGCGGAACGACTTGAGCAGGAGATAAGCGAAAAGGAAGTGGCCGGTTATATCCGGCGCAAGAACCAGGACGGCGATCCCAAGCCTCGTATTCCTGAGCATCTGGAAGTGGTGGTAGAGGAAATCATACCTGAAGAAGTAATGGCCGATCCGGAGGCCTGGGAGCGCATCGGCGAGGAAGTGACCGAAGAACTTGATATTGAGCCGACTCGGTTTATCAAACGCCAGATCGTCAGACCGAAATACGTGCGTAAGGGCGAGCTGGACCGCCAACCGGTGGTAGCTAAACTGCCTGCGCGAGTGATCCCGGGTGGTATTGCTTCAGCCGCGCTGATGGCCTTTATTATCGTTAGCAAGTATGCGGACCATTTGCCCTTGTATCGTCTGGAGAGGATTTTTGGACAGCGTTATAAAGTGCCCTTGAGGCGGCAGCGCATGTGCGACTGGATTGGTTACGTGGTGGATAATGTCTTCGCTTCGCTCGAGTGTCGTCACTTCGTTCCTCGGTAGGTTGGATCTTATTTGCCGCTCGATCCGCCAAGGTTTGTTCAAGAGCGATTATTTGCAAATGGATGACGAAGCGCAAAGCGCGCAGATGGCGCAGTCCCGAAGGGAAGAACTGAACGGGTGCCCTCTGGGCAGTGAAGTGAACAAACACCCATCCGATACCTGGACAGCGATCGTAAAGGCAAAAGCCATAAAGGTTACTTTTGGGTCTTTGGAACCCCCCAAGGCAACATCTGTTTTGACTGGCAACTAGGACGTGGCCGCACAGCCGCTGAAAGTATCCTCAAAGACTTTGATGGTAGACTGCTACAAAGTGACGGCTATGCCGTCTATGACAGTGTAGCCAGGGATACCGACATCATCCAGCTGGGTTGCTGGGCTCATGCTCGCCGGAAGTTTTTCAAAGCCTTCCAGGAAGAACAGCTGGAAGCGGCCCGTTACTTGTTACTCATCCGCCGGCTTTACAGGATTGAAGCCTCGTTACCGGAAGACCCCGAAGAAGTCCTGACAATCCGCCAGGACCAAAGCCGTCCCATCCTCGATGAGATTTACCAACAACTACAGGAAGATCGTCAGATTATCCGTGCCAACACCAGCCTGGGTGAAGCCATCAACTACGCCCTGTCCCAGTGGACCAAGCTGACCGCCTTTGTCGATCATCCACAAACCCGCATCGATAACAACCTCACCGAGCAAAGTATCCGACCCGGCAAACTCGAAGCCAAGAACTGGCTGTTTATCGGTCATCCAAAAACGATAGCGTAGGATATTTTTCGCACTTTTCTAGGAGGTCTTGAAGGTGCAATCTA
>CAYGQM010000138.1:0-4791 GCA_964352065.1 uncultured Opitutaceae bacterium
CGGTGGCGGTGGCGGTGATTCCGACCAGAACGAAGACGAAAACCAGGATCAGGAAGATCAACAAAACCAGAATGAATCTGAACCGAATGAGGAGCCCTCCGACGAGGAAGAGCAGCCGCAGGAACCGCAAGACCAGAATGGAGATGAAGAGCTGCCTCAAGAGCCTGAACCCGGAGAAGATGAACCTGCTGAACCTGAGGACGGCGATGAACAAGGAAACGAAGGAGAAGAACAATCACAGGAACCAGGCGGCGAGGATGAAGCTCCCGTCGGAGAAGGCCCGGAAGGTGGTCAGCCTATTCCTATGCAAATGACTCCCGAAGAAGCCGTGCGCCTACTTGAAGCGATGGAGGACGGTGAAAAGAAACTACCGCTATTCATAGTCCAGCCCCCCGATAAGAAAGACTCGAAAAAGGATTGGTAATTGAGCTTAATTAAATACGTTATAGAGCTATTTTCGACAGCACAGAGCAGCCATGAGACATCTTCACAGTCACCGATCAATCAGGAAACCCACTTTGCTCCTGATAGCTATGCTGTGCGTTTTTTGGACAGGAGTTCAGGCTGAAGTTCGAGTCAGTGCAGTGGTAGAACCGAATCCTATCGCCCTCGGACAAAGTGCCCAGCTCAACGTTGTCATCGAGGGAAGCCAGAAGGCTGAGCCCCCCGAAATTCGCAATAACGAGTATCTGGAATTCGCCTATAGAGGCCCAAATACCCAAGTGTCATGGGTCAATGGTGAAATGAATGCCACGATCACTCATGTCTTTCAGGTCCGCCCACTCAGGTTGGGCAAATTCCGTATAGATCCGCTTATTCTGTTCGTGGATGGCAAGAATTATCAAACCAATGAGATCGTCGTAGAGGTTGTCGAAAAGACTGAAACCTCCATCGATATCGCAGAAATTGCCTACCTTGAATTCGACTTGCCCGAGCGCAATGTTTACGTGGGCGAAACCATATCATCTGAGTTGCGGATGATCATGCTAAGCAAAGCGACTTTTCCCACCAAAGGGTTGCCTCAGATCGATGGAGACGCATTCAGCATCACACCGATTGATACCCAACCCCAAGTAACGCGCGCTGTCAAAGACGGGAATTACTACGATGTCTACCTTTGGAAAATCGGCATTACTCCCGTCAAAGCCGGCACTCAGACCCTTCAATTCAAAGCGCCTCACGTGTTAAGGATTCCAGAAGCCCGCAGCACTCGAACCGGATCCTCGAGTATCTTTCGAAACGATCCTTTCTTCGACAACATGTTTGGCCGTTACCGGGATACCGAAATCACCGCTGTCAGTGAAGCTGCTGACATAACGATCGAGCCACTCCCCACGGAAAATCAGCCTGCCAGCTTTAAAGGCGCGATCGGCAGTTTTGATATCGCTGCGACCACCGACTCGACCAACCTATCTGAAGGCGATCCGATTACCCTGAAGATTACCATCGACGGAGAAGGCAACTTTTCCCAAATGAGTCCACCGGAATTTCCTGCTGGTGATAGCTTCAAGACCTACCCACCGAGGGTGGTCGAAGAACAATTGGACACTCAGGGCTATGCGGGAAATAAACAGTTCGAGTACGTGGTGATTCCGTTGTCAGCCGATATCACAGAAGTTCCTCCCATTTCATTTTCCTATTTCAATCCGAGAACAAGTACCTACGCCGAGATGAATACGCCGCCCATAGCGGTTTCCATCAAGGCATCGAGTCTGCCAGTGCCGGGCAACAACCAGCCTCAATTAAACACACCTCAGCTCAATTTTCGCTCCCAGGGAACCGACTCAGGCGACTTGTTGCTCCCGATTAAGGTTTCCCTAGGTGCAACAATGCCAGCTCCCACTTTGGCGAAGATTCAGAACACACTCACTGTCTCCGTGCTTGCGCCGCTGGGCATTCTGGGGATTGCCTTCCTCATCCGCAGATCCCGCCACTCTTCGCAAAACGATCAGGAACGTATCCGGCTAAAAGCCCTGGATCAGAAAACGGCCAAGCACCGCGGTGAGATGCTCAAAGCCCGATCAGACAATGACGCACATGCTTTCTACCAAGCAGCATGCCGTGTGCTCCAAGTCGCACTCGCACGACACCTGGGCTGCAATCCTGACGCGATCACTGGAAAAGAGATCGATGCACTCTGGGTCCCATCACTCGGGAACAACGAGATCAAAAAATCCATTGAAACATTTTTCCAAAAAGTAGATGCGCTGCGCTACTCCGGTGGCGCAGGTGCCGTCGGAGCTCTTGAAAAAGAAGAGCTAGAGTTGGAATCCATTCTCAGACAATTGGGCAAAAAGAAATGACCGTCCGAATTCTCTGCATAGCACTGCTACTTTCCATCTTTGGGAGCGCCCTGGGAGCTCAACCATCCGATATTGAGAAGATGTTCAATCAGGGAAACGAGGCCTACGCGAAAGAGCAATACCTCGACGCAGTAGAAGCCTATGAAGCAGCTCTGGAAGCCACTGGAGAATCCAGCCCCACGCTACTCTTCAATTTGGGGAACGCATACTATCACCTCAAGGACTTCCCATCCGCTCTACTGGCCTACGAACGCGCCCTTACCTTGGAGCCCGGGAATCCAGACATTCTAGCCAATCTTCAAAAGATTATCGATCAATCCGATCTGGAAAGGCCGGACTATTCAATCGCTCAGGAATTCGCCTACACCCTCCCGGTAAGCACCTGGATACTTCTCCTCATCATCGGATCTGCTACGACAATCATAGCGGGGTTACTGGTGTGGTATGCGCCCAAGTTTGCGCCAATTCCCAGCCTCGTACTCTACTTAGCTGTCCCTCTCATGCTGCTATCCATAGCGGGACTATTGACCTGGAAAAAAGACTTTCATCGCGGGCTCATACTCATCCCGCTAACCGAGCTCCGCGTGGCTCCGACGGAATCGGCGAATGCCCTCACCAACTTGTCCAATGGCACTTGGGTAGAAATACTCGAAACCCACGAGCCCTACCACTATATACGCACCCCCGACAAACAAGAGGGTTGGGTGAAAGACGTTACGGTTGGGAAAGTTTGGCCAAACGACTAGTTCAAAATTTATTCGACGGTAGATCAGCGTGTGATCAGCGATATTTAGGATTTTCAAAACGGGCTGGGTTGCTAAGGTCTAACTTGTGTCAACGAACCGCGATCGCTTTTACTCACTGGCCAGCCAGACTCGTAAGAAGACTCTCTTCGGTAGTTTCCGTCTGGTGCTCGTCGTAATCGTGGCTACCGTGCTTGTCTTTATTTTTGCGGTCCCCCAATTCGACGTCGGTGGCGTTATGACCTCCGCTTTTTCGAAAAAAAACCAAGGAGTGATTCTCGACTATTTTGAGATGTCTGACGAAAGAATCGTTCATCTGCTGGGTGAACCTCAAAAAATCATTCCTTTCGAAACAGACGATGCACTACTCTACTGGAATTTCGATCCGGTTACACTCGAATTACACCTCCATAACGGTGAAGTAGCGAGAATCGCCTACGCAACTTCCAAAGACATCATTCGCGAACACGTCGAAGAAAGAGCACTCAAAATCTACGGAGATGCGGACCGTTGGGCTCAGGAAAGGCGCAACATCCATGGTGAGACCCAACTCGTATACGAGAACAAGAAGAGCCAAAGGACCGTCGCCAAACAAGATGACTCAGTGGTCATCTATGACTATTTGTTTTCGGATAACTAGTTCTAGCAATTCGCCAAACTAAACGATCAGGTAATCGCAGAAAACGGCTTCTTGGTGTGCAGATTGTATTCCCGCATGGCGTGGTTCCACCATTCATTGAGTTGAAAGGACGGTAGAAGCCAGAGTTGGCGATGAAGGAAACTCACTGACTTAGCATCGCGGAGCAGCGTCAACTGCTCCTTAGGATTCAAATCACCCGGACCTTCGCGAAGAATACGCTGACAGAGTTCGTCGAAAACCAAGCGGTCTTGTTTGCTGGCATCTTTTTTGTGCCGAAGCAAAGAGACATGAACCCCGTTTAGATAAGGATCAATCAGCACGGTGGTAAGACCTCGCTCTGAATCGAACGATTCAGACAAGCGTGCAGAAACAGTCGAAGCCTCCATTCCATCTCGCAAGACCTGGAGTTCATAGGGCCTATCCCATTCGTCCGGAGTTGTCAGGAGACCCCACTTCGCAAAGAAATCCCCCAGGCTCTTGCGGCTGCTGAAAACCGCAAGCGGGACTGAAAGCAACAGTCCGATCAACAGCGGACTCATCCAATAAAAATAGGACGGAGCAATCCACCAGGCCATGCAGGAAACCACGGCTCCAATCAGCATATGAGGGAGGAAAATCACAAAGGCTGACCCCCAGGAAAGCCCATCCCCCGCTTCACGGTTTTGTGCACCCCACCCGACACTTTTGCCCAAGAATGACACCAACACGAACTTGGAGTGAAAAAGCATCAAAATCGGTGCTTGAAAAATGGAGAATACCGTTTCCACCAGAGCACTGATAACCAAACGAAGACGTCCACCAAATGAATGCGACAAGCTGGAGTTGAAAAGGACATCCGTAACACTCAATACCTTCGGCGTGAATAAAAGTAAAAGCGTGAAACCGAATAGCGCCATGGATTCGGAGATGATGTCCGAGCTCCAAAACTGTGCAAAGCCCACCGTCGGAATTGCAGACAATCGACTGTTGTGGAAATCATAACTCAGCAAAAACGAAACCACGAGGAACAATAGCCAAAGCAACGAGCCGACATAAGACAAAATCCCGAGCGTGAGGTGCAACCGATTCACCGGAAACAAGCCCTTCGCAAATAAAACACACATCG
>CAYGQM010000139.1:0-4455 GCA_964352065.1 uncultured Opitutaceae bacterium
GAGGACGAGGTCCCGGTGGCGGCGGCGGCCCCGGTGGTGGTCGCAGATTTTAGTTAGCACCCTGACGATCATGGAAGAAGTCATAAAGACAATCGATCTCAAGAAAACCTACGAACTGGCAGAACCCGTTCACGCGTTGCGGGGTGTCAATTTAACGATCAGCCCCGGAGAGTTCGTAAGTATCATGGGTGCCTCTGGTTCGGGTAAATCCACCTTTATGAATATCATTGGGTGTCTGGATAAACCGACAGCGGGCTCCTACCTTTTGGACGGCATTCCGGTAAACAAACTCTCCCGCAACCAGTTGGCTGATATCAGAAACCGGAAAATCGGTTTCGTATTCCAGGGGTTCAACCTGCTATCCCGGACTTCCGCACTGGAAAACACCGAACTCCCACTCGTCTACCAACGCACTAAATCCAAAATAAACCCCAAGAAGAAGGCCGCTGAATGTCTCGAACGAGTTGGGCTTGGCAATCGAATGGATCATCAGACTCAACAATTGTCCGGTGGCCAGCAACAGCGGGTAGCCGTTGCCCGCGCACTGGTTAACGACCCTGCTCTAATCCTCGCTGACGAACCGACCGGCAATCTTGATTCGAGGACCTCGCTCGATCTCATGGGACTTTTTCAGGAGCTCAATGACCAGGGTATCACCATTGTATTGGTAACTCACGAGCCTGACATAGCTCGTTTCACCAAACGAGTAGTCGAGATGCGTGATGGTCTCGTGGTGCAAGACACCGAAATCAAGGACCGCGGCGATGCGAAGCGGGAACTGGCGGAATTTTCCGGCGTAATCGGACTTTAGTAACCATCTATGAAATTCTTTAAACTACTCGGCATAGCTCAAGGGAGCTTAATGAAAAATCGTACTCGAAGCATCCTGACGATGCTCGGTATCATCATTGGGGTTGGAGCGGTAATCGTCATGCGGGCTATCGGTGACGGGGCCCAAAAGGACATTGAAGATCGTATTAACTCATTGGGTACAAATCTACTCATGGTTCGATCCGAGTCCAATTCTCTGGGAGGAATTCGACGGGGTGCCGGAAGCTCCAGAACCCTTTTCATCGAAGACGTAGAAAAAATACGGGAGCAGTGCAGTCTGGTGATGGCGGTTTCTGGCATCGTCCAGGCAAGTGGACAAGTCATTGGTGGTGGAACCAATTGGTTCACCAACGTCCAAGGGGTTGATCCCGAATTCCTTACCATCAAGAGCTGGGCGATAGAAGACGGAACCATGTTTACCGAACGGGATATACGTGCCAAGACCAAGGTGGCGGTTTTGGGAGCTTCTGTCGTGGAGAATATGTACAACGGAGTCAGCCCCGTTGGCCAAACCATCCGCATTCAAAAAACTCCGTTCAAGATCATTGGAGTTCTGGAAGCCAAAGGTCAGAGTTCGGGTGGGCAGGATCAGGACGATACGATTCTGGTCCCTCTAACCACCGCAGCCTTCCGACTTCGAGGAGACTCCCAATACGTTAGCCAGATTTATGTAAGTGCCGTAAGTGTTGACGTCATGGACGCCGCTCAGGAAGAAGTCTCTCAAACGTTACGACTGGCCCACAAATTGATCGACGGTCAGGAAGACGACTTTACCGTGCGAAGCCAGTCTGAGCTGACAGAAGCTTTTACATCCACTACCCAAACAATGACTACCTTCCTGACTATCGTGGCGGCAGTCTCACTTGTCGTAGGAGGAGTGGGTATCATGAATATCATGTTGGTTTCTGTTACCGAGCGTACTCGAGAAATCGGTATTCGGGTAGCCGTTGGTGCCAGGAGCAACGATGTACTCATACAGTTTCTCATCGAAGCCGTAGTACTAAGCGTAATGGGTGGAGCCATCGGCATCGCCATCGCCTATGGAGTCTGCGAGATCGTTCAGAACAAATTTGCCATGACCACGATCATCAAATCCTGGATTATTGCGATGTCCTTAGGAGTATCAGCCGCAATCGGAGTTATATTTGGACTCTACCCAGCTTTCATGGCATCACGGCTAGACCCGATCGATGCCCTCAGACACGAATAACAAAGCAGCTTAATCCATTTCCTCATACCCGTCCAACAACGTCATCCAATGGCCTTCGTTGAAATGGAAATGAATTTCTTTTGAACCAAATTTCTCGAGGGAACGCTTTAAGCGACGCAGTGTGCGCTCTTTCCACCAATCACCATTCATGACTCGACCTCGGTCGAAATCGATCAAGAAGCAATAACGTTTCGTCAGGAGAATGTTACTCGCATTCAAGTCTTGATGGAAAATATTGTGGTCATGAAAACTGCGAATGGTCCTGCCAACGAGTTTCCAGGTATCTGCAGATAGATCCTCCACCTTGAGGGCATCCGCTAGCGAAAGGCTGTCCTTAATTTCCTTGGTCACGATATCGGAAGTGTAGCAAAGACCTGTTCTACGAATACGGAGTCCAACCCTTCGTGGCGCCGGAAGTTTGAGGGTCTCGAGCATCTCCAGCATCTTCCATTCACGGTAAGACCGAGTTTGATTTAGACCTAACCAAATATACTTGTCCGCGGACAAGCGACGTATGGAACCTCCACGCCAATAATGGCGGAGTACACAACCGTCTTCCCGAAGCTTAAAGAAGTACGTCTTACCACGACCACGCAATACCTTGATGATCAAACCAGCTTTTTCGAGCAACAGCGGGTCAAAGATGGTTTGCTTCAATGCCGCGGGAAGATCCGCAAACTCAGGGTGAATAAATACGATATCTCCAGCAGCCATATCGCCAAGCGGTTATCTGAAAAAACCCTTTTGTTTTTCTGAGATCGGCAGACCCATTTTTCCCATGACCAGTAACATATCTTCCCACACCAAACGCTTGGTTTTCAAAGTGGCATAGCGAAGCAGGTAAGACGGGTGGTAAGTTACCAACAGGGGAGTTTTGTTGAACTCAAAAAATTGTCCGCGAATAGCTCCCATTCTACGTTTCGGATCCGGTCCCAACAATCCGTTTACGGCGGTCATGCCCAGAGCAACGATCACCTTGGGTTGGATGACCTCGATCTGAGCTCGCAGGTACGGCAAACAATAAGCCATCTCCTCAGGCGTTGGCGGACGATTGCCAACCGGTGTCGGCATCTCAGGTCGCCAATTCATAATATTGCCGATATACACCTTCTCGCGCGAAAGTCCCATCGCCGTGATGATCTTCGTCAACAACTCCCCTGCTTTGCCAACGAAGGGTTCCCCCTGCTTTTCCTCATCCCCTCCAGGCGCTTCACCACAAAAGAAAATATCGGCATCCAGATTTCCTATTCCGAATACCACTTGGGCGCCGGGATTTAGGTGCTCCTGGCAAACCGGATCATGAACCACCTGCTCCCTGAGGGCATTCCATCGTGTCTGTTTATCGCCATCCGGAAGTTGAACGACTGGTATTACTTCGGGAATGGCCGCAATCGGTTTGCCATGCTGGTTGAGTGCGGTTTGGGCCTTCCTTTTGGCAGCTTCTATAGGTCCACTTTTCACCAGATCTTCAAGCGACTCACCTTTCGGTTTTGGCTTCTGCGGAGCCACTGGTTCGTCAGGCTTCGACGAAATTGGTTTAGGTGCCGCTGGCGGAGAAGTAACCTTTGAATTCGCGCCAACCGCAGCCTTCAAACCAGGAATCGTAGAGTCACTGATGTAGATCCCTTCAACCCCCTCTTGTTTTAGGCGCTTTAACTCATTGATGACCGATTCAATCTGAGATCGCATTACGCTTTCCGACGGTTAGAGATTCAACGTATTTTGCCAGAAGATCAAACTCGAGGTTCATGAGATCGCCGACCTGCTTTTGCTGAAGATTGGTAATCTCCATCGTCGTCGGAATTAACCACACCGCCAGGCTATCGTCCGTTACCTCTGCAACCGTCAACGAAATTCCATCCAAGGTTATCGAACCTTTCCAAACTACGTACTTTGCCTGTTCTACTGGAATGGATACGCACAAAAAATAGTCATTTCCCCGTTTTTCGAGTACAAGGATCTTTCCGGTGGCATCGACATGTCCGGTCACGAAGTGCCCGCCCACTTTACCATTGAACGATAAACTTCGTTCAAGATTAACGAGGCTCCCGACCGCCAGGTCCGCAAATGAGGTGAGGCGTTTGGTTTCTTCGAGCACATCAAACTCAATCTCCCCGGTTTCGTGATCGAAAGCCGTCACCGACAGGCAACAGCCATTCACAGCGATGCTATCTCCGAGCGCAATTCCTTCCAATACCTTCTTGGCGGCCAATTTCAAAACATAAGCCGACTCACCTTTATCAAAACTAAGGATTTTTCCGGTTTCTTCTACGATGCCTGTAAACATAATTCTCCCTACTTCAACTGGGCGCGAATAAACGAGGTTTCGTTGTTTCGTTCTACCAGCAAAACGAACTCCGTTTTTTCCTCGTCGCCTTCGACTTGATCAAGGACATCCAGAACCGCCTGGTAAG
>CAYGQM010000140.1:0-4409 GCA_964352065.1 uncultured Opitutaceae bacterium
CCGTAGGACATCCAGGCACCCATACTGGGATGACCAAACTGTTGGGTACCCGTATTGATATAAGTGATTGCCGGGTCGTGATTGATCGCCTCGGTATTCATCGTGCGGATGATTCCGATTTTATCCGCGATAGTTGCGGTATGCGGAAGCAGGTCGGTATTCATCCAGGTCCCGCGTTCACCAACGCGCTCGAAATTAAACATCGGGGCGACGCAGGGGAATGAACTTTGATCGCTGGTCATTCCCGTAATCCTCTGACCATTGCGAATCGAATCCGGTAGCTCGGTGCCGTGGAGTTGTTGCATCGCTGGCTTATAATCGAACATATCGATATGTGAGGGACCCCCGGCCATAAACAAATAGATCACCCGTTTGGCTTTGGGCGCGAAATGCGGCAGCGATGGCGGTGCCGGGGTCGCAGACAGTTGCCGTGTAAGCAGGGATGAAAGGGCTGCGCCTCCAAGCAGGCTGCAGGAACGGCCGAGAAAGTTACGCCGATTCATGGTCTGCAAAATGTGATCTGTATTCATTGTTGAAGGCGTTTGAAACAATAGGGCTAATTACGGGTAAGGACCTCATCCAGATTAAAGATCATGCTACAGACCAATGTCCAGGCGGCATGCTCCGTCAGGTCGATCGATGCATCACGTTCCGATTCACCCGCGCTAAGTAACTCAGCGCCTTTTGCTTCATCCGCAGTATAGGTGGCGTGACTGTTTTCGAACACCTCCAGAACCGTGGCTGTCTCCCGGGGTGTAGGCGGTCGAGCCGTCGCGAGTTCGAAGGCAAACCTGACCTTCGATTCCAAACTGGGCCCACCCTCTTTGATCACGCGTTCGGCAAAGTGTCGGGATGCCTCTATAACCTGGATATCATTCATGGCAGCCAACGCCTGGAGGGGCGTGTTGGTATTGGGCCGTTTCAATACGCAGGTTTCCCGGTTCGGTGCGTCGAAGATCAACATGACCGGATGCGGAGCCGACCGTTTCCAGTAGGTGTAGAGGCTGCGACGGTAAAGGTCTTCACCGTGATCCTGCACAAACTTGGATACGCCTCCCAGGCTGACTTCTTCCCACAGACCTGGTGGCTGATAAGGTTTAACGCCTGGCCCACCGATATCATCCACCAGCAATCCACTGACCGCCAGCGCATTGTCCCGGATCATTTCGGCTTGTAAACGATGTCGGGGTGCACGGGCAAGCAGCTGATTGGAAGCATCCATTTCCAGATGCTGAGCTTGCACGTTGGATCCCTGACGGTAGGTGCGCGTCATCAAGATCTGTTTGATCATGCGCTTGATGTTCCAACCACTCTCACGGAAGTCTACAGCCAACCAATCCAAAAGCTCGGGGTGCGTGGGAAAGGCTCCCTGATTGCCAAAGTCGGAGGGAGTCGACACGAGCCCATTGCCAAAAAACAATTGCCACAACTGGTTGACGGCAACGCGTGAAGTGAGCGGATGCTCATCGGAAAATAACCAGTTTGCGAGGGTCAGACGGTTGGCCGGGGCACCTTTCGGCAGCGGGGGCAGTACACCAGGCGTAGCCGGGAAAAGCTCTTCGTCCTCGATGGGCGAATCGTAAGCGCCCCGGTCGAGGATGTAAGTCATACGACGCTCATCCTCCGGGTTGTCTTTCATGACCATGCTAGTGATTTTTCCGTAGGTAATCTTACTGCGTTCGTGAAGAGAGCGAAGCAAGTGGCTTCGAGGTTCACGATAAGCATCGGCTGTCGTGGCCAGGTAGTTTTCGGTGAGGATCTCCTCTTGTTGAGAGCTGCGCTTTTCAGGATCGATTTGTAGGGACCCGCCGATACTGTCCTCCATTGTCCAGAAAATTTCTTCTTCCGACAATACCCGGCTATAGATACGGACGTCATCCAACTGCCCCTTGAAGAAAGCGTCGTCGGTGCGTCCCCCGATTCGTAACGGGGCCCTATTCACAATAGTACCGTTGAAGAGTCTGCCGGCGGCTTGCTGGTTCTCTGAGATTTCGGATGCGTTCTGCACGGAGTGACACCAGGGCTGTCCGTTCACATAGATTTTGATGCCGTCGGATTTGCCATTGCCGGAGTAGCTTGCCGCGATGTGCTGCCATTCTCCCTCTAGGACCGGATGATCCGTCAGGACCTTGATCGCGCTCTCCGGCCAGGCATTGGCCACGTGGATTCCCGGCCGGCCGTTTTCGATCCAAAGATCAAACCCTCGAAGACTCAGCGCAGGATCCATCTTGGAAAGAATAGCACCCGTAAAGTCGGAGTCGATTTTAACCCAGGCAGACAACGTGAAACGTTGGAATCGGTCGGGGTCTTGAATATCGGGTGCGACAAAGTTCGTGCCTCCATCCAATTCGATAGCGCCTCCAAATTTTCCGGGGACACTCTTCACGAGCGTTTCGCCTACCGCATCCATACGACTACGGACATCGGTCAACTGATGACCGGACGGCTCATCCAATGGAAAGAAATGTTTCAGGTCGTCATACTTGTCCTCGTTATCCTCGGACGGTGGCATCGAACCGTCCTTACCGACCAGCCAAGCCTCGAAACCCTCGAGTGCTTTTTCCCGAGCACGTTTGGTTGCCACACGGAATGCTTCCGATTCGTTATCGATTTTCTTTAGCTGCTGCTCCTCCAACATGGAGACGAGCTCGACGAGAGGCGCCTGATTTTCTTTGCGCGTTTGCATCCCCGGATCCGCAGTGTTGTTGAAGTAGGCGTAAAATTGGTAATACTCCTTTTGGGAAATTGGGTCGTATTTGTGATCATGGCACTGGGCACATTCCATAGTGAGGCCCAGCCAGACATTGGACGTGGTCTTGACCCGGTCGACCACATAGCCGACACGCAACTCTTCCGGGATGGCCCCACCCTCATCGGAGGAAGGATGATTGCGGTTAAACCCGGTCGCGATTTTCTGAGCCACGGTTGCGTCGGCCAACAAGTCACCGGCTATTTGTTCGATGGAAAATTGGTCATAGGGCTGGTTGCTGTTGTAGGCATCAATCACCCAGTCGCGCCACGGCCACATATCCCGGGGGCCATCGGCATGCATGACCGAGGAGTCACCGTAGCGGGCTGCATCCAGCCACATCAAAGCCATGCGCTCCCCGAAATGAGGGGAAGCTAATAAACGGTCGACCTGCTTCTCGAAGGCGTCCGGAGATGGATCCGATACAAAGGCATATACTTCCTCCAGCTTAGGAGGAAGACCTGTCAGGTCGAAACTGAGTCTTCGGATGAGGGTAGCCCGGTCAGCTTCGGCTGAAAAAGTCAGCCCTTCCTGTTCCAGTCGTTTGCGAATGAAGGCATCGATTGCATTTGTAGGCGGATCCTCGGCAAACGCAGGTACTGTTGGTCTGGTAGGAGCTACAAACGCCCAGTGTTGATCGTACTCCGCGCCTTGCTCGATCCACCGGTAGAACAGGTCTTTTTCTTCTTGGGTCAGAGCCCGGTGATGCTCCAGCGGGGGCATGATGTCCTCCTCGTCCTCGGCATTGATCATCCAGATCACTAAACTCTCGTCCGGATCACCCGGAATAATGGCTGCTGAACCCTCGCGATCAGCATAAGCGCCTTCGGGAGTATCCAAGCGCAGATCAGCTTCCCGCTGGCTGGAATCGGGACCATGGCATAAAAAGCAGGTGTCCGACATGATCGGTCGTATATCACGATTGAATAAGACTTCGCGCTCTTCGGATTGGCCAAAGCCGGATAGGCTAGATACTAGGACAGCCAAAAGGGGTATTCGGATTTTTATGGATGAGCTCATTAAGAAGTCTTAGCTATGCTAAAACGGAAGAGTCCTCTGGTTAAATCATAATCTTTTACGAATTGCCCCTAAACGAGAAGCACTTTGAACACCCATGCTTCATTGCTCCCCCTGTAGACGTGTCACTACGTTCCGTAATTCGGTGTGCGTTAAACTCCTTCTAATCTTTTTTTACCCTTCAAAATTCACCTTACTTTTTAACTTACAAGTAAGGCAATTAATTGAAGATTGTCCGCATGCCTAAAATAAAGCTAACGGCAAAGCGCCAGCGACCTGGCCAGCCTGGTAGGCATGGCACCGGTCACCGAACAATCGGGGAAAATCCACAAAGTCTACCGTCGAATGCGTTGCGATCACTTCCTCAGGCAAAGCTTCCATGAATGGGCCAAGGAAAGTTGGAAGCATAGTCTCTGGGCCAGGGCTTACGTACTACACAAACAAGAACAGGGAAAACCCTTTCACACGATCATCAGATCTCTGGCGGTGAAGTGGATCCGCGTTCTCTACATCCTCTGGCAAAGGAAAGAAGCGTATGATGAATCCAGATACATCCAAAACCTCATCCGGAGAGATCACTTCCTGGCACCACAACTCAAAATGATGATGGAAACCTAACTTTTTACTTGCTGCGTTACCTCAG
>CAYGQM010000141.1:0-4095 GCA_964352065.1 uncultured Opitutaceae bacterium
GCTATCTGCTCAATCCGTAGTTGCGGATCGGGCTGGGTTCAGGGACGTGGTTTTCACGATTCATCGTTTCGTTTCGAGTGATCATTCTGGTGGCATGATCCGGTGGACGCCTCCGATCCAGAATCTTGTTCAGGTCAACCCGTTCATTAAGTTGTTTATCCCGAAGCTTCGCTACTGCTCTGTCCTTTTCCTGGTGTAGATGTTCAAGTCGTTCGGTCATTCTCATTTGTGCATTGGCCAGATTGGCTTCGAGAGCATCGAGCTTCTGTTGTTTCGATCGGTCTACCCGAAGTAGTTTCTTGAAAAAGCCGCATTGTACGATCGAGGTTCGAAGGTCTTGGATTTGTTGTTTCTGGGTTGGGATTTCGTAGCTTTCCGTGAGTTCTCTCTCGGTCCTATGAATCTTTTTGAAGTGTAACGTCAGTAATTCGCTGTGCTCTTCGATATGACGATCTTGCATGCGGTTAATAACAGTGGCTGCCTGATCCACATAATTCTGATACTGGTCATAACTGTGCGTTTTAAGCTGTTCGACACTCTTCGCTGCTTCGTCTGCGTCCGAAAGTGTGGAGAGGTCCAGGTCTGCCACCTTTTGATCAAACTCGCGTGATTTCACATCAGTCAGATGGCGTAGCGGATTTATAATCTTTCCGTGAGCGTCTACCACTACGATCCGCTTACGTCCCTTAGCCAATTGATATCCGTTTGCCTCTAGCTCCTGCTTAAAGGCTTGTCCGTTTTCTGATGCCATCCATGCCTTTGCGACGACCGGATCACAATATTTAGTGTTCTTATTTTGTTGTTTCATTTGCTGATTTTCCTCTCGTTGTGGACAATAAATCTTGCCGCCTTCGCGTTCGAGTTGATGCGCGAAGGTGGAGAACTTCTTCCAGGTGTTACCGTTGTTAGCGGCTTTCCCTGTTATGGGGTGCACACGGTTCAATATGACATGTAGGTGCGGGTGTGGGGTGTCTCTGTGTGCAACGATCAGAGCTTCGTGCTCTTCCATCCCCATGGCAGCGATCGCCTGTTGGGCGACCTCTGTCATTTCATGGCGGTCAGGGTCTTGTTCCGGGTGCCAGGCCAGTGAAAAGCTAAAGACCGGGTATTCCAGTTTTCTGCCGACCCTGCTGATGCCGGAGGCCTCTTTGAGTCGTTCACTGGAGAGCGCGGTATAAGCCATGACTTTCCAGGCTTTGTCTGGATCTTCAGTGATCATGTTTTCGGTATGAGTCCAGGCGACCCGTTTTCTGGTAAGGGCGTCCTTGTCGTGCATGTAATACAAAAAGGCACCCTTAAACGAGCGCCCTCCATTTGCCTCTCGAGGAATCATTCGTCAACCTCCTCATAGACGACCTCGAAGATCACCTGTTCGATCTGATTGCAGAGTTCCTCAACCTTGGGCGACACGCGTTTAAAGATGTGTGCGTTCTTGACCAGCTGGTTGAGATTATGTCCGAGCTTATCCAACCGTTTGAGGTAGGCGGGATCCATTCTTGAATGAGTTTCGATTACAAGCTGCTTGGATCGATCACAGGTCAAGAGACGGGCTAACTGGTTCACGCTCATGCCGACCAGCTTCGCTTGCGCTTCCAGTTTTTCGTAATCGGTATCTTTCATACGAAAGATGACTTGGCGCGACAATTTTGCCGCGTCTTGTTTGCGTGGTCGTGACATCAAATGGATCCTGTAAACTATTAACGAAACTCACTAGGTGCATAACCGGACCGGGTCCGGTTCAACGGGGGGATTTCACGGGGGCGCTCAGCCCCCTGAACGAGATAGTTTTTGTTTACAAAAACACATCTCGCTATCCGGCATGCTTTTCCGACGCCGAACCTTTTTGTAACGATTATTGGGGATTAACTTTAGGTAACGCTGTGAACCGCTTCTGAAACGCAACGGACCGGATCAAAGGCGATCTTTTGTAGCCATTCGTATTTCGTCTCCAGCAAGTGGCCCCTGCCGTATTTGGGACCTGCTTTCTTATGCCCCATGAGTTCATCAATCACCTCTTCAGGGGCCTGCACGTCCCTTAGACGGTCCTTAAAGGTATGACGCAGACTATAGAGCGTATGCTTCGGAGTGGGCTTCAGGTTATTCTCTCTTAAATACTTATTGATCGTTGCGGAAGCGCCGTCCGGATTGTTCTGGTACTTAACGATACCCGAATTCGCTACTTCCTTGGCTGCTATTAGTGATATGCCTACCAAAGGAATTCTTCGGTCAGAGGTTCTTGTCTTCAAAGTGCGGATCCTATTTTTCCTGATCCAGATATAGGGAATAGCTTCTTCCAGAAAGAAATCCTCCGGTAGTAAGCCGATAAGCTCAGACTCTCGGGCTCCGGTTTCTGCCATCAGGTAGACGATCATCCGTGCATCGAGATTAAGTCCGGCTAATGACTTTCCATCGAGTAGGGTATCTTGGACGTAGGAAGCCTCATAGGGGGGACGACTTTCGGTATCTTCCTTAAGGCGTGTTTCGGAAAACAAGTGCTTGAAATCCGTATCTATTTCAAAGTCTCGTCCAACGGTAATCAACATGTCTTTAGTGAAACCAATCTGTTTGTTTGCGGTATTTCCGGTGATGTCAGAGCTCGCGATCCTTTCCATCAGCCAGTTTCGGAATTGCAAAATATGTGAACGGTCGATTTCAGAAATATCCTTGTTACCCACAACGCTTATAAAATTCCGCATCGCTGCCGCTCTGGGGTTCTTAAACTTTCGTACCTGTTGGGGTGATCGTCCGATAAGTCGGTCCGCACACAACGGCCAATATCGTTCAATACTATCATTCAGGGAAAGCTTAGGAGCCGTTGCGGTTCCCAATAACGCCGGAGCCAAAGCCTTTGGATGGTTCTCAACCGCCTCTACACGTGAGAGAACCTCCTCAAGCGGGCTTCTCAAAATTTCCGATAAATCTTTGTAGGCAAATCCATGAGCCTTTGCCAAAGCTCGTGCGTTTCTGAATCCGTTCGCATTGTCATCCTTGCGGCCAGACTTGATCAAGTCCCGCCAGTATTTCTCCACGAAATCGTCGTATATGGCTGCCAGTTTGGCAGCTTCTTTTTCCTCTTGGGTTTTTAAAGCAATGCGAATATGGGTTCTGCCATCGTAGGCCGATACATGCTTCGGGACTCGACGCATGTAGTGATACCACTTTCCTCTAAGCACATAATTCTTTGCCACGATTGTATGCCATTCTGTATGCCGAAACGTATGCCAAAAGTTTAGCATGAGTAAGAGGGTAGGGTCAATTGGCCTTGAGTTATCCCACGATTTCAGAGGGTTAGTAGGTTTAAGAGGTATGAATATTTGGGAAAATGTGGAGCGGGTGAAGGGAATCGAACCGTATGAACTGGAGCCCTAACTCATTGATTTCGTTAATTATTCAATAACCTATTTTTTCCGTCTTCCGAATTTGTATGCCAAAAGGTATGCCAAAACGTATCACAAATTTTGATACTCTTTTGAAAATGCCAGCGCGCGTCTCAAAGTTGATTGTTCCTGCTTTTGTTTTTGATGCTCACTCTCCAGGTATCGGAATAAAGGCAAGTATTCCTTATAGTCTTCACTTATAAGAAAAGCGATCGTTGCCATAGCGCGTTCAATTCGTTCTTCGAGGCTTCTGGATGTTTGGGGCCGGTAGCCCAGGGTCAGGGCTTCATGAGGAGCATTGGTTCCGTCTCCTCTCTTAATCGTTTGTTCTTTCAATTTAAGATCTCACTCTACCTGAATGCGCGGTAAAAATGAACGATGCCATTCGCCTCATATACGAATGGCATCGTTTCATTGATCAGCTAAATGACCTATACCGTTTCTGGGGATGGGACCGTTTCTTCTGTTTTCATTCGATTTCGATGGAAGTTAATCGCAGAATAGGCGCGTCGT
This sequence comes from uncultured Opitutaceae bacterium, assembly GCA_964352065.1. Lineage (GTDB taxonomy): Bacteria > Verrucomicrobiota > Verrucomicrobiia > Opitutales > UBA2995 > UBA2995. The sequence continues at coordinate 3,891 of CAYGQM010000141.1, forward strand.
GCGAGTTCGGCCATGGGAAGTAGGTCGTTTTTACCAAAGACATGACCATCTTTGGCCTCGCTGTCTTTGGTGTAGGTCTTTGCGAAAGTGGTTGAGAGGTAGCTCCCATTTTCTCCTTCGTTTTTCCAGATACTGACCTTTAGGCTCCCGTCTCTTAAAACTTCAATCGGGGGATTTCTTGAGTCTGACATCGGTTAGTCCTTTC
>CAYGQM010000142.1:0-3919 GCA_964352065.1 uncultured Opitutaceae bacterium
ATTTTTTAGCTTAAGGCAATACTCGGGATCGAGTTCACCCGGAAATGCGGCTATTTGAATTTCACATCGCTGACAAATATCATGGCGTCATTTTTCATTTCCTTCCCTGAGTTGCTGATAGGAATTTGCTTTTTAGCGGCGCAGCCGCGGGGGTGGGTGGGTTGTTTTCCAAGTTCAGTGATTTGACCGGGAAGGATGTCTCGATGGATACTAGCCGAAATCAGGCTTACAAAAGAGCCGAGTAGTATTTCAGCCAGTCCACGGCGGATTGCTTTTGGATAAATTCATACCCTGGAAAGCTAGCGAGGAGCGGTGGTAATGTTACTGTAAAAGTATGGCAAAGTAGCCTTTCGGTAAGGTTGAGTATCAGAAACTTTTAGAACTAATGGGACCCGGGCGCTGAAACGCATTGAGGAGCTTAGTCTTCGAATGGCCATGTACCGGATTGTTTCATGCCCGTTTCAAGTTTGGCTTTGCGCAGCAGAGCGATTGTTTCCGCCTCAGAGAATCGAGTAAGCTTGAGGTCGGAATCGTTGGCGAGCTCTTAGGCGAGAAGGCTGATGACGGCGATAGACTTCGAAAGGTCTGTTTTGTCAACTTTGTCGAAAGTATCAGCAAAATCGTGATAGAATCTCGATGATTCCTCTTTGATGGGCGCGTAGAGCGTGATCGCCGGTATCCCTTCAAGAATGAATGGCATGTGATCACTGCCTAGCCAGGGTTTGTTATCCATGGGTCTTGAAAAAGCGAGTGCGTTGAGATGGCCAGAAAAGTCTTCGAGGAATGGCGCGAGCGCATCGAAACCCATGGCATTGATACCGATCGGATCGCCGACCATATCCATATTGATCATCGCTAAGATATTGTCGCCCTTATGTCTCTCCATGTAGGCGTAGGACCCGAATAGTCCGAATTCCTCGGCATTGAACCAGACAAACTCGATGGTGTAGTGGTTCTGTGGGTGTATGGATTTTAGTAGACGTGCAACGTCAAAGGCCTGGACGATTCCCAGTCCATTGTCTAAAGCGCCTTGCCCCAAGTCCCAGGAATCGAAATGAGCTCCGATAACGATCTTCTTCTTAACTTTCCCGGGTAGGGTGGCGATCAGGTTGGCCGTTTTTAGTTCTTTGGTTTCTGATCGGGTAGTTAACTGGATACGGGGCGTCTCTCCTCGTTGAATAAGTCTTTTAAGCCAGAGTCCCTCTTCTTCGGTGATCGTATAAACAGGAATAGGGGATGCGCTGCCCTCACGATTTTGCGTTCGGGCCAGGAGCTGTCCTCCATTTTTGCGATTAATGAGTAGAAGGCCCTTTAGACCGCGGTCTTCAACGAGGGTATCGATCGTTTCGTTCGTTAGCCTGACATTGGCGGGAACCAGACCTATCTTTCCTTCCAGATCGGCGGTGATGTCAGCGGGAGCCGCTTTGTCGATAAAAGAGACGTCTGCGTCAAACGGCGGATGACGTTGCACGTAGCCAAGTGCTATGGCCCTGAGTGGCCTTTTGACGGGTTTGAGCAGGACGGCCTCATCGTTTTCTCGAACCCATCCTGGGAAGGTAAAAGGTTCTTGGTGGGTTGCGATGCCATGCTTCTTGAGAACTTCTTCCAGAAATGTCATCGACTTCACGTTTGAATCTGAGCCTGTGATACGTCCGCCGTAGCGGTCCGTCATCTCTTCGAGCAGTGAATAAGCTTGGTTATCCAAATAAGCTGCGCCCAGGAGGCGTTCCCGGATTGAAGGATCGCTGGCATTGATTCCAACGGCGATGAGCAAAAGTAAAACGATGTTGAAGTGTGTTTTAAACCTCATGGTAGGACAGATAGTAGCTGTGGGTCTGAAATAGGATCAGTAATCGTGGCAGAAAACAGAACTGAGTCTTTAGTTTGAATAAGTAAACCTCTTTTGCAATCGCAACCGCTATATTAAATGTATACGTATTTTGAATACGTTAGGTTTTTTGTTGCGAATGAGGTTCTCTAGGTTTCTCTGGGTTCGTCCAAAAGGAACGCTACGCCGTCAGGTTGTCTTTCATCCTTCCCGCCGTAAAAAAGCAGCATTCCATCGACCGCGGATCCGTCGGGGCGCAGCACCGGCTGAACATTGTTATAACGCATCCCTGCACTGAGATTGGGCTCAGGGGTCTCCAGTGCCAAGTGGTATTGATCGCTCATCACCAAATTAGCATGCAGATTCCAGCCCGCGTATTCACACGCTTCGAACAGGGTTTTCTCAAAGGACTTCTTTGCGCCTTCACTCTGGAATATCCTACTGCGATAATTACCCCGGTTGATGATGTGGTAAATCGCTCCAGGATACTCAAATCGTAACTTACGGGACATGACTTAAAAGAGAATTACCCTAATTTCAATCCGTCAAGAATCATGGAATGACCCTGCTATGGGTAATATTGTCAAGAGACTTTCGAACGTTTAATCCATTGGTATTATTGTATACGTATTTTGAATACGGTTAGTCGGCTTTTGTTCGCGTTTATTTAGTACGTCTCCTCCCGCAGATGCAATCGGCTCTTTGCCGTGCATAACCTGCTATCCGCACATGCCACGACTACGAGCAGTGCAAGGTGATCTATCCAATCGGGCTGGAGGAACAAGGGCCGCGCAATCTTTTTATCGAGCCATCTTAGACTCATGGGTCACTGCGCGCAGGCCTTCCGTTCCAAATAGGTTTTATAAAAGTATTTCAAAAGAACCGTTTCGTTCAGGCATAGACTTTGGAGATGCGTCCTTCACGCAGGGCCCGGGTGGAGTAGGCAGTTGGATAGTTGAGCCGCAATCCTACGGTGTCGGCACTCATGCGTCCGGTCTGGATACGCCACCAGTCCACGGCAAACTGCCTGGCAATGGCCACGACCATCTTCTTTTTCTTAGCCGCACTGAAGGGTTCGGCAAGCATACGCTCTTTCCAGTAGAGGATGGGCTGGTAATCAGGCTGGAATTGAAACATGCGCCAGACCGCTTCTATAACCATATGCCTGATGCGAGGGTTGCCGTGTTTATTGATGCTGCCCTGTATGCGCTTATTGCCGCTAGAGGTTTCGCTGGGGCACAAACCGGTGAAACTGGCTACCTGACCGCGGTTGGTGAAACGTGTATAATCGATAAACTCCCGGTCCAGCACTGAGGCAGTGAGCGCTCCCAGTCCTACCGGCAACAAGCGATTAGCCGTACGTTCTTCGCGCGCGGTGGCTTCGCGCAGTTGCTTCTCCATTACCACCAGAATCGCTTGATAGGGTTCAAGTAGTTTCAGAAAATAATCGGGGAGCGTTTGTTTCAGCTCCTCGAAGACCTTGGGTTTCCACCAGTTCGCCTCCAGTTTGATGTCGTAATAGAGGCCGTTGCTGGTACCCACGTTCTGGAGACGCTGGAGTTCTTTGGCCAAGGTCTCGCGTTGACGACTCAGACTGCGCTCGCGTTCCTGGTGCGGACTCGGCACCCGCACCGCGCTCAGGGCTTTTTTATTTCCAGTCAGGTAGCGGTCCAGGTGACTGCACAGTTCGCGAGCATCACGTTTGTCTGTTTTTACACGCTTACCATATTCATCCCAGTTGCGCGGACGTACCACCAGGTTTTCGATGTCCACAGCTTCCAGCTTACAATGTAACACGTAACCGAAACAACCTGCCTCGTAGCAACTAACCACGCGCTTCGCCAAGCTTCGCTGCTTCTTAACCCAGGAAAGGAACTTCTGTGGCGTAAAGCGTTGGGGACTCTGAGGCGCCTGGTTGTCGATCTGACGAACGACCACGTACTTTTCCTTGTGGATATCGATTCCAAGCTTGATGACTTCCGCTATCGCTTCAGTCTGTTTCTTCGATGATGTGGGAGTAATGATTTTGCTATTCATAGGATTGTGAGATCAAGCGATTCGTTCGCCTCTGACAATCCTCCCATGTCATCT
>CAYGQM010000143.1:0-3882 GCA_964352065.1 uncultured Opitutaceae bacterium
GGGCCCAAAAAAATCGAAATCAGAATTTTGGATACAAAAAAGCCCCGGCCAGAAATCCAGCCAGGGCTTCGAAGGTTAAACTACAAACCTACTAAAGATCGATATCCATACTCAGGATAAAAAGACGACCGCTTTTTCGAGCGATACGGATGTTGTTTCCATCCACGCTCTTTATCACAGGAAACGTCGGACCGTCATCGAACAGGTTTCTAACATTGAACTGCGCGCGAAAGTTGCGATCCCCGAAGAACTTCATTTTACCACGATAACCGAAGCTCGCGTCGTAAGTCATATCAACCGCACCTGCCAGAATGTTATCCAGGTCCGGAGCAATTTCACCGTTCACCTCAGTCTCAAGAAACCCTACAGCAGGAGCACCTCGGTAACGCACGGCGAAGCCTGCGTTGTACCCTTTTAGCCGACCTTCTTGAAATCGATAATTGACATTCAAGTTGGCACTTTCTGAACGGTCGAACTCATTGGGTTTTCCATCGAGAGCCTTTATGAGGGTCGCACCGATTGGTCCATTTACGGTTACGTCGTTATAATACTCAGCAAGCGTCTGAGACCCCCCATTGTTATCATTGTAGTAGGCGGTATCCCAGGTCCATGTGTCGATCACCCCGTTCTGATTAATGTCACGGGGATTATCGGCACCCCCTTCGGGAACGTTGAACTTGGTCCAGGCATTTTCCAAACGTTCATCAATCCAGTCGAACCACACCTGCCCGATATTACTTTCGATCGCCGTGCGATTCGTGTAGGTCAGGCGGATATTCAAGCCTTCAATGGGGGCGTAGGTAGCCGTTACCTCATCGCCTTCGGATAGGTTATCGCTCATGACCCAGTAATTGGCGCGTCCGCGTTCACGGAATCCGCCTTGATCTTTACCGGGGTAATTCGTGTCCCCCGTCAGAGTACGGTAACGGTTTTCAACATCCCACACGGGATCCCGCCACCGGTTGAACGGCGTGTTCGCCGCCCGGGAAGGACCGGCAACCAAGTCAAAACGATTATATTTAAGGACCAATTTATCATCCAGCAGATCGAGACGAAAGCCGATGTCCTTGCCTTCACCCTCAGCGCCAGGGTATTCATTTCCATACGGATCAAAACGACCGATGTTAGGCTGAAACGTATCCGACTTATTATAAAAAAGGCTGATCCACGGGAACACCCGTACGACCGCTCCGGTGGTCCGGGTGATTCCGCTTTGGACATCTCCAAAATCACCAAACTCAACATCTTCATAGTAGGGGAAGAGTCCAGTAGCTCGAGCACCGTTAGGATGACGGAAACTTCCCACATTGTCTTGGTCAACGTTGATAAAGTTTCTGCTCTTGGCCTCATCTTTTCGGTAGCCGTAGGTCAACGCGATTCGACCATCGAGGAAGAACCCCTGATAGCCAAACTGCTCCGTATCCAGCTGAGAATTGATACCTTGAGGACCATTGTTGGATACCAACCGCTGACCATGTTCGTCGAAATACCCCGTGTTTAACGGATCGATAGTAAATGACTGCCCATTCTCATCCTGAAAGGAAAGCGGACGTCCATCGAATACGAGGTTGGAGGGCGCAGAATAGTAGCCGTTTTCCTCGGTCAGGTAATAACGGGCGTTGATTCCACGAGCACCATTGGACAACCAGTTGTTGGCGGTCGCATCCGCATAGGTGCTGTTGCCAAAAAACGGTTCTTCGAGCGTGTTGTAGTCAGGCGCAATTCGATAGCGAAGCCCTTGTTGTCCCAAGCCGTTGACCGCTTTGTCCTGGGATTTAAGGATAGCCATTCGGTGGCGACCGAAGACGCGCATCGCACTGGTAAACTTGTCCGCAAAATCGAATTCATACGACATGGTGGCCCTCCAGCTTTCGGTATTGTCCTCCACCGGCTGCCACTGAGGTTGCCCATCGAGGTAGAAGTCTCCGAAATTAGGATTGGTGGTGGTTCCATCTCCCAGATAACGGTTCGGATCGACAAACAGCGTGCGATCTGAGACGCCCATATCGTAGTCCAGGCGGTACACATCTTCTTTCTGGTAACCCAATTCGATGAACCAGTTCTCTGCCAATCGCTGCTCAATGAAGAGATTGTAGATGTCCGATTCCATTTCGGTCGTCGTGGCCAAACCATTGAGGTTTACCTGCTCCGCCGCAGGGAATATGGAGTTGTCCAGCAATGTCCAGTTGTCGGCCTCAAAGTTGACCGGTGAGACGCCAGGCAGATCCGTCGGTGGAACGATCTCAACCGAGTTGCGAAACGCCGTCGTAGGCTGTTGCCAGGTTCCATCAGGATTAATCACGATCGTGGCGTCCGCCCCTGCCCGGTTGTAAATAATGGGAAGGTTATTGAATAAGGGCTCCCCGGCATTGTTGGTGGGCAGCGTATTGATATCAAAGGCAGGCTGCCCCCAGCCGTACCATGCCGATAACCGGTCATACGGAAGGAACCGATTCGCCCGATTCCAGGCACGTTCCTGCCGTTCGTAGTGCCCCATGATGGTCGTGGTTTCAAACGGTCTCCAGGTAACCGTTGCATAAAGGCCTTTCACCTTGTCGTAGTTCGGCTCCCAATCCTGCTCCGTGTTCTTGTTAAGCAACGCCATACGCAAAGCCAGTTTATCCTCGATAATGACTTTATTATAGTCAAATGACACACGGTGGCCTCCATTGGAATCCGTCTGAAAGCTCACTTCACCGAAGTCTTCCGAGGTTTCCGCACGGTTGATACTGACATCCAGGACCCCGGCTGGAGCACCCACACCAAACAAAATCGATTGCGGTCCACTCGCTATGGTCAGACGTGAAATGTTGTAGTTTTCTGTGGGTGTAACGACCCCAAAGAAGTTTCGGGAACGGGTACCTCCTCCGACACCTCGTATTTGTTGGAAATCCAGGGGACTCGTACCAAACCCTTCTCCATTTCCAGCCACCCGGTCCTCCGGATTCGACACGTTCAGAGAATAGATTAAGGACTCTTCCATCGACGTGATCCCGAAGTCGTCCATGAACTCCATCGTCATCACCTCCACCTGAGCAGCTACATCTTTGAAATCCGTTCTCAACCGACTTCCAGCCAACGTTTCAGTGGCAACCCACCCTTCCTCTGGTTGGATGGTAAACGGTGAAAGCTCAAATACATCTCCTTCAATATCGTCTTCCTCGGAGAATCCGAGTGAAGGAGTAAAAGCAGCAATCACAGCGAAAGCCAAGGATAGCGGTTTTTGTAACGTAGCTCCAGAGAAATAGGGGTTTGGTTTCACAGTCTTCATGGGGTTTTCAGATATCATATCAGGTTACAGAAAAGTTTCCCCTCCCCACGCCCGTCGACGCCTTCCTACGCGATGAGCCTGGTTTCAGAAATCAATTCCAACTTCCTAAAATCCTTTATTTCCGAAGTGTTTCCTAGCTCGCTAATGTGTTTTACGTAACACGTAATCGGACCCTCATCCGGCCAAAATCTTATCGAACCAGACCAGGATATCAGCGGTATTACGTAAGTCCCTCCAGTGCAGTTTGTTGAAGTTGCTACAAGACCCCCATAAACGAACCCCGCAGGGCTACAGCCCGTGTTATTGGTAACATTTTATTTTATCTATACCCGCAGTATCCTCATACGAACTGCCAAACCCCGACTCCTGGTCCTAATTGCTCCCCCAAAAAATCGTTATCGAGAGCGGCTGTGCCGTGATTATTCGCTATTCAACATGGGTTACTAGGTAGGGCCATTGCGTCCCCGCAATGCCGGGCTGCACCGTGGAGCTGTGGTGAAGAAAGGTAACAATAACTCGCGCCCAAAAGCGAAGAAGACCTTGCGTGATGAAAGTTATTGGTCCGGTTCCATAAATGGCCCGGTCATGTCGGTCTTCAACCTCGGAACACG
>CAYGQM010000144.1:0-3737 GCA_964352065.1 uncultured Opitutaceae bacterium
CGTCTACACTCATCACGTAGCCCAGCATGCCGTTGTTAAATTCAAGCCTGATACTGATCGTGGAATATCGATTTTCCGCCTCCGTGCCGTTCAGGATCTGAAAGGTTACCCCAGGACCACCGCCCCATTCAGATAGTTGCCTCCCTTTGGTGTAGTCTAGTCGTAGTCTCAGGTTTTCGATACTCCAGCTGAGCTCCTGTTCTGCTGCGTTGTAAAATGGTCCGGGGAGGATCTTGCTTCTATTGTCAGTCGGGTCGCTGTTCCACTCCCATTCTGTTTTGTCTGGGGTTCCGTCGTTATCGCTGTCGTCGTCGTTCGGGTCACTGCGGAAACCCGAATTGGTAACTTCGAAGTAATCCGACAAACCATCGAGATCGGTGTCTGCATTCAAGGGGTCTGTACCGGTATCCCATGCAGAAAGGTAGATGCCTGTGTTGGTTTCGACATTGTCATCGAGTCCGTCAAAGTCCGTGTCAGTCAGGTGAGGATTGGTTCCGCGGGCAAATTCTTCAAGTTGGGTTAATTGGTCTCCATCTGTATCTGCAGTGGCGTTGTTTTCATCGGTAAGGTTCAGCCTGTGTTCCCGCTCCCAGGTATCAGGAAGGGTATCGCTATCACGGTCACTTCCCATGTCCAGAATTTGTAAGGCACAAAGTCCAACGAACCAGGCATTTGAGTGTAAGCGAATATTGAGGTCAGACCCCTGCAAATTTCTGAAGCGAAGGTAATTGCCGCGACTGATACGTTCGTCCCCAAACGTTTTGGACTCCTTGAATCCATCGATAACTTCATACTCGAGATTTGAAAACAGGCGGGATGTTTGTGGGTCGTGATTGAGAGTGACTTCGCCAATTGGATTTGCACTGTCTGTTTGAAGGTAGAGTACGAGGTCGTATTGATTATAGGGGATGTTTTCCAAATCAACTGTGAGGTCTACAAACTCGTCCGAGTATTCACCATTCGAAATAGCAGCCAACGCACCCTTAAAGAGTCGGTGTGCTGCGAGGTCCGTATCATCGCCGGCATTTGACCGCGGTGTTGGGTTGTCGCCTGACCAGCTAATGACCACGGGTGTAAGTGCGCCTGATGCATCCACAATTTTACCTGGAGCGGGAAAGCGTATGAAACTTTCATCGCCTGAAGTTTCTCCCCAATCAATACCTCGGGTTTGATTCCAATTGGTTTGCGGAAGTGCACCTGTGGCGGCGGCAAACTGCAGTTTGCCGAGCGGTTCAGCACTGTGGACAAAGTTTATGGCAAAAGCTTGGCTGAATGGCGCAGGCTTTATCGATGGATCATCCGGGTCAGTTCCGACAGCAAGCTCCAAAGAGTCGCTGGCGCCGTCCATGTCGGTATCGGTTAGATGAGGACGGCTGCGGGTTTCTAATCCATCGATGATTCCATCGCCGTCCGTGTCTCTAATAAGCGGGTTACTGGTAGTCTCTTCTCCGTCGCCAAGACCGTCGTAGTCAGAGTCGTAGTTCAGGGGCGATGTACCTAATACGAATTCTTCGACAGCAGATAGGTTGTCATGGTCGCTATCAGAGGTTGCGTCTGCAGGATTTGTATCGCTTAGAAGGTACTGGCTTTCCCAATACAAGGGAAGGCTGTCGGAATCATTGTCAAGCATGCCAGTGGGGTGAGCGCGCAAAGCGATGAAATCGATGCTGGCCCAGTATCCTGACGGAAACGATTCTCCGGCTGAGGTGGTACCTCCCAAGTGTTCGATTTCGACATAATTGAATCCATCAGGAGTGAGCGGTTGACCACTGAAAGAGAGGGTGAAATCATGAGTGTTTTCTTGGTAGTCAGTATTTAGCGTGTCGGATACGGCCACACCATTGCTGCGAACTATAAATTGATGGTTGCCCGGTGTTTCACCGCTGCGGCTTTCTGAAGGAATCCAATACCCCTTCCAAAGGATCCTGAAGGTTAAGGTATAGCGTGTGATAGCAGGAGTTGGGTTTGGGGCTTCGAAGTAGATGCGAATTCGAGGGTCGCCGCTTGTAAGTTGGGGTTCGAAAAAGTCTGGACTTTCAGTTTGGTCAACGGTGCCGATCGGCGAAGGATAATTTCCTGCGACAAAATAGTGGTCATCCAACGCTGAGGGACTTCCGGGTGCGGGATCTAATGTTTCATTGTTCGTTTCGACAAACTCTTCTAAATTGAAGTTCCTCGTACCGACTTCCCATAATTCGACAAATTGAGCGTGTGTGGAAGGAATACCAAATATCGGTATTAAGCCCCAAAGTAGGGCGGGAGAGGCTTTTCTAGTGTTTTTCACCGGGAAACTGGTTTGGCAGTCTGGGAGATGAAAGCTGCGGGATAGATCAAGTTGTGGATAATTCGCCTCTATGGAGTTAACCTCGAAGGTATTTAACGATCCGTTGAGTTTTTATAAACCATTCATAAATGAGCCGCGGATCCATCGTGTCGTGGGAACGCAGATAGATCTATGAATCTATAAAATCAGTAGAACGGGATCGTTGGTTCAACCGGTCCTGGTTTCAGATCTGAATCAGGACTGAAAAATGGGTTCGTGGTTCTCGTCAAAATACTGATGATAAATCCGGGCGTGAAATTCAGAATCTGAAAGTTCACGCTCGGTGATCTTATAATGATCGATGGTGTCAGTCATGTGCTTTATCGCTGAAACACTGATCTCACCGTTTTCTATAGTCCCGATGGGAAGCTCAATTCTACGAGATGCGGTTTGAAAAAGTTTCCAGGTGATATCGTGATTCCTGCTAAGTATAGATAGTATTTCCAAGGTCTTGGTGTAATCCACAAGGCCGAGGATGAGGTCGTCTCTAAAGTCTACACTGCGAGTGAAACCTGTTTTTAAATCTTGGATTCGCAGTAATAGCAAATCGCTATCTCCAGTTAGGTATAGAGGGTATTCAATTTTGTCGTACAGATTAACAGGATTGTTCCACCAGATGTGATCCTGGATTAGTTGAAAAGCTTCATCCTGAATTTCCTTGATGTAGGATTCTTCGAATCGATCCACAGAACGATATTCAACGCTTCCAAATGGAGTACTCATAAAGGGAGAGACAGTGTTTTACTTTAGATATCGATGCGCCATGGTGGATATCTACGGTTTTCATCTGCGTAGTAGAGCTTAATTTTATTTCCTGAAGGATCGTGTAGAATGGCTTCTCTCCGCTGGTAGCGCCTATCGGTGGGTAATTGGTCAAAGACGTAACCTTTTTCTGCAAGTTCATTTACCCAGGCATCAGCCGCCTCATGCTCAAAATAGATTGTCGATCCGTTATGTATGGGCCCCTCATCGAGTAGAATTGAGAACGTGGTATCTCCTTTGGGGCATTCGAAACGCGCATAGTGTGGTGAATCGACAATTTGTTTGAAGCCCATATTTCTGTAAAAGACGCAGGCTTCGCCGAGGTCCATCACGGGTAAAGTAACTTGGTTTAGATTCATGGGGACTGTTCTCTAAAATACATCCTTTAGATGTACATATTGGTCAGGATAAATGCCAGTAGCAAGGCACTGTAGCCTAAAAACTGTTTTGCGAGGGTTTTCCTTTCGGTCGCGGAGAACTTGAAGAAGTTCAGCACGTTGGATTTGAAGAAATACCCTATCAGCAGGGGATGAACTATCATCCTTCCTATATATCTAAGAGGGTGTCTAAAAATACCCTTTATATATAAAAAGCTGTACATGCGTTCATGAGTCTGCAATAGACTTAGAATGCGCGATAACTATCCGAGTGA
>CAYGQM010000145.1:0-3432 GCA_964352065.1 uncultured Opitutaceae bacterium
AATCTAGGATGCCAGAAACTGCTGACTTGTTAACCCCCTTTGGGCAACACGCCCTTGAGTATTGACCCTCTATCCTTTGTGACCCTCTATCCTTTGCTCTAACCACAAACTATTTAGCTTATAAAATCTGATCCTTAACTTCTTTTGCGACTCTACACGCCAAGATGAAGTATTATCGAAGCCATGCCATTGGAGGACTAAATCTTCCGCCCATCCGCAGTATTAACTTAACACCACAATTTTAGACACTTTTGGGCAGCAACTCCTTGAATTAAGTCTTTTATTTTTGACTAGTTTGAATACTTCGATTTCATGGATTTTCATACTATGAAACCTTTCCTCCTTTTTTACTTGTGTTGTCCACTCCTCATATCCACCTCGATTGCCAATGGTCAATGGAGTGTGCGTTTCGAAGACCCGAGTTTCACTAACAAAGGCATCCTTGAGGCCTATGCCTTTGAATCCGGCCAACTTCTTCTGCTCACCGACACCGCCAAGGTCCGACATAATGGCTATATTTTTGTGGATCCACAAACAGGCGCCAAGCTGAGTTCGTTTCTCTTGGGTGACAACCACGGCGCCCTGTTGACCCCGGATACTACTCAGTTGCTCATCGCCGGAGATGATGACGGAACCATTCGAACCATCGGCATATACGACCCCGAAACGCTGGCCTTCCTTGATGGAGTTGAGGTCGATTTAAGCAATCTTGGAGGAAAAGGTGGACTCTTTGAACCGACCCCCGATGGAAAGTTTGTGTTTGTAGGCTCTGATGTACCCGCCAAGATGGGTTTTGTTTCAAAATATGATCCTAACTCCAACACACCTTTTGAGAAGTTATGGACAACAGGATTTTCGTTCAAAGGTCTCGGCGGGCTCTTCGAAGGGTATCCGCTCCCCAGCGGTGATGTGGGGATTTTTAGTTTTTATCAATTCCTGAACGGTGCGGGGACTGGCTTTGAAATATATGATGTTTTTGGGTTGCTTGATGATGAAACAGGAGAATTCAATTGGACCTTCGCTTTCCAGCCGCCCTTAAATGCGTCCGGTCAACGATTGGAGGTTATACGGTATACTTTTGGGTCGGATGGGTCGCTGTTCGCTCATGCCGCCGCCCAAGTGGATTTTTCGAATATAGGAGCCGAGGATCTCAGCAAGGCGAAAATATTCCGAATCAATCCCGATGGCACCATGGCCTATAGCAAGTTGCTGACCGTGGCCGGTGCGAAAGTCCAGGGGGAATTCTATTTGGACGGATACTCTTTACTATATTACACGTGGGAAGATGATGACCAGACTCAATTCATTATCGTTGATCCCAGTGGCAATGTGACAGGAAACGCGGCCATTGCGCAAAAACTGTCAAGCGGTGGCGATGTGACAGCCGCACGTCGTTCGGGTACGGACTTTGCTTTCATCCGGATGTCATTAACCAGCGGCGAGGAGACGCTTGCCCGAATGAACCTGACAAACGGAGCGATGGAGTTTATGAAATTGCCACCGGCCATAGCATTCCTCGGAGGTGGTGAGTTTAGAGTCGTAACCACCCCCAGAGGTGACCCATCAAGTCCCTTTTTCAGTGCTTTTGGGATTCCTGGGGTTTCAGGTTCTTTAGCTGTGAACGTGCTTAACCAACTGGCTTCGGACTTTAAAGTGGACCTTGTGGAACTTCCGGTGGACGGGGGCTTTCCTTCCTGTGTCGATCTTACGACATCAGCCGTTACACTGATTGATCCCCTTCCGTATGTTCTGAGTGATGAGATGATCATCAGCTTCGACGATGAAGCTTTTGCTCCGTCGGCTCATGACGGCCTACCAGAGCTTGGGGCTTCCGACGGCACTCCCGGATTGGACCTGACATTAATGGAACCGGTTGTAACCGTCATTTGCGAACCGTTTATTCTGGTTGAAGACCCATTTCCGTATATCGCCGAGTTTGTCAAAGATGCGCTCAAGGGTGTGCCGGACATGATTGCGGGTTTCGATTTTCCGAAGACGGACTTAGGTTTTGAAATTGTAGTTCAGCAATCTTACGACCTCGAAACTTGGAATGATGCAGCTGTGTATCGAATTGATGGTGATTCCATTCTCAGAAACCTTACAAGTCTCTCCGAACAGATAGCCGCTCCTTTAGATACCGGAAATTCATGGGTTATCTCAGAACGCTTGCCAACAGTAGCTGGAGAAGATCAATTTATGAGAATTATTCGACGGAATCTCCCACCTGATATCTAAGAACCGGTCTTTCTGGGTCATTCCAGCTGAAAGCGACTTTCCATGCTTTCACTTTCTTCCTTGGGCTTTTCCAACCAATCCTAATTGTGGACCTTTCCCTCCATCGTTCAACGAGGCGTCTAAGAAGCGATATCTCGATACCTGGAGTGTGAAGTTACCTGATTTCGTCGGTGCAATTGGGAAGTTCCCTTCTTGTATTCATCGGTTTTTCCTCGCCCACTCTGACAACTCCCATGTCACAGAAACAGACTAAGGTTAAGGCCGGCGTCATCAAGCAGGACTTGATATCCACAAGACAAAGTATGTTGTGGTTTTTCAAGTCGACGGATCCGCTCCCGAGCGTGCCAGGCAAATGAGCCCGGATCGATTCCTCACTTGGATATCCGAACAGTTGAAAAAAGCCGATGCAGTGCACAGCTGTTATGAAGCCGGGTGCTTCGGCTACGTGTTACACCGCAAGCTAACAGCTTTGGGTGAATGCAATCTTGTGGTACGTCCACGCAACTGGGATGAATACGGACAAAGAGTGAAGACGGATAAGCGCGACGCCGCCGAACTGTGCTCGCACCTGTACCGCTATCTGGCAGGCAACAAGAGGGCGCTGACGGTAGTGCGCGTGCCGAGCGAACAGGAAGAGCAGGGGCGCAGCCTGGGACGCTTGCGCGAGAAGCTCTCCCGTGAACTCAAGCGATTGGCAAACAGCGGCCAGAGCACTGCTCTGTATTACGGCCATACAATAGAATCGACCTGGTGGAAACCCAAGAAGATCGCCCTATTGCGTGCTCGTTTGCCAGGTTATATGATCGAACTGCTAACTCCCTTGCAGGACATACTGCTGGTTGTGGCCGAGCAGCTAAAGGAAGCGACTACAGGTGAAGAACGGCTCAATGCCAGGAAACTACCCAAAGGCCTGGGAGCACTCACGGCGTCGGTGTTGGATCGGGAGATCTGTGGACCTCCCCCGAAAGTGTGGACACGGATCGATCAGCGTGAGAAAGAAAAAAAGACATGCCTAAAACTCACAAACCTTATGACAAGGAGTTTAAACGCCAAGCTGTTGATCTGTATTTGAGCAGCGGAAAAAGCCTTAAGCAGGTATCTAGGGAACTGGGAGTTTCTGACGGGAGCCTGAGGAAATGGCAGAAGAGATGGCGAAAGAGATTCGCAGGCTGAATCAGGAAAATGCCTACCTGCGCC
>CAYGQM010000146.1:0-3383 GCA_964352065.1 uncultured Opitutaceae bacterium
GCTCACCGCACCCTTCTTATATTCGACGAAGTCATGACGGGATTCCGCGTCGCTCCGGGAGGCGTGCAGGAAAAAACTGGTATTACTCCCGATCTGACGGCACTCGGAAAGATCATTGGCGGAGGCCTTCCCGTGGGAGCATTTGGTGGAAAAACGGACATCATGAACTCCCTTGCCCCACTCGGTCCTGTTTATCAGGCGGGAACCCTAAGTGGCAATCCACTCGCAATGGCCGCTGGAATAGCTGCGCTCGAAAAACTTACGACCGAAGACCCGTATTCACAGCTCAACGACTTTGGAATACAGATTCGCGACGTATTATTGACTGCAGCGAACGAAAAAGGAATTCCCCTTCAAGTGCCTCAAACCGGCAGTATGTTTTGTATGTTTTTCTCGGAGACACCCGTCACAAACTACGAAGAAGCGATCGCGACCAAAACTGGCCATTTCAAGAAAATCTTTCACTACGTTCTCGAACGGGGTGTCTATCTGGCACCCTCTGCATTCGAAACCTGTTTCATTTCCTCTGCCCATGAAGGCGAAGCGATGAATAGAGCTTGCGATGTTTTGAGAGAGGCTATTAAAAGCCTTTAAACAAACTACAGTGGACCAACGCACTGAACAACTCCTCCTCTTTGACCTGCCAAATCCACTGACCAAAACGGTGGGACGCCGCTTTTTTATCGAACTACCTGAAAAGCCCGGTGTCTATCATTTCCACGGCAAAGACGATAAGATCCTTTACATTGGTAAAGCCAAGAATCTGAAAAAACGGGTCAACTCCTACCGCAACGTAAAGGCGGAAAAAGCAGACAAACGCCTCGTCAGGCTCGTCAATGCAACCCACTCGATCACATTTAAAACCTGCCACTCAGAAAAAGCGGCGCTCAAGCTGGAAAACAAGCTGATTCGAAAATTCAATCCCCGCTACAACCGTGCACAGGTTTATCCCTTCAAGAATCCGTATGTGATCTGTCGCTACGAAGGAGATCGGTTTTCTATCCGCCGCCACTCAGGTGAAGATGCTCCGCAGATTAAAGGTGATGAAATACTCTTCGGTTCGTTTCCTGCAGGACTTACACCCCGAGCCCTTCGAGCCTGGCAACGATTATTGCTAGTCAGAAATGGTAACACTCAAAACGGTTTTTCTCTGCCTGAAAACGTTATGGAAAACCAGTATTACAAACAGCTGACTCTGGCTTTCGGGCGTGGACGCTTCAACCACTGGCTGCAGAGAAACTTTTTAGCCTATCTGGAAGGGAAGCACAGAATGGCGCTCTGGGCACTTTCCGGGCCATTGATGCTCAGTCTGATACGCATGGATAAATCCCTGCGCCGCCTCTGTTGGGAAGACTGGAAGTATGCCTTTCAATTTTTCGCTGCCGGCCCTCGCCGGAACCGTAAATTGAATGAGAGCCAGGGTCTCAAACTCAATCAACCGATCAGTCAGGATAAGATTTCTGATTGGCAATTGGACCACCGACTTTCGTCACTCGGCTAGGTTAATTATTTCGAACGCCCTTCGGTAGATCGCCGTTCCCCGAAATTCAACCAATACCGTAAGGCAAAGATCATTAATCCGATCGGCCCCAACAGCCAGATGAGTAACAGCATCAACTTTCCCGTCCATCCGGCCCCTTCCCCAGTACGATTCAACATCATGCCGCAAAAAAGATCCAATATCATGCGGTGAGCCCAAAGTGCCATGAAAGAAAACGGATGTGACCAGAACGCACGTATCCCTTTCATCGAAGCCTCGGGGACCTCCGGAGCCGCCGTCACAGTCACCATCAAGTAGATACAGTAGATATAAAGGCCTCCTAAAAGAGGAGGAATCAACCACGGATGGCACAGGTTCTTGGCCCACTTTCGCTGGCCGAAACAGATCATGACTATCCAAAAAGGCGCGGTTGAGGCTGTAATCATCCAAAATAGGGAGTTCAGTCGCGCTTCGCCAAAATACTCTACAATCCAAATAGGCATCTGGCACCAGTGAGTCTGGATATGGCGTCAGTGAGAAGAAAAAAGTCAATTTACGGATCTTGACACTGAACATAATACCACTGCATATTTAATCACTATGGACGAGCTTACTTTACGCCAACAGGAAATTCTGGGATTCCTACAGGTCTTTTCTCAGGAACGGGGCTTCTGGCCCAGCATTCGCGAGATCCGCGATCACTTTGGCTTCAACAGCACCAATGCAGTCGTAGGCCACCTGCGCGCATTGGAAAACAAGGGTTACATCACCCGCATAGCCGGTCAGGCCCGCACCTACCGTATCACTTACGAAACTTCGGAGGAAGCACCTAAGGAATCGCTCGAAGTGATCGATATGCCCGTCTATGGAAATATCGCAGCAGGATATCCGGATGGCATCGAACAGGGAGATGCTATAGATCGCATACAAGTCGACATCAACACCGCGGGGATTCGCCGTTCCCGCAGGTCTTTCGCGTTGAAGGTACGAGGAGAAAGCATGATCGACGCCGGTATTCACGACGGCGATATGGTCATCATTGAACCCGCTCTCCCGAACGACGGGGATATTGTGGCTGCCCTGATTGATGGAGCGACCACCCTCAAAAGATTTATAAAGCCACACAATGAACCGCCCTATTTGAAAGCGGAAAACGTCAACTATCCTGACCTCCATCCTGTATCAGAACTTGTCATACAGGGGATTGCTCGTTCAATTGTCCGTAAGTTGTAGGCAATTCGAGATACGAATCCCAAAAAGACTATCAACGCGTTTTCGTGGTTGTTAACAACTGCGAGTCAATTTTTGCTCCGGCCACAGCGGTTAAAATCACCGTTGTTCCTTCAGGAATATCCGGTAATCCGCAAATGGGTAATCCACCTTCGCTGGTGCTACGAGTTCCCAGAATGGGACGGCCGTCTGGAAAACGCAGATGCACATCCGCATGCGGAAGTGTTTTTACTTTCGGTAGCGATGACTCTGCTAATCGGGCGGTGGCTGATGCAACCCGGTCAAATTGCCCACCCCCTCGAGGGGCATCGTTTGGAGAATCTATGATATTACGGATGCGCACAGTCATGAGCGGATCCTCCAAACGAGGGTCGAAAACGGTTTCAAGAAAATTCCAGGTTTGGGGCTCATCAGCGGCTGGGATTAGCAAATCCGGGTTCTTCGCTTTCCCACTGTAAAGTGCATGAAGCGTTACTTCACGCCCATCGAGATCGACCATTTCCCGCCCGAATCCTCTAATAAACCCACGCCCACCATAGTTTCGTCCGATCGGGCCGCAGGAAGCCTCAATAACCCGGTGCAGCTTATTTTCCACGACGCTCGCCAAGTGAATGTCACCATACACACTCAAGATACCCGGCCTTGATCCCATGACTTCAACCACACGATCTAC